>CAWJMR010000039.1:0-10282 GCA_963843965.1 uncultured Gemmatimonadaceae bacterium
CGTGGCGCGTTCGGCGACGATGTGGCCGTGTTGCACTCCGGCTTGAGTGACGGGGAACGACTGGATGCGTGGCAGTCGTTGCGCCGCGGCGAGCGGCGCATTGCCGTGGGGGCACGATCGGCGCTGTTCGCGCCACTCGAGCGTGTCGGCGTCGTGATCGTGGATGAAGAACACGAGAGCAGCTACAAGCAATCGGAGACGCCGCGCTATCATGCGCGCGAAGCCGCCATCGTGCGCGCGCGGGCCGAAGGCGCTGTGGTGGTGCTGGGCAGCGCGACACCGAGCCTGGAAACGTGGGAGCGCGCCGATCGAGGCCAGGCCATCCGGCTCACGCTGCCCGACCGCGCGGCGGGGGCAGAGCTGCCGCCGGTAACCGTGGTGGATATGCGCGTAGAGCTCAAGCAGGCCGTGAAGGAGCGCAATCCCAATGCGCCGTTCGACGAAACGCTGGGCGTGTTCAGCAAGTCGCTCCTGGTGGCGCTCGAGCAGCGGCTCGTGCGTGGGGAGCAGAGTCTGCTGCTGCTGAACCGCCGCGGCTATTCGAGCTTCATGCAGTGCAACGCCTGTGGAGACGTGCCGGTGTGTCCGCACTGCAGCATCTCGCTCACGTATCATCGCGTGCCGGAGATGCTCGTGTGTCACTACTGCCAGCATCAGCAGTCGGTGCCGGCGGTGTGCCCGCAATGCTCGGCCGACACGATGCGCCGTCGCGGACTGGGCACGCAGCAGGTGGAGCGTGTGCTCTCCGAGCGATTCCCCGAAGCGCGTATTGCGCGGATGGATGTCGACACCACGAGCGGCAAATGGGCCCACACGCAGATTCTCGATCGCGTGGGTCGTGGCGAGGTGGATATCCTGCTGGGCACGCAGATGATCGCGAAAGGACTCGACTTTCCCAACGTCACGCTGGTCGGCGTGGTCGATGCGGATACGGGGCTGAATCTTCCCGACTTCCGGGCGGCGGAACGGACGTTCCAACTGGTCAGTCAGGTGGCGGGACGTGCCGGACGTGGCCCCAAGGGCGGCGATGTGATCATCCAGACCCGCATGCCGAACAGCCATGCGATCCGTCACGCGATCACGCACGACGTGACCGGCTTCGTACGAGAGGAACTGGGGGCGCGTCGCATGCCGGCGTATCCGCCCTTCGTGAGCATTGCCAATGTGATGGTGAGCGGTCTCGATCAGGCGGCGACGGCCGCGACGGCGGTGGCCGCGGCCAACTGGGTGCAGCGACTGGTGGACCGTCGGGGACTGCGCGACCTCGTCTTCGTCGGGCCGGCCCCGTGCCCGATCGATCGCATCAAAGACCGCTGGCGCTGGCATTTCCTGCTCAAGTCGTCGCAGCCGAAGCTGATGACGCGCGTGGCCCGGTACATCGCCGAGCGCTGTCCCGTACCGAAACTGCACGAGCTGCGGCTGACCGTCGACCGTGACCCGGTGTCGTTGCTGTAGACTGCTGCTGTAGGCTGCCGCGCTCTCCGTGTAGTTTCCGGTATGTCGCTCAACAGCCTCGCGGCGATTCCGCCGTACGTGTTCTACGAACTCGATGCGCGCCGCAACCGGCAGCGCGCCGCCGGCAAGTCCCTGATCGATGTCGGCATCGGCAGCCCTGACGGGCCGATTCCTGATGTCGTGATCGAGGCGATGCAGCGCACGGCAGCCGATCGCTCGTTGAGTGGCTACCCGTTCTTTCGCGCGCATCCGGCGTACACCGCGGCCGTCGCGGCCTATCTGCAGACGCGCTTCGGTGTGACCGTCGATCCCGTGGCCGAGCTGTTGGCGTTGGCGGGCTCGAAGGAAGGCATCGCCGAGCTGATTCTGTCGCACACGAATCCGGGCGACGTCGTGCTCGTGCCCGAGGTGTACTACCCGGTGTACGCACGGGCCACGCTGCTGGCGGGTGCGGTGCCGGTGTTCGTGCCGTTCCTGCCCGATGGCCGCCTCGATCTCGATGCGGTGGCGCCGGCCGATCTGGCGAGGGCGCGCGTACTGATCGTGAACTATCCCGGCAATCCCACGACGTCGACGATCACGTTGGATGATTACGCGCAGCTCGTGGCGTTCGCCGAGCGCCATGCGCTGCTGCTGATCAGCGATCTGGCGTACAGCGAGTTGTCATTCGACGGGTATCGGGTGCCGAGCGTGCTGCAGATTGCTGGCGCGTCGCGCGTGGCGGTCGAGATGCATACGTGCAGCAAGAGCTTCAACATGGCCGGCGTGCGTATCGCCTTCGTGGCCGGCAAGCGGGAAGCGATCGCGCAGCTCGACGCGTACCGCTCCAACATCGGGTACGGTGTGAGCACGATGGCGCAGATGGCCGGCACGGCTGCCTTCACGCACCACGAGACGATCGTGCCACCGATCGTGGCGGAGTACCGTGTGCGCCGCGACGCGCTGGTGGCCGCGATGCGGGCGGGGGGATGGGATGTGCAGGCGCCAAAGGCCACGATGTACCTCTGGCTCCCGGTGCCGGCCGGCTATGACGACTGGGGCTGGGTAGACGCCCTCATGGACGGCCCGGGTGTGGTCGTGACGCCGGGCATCGCGTTCGGCGAGGCGGGACGCGGACGCTTTCGCGTGTCGTTGGTGCAGCCGGCCGACGTGCTGACGAAAGCGGCCGCTGCGATCACGTCGATCGCAGCGGCCGTACCGTCGTTCTGAGTGACACCTCAGAATCGCGGCATGTGTTTCGGAGTTACTTGGCCGCGGCGGGCTTCGGCTCGCTGAGGGCCATGTCCCACTGCACCTGCACTTCGTTCTCGATCGGGTTGACCGGCGAGTCGAAAGCGACGCCGTAGTCCTTGCGGTTGATGGCGAACTGACCGCGGAAGCGGCCGGCGCCCTTCTCGTAGAACACCGCCGTGGCCGGCACGACGATACGCTTGGTGACGCCACGGATCGTGAGATCGCCGGTGATGTCGAGCTTGCCTTCGGCGACCTTCGTCACGCTGACCGACTTGAACGTGATCGTCGGGAACTTGGCGACGTCGAAAAAGTCCGGGCTACGCAGGTGATTGTCGCGCATGTCGACGCGGGTGTTCAGGCTGGTCGCGTCGATGGAGATGGAGACCGTGGAGGCCGACCAATTCGTCGCGTCGAGCTTCACGTCGGCGTCCCACTTGCCGAAGAAGCCGTGGGCGCTGAGCAGGCGCGAATCGGCGATGAAGTTGATCTGGCTGTGGTTCTTGTCGATGACGTGCGGCTTGGCGTCGACGAACGGACGGGCGGCCATCAGGACCGGCACGAGCAGAACACCAGCAAGGAAACGTGAGGACTTGGTCATGTGTTATCTCTTCGGGAAGATGAAAAGTGCAGCGGTTCTTTGTGCGGACTGTGTTTGGCTAGGCAATAGTATAGTAGTAAGGTAAATGGAGTGCCGGAGAAGGCAAGGGGGAATCCGGATTTCGGCTTGTTCGGGGGTGCCGCGCCCGGTGATGTTTCATGGGTGACCCGCTTCCGCCCGCCTGCATTCGACGTGGCGCCGCTCTCATCGGCGCCGGACGCCCGTTTTGTGCCCGCTCCGGCCGACGGGGTGCTGCCAGACGGCTTCTTCTCGACCACGAATCTTCCGACGTACGTGCGCCTCGGCGGTGAGTGGCGGTTACCGTTGGAGCCGCGCATGGACTCCGGCATTGTGCTCGGCACGGATGGGCAGCTTCGGATTCGCGAAGGCCGGCGCGTCGCCAAGGGCGACCTGGTGGTGGTCGGCGAAGCGGAGGACGGGAGCGAAGGCGTGTTCGTGCACCTGCACGCCTTCGTGGAGCCGGACGACGGCAGCGAGTTCCGCTTCATGACGAGTGAAGTGTCGCGCGAGAAGCCGATCGACTATCGGCAGATGGCGCTGCTGTTGCTCGAGCAGCGCGACGCCGGTGGTTATGTCACGTGGGTAGCAGGCCCAGCGCTCGTGCACTCGCGGGCCCGGACCGACATGACCTGGTTTGTGGATCAAGGCTTCGTGCAGGTGTTGCTGGCGGGAAATGCGGTCGCCGTGCACGACATCGAAGCGTCGATGTTCGGCACGACGCTTGGCATGACCGGAACCGGCCAAGCGAGTACCGGCGGACACGGCCTGCACATGCGCGCGATCAACGCGGTGCGCGGTGCGGGCTCGATCGCGAACGCGGTGGAGCAGGGCATCGTGAAGGACGGCATCATGCACGCGCTGGTGAAGCGCGGCGTCCCCTTCGTGCTCTGCGGCTCGATTCGCGACGACGGTCCGCTGCCCGACGTGATCACCGACGCGGTCGAGGCGCAGGATGCGATGCGCGCGCATGCAACGAAAGCGACGATGGCCGTGATGATCGCGACGGCGCTCCACGCGATCGCGACCGGCAACATGCTCCCGTCGTTCACGATGGACCGCGACGGCGTGCTGCACGAGTTGCCCACCATCTGCGTGGACTCGTCGGAGTTCGTTGTGAGCAAGCTCAAGGACCGCGGCACGCGCCAGGCGTTCGGCGTGGTCACCAATGCGCAGGACTTTCTGCACATCCTGCGACTGTTCATCGAGCGCGAGCAGGACGCCCGCGATCGCAATCCGACCAACCGTGATCACGCGTCGCGTGCCGGCAAGTCGCCTTATCCGTTCCTTCCGATCACCTGATTCACCTGATGACGCTTTCCATCGATACGACGGTTCCAGACGACGACGCGCCGCAGGCGGAGTTGGTCGAGGCGACGGATACGTCCGCCGCTGACGCAGACACGACGCCGGTTGCGCCGGAGGTCGTCGCGCCCGATCGCGCCGACGCGCCGGTATCCGAGATTACGGAGCGATTCCTCAAGGTGGTGCTCGCGCATGTGCCGCTCGACCGCATCGAGGAATTGCACCTGTTCTCGCCACTGCGTCAGGGCGGCGTGGAAACAGGTATCGCGGTGATCGCGGCACGTGTGCCGGTGGCGGTGGTCGAGCCGTCGGCGGCGCCGGAGCTGCCGTTCGAAGAGGTCGTCGTGGAAGAGGAGGCGGTCGATGCCGTCATCGATGCGGACGTCGAAGGCGAAGCCGAACTCGACGTCGAATCTGAAGCAGTAGCCGATATCGAAGTTGAAGTTGAAGTTGAAGTCGAAGCCGATGCCGAAGACACGCACGTCGACGCCGAGGATGCGCTCGACGTCGATGTCATCGCCGAGCATACGGCCGACGAGGAACTCGATGAAGCCGATGTGCTGCCCGATGCCGATGACGTTGCGGTAATCGAGACCACGCCGGTACCGCGTATCCGGCACACGGTGTACACGGCCCGCTATCGGCTCGTGCAGAAGGGGCCGGAGCGCGGCAAGTGGGAAGCCGACGTCGTGGCGGAAGCCGAGGCGCCGCTCATTACGGTGGATCTCGTGGTGCGCGGCGTGCAGCGGCGCGCGGGTGAGGAGTCGGAGATCGTGCGCTACTCGGCACCACAGCTGGCGCGCGCACTCCGCGTGCCGTACCCCGCGGTCTGATTTACACCGCGAGCGAGTCCGTATGAGCGATTCGCACGACGCGACGACGAGTGCGGCGGCCATCGCGGCCGACCGCGAGGCGTTCCGTGTCTTTCTGCGCGACCACAATCTGCCGGCTACCGCGCAGCGGCTGGCGATCGCCGATGTGGTGCTGGGAACCGACCGGCACCTGTCGGCCGAGGACGTGGCGCGCGAACTGCGCGCCCACGGTGCCACGGCCGGTACGGCGACCGTGTACCGCACGCTCGAAGTGTTGGTGCGCAGCGGCCTGGTGGTCGAGCGCGACTTCGGTGAAGGCTTCAAGCGCTACGAGGCGTCGCGCGGTATTCCGCACCATGAGCATCTGTTGTGTACGGTGTGCGGCAAAGTCACGGAGTTTCGTGACGAACGATTGGAACGCATGACAACGCTGCTGGCTGAAGCGCACGATTTCTCGCGGCAGCGTCACCGGCTTGTGATTTACGGTCTGTGCGGCACCTGCCGTCGCGGACTTCCCTCCAGTTCTCCGAGTGCGCGTCGTGGCTCCTGATTCTCTGACTGTACTGGTTGCGTTCACCGCGGGCTTACTGAGCTTCCTCAGTCCGTGTGTGCTTCCGCTTGTGCCGAGTTACATCACGTTCATCACGGGCATGGGACTCGACGATGTGTCGCGTTCCCGGCGAGCGGCGCTCACGCACGCGGTGCTGTTCGTGCTCGGCTTCTCGTTCATCTTCGTGGCGCTCGGCGCCGGCGCCACGGCGTTCGGCCAGCTGATGCTCGCCTATCGCGTCTGGATCGCCCGCGTCGGTGGCGCGTTGATGGTGCTGATGGGGCTCTGGATGATCGGAGTGCTGAACATCGGTGCCCTGCAGCAGGAGCGACGCGTGCACCTCAGCGACAAACCGATCGGCTTTCTTGGCACGATCCTGGTGGGTATCGCTTTCGGCGCGGGGTGGACGCCGTGTCTCGGTCCGACGCTCGGCGCCATCCTCTTGTTGGCGGCGAATGAGTCGCAGCTGGCCAAGGGCGTCACGCTCCTGTCGTTCTATTCACTCGGGCTGGCCGTACCATTCCTCTTGAGCGCACTCGCACTCGAGCATTTCCTCGGATTCTTCCAGAAGTTCAAGAAGAATCTCGGGCTCGTGAATCGCATTGCCGGCGTGTTGCTGATTCTGGTCGGTGTGCTGATGTTCACCGGGTGGTTCGAGCGGCTGGCCGCGATTCTGCAGCCGCTGACGCCGGCATTCCTGGTGGAGCGCCTCTAACAGGCGCGACGTGCGACGCTCAGGCGGCTTCGATCGCTTCGAGGAGCTGCTGACGTTGCAAGAGCTGGGTGTAGCGTCCGCCGAGTCGAACGAGGTCTTCGTGTGTGCCCTGCTCGACGATGCGGCCGTCGTCGAGCACGAGGATGTGATCGGCGTCGCGCACGGCGCTCACGCGATGCGACGTGATCAGGGCCGTGCGACCCTGCAGGGCGGTGCGCAGCTCATAGAGAATCGCGGCCTCCGTCTGCGTGTCCACGGCCGAGAGCGCATCGTCGAGCAGCACCACGCGCGGACTGCGCGCGAGTGCACGCGCCAAGGCGGTCCGCTGTTTCTGTCCGCCCGACAGGTTGATACCGCGCTCGCCGAGTCGCGTGTCGAAGCCATTGGGGAGGCCGGCAATCGTATCACGCAGCTGCGCGATCCCGGTGGCCTGCTCCAGTCGTTCGCGAGCGGGCGCTTCGAGACCGTAGCCGATGTTCTCGCCCACGGTTTCGCTGAAGAGCAGCGCTTCCTGCGGTACGTACCCGAGTTCCGCGCGGAGCGCGCCGATCGGCAGCTCGCGGATGTCGACGCCGTCGAGCAGCACCTGTCCTTCCTGCGGATCGAAGAAGCGCGGAATGAGATCCATCAGCGCGCTCTTGCCCGAGCCGGTTGCGCCAACGATCGCGAGCGTGCCGCCGGCGGGAATGCGGAAGGAGATATCGCGCAGAATCCAGCGCTGCTCGGCCGCCGGTGCGCCGTCCGCCGTCTGCTCGTAATTCGCATCGCGCGCGGCGCCGTCTTCGCTCACGATGACGGGGCGCGGATACCGGAACGACACGTGGCGGAACTCCACCGTGCGTCCGCCCTGCTGCGCGTCGGCCCCACCCACCGCGACGGGGAGGCTCGCGGTGCCGGTGTCTTGCACTGACAGCGGCTCGGCGTCGAGGAGCTCCAGCACGCGGGTCATCGAAGCGGCCGCTCGCTGAAACAGATTCGTGGTCCATCCGAGCGCGATGAGCGGCCAGGTGAGTTGCGCGAGATAGATGCCGAACGCGACGTAGCCGCCAACGGAGACCTCTCCTTGAATGAGGAGACGTCCGCCGACCCCGATCGTGACGGCGCCGCCCAGGCCGGCGAGCAGCCCGAAGCCGGGGTTCATGAGGCCGTTCAGCTTCGCGAGCCGCATGTTGGCGGTGAGGTACTTGTCGCCGAGCGTCACGAAACGCGCCGTTTCGGCCTGCTCCTGTCGATACGCTCGAACCACGCGCACGCCCGAGAGGTTCTCCTGCGCGCGGGTGGTGAGCTGGCTGAACTGCGACTGCACGGCCTCGAAGCGGTCGTGCACGAGGCGTCCGAGGCGCAGCATCAGCAGGGGGAGGCCGATCATGGGGAGCAGGGCGACCGCCGTGAGCAGCGGGCTGATTCGCACCATCATGATCATCGCGAACAGGCCGCCGAAGATCGTGTTCACGAGGTACATCACGGCTGGCCCGGCGGCCATGCGGACGGCGCCGAGGTCGTTCGTGAGGCGCGCCATGAGATCCCCGGTTCGCCAGCGGGCGTACCAACTGGCGTCGAGGGTGCTGAGGCGGGCGAAGATGTCGTGGCGGAGATCGGTCTCGATACGGCGACTGATCCCGTTGAGCAGCAGCCGCATGCTGAAGCGAAGCACGCCACTTGCGACAGCCGTGATCAGCATCACACCGCCGAGCCGCACGATGGTGCTAACCTCCGCCCCCGCGCGAATATCGTCCACTCCGCGTTGCAATAGGGACGGAATGACGCTGGCCAGGAAGGCGGCCACGACGACAGATCCGAGCCCGCACGCAACTTGCCACCGGTACGGGTGGTAGTAGGGGAGCAGGCGTCGCAGGGCGCGCCGCGCTGGCATCGGCGGCATTCCGCGTTTATTTCCGTTCATCGTACTCCGAATTTCGCACGGCGACGCGTTTCACCTATCTTCCTCTCGCGGGCGTGTCCCGCGTCCCTTTCTCAGGAGTTTCTGTATGCGTCAATATATTCGTCCGTCACGTCCCACGATGATTCTGGCCGCGTTCTCGCTGGCCGCGCTTGCCGCTTGCGGCGACAAGGCTGCCGACAACGCGTCCCTGAACGCCGACAGCACGCTGGGTCGCGATCTGGCGATGGCGACGGATTCGGCGCAGCCGAAGCTCGAGGACGTTCCCGTGACGCCGCCGCCGGCTCCGGCCGCTGTGGCGCCCGCCCCGGCTCCGAAGCCGGCCGCTCCGCGCCCGCGTCCGACCACGCCGAAGCCGTCAACGCCGGCTCCGACTCCAACCCCGACTCCGGCTCCAGCGGCGGTCACGGGTGTCGTGGCTTCGGGCACGTCGTTCCGCTTCGCCACGAACAACAAGGTCTGCAGCAACACGGTGACGGTCGGTGAGAAGTTCACGGCGTCGCTGGAGCAGTCGGTCACCGCCACCAACGGCGTCGTGATTCCGGAAGGCGCGACGGGCACGTTCGAAGTGACGGAAGCGAAGACGGCGAAGAACTCGAACGATCAGACGTCGCTCACGGTGAAGCTGGTCTCGGTGACCTACGGTGGCCGTACGTATCCGCTGGAAGCCACGGTGCAGACGGCTTCGGCCGAGCGCGTGCGTAGCGCCACGAAGGGCACGGACGCAAAGAAGGTCGCCGGTGGCGCGATCCTCGGCGCGATTGCCGGCCAGATCATCGGCAAGAACACGAAGGGCACGGTGATCGGTGCAGCCGCTGGTGCAGCGGCAGGCACGGCGGCGGCCGCGGCCACGGCGAACTTCGACACGTGCATCAACGCCGGCGCAGGCATCAGCGCGACGCTGGATGCGCCGGTGACGGTGCGGCCGAATGCGACGCCGTAATTTCAACAACTAACGGCGCTAAGAGTCAACCGCGCTTCCGGCTGCCGAATCTGTCGGCGCGCACCGTGGCCCGGGCGTTCACCGTCGACGGCTTTCAGCACATCACCGACGCGCTCGAGCTCGGCAACGGGTGCATCTTCGCCCTGCCGCACCTCGGTGGGTGGGAGTGGGCTGGTCGATGGATGACCGATCAGGGTTACAAGCTCACCGTCGTGGTGGAAGCGCTGGAGCCGCCGGAGTTGTTCGAGTGGTTCGCCGATCTGCGCAAGGAACTCGGGATGACCGTCGTGCCCACGGGCCCGACGGCCGGCCCGGCCGTCCTGCAGGCCCTGCGCGCCAACGAGATCGTGTGCCTGTTGTGTGATCGCGACATCGATCGACGGGGCGTCGAGGTCGAGTTCTTCGGCGAGCGCACCACCTTGCCCGCCGGCCCGGCGACCCTCGGGTTGCGTGTCGGCGCGCCGATCCTGCCGGTGGGCTGCTATTTCACCAGTTCGTACAACGGCCACCATGCGCTGGTGCGCCCACCCGTGGCGGCGACGCGTTCGGCGGCCTGCGCGAGGACGTCGCCCGGGTGTCGCAATCGCTGGCCAACGAGCTCGAGTTCCTCATCCGTCGCGCGCCTGAGCAGTGGCACCTGTTCCAACCGAACTGGCCCAGCGACCCCGGCTACTGACGTCGGCCGCAGGTCAGTTCGGTGGTGTGGAACTGGCCAGCGGCCACGACCGCGCCACGGTCCACTGGCCTTCGTTG
>CAWJMR010000040.1:0-53794 GCA_963843965.1 uncultured Gemmatimonadaceae bacterium
TCGAAGTACCGCTTCCAGTGGACGTACCCGATCGTGCACTCGCCGCATGATCCGAACACGATCTATGTCGGTTCGAACGTCGTGTTCCGTTCCACCAACGGCGGTACCACGTGGACGCCGATCTCGCGCGATCTCACGCGCAACGATCCCGCCACGCTCGGCAGCTCGGGTGGCCCGATCACGAAGGACCAGACCAGCGTGGAGTACTACGGCACCGTGTTCACGATCGCCGAGTCGAAGCTGACGAAGGGATTGATCTGGACGGGTAGCGATGATGGACTGCTGCACGTGTCGCGCGACAACGGTGCGACGTGGAAGAACGTGACGCCGAAGGGTGTGCCGGAGTGGATGCGGTGGAGCATCATCGAAGCGTCGCCGCACAATCCCGGTACGGCGTGGGTGGCGGGCAACCGCTATCAGATGGACGACTTCGCGCCGTATCTCTATCGCACCACCGACTACGGTGTGACGTGGACGAAGATCACGAACGGCATCGCGCCTGACCATTTCACGCGCGCGATCCGTGAAGACCTGTATCGTCCGGGCATGGTGTACGCGGCCACCGAGCGTGGTGTGTACGTGTCGCATGACGCGGGCGCGAACTGGAAGAGCCTGCAGAAGAATCTGCCGCCGGTGCCGGTGAGCGACATGATGCTGCGCGACGACGATCTCGCGATCAGCACGCATGGTCGTGCGTTCTGGGTGATGGAGAACCTCACGCCGTTGCGTTGGGAGCCCGAGACCGAGAAGGCCGCGAGCACGCCGTACCTGTACAAGCCGGTTCCCGTGTTGCGCTTGAACGGCCAGGCCGCGCCGACGTTCGTGTATCGGTTGCCGACCGATTCGATGCCGGTGACGTTCCAGTTCTACGACAAGGCCGGCAAGCTGCTGGCGACGGTCGCGAGCACGGATACGAACCCCACGCCTGCGGCAGGCGGCCCTGGTGGTGGACGCGGCTTCGGTGCCGCGGCACCGGCCAAGCCGACCAACCGGAAGGGCGTGAACCGCTACACGTGGACCATGCGTCACCCCGATGCGACCACGTTCCGCGGCATGATTTTGTGGGGCGGACGTGGCACGGGCCCGTCGATGGCGCCGGGCACGTACAGCGTGAAGATGACCGCCGGCAGTGCCGCGCCGGTGCAGTACACGTTCGTGGTGAAGCCCGATCCGCGCTCGGAAGCGACCGAAGCTGATCTCGTGGAGCAGACGCGGATGGCGCTGCAGGTGCGCGACCGCATGAGCGACGCGAACAAGGGCGTGATCGAGATTCGTAACCTGAAGTCGGACGTCACCGATCGTACCGCGAAGATGACCGCGAACGCCGCGTTTGCGCCGTTGGCGAAAAAGTTCGCGGACAGCTTGAGCGCCGTTGAGGATTCCGTCTATCAGACGAAGAATCAGTCGGGACAGGACCCGCTCAACTTCCCGATCCGACTGAACAACCAGTTCTCGAGCTTGCTGAGCTTCGTGTCGAGCGGCGAGCGTCGCCCGCCCAAGCAGGCGTATGATGTGCTGGCGGTGTTGAACCCGAAGCTCGACCTGCAGATGTCGCGGATGGAGCGGATCATTGCCGCGGATCTGCCGAAGATCAACGCGATGTTGAAGGCAGCGGGACTGCCGGAGATCACGCGGAGCAAGGTGGAGAAGGGTGGGCCTGGTGCGGCACAGCCGGTGTTTGTGCCGGATGAGGCTGCTGGGTTCGATCGGTAGGGATTAAGCGGATGGAAATGATGACGCCCGGTCGACTTGGAGAGTCGACCGGGCGTTGTTTTATGCGGGGGGGGGATGAGCGGCATTGGATCGGTCGGGATGACTTTGGCGCCGGTTGCGACTGTTGGGACGAAGTGGACGTGACTGCCTATGCCGATTCTGCTTGCGGATATCCGTACGAGCGCGGATTGTACGCTGTGTACCGCTGATGCTGCGGGGCCGACGTTGACTCGGTCGAGCGAAGAGAGGTTAGGCCGCCTCGCATCCTTGCCTGTCTCCACAATATTCGACGAGCTTTAGCGCCGACGTGAAACTCAAGCCAGGGTTGGATACCTGTCTGTCGCGATGAAGTAACAACTCTCCAATGCCGACTCAAAGTATGAATTCCGCAGCGGTCGTCCCCTCGTATAGCCCAAATCCCAAGCATAGGAACGGATCCCGGGGTCAGTCGCAGTGGACCATTGGACTGGGAGATGAGCAGGCCTCCTTCAGCATAAGTTGGTTTTCCGGATGCTGTAGCTCCGAAGCAGGATGGGGACTTCATCTAGTCAACGGCGCTCCCGACTACCTCGGAGTTGTCGAGGACCACAAAACCCAGTCGTTCATCGCGAAGTTTGTGGTCGATTCTAGTCACGGTAGCTGGCATGGCTATCCAGCTGATCACCGGAACAAGCAGCAGGATGTCCCAACCGAAAGTGTCCGTTTGCACTGGCTCAGCACTCGCATACTGCCCGCGCCGAAGATCCGAAAGATCGGAAAACAACAGCCGGTCAAGCTATGAGTTTTCTCACGCCACCCATCAAGCTTTCTATACCAGGCGAATTCTGGGACTCTCAGCTTTACGCGGGCGAGCTCCAACTTTTCGGCCAGCAGGGTGAGCTCACCTCCATTTCCTGGGATCAGCTAGTACACGAGTTGCCGCTCCCAGAAGAGCTCAGGGTTGCGGCCAACGCTGCACTACTCGGCAATCACAGCCTGTACGAGCCTGGCGCGCGAGAACTCATCGCGGATCCAGAAATCCGACCCCTCCTGATAGACAAGTTTCAACGCCTCTCAAACCTGCTTGCGAATTGGCAGGCGGCCGGAATTAGCCTCGGTAGCACGCAGGACAATCGGCTTCCGTTCCCGCACAATGACTCCGAAATTCACTACAACCGGTTGTATGTGGGCGCGAGCCAAGGATTGTATGGTCTTGCAACGGGAGCGGCGAAGAAGTCAGGTCGAGAGGTGGTTCGCTATTCTGACGCCCCTGCGCTAGACATCGCCGCGAAGTTCAGCACGATCGCGCAAGCGAGCGGAAGCGATGGCCTGTTTGAGGTGAGTTTGGCTGGCGAACATCCTCTAGATGCGAAGAGTTCTGTGAATCACCTCTCGCAGATTCCGTGCAGCAGCTGCGAGTGGGCGTTTTCAAGCGTTGTCGCAACTGGGCAAGAATCGACCGCATACGTTGCCTCGTTCGAGCGCGTCAAGCCGGATCGTGACGATTCGTCAAGCCGCAGGCGCGTCCGAAAATTTGATCGAGTGATTGCTGGCAGCGAGATGTTTAGCACTCCGGGCACGAGCAACGCATTTACTTGGGGAGCTCGCGACAAGATGTTCCGATACATCGACAATCGCGTCGAGATCGTGCGATACTCTCCGGCCGGCACGAAGTCAGCTGAAGCTCTGTTCAGCAGCATTGGCGACATCGAGCTCACAAGTCAGCAATCCTCCTCTAGTGTAGTCTCCGCGCGCGTCGCGCCGTTCGGAAGCGTAATTGAGCAAGACAATGGACTGCTCGTCGTCCCCTCTGAAGGGGATTCAATCTGGCTGCCAGGTGAACCCGTAAACTGGCGAGTGTTTCCCCGATCCATCGACTACCTGAACCATCTGCATGTCGTCTACGAAGACCGGCTTGAAGTATGGGCGTTCACGCACGACTACTTCGCCGACCAGCAGAAGAAGCTTTTCGGAACGACTGTCGCGTCTTCGGCCGATCAATAGGCCGAGAATCGGCGGCATAACCTTGCGTAGCTGCAGTCAAACGGTGGAAGAATCGGTGTGGTGACCGCGGGGCGCTCGCACTAGCGTCAAGGGGCGGAGCGAACGCCCCGCTTTCGTTCGTGTGGTCGTTTGCTGCTGAACGTGAGCGTTAGGCTTCAGTCAGAGACTGACTCGAAGGCCCCACAATGGTAGTGCATCTTCTGGCCGACGCGACATTCAGTTATCTCAAGCGAGTGGAGAGCGTGGCCTCCCAAGTGAGCGGTTGTCGGCGCCAATAGCGCCTCAAGGCTCGGTACGAACGACTCTAGGAAAGCGCTCTCGCAGCCTATGACCCGGTTTTGAGGACTTCGTCATCGTACACAAGTTACTGCGCCTGCGCTTACCCGCCCGCAGACGGCTCCTAATCGCGCTCATGGGTGCGCACGTCATAGGCTGGCGCTATTTAGAGGAACAGCGCTCCGCTCCTCGTGTCGGCAGAGGTGCTCATGGCAACTAACGTCGCGCCCCCAAAGAATACAGGCGGAGGCGGCTTCGTCTTCGAGGACGATGTCTGCTCCTGGTTGCTCGCGGCCATGCTGATTGGAGAGCCCGTCTTCGGCGTGGAAAACGGCCCACCGGTTCGCCTCGACTTCCAAACGCGCGCCGATGGATGGTTCCTCGATGACGTGCTAGTGACGACAGTGGTCGGTGCCACGCGCCATCGCCTCGCGCTTTCGGTGAAGAGTAACGCCCAGTTCACGGCAATATCTGCCCCTGCTGATTTCGTGGCTGCGGCGTGGGAACAGTGGCTCCGAATCGGCTCGACCGCTTTTGACGAGACGTTTGATTTCATCGGGCTAGTCACGGCACCTCTGTCGGGCGCGGCAGCCCATTCGGTGTCGGGCCTGATTGAGAAGGCGCGCGCGAACGATCCGACTCTCTTGCCATTGCGCCTTGCGACGCCGAACTGGGCCAGCGCAGACGAGCGCGCGTTGTTCGCGAGCTTTGCCTGCCCTGCTTCGCTTGGACAAGCGACAACCGACGTTGACACTGCTCGTCTGTTGCAACGCGTCCGGTTCATTCAGCGAGACTTTGGGGTTGTCTCGTCCGATTCTCTGAACAGCGCGCTCGAGCTATGTCGACGGGCGGTACGCAGCCAGACTGCTGCCGAAGCGCAAACGCTGTACAGCGTCCTTCGCGAACTTGCTTCCGAGCTGCGCCCGCAGGCCGGCAGCCTAACCTTGCGCGGCCTCCTCGAGAGGTTGCGTTCACGTGTCGCGCTCGCCGACTATCCCGACTACGCCATCGACTGGTTAGCGCTTGATGCACGATCTGGACGCGAGGCCGGCCTCGTCCGCGACTCGATCGCGGACCGGGTAAGGCTCCCGCGGAATGAGCACGTTGCCGGTGTTCTTCAAGCGATTGCGAGCAATGTACAAGTTGCTCTTCTGGGCCCCTCCGGCGCGGGCAAATCAACGCTTGCGAAGGCCGCTTTTGAGCGACGAGTGTCGAGCGACGAGCGTACGCTGTGGATCGATGCGTCATCCCTTGACCGAGCGGCGGACTTTGGAGCTTTCGAGGCGTCGATGAGGCTCAGTCATGCGTTGACCGAGCTTCTCGGAAGCGAGCCAAGCCGAGCGCCGCTCCTCATCATCGACGGGATAGATCGGCTATACGCCGACACCTCGTTCCGTATCGTGGCGACCTTGCTCAAGGCGGTCAGTGGCGGACCACAGGCGACGAGGTGGGGAGTTCTTGCCGTATGTCAATCACAAGAGTGGCCCCGTGTCCTTGACGGATTGCAGCGCGCTGGCGGTCCCGTGAGCCAATGGCACACACATCAATCTCCTCCGGTGCTAGAGGCAGACCTTGAACCCGTGGCGGAAGCCGTGCCGACACTAGCGCGCCTTCTTCTTCAGCCACGAGTGGGCTCGCTGCTCACGAACCTGAAGCTCCTAGACTTAGTGGTGCGCCGCCTCGAAGGTGGAACGAATATCGACTCCTCTGCATGGGTTGGCGAGTCGAGCGTCGCAGAATGGTTTTGGAGTGCAGAAGTTGACCGAGGTGCCGATCGGATCGCGCGAGGCCAGTTCGCACGGAGCCTCGCACAGGCACAGGCTGACCAGCTTGTAGCCTCGGTCTCGGTTGACGCGATAGACCCGAGCTCACTACCGGCAGCGCAGTCGCTCGCCTCCGACCAACTCGTAGTTCAGGTTCACGGAGACCGCCTCTCGTTCGCACACGACCTCTACGGCGACTGGGCGCGCCTTCGGGTCCTCCTCAGCCACCAAGCGGATCTCGTAACCTTTTTGCAAACGCGGCGCGAATCGCCCCTCTGGCATCGAGCGATTCGACTTCTCGGTGTGCACCTGCTTGAGCGTGAGAATGGAATCGCCGCATGGAAGGCGCTAATGGCGTCCTTCAACGATAGCAACCTGACTATCGTGCGAGACCTGCTTCTGGAGGCTCCAGCGTTCGCGATGAACGCAAGGCCGCTGCTGGAGGCCGTCTTTTCCGATCTTGTCGCTGGAGACGGCGAACTGCTCCGGCGTTTGCTTACGAGGTTCTTGGCGTTTGCCACCGTTCCCGACGAGCGCATGCAAGGGATCGCGCGCGCCGTAGGAATGGACGCTAGCGCGGCGCGAGCCGCCTTCCGGCGTCCCCACTGGCCCTATTGGTTGGATGTCTTGACCGTCCTGCATACGCACCGCGTCGAATCGCTTCGCGTCGCCGCTAGCGAGGTGGCGAAGCTCGTTGAGATGTGGCTGCAATTCGCTCCGCCCGGTTCTGTCCGTCGACGTGAGGCGAGCGAGCTTGGCGTGCTGCTAGGCCAGTTTGCTGTCGATTCACGCGGCGCCTATCGAGACCAAGAGAAGCGCGAGCGATTCTACAAATGCGCTCTATTGGCGGCGCCCGAGCGGCCCGACGAGGTTGCTCTTCTCGCCAGGACTGCAGCTGAGCGAGTTCCCAGGCCTGAAGTGCCGCTGGACGAATCGCCGCCACCTCAACCGCAGTACCGAAACACATATAGCACCGGGATCGTCCGAGGTCCCTGGCCGGACGGTCCGCTCTCCCGCGTAGATGAAGCCTTCCAAAGCGTTGTTCTCGATAGTCCAGCGATCCAGCACCTCTTCGGCATACGACCGCTGATCGCCCGCGAGGTGATCCTCGCATCACTGATCGAAGGTCCTCGGGAGGAGTACTGGGGCGACAGTGGATGGCACGAGCGTGAACTGGATCTCGTGGACCGCCATAAGTGGCACCCAGCTCTCTACACTCAGGGGCCATTTCTCGCATGTCTTCGAGAGAACTTCGCGGAGGGGTTGGAGTTGATCATGCGGCTCGTAGACTTCGCCACAGCACGAGCTGGCGAGCACGCGGAGCAAGAGCTGAGAGAATCGCACGCAGGAGCAGTCGCAGATGGTGTCACAGCAGCAGCGTTCGACCGGGCAATGGAAGACGCGTCGGCACGCACTCTGGCTCTGCTAGGGAAAGACGCGAACATTCAGACCTTCGATGGCGATGCATCCGTCTACGCTTGGAGTTCTGGCTTAGGAAATCCGCCGGACGCAATTGAGGCATCGCTGATGGCGCTCGAGCAGTATTTCTACCTTCGCCTCGATGCGGGAGACGACATTGCGGAAGAGATCTCCGCCGTGCTTGCTCGTAGCCGGTCTGTTGCGGTCGTCGGTGTTCTCTGCGACATCGGAAAGCGCCAAATCAGCCTCTTCGAGGGCCCCCTTAAATCATTGCTGTCTGGCCCTGAACTCTACTCGTGGGAGATCAACAAGCTCGTGCAAGGTCGCTCGCACTTGATGATTGGCGCGCCTCTGCAGGGCGAGGGTTTCGTCAATCTTGCACGACAGTTTCACGACCTCGAACATAGAAAGCTCGACCTACGCAATGTCGCGATGGAGCTCCTGCTCAAGAGCGAAGAGATGAAAGGAACTTTCGCCTCGATTCGTGAATGGTGGAAGCAGCGCAGTACAGTGGGCGAACAGCGTATCGACATAGTCGACCAACTCGACGCGTTGCTCGATCCTGCGAACTACCGGATGCGAGATGATTCCACGCACGGGCGTGTCATCGTGAACATCGCACTCGAACGTGTACAGGCCGCTCGGTCAACCGAGATTCAAGCAGTCAATGATCGGCTGCTGGTCACGGGCTACCCAATACGCTGCAGAACTATCCTCGATGAGCGGCGCGTCCAAACCGATGCTCAGCTAGAGGAGCTTTGGAATGCATGGATGCGCATCCGAGAACTTGCCAATGCAGAACCTCGCAACAAAGAGCGCCCTCAAGAGCAGTACATCAACGCGATCACGGGCGGTATTGCTATGCTGCTCTGGCACGATGAATGGATCTTGCGCGATTCCGCCCGACGTCAGGAGGTTGAAGGTGCTCTTGAGTCCCTCATCAGCAGCGACTTCCCTGAGCGCGATGAGTTCAGATCCGATCGCGATGTCTCGACATGGACTTGGGATTGCTTTCTCGCTGAGGCCGCCGCCATGTTGTTGGCGCGTCAGCCGGAAGACGTCCGGTGGCGTCGCCTCGCGGCCGAAATGGTCTTAGCGGAAAAGTACGTTACCGTTCGAGTGCTGTTCACACGATGTGCGGAACACCGGACTACACTCGGCGCCGACTTCGGGCGATTGCGCAAGCTGGCGTTTGATTGGGCGCACGTGCGGGACCGTATAGGAGCGCTGCGCGATGTGCAGCACATGGCCCCGCCGCTTGATCCAGACGTGCGCGACCGACTGGAAGGCGACGTGGCGAATTGGGCTCAGCAGTCGGTATCGTCGTTTGTAGATGGATCGCTGGGTGCTCCGTCTGCTAGCTGGAGTAGGTTCGAAGACGCGAGCCGCTTCGCAGAGATCGACAGCCTTGGTCGCCGGTGGCGAAAATTCAGGCTGCTGGATTTCCATCTCGTGCGGTGTAGTCACGAATGGCTGCCCCAGCCCAATGAAGCACAGAGCACGGAGGAGCGGGAAGATGTAGTCCAGTTCTGGCGTGTCGCGCTCCAGGTCGTCGCAGCGAGGCCGCGCGCTGACCTGCAGAGACGCGATCAACAGTATCCTCATGAAGACGAGCTGTGGGTGCTTGAGAACGTGGCCGCGGTGGTGCTGCAACTGCGACCGGATGAAAATCCGCAGCAGCTCTGGAAGGCGATCATCGATCTTCACAGTGAGGCCCATGACTGGCCGGAGAAGTTCATGACAGCTCTGCACCGCCGGGCTCTTTCCAGCGAGGAGACGCCAGCGAGCTATGCACCTCTTCTTCGTGATATTCTACAGCGGGCTTTCTCCGACATTGATGGCAAGCGTCGATGGCCTCGGCACGAGGAGATCTGGGATGCGTTGATTGGCATCGACCATTGGATGAGCGAGCTCTGGTCTGAGCGGCATGCGGATCACGTTGTTCGCATCTGGGATGTCATCTCGCTGTGGATGGATAGAGCTCCGCAAGAGGGCGCACGACTCGCAAAGTTCGCTCGCTGGCTCTCGAAACCTGCGGCTGCGTCGATTCGCATACGCGTACTCCCTTGGTTCCTGACGCAACATCAACTCGAACAGGTTCGGTCAGTCTACCGGCTTGAGGATGTGGCGGAGGACTTGGCAAGGCTGCTCAACGTTGTTTGGGACCAAGACCAACCTTCGCTGCGCGCATCCGGTGATTCGTTCGCGGCGTTTCGCGGCCTTCTCGCTTGGCTCGTCGAGCGCCAGAACTCTCTTGGGTTGGAGCTGCAGGGCCGTATCGGAGGGCTCGGATAGCAGCGCCTTCCCTCACGCTTAGACCTCAAAGATTCGCTGCGCCTCTCTATCTCATCGAAGATCCTGATGACGTACCCACAACGAGGTTAATGTTGACGACACGTCCGCACCTACACTCCAATCGACCTTTGTTGACCTGTTCACGACAGGCGGTGCTGGCCTACGTGGCCGAACCGGCGCGTGAACAGCCGGGAAGATAGGTGACACTTTGTCCGGGGACATGGTTAACAGTCTTTCTTGAGTGACGGCGCGCCGGAGATGGTGCGTGTGCGCTCGTCGAATCGACCGAGCAACGTTTCGTAGTCGATCACGTTCCAGACGCCGTTCTGCACCTCCTCGAGTCCGATAGTCTCGCAGTTGAGTGCTTGGGTTAAGAACTGCTGGCCGTTGTGTAAGCGAAAAGTGCCTGCCGTGCTCACGCGTCGGATCTCGAAATGGCCCGCATAGGTTGGTGGGATGATGCGCGTTGGCAGCGGTCTCGCGGAGGGGCGCCAGCGCGAGGCGGGGGTCTCGTCATTGAGCGCCTCGTGGGGCCGCACCTCGTTGTAGGTCTGTACGAACGTGTTGAACACCCGTTGCTGCAGTTTCGCGTTGGCCGCGGCGCACTCGATGACTTTCGCTTTCAGGATCCGATGCATGCGCTCATGCGCGCCGATTTCCTGGGGACTCGCCGGCGTAATGCGCTGATGCACGATCCCGAGTTGCAACCACCACGCGTTGAGGCGATTCAATCCGTGAAAGCCGTTCGACGCGAACCGCGCGCCGTTGTCGCTGCGAATGGCGTCCGGCAACCCGTGGATCCGAAACAGCCGCCGCACTTCTCGGTGCATGCCCTGCGCCTTCACGTCGAGAGAATTTTGGAAGCACAGCAGGTATCGACGGACGTGATCGACGATCGTCAGCGGGTAGCTGTACACGCCATCGCGCGTACGGAATTGTCCTTTGAAGTCGGTGGTCCACATTTGGTTCGGCGCCGTCGTCTGCAGTGAGGCGGCGCCGGAATGCTTCCAATGCGTACGGGAGCGACGGCGCCGCACGCAATCGTTTCGCGCGAGGATGTCGAAGATCGTACTGCGAGTCGGCAGCGCCAGCGTCGGTCGCGTCGATTGCAGGCGCTTCAAGATCTTGCGCGCCCCCAGCCGTAGGGGCTGTGCTTGGCAAGAATCAGATCGATCGCCTCCTGTGGCGTTTCGTTGGCCGACGACAGCGGCGCGAGGCCCTGCTTCTCCAAACCGCGAAGCCCGAGCGACAGAAAGCGCTCGCGCCGTTTGTAGCCCATGTTGCCACTGATGCCGTAGCGCGCGCACACCTCGGTCATCGTCCACTGCCCGCTCGCGAGGTCCTGCGCGAAGTGATGCCGCTCGAGCATGGGATCGCTCTCCTGCGAGGGCATCGCCGTCTCTCCGAAGGGGATTCGGAAAGTGTTAATCATGTCCCCGGACAAGTGTTATACATTCCTGTGCTGTACCCCCGCTGTCTGATGATGCGTTGCTGCTCACAGGGCCTCCAAGGCTTGCGGTATTGCTCGCTCTTCTGGCTGGCCGCAATTTTGAATGGCCCTGCAGCAAAACGTGAGCGATAGTCCGATAACCTGAGAATCCATGGCGCTTCAAGATCAGCTCCGCCCAATCGGCCGCAACCGCGTCATTGACCTAGTGCAGGCGGCAGGTGTGGACGTTTCGGACTGGAGCAACTCGACTCGCGGCGCTCGATACGCTTCGGTTAATCCGAAGTACTGTTACAACTGGTCGTTCGTCGGCGTAGACGGTACAGTGGTGCTCAATCTCTGGTACCGCAACATCGTCGAGCGTCGAGGCTCCGTATGGGTGGAGACGAATCTGCGCGAACTCAGCGCGGAGCTGAAGCGGCGAAAGTCCAAAGTCCTTTGGGTTGAGCGCGCGAAGCGCATGGACGAAGCGATCATGTTCGCCGCGAGCGGTAGCGCTCGGGTTCGGGTGATTATTAACGATGGCGACATGCGAGATATCGATGACCCTGAGGCGAAGGCCTCGGTGGTTCGTGGTCGAATGCTCGACCCGATGCCGTGGATCGTCGTTAGCTACGATACAGCGTCGGGCAATGCTGTTCTCAGGCGCGGCGTCATTCACGGCGAAACAGTAGATCAGTTCACACTCGATATGGCGGCGCTGGGTCCTACGGCACAAGTGGACGTTCATGGAAAAATGTTCGTCCGAAATGCGGCCGTTCGCTCTGCGGTTCTATCGAGATCAGGCGGGCGGTGCGAGTACTGTGAAATGCCGGGCTTCGTAATGTCGTCGGGGAAGGTGTTCTTGGAGACTCACCACATTGTGCCGCTTTCAGAGGGCGGCACTGACACCGCAGCTAATGTCGCGGCTGTGTGTCCGAATCATCACCGTGAGGCCCACTATGGAACTAGTGCGCCAGTGATCCGGGACTATCTCCTCGGCGTAGCAGGTAGATCGAGACGACGCGCAGTCTAACCCATCTATGTTATGGTCGGCCGTTCAGCGCTGCTGTCATTCCTCCCTGCGATCGCTGGCGGCATTCTGCGGCAGGCACCTGCTACCTGGCGCAATCGTTAGACCACAAACCACGCCTTCTCGATGATTCAATGTCGACTCTGCGGTTCAAAGTCTCCGTTGCGCGACTCGCATATACTGCCTGAGTTCGTTTACCGCCCGACGTACGACTCGACGCATACCGCGATTCTCTTTGAGCCAGACAGGAATCGAAGAGGACGGCGGCAGAAGGGGTTTACGGAGCGGTTGCTATGCGGCGAGTGCGAGAAGCTGCTTGGCACGTGGGAAACCTACTTTGCGGATGTTTGGTTTCATCCGACAAGGCAGCGGCGGCCTGCCGCGCTTCCCGGAGATCGTGCGATCATTTCTGATCTGGACTACGCGCGGTTCAAGCTCTTTCACCTCTCTCTCATCTGGCGGTCAGGGGTTAGCACGCGACCGGCCTTCGGCGGTGTTCGGCTCGGCGGTCAAGAACCTCAGCTTCGCAATCGCCTGCTGGCGTCCGAGCCTGGAGATCCTGCCGGCTATCCATTCTTCGGCATCGCTCTCCGTGATTCAAGCACCAATGGGTTTCAGGACAAGTTGCTCATGACGCCGCGGGTCGCGAGGGTTCGCGGTCACTGGGTGTACATCATCCTCTTCGGCGGCGTACTCTGGCATTACTACATCTCCAGCCATGCTGGACCTGGTAATGTTCCCTACTTGTTCGACCGCACGGGAACGCTAACGCTGCTAGTTCAGGACTGGAAAGAGAACCCGTTCATCCTTGAGCTAGCACGTCAGACCCAGTCTATGTAGCTTCGCCCGCGAGGCCCAGAGGGTTTGCCGCAGCTCGGAGAGTTGGGAAGATAGGTGACAACTTGTCGGCTGACGTCGCTAGCACGTTTTCGTGAGAGACGGTGCGTTTGGATTGGTGTGTGTACTGCGCTGTGGCGGTAAGCCGGAGCGCTCGTGCGGCATGGCAACCTATGCATAAGAAACTATGACTGGCCCGGAGTTTTCTCGCTGGATCAATCCTGTTTTGCGCGCCCTAACAGAGCTCGGCGGATCCGCGCGTCCGCGCGAGGTCGTGGAGCGCGTGGCGCGCAATGAACGCGTTGGCGATGAGGTTCTCGACCAGACAAACCCTGCCGGCGGTCAGAGATTTCCGAATCAGGTCCACTGGGCACGCTTCTACCTCGCCGAAGAAGGCTACATCGATCGATCGCGTCACGGCGTATGGAAGCTGACGGACGCTGGCGCAAAGGTCGGGCAACTTTCGGATGCCGCTTTGTGCGACCTTGTCGACCGAGTGCAGCAGGGCGCTCGCGAACTCGCGGCACCGGTCAGATCGCCTGCGCCGGCGGTGTCACAGTCGAAGTCACCTGAACGAACGAGCGTATCTTCCGTTTCGCCGGAGATCGAGCAGCTCGCGCCTGAGACGGAGGATGCGGACTACCGCTCGCGCCTTCTTGCTGTACTTCAAGGACTTCCGCCGGCCGGCTTCGAACGGCTCTGCCAACGACTCCTGCGGGAGGCGGGATTCGAGCAGGTGGTTGTTACAGGCAAGAGTGGTGATGGAGGGATCGACGGACACGGTGTTCTTGCCCTGAACTCGTTTGTCAGCTTCCGAGTGCTCTTTCAGTGCAAGAAGTACGTAGGTTCGGTCTCGCCAGGACATGTGCGTGACTTCCGCGGCGCGATGCAAGGGCGGGCCGACAAAGGGTTAATCCTGACAACGGGCTCATTCACAACTGAGGCAAGAAGGGAGGCCACGCGCGATGGAGCGCCACCGATTGAGCTTGTTGACGGCGAAAAGCTGGTAAGCCTCTTTGCTTCACTGGAACTCGGACTTCGCCCTGTCACCACCTACGATGTGGACGAGAGCTTTTTCGAGGAGTATCGGCGCTAGACTTTCCTTCATTGGCTGATATTCAGCAGTCTTCTCAAGCCCCAATACGGCCTTCTCTCTGAGGGCCCGAAAGCCTCGGAGTCGGAGATCGCTTAGCCGCAAGCCGGTCGAAGGGTCATTCAAAGTGGGGCCGAAGAAGACGCGGAGTCCGTGCGCTCCGAGCGCATTCGCGTGTTCGTTCGTCAAACCGAAGCGCCATTTCCAGCAACACGCAGGACCTCACCCAATGGAGCGCAGTGCAAATGGAGTCTGCAGAGTTGCCGCAGTTCCTACCGTGGGTCGGCGCTCGATATGGCGAGATTCATGCGCCTCCGGTCGGTAGAGCCAGGGTTCTCGTCCTCGGCGAGTCGCACTACGGTGATGCGAGTTGCCAGCGCGAGTCATTCACGAATGACGTCGTTAAAGAATGGGTCTTCCAACGTCGGGATCGCTTCTTTACCAAGGTAGCGAAGCTCACTCTCGGACTTTCCACGGCCGAGTGGCTATCACCGGAACTCTCCCACGAGTTCTGGAACTCAGTCCTTTTCTACAACTACGTACAAGAGATAGTCGGGCCCGGTCCGAGGTATCGACCATCGCCCGAAATGTGGCGATGCGCGGAGTCATCCCTAGGAAGGCTGCTGCTGGAACACACGCCAAATTGCATCGTCGTGCTCGGACGAGAACTTGCCGGCGCCTTGCGCACCACATCGACGCTCGGATTTGCTGTAGTAAGCGAGGATGGTCCTGAGCCGTTCTACGTGCTCGAGCCAGCACAAGCGACGAGGCCGATTGTCTGGACATGGGTGAACCACCCATCGTCGCCAGGCTTCAGCTACGCGAAATGGCAACCGCGTGTGCAGTCGCTGCTGAAGCGGGTGCAAGAAACGGCGTAGGTGGCCGCGCCTTAGCCGTGCGCGTTCTCTTACGGCTAGGCGATGCAGGGCAATCGGGCGCCCGGATCACCCGACTAGCACCGAGACCCTCACTCGCGCGGTCTGGCTGTTCGCTTTAGCGCCACACGCCGAAACCGCACCGTAACATCCCCACCCTGCACCGCAACAATCCCCACCGGTCGCGCCGGCACGCGTAGTCCGGGCATCGCCGGTAACCCCGCCGTGACCGCCGCCAACCGCAGCACCACCGCCGAATCCGCCGGCGCCTCGATCACCGCTGTGAATCCCGCATCCGGCGGCGCGGTAAACGGAATCGACAACGCGTCCGGCACACGCCGATACCGCGCGCTATCCAACGCGATCCCGTCAATCGCGAGCGCCCGCACGTACGCCGCACCGTTCACGCGATACGCCAACGTGCCACTCGGCGCCGTGAACCGCAGCTTGAGTCTCCGCCGGTCGCCCACCACGGTGTCGGCAACGACCGCGACCTCCGGGCCATCCGCAAACGTGCGCGCCTCGCCGCGCATGGCAAGCGCTCGTGTCGTGCCCATCGCCGACTGAATCCACTGCATGCCCGAGTCGGCCTCGCTCTGTGCGGGCAGTCTACGTGCAGACGCGCCGAGTGTCGCGAGCGCGAACGATCCCTCGCGCATCGCCGTTGCCGGCGCGACCAGCCACGCGCTATCGGCGTCAACCGACGTCACGTACGAGAGGTTCTCTGTGGTGGGGCGCGCGTCATCGCGACGCCCTGTCATCGCTCCCGACGCAACGAGTGCCAGTGACGCCGCCGCAATAAGCCCGGCCGACTTCCACCGACGCTCGGCCCCAAGCGACTCGAGTTGCGGCGCCAGCAACCACGCCAACATCGGCACCAGCACGCCGACACCAATGCCGCCTGGTCCTGCCAGCGGCAACGTGTAGCCCGCAACCATGATGCACACCGGCACCAGGAACGATGCCGCAATCGCCGTGGCTACCCAACGTGCGGCAGTCGCACCCACGCTGTCGCGCATCATCACCTCGACCACCCCCGCAAGCGCCACGGCGAGCACCGGCCACGCGAACAGATAGCTCGCCCCCGGCAACTTCACCGCCGTAAGGCACGCGATCCCGCCCCACACGACGAGTGCCCCTACGTGCAGCGCGTCGCGAGTGGCCCAGCGTCGCGACAACGCCCACGCGCCGGCCGCAATGGCGAGCGCGAGCATCGCCCACGCGAGCGCATACACGCCGCTCCACGACGGTTGACCGTCCCACGTGGTCGCGGTGTGCATTTTCTCGATCGCCGCCGCCAACTGCCACGAGGCCAATCCACCAAGCGCCGTCGCAACGAGCATAGCCACCACACCGAGCAACATCCCGCGCGCCCACTTCTTGTCACTGCGCGCCGTGAATACCGCCAACCCGATCACCGCGGCCGCAACCACCAGCGCGATCGGCACGCTGTACGACTCGGGATACGCCAGCACACCAACGAACGGACTATCAAAGAAGATCGCGTCGCTGGTCACGGGGCGGGGGAGTGGTCCGCTACCGAACGTCTTCGTGAGCGCGAGCAGCTGCGTGCCGTGATGCTGCAGGCTCCCTGCGTCGAGGTGCGCGACGTCGTCGTGGAACGTGTGATAGCGCTCCACACCGTCCACGAAGGCGAAGTTGAGCGCGGGGGTGCCGAGCAGCGAGAGCTCGGAGAGATCGGTGTCGTTGGGGAGCGAACGGTAGATGGTCACGCTCAGCGAGCTCGCGGTCACGTCGTTGAGCGTGGCCAGCACGCGCGCGACATCGAGGTTGCCGGCGCCGGTCTCGAACATCAGCGAACGGCCCGTGGTGCCGCGCGCTTCGAAGTTCATGGTCATGGCCACATCGCGCGCCCATGGATGTTCGCGCACGAACGCGGCTGCGCCGAGTAGGCCGGATTCTTCGGCGTCGGTGAAGAGCGCGATCACGTCATGTTCGAGCGGCGCGCCGGCGCGTAGGGCACGCAACGTCTCGAGCAGCGCGGCCGATCCGCATCCGTCGTCGCCAGCCGCAGGGGCGGCACCAACGCCGTCGTAGTGCGCGGCAATGAGCACGGCCTTTCCGCCGGCCACACGTCCCGGTACGCGCACCACGACGTTCTTCACATGTCCGGCCGCGGGATACCGCGTGCCCACGCCCGTCGCTTCCTGCACCTGTGGCTCGAGTCCCATCGCGCGCAACTCGGCCATGATGTACTCGCGCACCCTGGCGTGGTCGGCGCTCCCGCTCGGATGCGGCCGTTCGGCGATCGCCCGCACATGACGCAGCGCACGGGCGCTGGAGAACTCACCCGGGGGAGCGGTCTCGGGGAGCGGCGCCGGCGTGAGCCCCGACCGGACGATGAGCGCGCCCACGAGCAGTACGAGCGCGGCGAGGGTGCGGAGGGGAGCGGTGCGGGTCATGCGGGGTCCTGAGGAATGGCGGGCGGCGAGTCTACGCTGCTGATTCGCAATACGTTAGCACCATTCTCGCGCGTCGTCCCAATCGATTGCTCCTCACTTGCAACTCGTTTCTCCCCAATCAGTAGAATGGGAATGATGCTAAGCCGCCTCGTCCTCTTCATCACCGTCACCATCGCCGGCGTCCTCGGCACCGGCCTCGGCGCGCTCCCCGGCGCGGCGTTCGGTGACCTCGGGTTCATCGGCGGTGGCATCGCGGTGGGACTGCTGGCGGTGTTCGTCACCATCCAGCTGCTCGCCCGCGCGAGCGTAGTCGCGCCGAATCGACGGCGTCCGGTCACCCAAGGCGCCGTTGTCGGCTACCTGCTCTTCGCCGTAGTCGCAGTCGCGACGATGGCCACGATGATTGGGCCGATCATTGCCGCGCTCTTTATCGGTTCCGGCGCGGTGTTCGGCGACCATCTCGCCGCCGAGGTACCCGTCTGACCTACGGCAGCGTGACCCGCGCACCCAGCAACGGCTTCGGCGTCTCCGGCGCGGCACCCGCTGCCCCGTTCGCGTCGAACACTTTCACGATTTCGAACGCCGTGAGTGAATCGCCCCGTACCGTGATCCGCATCGTGAGCTCCAGGCGGCCCGTGTACTGATGCGTGGTGCGGTCGGCGGCGAGTTCCACCCACTTCACCTCGACACCGTCGCCGCGGGCCTGCCACACGCCTTTGCCGTCGCTATCGCTCATGCGCGGGTCGCCCGCGTCGGGATTCGCCTGATGCATCGTGCCGTCGCCGCTGAACACGTACAGGTGGTACGGGAACGGCGCATTCGGATCCTGCACGAGCCAGGTGCCCACGATCTGGTTCGCACGGGGCGCGTCGACTACGGGCGCGGCTTCTCGCGGGCGCTCGCAACCGGACGTGCTTAGACCGGTGCCGAGCAGCAGCAGTAGTGCCCGGAGATTGCGAGATGTGCCCATGACATGTCGATTGGAGGAAGCGGATGGTTCGAGCCGTGGCCAAGAAAGTAGCACGCGGTCGAGGAGTCTCCCAATGAGCGGCGTACCCGGTAGCCAGCAGCTTCGCACGGTGAAACTCGTGCACACGGTCGCATGGACGTTCTTCGTCTGCTGCATCGCGGGCATCTATATCGCGGCATGGCTTGGCGCACTCGGCCTAGCAACGATCTGCATCGCGATCGTGGCAATCGAGGTCGCCGTGCTCGCCTTCAACGCGTGGCACTGTCCGCTCACGGCCGTGGCGGCGCAATACACCAGCGACCGCGCGCCGAACTTCGATATCTATCTCCCCCGCTGGCTGGCGCAGTACAACAAGGAGATCTTTGGTCCGCTGTACGTGCTGGGCGTGCTCTTCACGCTATACCGGTGGCGTTCGGCCTAAGCGCCCTCTTAGAGCATCACATGGACATACGAGTGGACATACGAAGCGCCACGGAAAGCGACGCGGTCGCGATCTCCGGGCTGCTCAGCGAGCTGGGATTTCCCTCGTCGCCCGCGGACGTCGAGAGCCGAATGACGCGTATGCCAGACGCGACGCTGCTTGCCGTGATGCATGGACAAGTGGTCGGACTGGTGACCATGAACATCATGCCGGTGCTGCATCGGCCCACACCAGTTGGACGCCTGTCCGCGCTGGTCGTGGGGAGCGCCGCGCGCAAACACGGGATCGGCCGCGCGTTGGTCGAGGCGGCGGAACGTCATCTCAAGGCGCAGGGCTGCGACCTGATCGAGGTGACGAGTAATACCCGCCTCACGGCAGCGCACGCCTTCTACGAGCATCTGGGCTACGAGGCGACCAGCGTCCGCTTCAAGCGTGAGCTCACGGCATAGGCGATGTACACGCTGCCCGCGAGACGAGGGCGACGTGAGCACGCTACGCCTACGCGTCGCTCCACAAACTCGCGAGCGGAATGCGCAAGCCGGGGAGGACGGCGCCGCCATCGATCGTGTCGTGTTCGCCCAGTAGCACGACAGCGCCGTCGTGCTCATAGCACTGCGCGCCGCGGCGCGATGGGTCGATCACCCATACCGCGGTGACGCCGGCATCGAGCCACTGTCCGACTTTCTGTAGCAACGCGCCAGCGCGGTCGGTGGGTGAGCGGATCTCGACAGCAAGATCAGGGATCACCGTGAGAAATCCCGCCGGGAGCGCGCCGTCACGGAGTCGTTCTCGCGACACAAACGCGAGGTCGGGAGCACGCACCGTGTCAGGATCCCGTTCGAGCCACACGCCTGGGTCACCCACCAGCACACGACCGGCTACGGCGCCCGGCGCGCGGAGATACACACCCATCGCCACTGACAGCTCGAACAACACGCAGGCGTGCGAACCGCCGGTGGGCTCGCGCACGACGAGCTGCCCGCGTATGAGCTCGGTTTGCCGCCCGCCCGCATCGTAGGCGAGCAACTCGTCGGCGGTCATTGGCGTGTGCTCGGGTCCAGTGACGGTGAGTATGGCAGGTGTGCTCTGCAGCTGAATCGTGGTCATGCCGCACGATACGCGTTCGCGTCATCGCGCCATCAGCACCAGCGTAATAACGATACGCACGGCCATGGCGCCGAGTCCAGCCAGTACGGCGCGCTCGGCAGTATCGTCAACCCCCTACCGCGCGTACCACCAGCTCGCCTTCACCAGAAACACATTGTCCGGCTGCGCGGCGAACAGCGCGCTGCGATCGCGGCCGAAGTCCAGATCGCCCGCCTGATCCGACATCGCGCGTGCATGCGTCCACGCCACGAACAGCACCGACCCCGGCTTGTACTCCCAGCGGAACACCGCGTTGCCGCGCAGGGAACGCAGCGTGAAATCGGGGTTCGCAAAGCTGAACGGTGCGGCCACGCCGTTGCCATCGGGATCGATACGGTACGACGCCACGCGACCCGCGGTGTCGCGCACGGTGGTCACGGTGCCGCGATCGCTTCCGTAAATGCTGAACTGACCCTGGCGTGGCGCGTCGAACTCCTTGAAGTCGAGGAAGTGTCCACTGGCCAGCAACGGCTGCATGAACAGCTCGAACGACATCGTGGGCGTAAAGGTCATGCTCATGCGCGTCTCGAGCACGAGCTGCTTCTGCTTGAGCGCCGAGAATACGTAGCGCTGTCCGCCGAATGCGGTGGCGGTGCTGTCGGCGCGTCGCGTGACGTACTGCAGCAGCGAGCGCGAATCGTTCCAGCTCGGCCCAAACGAGAGATTCAACTTGCCGCTGGGCCGGTAGCGCGCGAACACGCCGAGTGTGGTGCCCCAGCCGCCCTTGTCGTTCCAGGAGTAGCCGGAGTTGGTGGAGAGCGAGAGCCGCTTGCGCGAATCGGTGCTCACATCGAACTCCACGAAGCCGGTGCCGGGACGCTCTACCATGGGGCCGCCGCGCGTGAGTCGCTCGTCGAGCAGGGCCGGATGCCAGATGTAGAACGTGTTGATGTTCCAGAACTGCGGCGTGGTCGTGCTGGCGTACACCTGCAGCTGCCGGTCGGTGAGGTCGCCCTCGAAGTTGCGCTGCTGTTGTCCGCCCACGATGATCGTGGACTGCCGCTGGAACCGCGTCGGCTTGGTCCACTGCCGCAGCACGTTGGCGTTGTACCAGATGTAGTCGGTGCGCGTGAGCAGCGCGAGGTCGTTGTTCTCGAAGCCCGGTGTGCGCATGTTGACCGCGGTTTCCCAGAGCCAGTTGCCGGCTTCCTTCGCCACGCGCGAGTACAGCCCCGCGCCGCGCATCACCGTGGCCGTGCTGTCGAGGGCATCGGTAAGGAAGCCGCCGCTCGAGCGCACGGCGCGGTCGGGGCGCTGAAAGAAGCGCGCACTGTTGAACTGTCGCGCCAGGATCACGTCGGGCGAGCCGTGCACGTTGGTGAGTGCGGCGTTACCGGCAAACGAATACCGTCGATTGTCCCAGGTATATCGCCAATCGGTGCCCACCAACTCGGCGTGATCCGACAATCGCGGCGTGAACACACTGTCCATGTCGCGAATGGTGGAGGTCACGATGCCGCCGAGCACGAGATTGCCTTGCAGCAGGTCCTTCTTGAGCCGGCCCACGAAGTAGTTGGTGAGCGGCTCCACCACCTGCGCGCCCCGCGAACCATCGTTGCGCACCACGTGCGCCACTTCACGTCGCGTCACGGCGTTGAGCAGCCCCAGGGTATATCCGTTGCTGGTGCGCCCGGTGATCTTGCCCGCGCCCACGATGGCGGATGCATCGGGCATGTCCACGAACTGCCCGCGCGCCAGGTCGGCGCCCGACGGTGACCGGCCGATACGTCGCGAGTAGAACGCGTTCAGTGAACTCACGTTGCTGCAGAAATAGCAATTGAAGCCGCCATAGCCGAACACACCGGAACCCGACAGGAAGAACGGACGTCGCTCGGGAAACTGCTGCTCGAACACACTCAGATTCACCACCGCCGGATCGACTTCCACCTGACCGAAATCGGGATTGAAGGTGGCGTCGAGCGTGAGATTGGGCGTGAGCAGATAGCGCAGGTCGAGACCGGTGCGCGCCGCCACCTTGGTGCCGAAGTGGTATGGATCATTGGGCGCCGCCTGCACCGCGCGCGCCACACTCGCCACGTACGGCAACAGCTCGAGATGACGCGCACTTGGCGCGATGCGCAGCGAATCGAGATGGCCGAAGCGCGGCGGACCACCGGCTTCGGTGCGCGGCACGAACGACCACTCGGCCTGCTCGTTGCGACGCTGAATCCACCGACGCACCTGCAGTCCCCACGTCTGTACGGAGTCGGGCGCGTACCGCAGCTGACTGAAGGGAATACGCAGCTCGGCCGTCCAGCCGGCGGAATCGATACTGGTCACGGCGTCCCACACGGGATCCCAGCCGCTGTCGCAGCATGACGTGCCGATACCCAATTGGTCCTGCTTGGCGCCCGACGGATTGACCACGAAGAACGCGCGACTGAGGTGATCGTGGTACGCGTCGATCACCACCTGGAACCAGTCGGAATCGAAGTTCGCGTCACGTCGCACCACCTGCGTGCGAATGCCGGCTCGTCCCTCGGTGTCGTGCATGCGCGCGCCGACGTACAACGCGTCGTCGTCATACAGGAAGCGTACTTCAGTGCGCTGCGTGGACGGCTTGCCGGGCTCGGGGTCGAATTGCGTGAAATCGGTGACGGGCTGCGCAGAACGCCATGCGGCGTCGTCGAGTCGTCCATCAAGCGCGACCGCGGACGTGCGTCGCACTGCGGTGACGGATGGAACAGGCTTGGTGTGTCCCACGCGCATGGAGTCAGGCGCGGATGGTCCCTGCGCGAGCAGTCGTGCGGGGACGAACGAACTGATAGCAAACGACAACAGCAGCAAAACACGCATGGCAAACGCTCGGCAACGGAGGGCACCTTCGAGATGGCCTCCGTTGGACGGCGCGAGCGCGCAAAGGGTTGGGGGCGACGCGAGACGACAACGTTGCGCGTTCGGGACACGCCAAGGATTGATCGTGGCGCGACTGCGGGGGAGACTACGCGCTGTAGAACCGCGTGCACCGCCGCGCAGCAGGCAGAGCGGACCTCGTCGCTTCGCGGAAGATGCCGATACTCATGAGCACCAAGAGGAACGCCGTGCCGCGCATCCGGAAGAGATGGTTCGATCAGGACGTGGCCGCGCGCGAGGTCGGCGTAAACCCGGCCCTCTTGCGAGCGGTGAACGTGGTGGGCGCGGTCGGGCTGATGGTGCTCTCACTGCCGGTGCTGCTGATGGCGATGCTGGCCGTGCGCCTCACGTCGCAGGGGCCGGTGATTTATCGGCAGGTGCGCGTGGGCATGGACCGACGCAGCTGCGGTGATCACCCGGAGTGTCGTCGAGGCGACGACATCGGTGGCCGTCCATTCACGATCTACAAGCTGCGCTCGATGGTGGTGAACGCGGAGCAGGGCACCGGCGCGGTGTGGGCGACCGCGAACGATCCGCGCATCACACCCGTGGGGAAGATCCTGCGCGCGTCGCGCATCGACGAGCTGCCCCAGCTGTGGAACGTCGTCCGCGGGGACATGAACCTCGTCGGCCCACGTCCCGAGCGCCCGAGCATCGTGCGACTCCTCAAGGATGAAGTGCACGGCTACACCCTGCGTCATCGCGCCCGTCCCGGCATCACGGGCCTGGCGCAGGTGTCGCTAGCCTATGACAGCACCGTGGACGACGTCCGTCGCAAACTGAGCTACGACCTGACCTATCTCCAGCAGCGCCGGTTGCGAACCGACATGCACATTCTGGCGAGAACGGTGCCGGTCATTCTCAAGCGGTTCGGGGCGAACTGAGCGTCATACCGCACGATCGCACGCGCGCCCCGAACCAATGAGGCGTTCTTACGCGGAGCGCCGCCGCTGTACGAGCAGCAGCCCGGCAAGGCCCGCCGCCATCAACACGTAGGTGGACGGTTCCGGTACAGTCGTTGACGGCGTCACTGGCGTCGCAGTCACTGCGTAGTTGTCGAGTCCGGCCGCAGTGCCGGCCGGCGTGCAGTTGCCGGACGGGCAGGTACCGCCGCCGCTGAAGCGAAAGCCAAACTCGATGATGCCGCCCGCACTCGTAAAGTCCGGAAGGCTCGTGTTGCCGACGATCACCGAAGCCCACGGACTCGCCGAAGTAAACAAGAACGAGTAGTTCGCCCAATTACCGGTCGGCTGAATATCGCTCGACGTCACTGAGTACAACGCGCCATTCTGCCGGATGATCGGACGAAAGAATCCAAAGAATGACGATCCGTAGCCGAACGAGTTCTTGCCGATCACGTCGAACGAGAACGCAAGCGAGGCGAGTGCGCCGTTCGTTGCCGGGTTGTATGTGAAGAGCGTGTTGATGTTGGCGAGGCGGACATTGCCGGCGCCACCGACGAACGGTCGGCCGCTCGAGATCTCCCAGTGTGAATCCGCATTGCCGCCGATCGTGTTATGCACGATCGATCCGGTCCAACCGCCCGACTCCTCGATGGAGACTGCCTGCCAGTCGGCGACGGGAAAGGTGCCCTGCGCATAGTTGACGGCCTGCGCGGACAGGGCGGACGTGCCGACCGCCAGCGAGGTGGCGACGAACAGCACTCGGAGAAGGGAACGGGTCATGTCGTACTCCAGAAGCGAGAGTCCACGATCGCGGCGGCCGATCCAGGTCAGCCGCGCCGCCCGGAAAGGGCGAAAACAGTCCTCCTAGGTACGCAGCTCGGGTGGCGATTTTCTCACGGCGCGTCGGGCAAAGCCTTACTTCGCGGCAATTCGGTAGAGAGCATCTTGGTTTCCCAGGGTGAGGCGGCCACAGCTTCGTCGCTCCCCCACCGAGCTCGAGAACGTCCAACATGACTTGGAGGATGAGTTCATGGCCGATCTATCGAACGTTGCTGCGGCGTCGAGTGTCCCGCCGATCTCTGCGGCCGATGAACTCGAGCTCACGCGGATGTATCGCGAGCGCTACGGCGAGCTGGTCGCCGAGGCGAAGGATGCGCTGGGTGGCGAACTCGAACACTACAGCGGCAAGATTGCGCAGCAGGCGATGCTCGACGTGTGGGCGCACCGCGCCGAGTTCACGGTGCCGGGTGCTTTCGATGGTGCGCTGCATGACGCGATTCGCAACGCCGCGGCAGTGCAACGACAGAAGCACGCCGCGCTGCATCAACGTGGTGGTGCCCGTGTGCCGCATGTGGCCCCGCTCAGTACCGACGAAGCGGTGGCGCAGTTGGTCGCGCGACTGCACGAAGCACCGGTGGACCATGAGGCCGCGGTTCGCGCCTCACGTGAGGCCAGCAAGCATCACGCGGCCGAACATGTGCAGCATGTCGGGCGGACGCGTTCGTGGAAGGGACCGGCGATTGCGGTGGTCGTGATCGCGGCGGCCATCGTAGGCGGCAGCAAGTTGCTGTCGGGCGCCGGCGAAGAGATCGCGGTGAAGAAGGCGATCGCGGCCGAAGACGCCCGCACGCTGTCGGCGGCACGTGGGCAGCGCGGCAACGTGGATCTGGCCGACGGCACGAAGGCACGCATCGGTTCGGACTCCCGACTCCGCATGCCGCGGGCGTTCGGCACCACGATGCGCACTGCCTCGGTGGAAGGCACGGTGACGTTCACCGTGGCGGCGGGACAGCCGCTGCCGTTCACGATTCTGGCCGGCAACGCGATCGTGACCGCGACGGGTACGCGCTTCACCGTGCGCGCCTTCCCCGAGGAGCAGAGCGTGGTCGTGGGTGTTGAAGAAGGGAGCGTGTCGGTGCGCGTGAAAGACGGCGGTGACCCGACGGACGTCGCGGCGGGTCAGGCGGTTCGCGTGACCGCTGATGGCACGGTGACGCCACTCGATGCCGTCGCGCGTGATGTGGCCCTGGCGTGGGTGCGGGACTCTTTGGTGTTCACCGACACCCCGGCGCGCGTCGTGCTCGACGAGCTGGCCCGCTGGTTCTCGTTGAGCGCCACATTCGCCGACAGTGCACTCGGCGCACGCCCGGTCACGATGCGCCTGGGGATGGAGTCGTCGGGTGACGCGACCGCGGCATTTGCGAAGGCGGCCGGTTTGACGATCGGCTTCGACAAGCAGGACAAGGTGGTGTTGTCGGCGGCGCCGGTGCGCTGACGGCTACTTCGACAGGCGGACATCGCGCGGACTCTCCCCAGTCCATCGCTTGAATGCCCGGGAGAAGGCGGCGGGATCGGAGAAGCCCACCAGGGCGGCGGCTTCACTCACGGTCACGCCGCCGCTCTGTAGGCGCTCCATGGCCACCGAGCGCCGCAGGTCGTCGAGTGTGGCCTCGAAGGTGACACCTTCGGCTTTGAGTTTGCGGTGCAGGGTGCGACGGCTCATGGCTAGTGCACGCGCTACGTGTTCGACACCGACGTCGGCGCTCGCCAGCCGCGCCCGCAGCACGAGTTCCACCCGACCGCGCACGGTGCGCTGCGCCTCGAGTGTCTGCAGTCGCGCATCGGCCTCGGCGGCGAGAATACGGGTGACATGAGCCGGTGCCGGCGTGAGCGACGTGTGAAGGAATGCGGCGTCGAGCAGTAGTGCGTTGCGCGTACTACCAAACACGATCGGCACCTTGAATACGCTGCCATACGCGTCGCGGTGCGCGGGTGCCGCGCGGGTGACATGCACCGCGCGCAACACCTCACGACCGGCGGCGCGAGCGGTGCCGCGGGCGATGCGCGCGAACACCAGCTCGGTGATCTCGGGCCACGTGTCGTGCGGACGAAGATCGATGAACCACGCGCCGGCCGCATCGACATCAATCCGAAAGCGATCGCCGCTGCCGAGGGTGGGGAAATCAACGCCGAGCCGCGCGTACCGATTCACTTGCTGCAATGCGCCCAGCACGGTGGTCGCCGCCTGACCGAGTGGTGAGGCGAGGGAGACCTGCTCGCACGGCACGTAGTCGCCGCAGTGCAGCGCGAACGCTGGGTCGTGTGCGTGCGCTGCGCCGGTTCTCAGCACGGCGATGAGCGCGTGGATTGGCAGACGGACATCGTCGACGGCCAGGTCGGCTTCCTGCACGCCAGCCGCGACTAGCAGGGTACCACGATCCAGACCGCGCGTGACCGCGTATGCCACGACGCCGCGCACGTACGTCGCGGAGACCGTCACCTGGGTGGCGCGATCCACCGAAAGCGTGGCCCCGCGAATCACGTCGTTGTCCCCAGCAATCATCACCACGCTCCGCGCGAATTCGTACGTCTGGTGGCGAGCCACATATGAGGACCTTACCCGCCACCCACACTGACGATGCCCGCTGTTCTCGAGATCCCTCTTTCCGAACGGATGCAACCCGCCCCGGGATTCACCGATCGACCCGATGACGGTCGTCCCCATGCGGGTCGTCCCGGTCAGCGGCTGCTCGCGCTGGCCGCTCGGAGCTGGTGCGTCACCGCGCTGGCCGGCCAGTTCATCTTCGCGCTGTACGTCACGCTGGTATACGGCGGTGCGGTGGTGACGGGGGACCATGCGCGGTGGAATACGATCATGCGCGCCGCCTACGTGCCGGGACAGACCCTCGGCAACGCCGCCATCGCCGCGCACGTGCTGCTGGCCGTGCTCATCATTGCGGGCGGTGCCCTCCAGCTCATACCGGTAGTGCGACGACGCGTGCCGGCGCTTCACCGCTGGATCGGGCGCGGCTACATGACGTCGGTGCTGTTCACGAGCGTGGTGGGACTCTACATGGTGTGGATTCGCAAGGGCGGCGCCGGCAGCATGTCGCAGCACATCGCGATCTCACTGAATGCCGTGATTCTGTGCACGTGTGCGATCATGGCATGGCGCGCGGCCAGATCGCGCGACTTTGCGACGCATCGACAATGGGCGTTGCGCACATTCCTCGCAGCCGGCGGCGTGTACTTCTTCCGCCTCGGGGTGTTCCTGTGGATCGCCGCCTGGCGTCGGCCGGTGGGTTTCGATGCCACGACCTTCAGTGGGCCGTTTCTCACCACGCTCGCGTTCGCGGTGTACGTGGTGGTGCCCCTGAGTGTGCTGCAGATCTACTTCGTCGCGCAGCGGAGTCGCGGTAGCGTGCTGCCACGGGCCACGGCGGTCGGACTGTTCGCGCTCACGATGCTCACGGCCGCTGGCATCGCGAGCGCCACGATGATATTCTGGCTGCCACGCATGTAACCAGGATCATTACGAACATCCGCCACCCGACTCATGCCACCAGTCAATCTCGCCGAGAAGCTCGCCACGTTCGACGAACACTGGCAGCCGCGCGTGATCGGTCAATTCAACGGCCATGATCTCATGGTCGTGAAAGTGAAGGGCGAGTTCGTGTGGCACTCGCATCCCGATACCGACGATTTCTTTCTGGTGCTCAAGGGTCGCATCACGATCCGGATGCGCGACGGTGACGTTACGCTCGGCGCCGGTGAACTCTTCGTCGTGCCGCGCGGCGTGGAGCATTGCCCGTATGCCGAGGAAGAGGCGCACGTGATGCTGATCGAGAACGCGGGCACACCGAATACCGGTAACGTCGCGACCGCCGAGCCTCGTCGAACGATCTGAGCAGGCAGATTCCCGGTCGCTTTGCCGTCGTCGCCGTGCGAGATGCGATCACGCGCCTCCGTGGGAAGCGCGTGATCGTGTTGAAGCGCACCGGCGAGTAGTCGCGAACTACGCCGACTTGCGACGCCGCACCACGACACCACCCAACAGTCCGAGACCAATCGTCATCAGCACCACCGTGCTCGGCTCCGGCACCACGGTGGGTGCGTAGCCGTTGATGTTGGCCTTGTACGACTGCAGGATGCCCGGAACCAGTGCGTAGTCGCCCGTGAGCGTGCCGGTACAACCGGTGACCGTGCCGATGGGACACTGGATCGACGTGGCCAGCGGATCGCTGTCGGAGAACCGGAAGTACACATCGAACTGCGTACCCGCACCATTCTGCGTCACGCTGTAATCGTTGTCGGTGCCCATCAACATCATGAACGAGCCGTCCGCCAGCATCGGTCCGATGGCGAAGCCTTCCATCTTCTCGGGCACCTTGTTGCCCAGCGCGGCGAGCGTGTTCACGTCGAGGTCGATCACCTTCCCGCTCTTCGCCGCGGCGCTGTAACCAAGCGGCAGCGGGCCGGTGGAGGGCAGGTCGATGCCCGTCACGTCCGTGGCGCCCGAGAGGTCGATCTGAAAGATGTTCTTGTCGGCCGAGGCCAGCGTGGCGCCGGTGCCGATGCCGCGGTTGTTGCGCTCGAGCACGAGAAACTTGTCGTCGCCCAACGCCACGATGGCGGAGATGCCACGCCCCTGACCCGACGACTCGAGTTCGTAGGCGTACTGCGCCACGGCCTCGCCGGACTCGATGTCGTACTTCACGATGCGCGTGTACTTGCCGCGGGTACCACCGACCAGGCCGTCGTCAACGGTGCCGTTCTGCAGCATGGCATACGCGAATTTGCCATCGGGGCTGATGGCGAGTCCTTCGTAGCCGCGGTTCGGTTCGCGGCCGGCGGTGAGTGTCGGCGGCGTGCTGGCGTAGTCCGTCGTGGCGCCGACCTTGGGCACGAGATTCTCGGGCGCCGTGAAGCGGCGCACCAGATTGCCGCTGCGGTCGAACTCCAGCACCGACGGGCCGTACTCGTCGGACACGAGGAAGTTGCCGGTCTGCGGCACCACGACAATGCCTTCGGGATCGAACGAGTTGCCGAGCGTATTCGTGGGCGACGGAGCCAGTCCGTTCAGTGGCACGCCTTCGGACTTGAAGAGCACCGTTTGCTGCACCTGAAAGTTGCTGATGGCGCCGGTGTTGCCGTCGATATCGACCGTGAAGCGCTGCATGCGCGTGTCGTACGAGATCACGCCGCCGCCCGGGCCGCGATCGGACACCGCCCACCACTCGTTCCGATTGCGATCGTAGTACAGGTCGGAGAAGAAGCCCAACCGGTTGAACGATGACGTGGAACCCGCGAGGTCCTGCGCGTTGCCGGGAATCGCGATGCCGTTGACGTACGAGATGTTGCTGAGCGACTGCGCGCCAACGGGAGTGAACGCCGTGGCGAGTGCCACGGTGAGCGGGAGTGACCAACGACGGAAATGCATGGCGATCTCGGAGTGGGCGATGTGCGGGCGACTCTACGTCGAGTCGCAGCGATCGCCATCACAGTAGGTCGCCGGCGTCACAGGTGGAGGCTGCAACGAGGCCACTGTCGTGGACCGCGACACAACCGTGACCGCGTGGTGACGTGGGGCGCGTGACGTCTATCGCCAGGCGATTCGCGTCAGCGCCACATGCTCATCGTATCCGCACCGCGTTGAAGTTGGCGGTGATCGTCCAGGGAGATTCGGCGTCGTCGGGAAACGTGCAGCCGGCGTCGAGTCGATACCGAATGCGCAGCGTGCCGGTCGCCGTCTCTCCATTCATGGAGACCTGCGCCGTCGTGACACGTCTGGGCTCCCAGGAGGCCGTCGAACCCACGCCGTCGGTCTGTATGAGACTGAGCCAAACGGATCCGTCAACGGTGCTGCTCGCCGTACCGAGTGGGTTGCCCGCACTTGTGTAGAACGAACTGTAGGCACTCTTGCAGGCGTTCGCGGGTGCGAACGTATACTCGGCGGCCTTATGTGTCGGCGACGCGAGCGCCTTACTGTACTGATCGAGCCCATACGGCATGACCAGGTCGGCGGCCGGTACTTGGCCGTCCACGACATAGTACATGCCCTTCCATGCGCGATAGACAATCGTGCCGTTGGGAATATTGCGCGTGACAGTGTCTTTGTTGACGTAGACGAGTGCGCCCGTCTTCGTGCCGGCGGCAATGCCGAACCAGTCGAGACTATCGGCCAGTACGCGTGCGATGAACGCGGCTTCCGAGGGTCCGCTGCCCCTGTTGCGGCGGTAGGCGCTCCAGCGGGTGTCACCGGTCGTGCTGCCGTTGTACGGCAACCCGCGATAGCGATCATCCACGCTGATCTGGAACGACGTGAAGCGCCACGCCGCCCACGAGCGACCGGTCACGTCGATGGTGCTCGAGTCGATACCGACCAACTGCTCCGTGCGCGGATGATACGTGCGCACCTTGATGCGATACGTGCCATCGCGCTCATACACGTGGGTCGTGTTCAACGTGGTGCCCGTCTTTTGCCGCGGGGTGCCGTCATCGAAGTCCCACTCCGCGATGGCACCCGGCGGTTGCCGGGTGAGCGCCACCGACATGGCCACAGTGCTTCGGGCGGCGGCGGTACTCGGCGCGGTGAGCACGGTCGTAGTGCGAAATACGAAGGTCGTGGGCCGTGCATCGATCCAGCAGGCGTAGCTCCCGCAATTGCCGACGGCGATGAAGTGCAGCGAGCTGAGACGCGTTGGTGCGAGGCCGGCATTCAGGCGAAAGCCACCCTGCAGACTGCTCAGCTCCGTGCCGGCAACCGATACGAAGTCGGAAGCTGGATCTGTACCAAGGGCGCGTCGCCACAACCAACTCAGCATCACCTCGCCGTTCGCCGGTGCCGGCTTCGGATTGAACGTTGGCGGGACACCCTTGCCCGTGCACGCATCACAGGTCAGCCACATGGACAGCGTATCGATGAAGAACACGCTGTCGATGCCTCGACGTACCGTGTCGACTGCTGAGCGCAGCACGACTGAGGGGAACCGATCATTGCCATATGTGGGCGTGCTGATGCCCGTGATGATCGGGGCGAGCGCGTTCGCATCGTAGAAGTTGTACGGTGACACTGGCAGCACGCGCGTGTAGCGTGTTGGCGTGCTGCGTCCATCCTGATCGTAGTACGCAAGGCGATGGTCCGGCGTGAAGACCAGCACGCCAAGGGTCCCGTTGCCCACCATTGGATCGTACACGAAGATTTGGCCGTTCACGATCGCGGTCGCGAGTAGCGGAGCGATATCACCAGCGTCGTTCAATGCCCACACCGGCACGGGCTTGTCGCCGGAGATCAGCATGTTCGCCGCGATCGCGCGGAAATCGGCATCGGGTGCCTGTGACGCAACGGGTGCGAGTCGATCGGCGCGCCCGACGATCGCGGGTGCCGATGCGAACGAGACCATCCGCATCGCACGCCAACTGGTGTAGGGGATCTCCCATCCGATCCCGTCGCCAAAGTACAACACGGACTTCAGCGATTTCTGCCCGGCCGGTTTAAGGCGAGTGAAATAGAAGAGCGCCGATGCCGCCATCCCGAACTGCGTGGCCGGCTCGATCACCGTTGGCATCGCTTTGAAGTTCCATGCGTCTTCCTCGAGCTTGAACCCCGTCAATCGATCCTTGAAGATCTCGGCGTCGGGAATCTCGATGACGTAGAGCTGCGCGGGTGCGTCGACGGCGACTGCGCTCGTGCTGCGCGCACGCGCGGCGGGGGCACCGGCACCGAGTGGCGGAATCACGACCACGGAGTTGTCGACCGCCGCGCCATTCAGCGCGCGGAAGCTCACGGAGACCCGCGAGCTCGTGTAGTCGCGCAGGTCGAGCGTGCTCACGTCGTTCGTCGTCGGGTTCTTCACGATCACGATCGGCGTGAAGCCGGTGCGCAGTCGAATCGGGATGCTGAGCCGCACGTCTGCCGTGGCGCGCGCCTCGAGCCCGCTCACGGTCACCAGCGGCGAGATCACGCGACCACCAGCGACGGCAGCGATGCTCGCCGACGACGCATAGCTCACATTCACCGACTTCGCGGTGGTGTACGCACCGGCGGGGATGGTGAACGCGGTGCCGTCCAGTTGCGAGCCGGGTCGCGCAATAGCGATCGTGCCGCCGCCGGCCGGCACGGTGAGCACGGGAATCGTCGTGGCGGGCACCTGTGCGGCAGCCCGCGCTGTCGTCACGAGCGCGCCGACACTGATGCGCAGCGTTTGCGGTCCTTCGCTGGGGCCGAGCGTCCATCCGGTGATGGAGGCGCGCCCGTCCGGACCGGTCACGGCGGTGGTGGTGGCGAGCGATCCTCCGCCTGAATCGACGGCGATCGAGATCGACACGTTCGGGACAGGCTTGCTCGCGCTGTCGCGCACGAGCGCGATCACGGGACTGGCGAGCGCCGCCAGCGGCTCGCCCGCCTGGGCATCGCCCGCCGCTACGGTCACGGAGGCCGGGGGGCCGACAACCGGGGTGATCACCGGCGGTGGGGTGATGCCCGGACCGCTGTCGCCTCCCCCGCCACAGCCTGCGATCAGGAGCACGGTGCTGACAGCGGAGAGCAGGGCGCGAACGGCGCGCGTGCGAGCAGACAGGTGACACGCGATGCGTGACATGAGGTACCCGGAACGTCGGAGGGCGAATGCGGAGAGCGAGAACGGCGTCTCTCTTCACGCGCACTGCCCGGCCAAAGTCCCTCATGCCACTTTATGCCCCCTTGGCCGCGCACGCCTCCTTCACCCACCCGCGCAGCCAGCGATGCGCCGGATCGGCATCCAGCCTCGGATGCCAGAGCAGCGAGATCGTGAACGGCTTGGTCGAAAACGGCAGCGGAAAGGTGTGCATGCCGGCGCGCAGCGTGCCCGAGTGATGCTCCGGCACCGTGACAATGAGATCCGACGCGCGAGCCACCGCGAGCGCCGAGGAGAAGCCGCCAACGATCGCGACCACGACTTCCCGCTTCACGTTGAACGCCGCCAGCGCCTCGTCGATGGGATCGTCGTCGAGTCCACCGCGGAACACGGAGATATGCTGGCCGGTGGCGTAGCGGTGCGGCGTGATCTTTCCCTTGCTGAGTGGATGGCCCTTCCGCACGACGCCCACGTAGCGATCGCGGATCAGGGCCTGCGCGCGCAACTCGGGACTGGTGTTCGCCTCGACCACGCCGGTCTCGAGGTCAACGGTTCCGTCTCGCAGCGGCGTGCTGTCCTTGTTGGCCTTGGGCAGAAAACGCAGCCGCACGTGGGGCGCGTCGCGATGCACGCAGCGCAGCAATGCGGCGCCGAAGTTCTCCACGAAGCCTTCACTCGTGCGCAGGGTAAAGGTGCGCGCCAGACGGGCGGGGCTCACCGCCTCGGCCGGACGCAGCACCGCGCCGACCTCGTCGACCAAGTGCCGCACCTGATCGCGCAACTCGAGCGCGCGCGGTGTGGGCACGAGTCGTTGCCCGGCGCGCACCAGCAAGGGATCGCCAGTCGCGTCGCGCAGTCGCGCGAGGGCGCGGCTCATGGCCGAGGGGCTGAGCGCCAGGCGGTCAGCGGCGCGGGCGACGCTGCGCTCGGTGAGCAGCACGTCGAGCGTGAGCAGGAGATTGAAGTCGGGAGCCGTCATGGCAGCGAGCCCTGAGAGTGCATGGGAATACATGGCGTTTGATGCACTAATTGTGTGCAATACATGCGCTTTCCGCCATGTCACGAAAAGTGAATGGTTCGTCCATGACACACACCAACGCACCCACTCAATTCTCCCGGCCGCGCTTCGCGCTGCTCGTGTTGCTCGGGGCCTACCCGACCATCACCGCCATCCTGTACGTCGTCGTTCCCTTCACATCGGGCTGGTCCATCTGGCAGCGCACGCTCCTGGTGGCGCCGGCCATGGTCGCCGCCATGGTGTGGGGGGTGATTCCCGTGGTGCAGCAACGATTCCGCACCTTCATCAACCCATCCGCCGCGAGGACGGCGTAGGTGGACTCTGCCGTACCCACCGCTGACCGTGCGCCCATGCGCTCCATGCGTGGAGTGTTGGCGGCGCTGTCGTTGTCGATGCTGCTGTCATCGCTTGGCACCAGCATCGCCAACGTCGGGTTGCCGAGCATGGCGCAGGCGTTCAACGCATCGTTTCAGGGCGTGCAGTGGATCGTGCTGGCCTATCTACTGGCCATCACGACGCTCATCGTGAGCGCGGGCCGTCTTGGCGATATCATCGGTCGTCGTCGCCTGTTGCTGGCCGGACTCGCGCTGTTCACCGTCGCGTCGGTGCTCTGTGGGCTGGCCGAGACGCTCGGTCAACTCATCGCCGCCCGCGCCGTGCAGGGCGTGGGTGCGGCCATCATGATGGCGCTCACGCACGCGTTCATCGGCGAGGCCGTACCGGCTGCGCAAACGGCACGGGCGATGGGATTGCTCGGCACGATGTCCGCCATCGGCACGGCGGCCGGGCCGAGTGTGGGCGGACTCCTTATCGCGTGGTTCAGCTGGCGCGCGCTGTTCATGCTGAACGTGCCGCTCGGCATCACCGCGCTGATACTCGCGTATCGTTACCTGCCGGCCCGCTCCATCGCCGATGATCGACACGCGGGTGCAAAGCGTCAGCGCTTCGACGTCGCCGGCACGGTGCTGATGGCGATCACCCTCGCGGCGTATGCCCTGGCTGTCACCATCGGACGCGGCCACCTGGGCGCGGTGAACGCGCTGCTGCTCGCCGTGGCGGTGTGCGGACTCACGCTGTTCGTGCACGTCGAATCGATCGTCGCGTCGCCGCTCATCCAGCTCGTGATGTTCCGCGACCGCGTGCGCCGGTCGAGTCTCGCCATGAACGTGCTGGTGTCGACGGTGATGATGTCGACGCTGGTGGTCGGCCCGTTCTATCTCTCGCGTTCCCTGGCGCTCAGCGCCACGTCGGTGGGGTTCGCGATGTCGGTCGGTCCCATCGTGACCGCGGCGATCGGCGTGCCGTCGGGCCGCCTTGCCGACGCGATCGGCGCACCACGCACGTCGCTGCTGGGACTCGTCGGCATCGCCGCCGGTTCGCTGTTGCTCGCGATCCTGCCGGCGTCATACGGACTGCCGGGCTATCTGGGTCCGATCGCGATCATGACCGCCGGATACGGACTGTTTCAAACGGCCAACAACACGGTCGTGATGTCGGGCGCCGGCGCGGCGCTGCGTGGCGTGACATCGGGCTTGCTCAACCTCTCGCGCAATCTCGGTCTCATCACGGGGGCGGCCGTCATGGGGGCCGTGTTCGCACTCGCCTCGCGAAGCAGCGACCTCACGCGCGCGCATGCGCTTGCTGTCCGCACTGGCATGCAGGGCACCTACGCCCTCGCGGCGCTGGTGATTGTTGTCGCACTCACCGTTGGTGCACGAAACCACCTCTCTGGAGCGGAACATGTCTAACGTATCAGCTGTCTCTCTCGCGTCGCGCACCGTACGCCATGTTGCTACTGCGTTCGGTCTCCTGTTGCTGCCATTGCATACGTCGAACGCGCAGGAGACGGTGCAGCCGTCGACGCCATCGGCCAGACCATGGACGGTGCGCTTCACGAGCGGCGCGCTGGTGGCAACGGGCGCACAGCGCAGCGCGATCAAGGATGCGCAGTTGAGCGCTGCTGGCCTGTCGTGGCGTGTCCGTCCATCGCTGGCGATTACCGGCACTTTCAGCTGGGCGCGCAGTCGCGCCCTGCAGGCAGCCGATCGCGCCAAGCTCGATGTGTTCAACTCCGACGTGGGCCTGGAGCTCGAGACGAAGGAATGGTCGCCAGGCGATGCGGTGCGCTTACGCCTGTTCGCCGGTACCGGCGCCGGTGTGCGCAGCTACCACTATCGCACATCGGCGATCCACTCGACGAACCATCCCGCTGCGTATCTCGCGGTCGGTGGCGACGTCGGCGTTGGACGCGTCGGCGTGCGTCTCGAGGCGCGGGACTACGCATCGCGGTTCACACCCATGCTCGGCGGCGGCGCGTCGGCCACACGCAACGATCTGGTGATCAGCGCCGGACTGCATTTCAAGAAGCGCCGCGCGCAGCAGTGACCCTCCAGCACTGAACTTTCACCGGAGCCTCCCATGAAGTGGACGAAATCGGAGTGGCTGGTCCCCGCCGCACTGGTCGGCTTGAGTCTCGTGCCCTCCGTCGCCGGCACGGCACGTCTGGCAGAACTCGCGCGAGGCGCCGACATCACCGCAGCGAACGCGCGCTTCTTCACCGCGCCGTACCCCATCGCGCTGCACATCGTCAGCGCCGTCGTCTTCAGCATACTCGGCGCGTTTCAGTTCTCCGACGGTCTGCGTCGACGCTACCGGAACTGGCACCGACAGGCGGGGCGCGTTCTCGTGGTGAGCGGACTGGTGGCGGCGATCTCAGGGCTCTGGATGACGCTGTGGTATCCGTGGCCCGCAGGCGATGGCTGGATGGTGTACGCGGAGCGCCTGTTCTTCGGCGGCGCGATGGTGTTGTGCATTGTGCTGTCCATCATCGCGATTCGACGCCGGGCGTTCGTGGCGCACGGCGACTGGATGTTGCGGGCGTACGCCATCGGCCTCGGCGCCGGGACGCAGGTGTTCACGCACCTACCGTGGTTCCTGCTGGTCGATCACTGGCCGGGTGAGACCGCGCGGGCGATTCTCATGGGCGCCGGCTGGGTGATCAACGTGGTGGTCGCGGAATGGATCATCGCGTCGCGGCTGGACAAGCAGCGGTCGCGGACGGCAGGTTCTTCGCATGTACACACCACCATGCTTCACGACTTCCCTGCAACGGTTCGCGCCGCTGCTGACCTCGCTGCTCGTCGCGGCCGCGCCGGCGCGGATGCACGCCCAGGCGCAGACCGGGATTCTGTCGCTCAGCGTTACGAACACGACGCTCCGGAACACGGCCAAGCCCACCGGTGAGGTCAAGGCGCAGCTCGACTCGCTCGACGTGCTCATCGCCAGCGCCTCGAAGTATGGCCGCACGTCGGAATTGCGGCGGCTCTACGCGCACTCGATTGCGCTGTTGCAGAAGCGTCCGTGGACACCGGAAGCGGAGTTTGCGAGTTCGATGGTGGTGCGCTCCGACCGTCTGATCGTCGACCCGGCGCGGCAATGGACCATGCGTCTCGAGCAGAGCTTCTCGCCCTCCATCGCGCTGGAGCGACCGCTCACGGCGCGCGTGGCGCTGCGCCAGCGTGATGCGGCGAATCCGCGTGCACCTCTCACGGTCGTGAAAGAGATCGGCGTGTTCGATGGGGTGCCGCGCGACCTGCGCGATTCGCCGTTCCCCATCAACGCCGATCTGAAGAACGTGCCCGATGGTTCGTATGTCGTGACGGTCGAGATGTCGGACAGCGCGCGCACGCTCGGCACGGCCAACGTGAGCATCGTGGTGCGCAACGGACTCGACCTGTCGGTAAAGCGGCTCGAAGCGGCGGCGGCCAAGGCGCCGGAACCGTTGCGCTCGGACCTGCTCTTTCCCATCGATCGCATGCGCACCGTGAACGCCAGCCGTGTCGCGCTCGGCACGTTCAACGCCGCGCGTGACTTCGCCGCAGCGGAGTCGCTGCTCAAGTCGGTGACGGCGGGCAGGAACCCGTGGGCCGGCCGGACCGGCGATCTCAAGCGGCACTACCGTCTGGAAGCGGCCGACGAGATCATGCCATACCGTCTCTACATTCCCAAGGCGTACGCCGCGAAGAAGCCAATGCCGCTGATCATCGCGCTGCACGGCCTGGGTGCCACCGAAGACTCGTTCTTCGAAGCGTACGGCGGCACGTTGCCGAAGCTGGCCGAGCAGCGTGGCTACATCGTGGCGGCACCGCTGGGATATCGGGTGGACGGCGGCTACGGCGTGGCGCTCGGTGGTGGGAATGATCCGGCCGCCGTTCGCTCGCGCACGCTGAGTGAGCAGGACGTGATGCTGGTACTGGCCGCGGTGCGCAAGCAATACGCCGTTGACAGCACGCGCATCTATCTCGTGGGTCACTCGATGGGTGCAATCGGCACGTGGGCGATTGCCGCGAAGACGCCGACGCAGTGGTCGGCGCTGGGTGTGTTCTCAGGCTTCGGTGTGGCGTCGACGGCGAAGACGATCGGCGGCATTCCGCAGTTCGTGGTGCACGGTGATGCCGATCCCACGGTTCCGGTGGGCGGCTCCCGCGTCATGGTGGCGGCGCTCAAGAACGTCGGCGCCGATGTGCAGTACATCGAAGTGGCGGGCGGGAATCACATCAATGTGGTGGAGCCGAACTTCGCAGCGATGTTCGATTTCTTCGACCGGCCCCGGAGTAAGCGCGCGGCACCGTAGCCGCCGGAGTGGCATCAGGGGGCGATTAGGGGCGAATTCGCACAATGCGGCGACGCCTGTGGGGTCGCACAGGCTCGACGTACGTATATTTCCCGGCGAGGAAGTCGCCGCCACGCGCGCCCTTGTCGGCGCTGCGTTTCATTCCTCTCTCAGCTTCTCCGCCGGAGCCCCCGGCGCACATAGAAGCGCACGTGCCCCACACCGATGTGAATCGTCGGTTCACCGCTCACGTGCCGCCGGCAGACGTCCATGCATCTCGAAGTTCCTTCGTCGTCCGCACCTGTGCGGTCGGTGCGCGCTCCGTTGCTCACACGACTGCGTGTCGAGACGGCTGAACAGCATGCGATGATGGAGGCGCAACTCCCCTTGCACGAGTCACGGCTCACGCGTGCCACATACCACGGGCTGCTGCTTCGCTTCCTGGGATTCTATGCGCCGCTCGAACAATGCCTGCTCAGTGGTCCGTTACAGCCGCAACCGGAGTTCGACTACCGCGAACGGTTGAAAACACCGCAGCTGGAGCAGGACTTGTACGATGCCGGCGAAACGCCGGACAGTCTGCGGCGCGCGGCGCAGTGTGACGCACTGCCACCCGTCTCGACGCTGGCAGAGGTACTCGGGTGCCTTTACGTGATTGAGGGGGCCACGCTGGGCGGACAGATCATTGCCCGCCAGCTGCAGGCGAGTCTCGGCTCGACGACGGACTACGGCGCGCGGTTCTTCAGTGGTTATGGCGCTGCAACCGGGAGCCAATGGAAAGCCACGGGTGCGTTTCTGTCTACAATGGCCGAGCGCGTCGACCAGGACGACGCCATCGTCGCCAGCGCGAACGCCACGTTCCAATCGCTGGGCCGCTGGGTCGCAGCTGCCTCCTCTCCCGAATAGGTCCTGCACTCATGCCATCATCCGCCGAGATGGAGACCCTGCCGTGGGCCGACGGCGCCTACAGCATCAAACGCCACGGCGTGTCGCTCACGAACTGCGACAGCGAACCGGTGCAGACGCCGGGGTGCAGTCAGGCACACGGCGCTGTGCTCGTGTTGCGGGTGAGCGATCTCACGATCCTGCAGGTGAGCGAGAACTCGTCTGCGCATCTCGGGCTGACGCCGGACGAACTGCTGGGCAAGTCGATTCGGACCGTCGTCGCCGCTGAAGGCGAGCGACGGCTGCGCGAGTGTCTGGACAGAGAGCCGATCGAGCGCAATCCAATGTACCTGTTCACGCTGCCGGCACGTGACCATACCGTGGCGCTCGATCTGTCACTGCACACCGTGGACGGACTCGCCGTGCTGGAGTGCGAGCCGACGGCGGGCGCGGCGGCGGCAGCACCCGACTACTACGCGCTGGTGAAGAAATCCGTCGCGCGGATGCACGCGGCAGACACGCTCGTCGACTTCTCCCGCATGGTGACCGAGGAAGTCCGCACGCTGACGGGCCTCGATCGCGTGATGATCTATCGATTTCATCCGGACTTCCACGGTGAAGTCATCGGTGAGAGCAAGCGCGACGACCTGAACCCATGGCTCGGACTTCACTATCCCGCTGAAGACATCCCCCGGCCGGCGCGCGAAGTGTTCAAGAAGATCTGGGTACGTCCGCTGCCCGACGCTGCCGCGCCGGTGATGGAACTCGTGCCGCTGATGAATCCCGATACGCACCGGCCGCTCACCATGACGCACTGCGCGTTGCGCGGCGCGTCGGTGATGTACACCGAGTATCTGCAGAACATGGGCGTCGCAGCATCGCTGACGCTCTCGTTGCTGGTCGACGGCGAACTCTGGGGGTTGATCGCCTGCCATCATCTTTCGCCGACGTCGTTCCCGTATCAGATGCGGGCGGCCTGCGAGTTCGTCGCGCAGGTCGCGTCGCTCCAGTTGCGCGCGGTCGAGCAACGCGAGTCGCTGGCGTATCGGCTGCAGTTGGAAGAAGTCCACAACCAGCTCGTGGGTCACGCCGCGCATGACGCGGGACTCGCGTCGCTGACGTTGGGTACGCCGGACCTGCTCGCTGCGATGCACGCCACGGGCGCGTCGGTCTTCCATAGCAATCGATGGTGGTCAGTCGGTGAGACGCCGTCGGACGCGCAGCTCGCCGATCTGAAGCTGTGGCTCGATACCCGGCCGGAGTTCCGGTCGTCGACGCGGCCGGTCTTCGCTACCGACTCGCTGGTACTCGACTACCCGCCAGGTGCAGAGTTCGCGACTATCGCGAGCGGCGTGCTGGCGCTGCCGCTCGCACGGAACAAGGGGAGCCTGATCAGCTGGTTTCGCCCGGAAACGATGCAGACAGTACAGTGGGGCGGTGATCCCCATGCCAAGCCGATCACGACGGGCCCGCATGGTCCACGGCTCACACCACGAACGTCATTCGAACTCTTCACCGAGTCGGTGAAGGACCGCGCGGTGCCGTGGAAGCGTGTGGAGGTCGAAGCGGCGCTGCGGTTGCGCGTGCTCATCATGGAACTCGTCGTGAGCCGCGCCGATCATCTGGCAGAGTTGAACGTCGACCTCACACGCAGCAACGACGAACTCGACGCGTTCGCGTATGTGGCGAGCCATGACCTGAAGGAGCCGTTACGGGGTATCTCCAGGTACGCGCACCAGCTGCTGGAGAGCGCGGTGTCGGAGGACGACGAAGCGCGTATACGGCTCGATGGCCTGATGCGACTCACGCAGCGGATGGACTCGCTGCTCGATTCGTTGCTGCACTTCTCTCGCGTGGGACGGGCCACGCTGGAGTTCGACACCGTTGATCTGAACGAAGTGGTGGACGAGGCGTTGGAGATGGTCGCGGCACGCCGTCAGGAAGTGCCCACCACGATTCGCCGTCCACATCCGCTTCCCGATGTGGAGTGCGACCGGATGCGCGTGCGGGAGATCTTCGTGAACCTCCTCACCAATGCCATGAAGTACAACGAGCGTTCGCCGCGCGATATCGAAATCGGGTGGCGTGCCGACGACTTGCTGGGGCCCGTGTTCTTCGTGCGAGACAACGGCATCGGGATCGAAGCGCGTCATTTCGACATCATCTTCAAGGTGTTCAAGCGTCTGCATGGTCGCACCACGTATGGCGGGGGCTCGGGTGCGGGGCTCGCCATCGTGCAGCGCCTGGTCGAGCAGCATCACGGCCGGGTGTGGCTGGATTCGACGCCCGGCAACGGCACGACGTTCAACTTCACGCTCGGCCCCGCGGTATCGACGTGACCGCGTCAGCCTTTCACGTGCTGTGTATCGAGGATTCACCAGAAGATCTCGCCGATGCGCGGCAGATGTTGCTGCGCGGCTCGTCGCGTCGCTACCGGTTCACCGAGGCCGAAACGGGCGAGGCAGCTCTCCGCGCACTACGCGAGATGACCGATCTGCCGGACTGCATTCTTCTCGACTTCAAGCTGCCGGACATGAACGCGCTCGAGCTGATCGCCGAGCTGCGTGGCGGCAACCTGTTGCCCGTCTGTCCCGTCGTGGTGCTCACGGGTGTGGCCGAGAGTGGTCCGCAGGCGATCGTCGCCGGCGCGCAGGAGTTCATCGGCAAGATCTGGGCATCGCCTGAGAGTCTCACGCGCGCGATTGAAAGCGCCGTGGAACGCTTCGCCATGACGCGTGATCGACAGCGCGTGAATGATGCGCTGCGGGCCAGCGAGCAGGTGCTCCGACTGTTCGTACAGAACGCGCCGGCCGCCGTGGCGCAGTTCGACCGGGAGATGCGCTACCTCTGCGCGAGTGGCCGATGGCAGCAGGACTACGGATTGACCGGTGACATCACCGGCCGCTCGCACTATGAGCTGCTGCCGGAGCTGCAAGAGGCTTGGGCGCCGATTCATCATCGGGTGCTGGCCGGCGAGAAGATGTTTTCCGATGGTGATCGTTCCCAGCGCGCCGACGGCCGAGAGCGCTGGACCAAATGGGAAGCGATCCCGTGGCACGATCTGACAGGCGCGATCGGTGGAATTCTCATGTCGGCCGAGGACATCACCGAGCGCGTGAGCGCCGAGGAGGAGCTGCGCCGGTTGGCAGGTGAGGTTGCTGATGCGGGACGGAGGAAAGACGAGTTTCTCGCCACATTGGCGCACGAACTCCGCAATCCGCTGGCCCCGCTCCGCAACGGGCTGCGCCTACTGGGGCTCGCGAACGGCACCGGGGAGGTCACTGAAGAGGCGCGCACCATGATGGAACGGCAGGTCGCGCAGCTGGTGCATCTGGTGGACGATCTGCTTGACGTGAGCCGCATCAGCGGGGGCAAACTCCAGCTGCGCATGCAGCGGATCGACCTGGCCGCTGCACTGCACAGCGCGGTCGAGATCAGTCGCACGCTCATCGACGCCGGCGGCCACGAGCTCGCGGTGACGATGCCGCCGCAGCCGGTGTTCGTGGATGCCGATATGACCCGACTCGGTCAGGTGTTCGCGAACCTGCTCAACAACGCGGCAAAGTTCAGTGAGCGGGGAGGGCAGATCCGGCTCAGCGCGGAGATCCAGGGAAGCGACGCGGTGGTGCGCGTCGAGGATTCGGGCATCGGGCTTGCCCCCGACATGCTGCTCTACGTGTTTCAGATGTTCTCGCAAGTGGATCAGTCACTCGAGAAATCGCAGGGTGGTCTGGGAATCGGCCTCTCGCTGGTGAAGCAGCTCGTCGAGATGCACGGCGGCCGCGTCGAAGCGCGCAGCGGCGGTCTCGGTAACGGCAGCGAGTTCGTCGTGTCTCTCCCGATAGCCCTGTCGGTCGAAGCGGAGGCGTCACCACCAACCGAACGACTCGAGCCGTCCGGAGTGTCGGTACGGCACCGCATTCTGGTGGCCGACGACAACGACGACGCGGCGCAGAGTCTGGCGATGCTGCTCACGCATCTCGGTCACGAGGTACGCACCGTCGGCGACGGCGTGGCGGCGGTAGAACTGGCAGAGACGTTCCTCCCGGATGTGATCGTGCTCGACATCGGCATGCCGAAGTTGAACGGCCACGACGCGGGTCGCCGTATCCGCGAGCAGCCGTGGGCAAAGCGGGCTGTGCTCATCGCACTGACTGGCTGGGGACAAGACGACGCGAAGCAACGGTCGACGGAGGCCGGCTTCGATCACCACATCGTGAAGCCGGTGAATCTCGGGCGCCTCATACAATTGTTGGCTTCGCTGCCAACCGTCGTGACGTAATCGTCATGCGCATGTGACACAGCGCACACTTCACAGCTCGCACAGAAGACTTCGCTCGCAATTGCCATCGGTGCAGATGATAATCGGCACCCGTTGCGTTGTGATCACCAATCTTCTGCGTGAGGCCCAACCGTGAAGCCCAACATTAACGATGTCTCGAGGTTCAGAGATGTAAAGCGCTTGCTCGGCGATCAGAACGTGACGCCAACCGCCATTGCCACACTCGAGCGCGCCCTCCGCAAAGGGATGTCGTTCCGTGGCATCGAAGACCTCACGTTGCTTAACATTCCCGCAGCGGATCTCAACATCGTCGCGGAGGCGGTGGACTTCGGCACGACGGTCGTGGTCGTGAAGAACATCAAGACCGTCGAGTACCGCTTCACACCGATCGGCAACGACGCATTCTTCTACGGCTATCAGCTCATCGTGGCCACGACGAACGCCGACGGGTTCCGTATCGAGCAGTCGTATCCGATCGAAGATTCCCGCACGGTGATCGTGGATTTCGATCTCAATGACATTCTGAAAGACAGTGTGATTGCGCTGCGTGTCAACACCGCGCGGGGAGAGCACGCCAGCATCCGGTTGCAGTCGACGAACGCGGAGCTCACGGACGGTCCGATCGACGTGGCGGTGTCATCACTCCGCAATCAGACGATCGACGTGCAGGTCGAGCGTCCGGTACACCCGGAGAATCCCGACGTAAGCGCCACGTACCCGATACGCGGCAGGGTGATTTCGAATCGCCCCGATGCGAAGATGGACGGCTATCAGGTCGTCATCTTTGCCGCCACCGCGATGCAGGCCGATGGCGCGACGCCGGACTTCGCGCCGGTGGCGTTCGCGCGCACCGAAACCAACGGGTACTTCGTCACCAGTCCGATCCTGTTCGATGATGCGGGCGACATGACGCGCGTGACGGCCGCCAAGGCGCTCATCACGCATGAGGGCTTCTCATCCGAGCAGCCGGTTAGGCTGGTGGTCACGCCGGAAACCATCGACACGCCCCCGCGTTCGATGCTCCCCGACCGCGTCATTCTGATCATCGATCTGTCCGCCCCCGTGGAGAACGGCGACGGCGACGACGAGGATGACTGTCACTGCAAGGACGGCGGTTGCACGGACCTGAACTTCCATGTGAAGAAGGTGCTCGAGGAGTTCAGCTATTACACCGTCGTGCGCACCAGCGAACCCTCGATCATCGCCGACGTCCTCGAGGAAGAACGCGAGATCGACCTGCAGGATATCTACGGCGTGCCGGGGCGCGTGCCCTTCAGCGTGTTCCGGAAGTTCCACGCCATCACCAGCGTGCAGCCCAAAGCGATGACGCTTCGTGCGCAGCCGATCACGGCGGTGGCGCAGCCACTGACGGCACAGCCGGTCGCGACGATCGCGTCCATGGCCCGCACTTCCGGAAGCGCCGTGTCGGCGGCGACCCGTGCCCCATTCGACCGTGATCTGCTCGATCGACTGCTGGTGGAGCACCGGGTGCAAACGGTGATTCGCGGCAACGACAAGGCGGTGTTCAAGGGGCGCATGCACCTGAGCCAGCGCAACCAGATCGATTGGGACGACGAGCCCACGATCTATCAGGCCGCCAGCATCGCGCACGGACACCTGCTGCACTTCAAACAGGAATGGATGCCCGATGGCTACTCCATCGGGGACATCGTGTACTCGCTGCCACTCGCTCCCGGTCAGAAGAAGCAGATCGCGGTGCTCGACTGGGAACGTCGCGAGAGTGCCGCCAACTCGCAGTCGCTCGACTACGAGGAGTCGTTGAACAACAGCCTCGTACGCGACCGCGACATCAGCGAAGTGGTGAGTGGCACTCTGACGGAGAACATCCGCGGCAATTCGAAAGCGACCACCGGTGGCATCGGCTTCGGGTTGGGTGGCGCCGTGATGGGAGTGTTCAACGGCGGTACGTTCGGCGCCTTGCTTGGGATCAGCGGCGGCAAGAGCTCGAGTGGATCATCCGCCAGCCAAAGCTCCACCCGCGAGAGCACGGCCAACAGTTTGCAAAGCATCGCCGATCGCACGTCGCAAGCGGCCAGTGTGGTGCGGTCGCAGCGCTCGACGGTGGTGCAGACGGTGAGTCAGGGTGAGCGGGTGCAGGCCACGGCCGAATCGGTCGCCAACTACAACCACTGTCACGCGATCACGATCCAGTACTTCGAGGTGCTGCGTCACTTCACGGTGCGCAACCGGCTTGCGGGCGTGCAGGAGTGCCTGTTCGTGCCATTGCAGATGGCACCGTTCGACCTCGCCAAGTGCCTGCGCTGGCGCAACTCGCTCGAATCGCACCTGTTCCGTCGCGAGCTGCGGCCCGGCTTCGATGCCATCGCACGCATCCAGAATGAAAAGGAAAGCGCGTTCGAGAACTACTACGACAGCATCGGATTTCCGCGCAAGAATTTCGCGGAGCAGGCGATCGCGTCGTTCACCGGCGAGCTGCTCCTGGAGTTCTTCTTCTTCAACACCAATCAGGTCAAGATCGACGACGACATCGTCGCGTTCTTCACCATATTCGGGATCTCCCTCGACCGGTTCCGCGATCGCACGATCACGGATACGGAGCTGGCCGAGCATGTGGGACCGCGGGCTGTCGAGTATCTGCTCGATGCCTTCACCGTGGAGACCGACAAGGGCGTGGATCTCAAGCTCGATCTCACGCTGCTGACCCGGTTCCGTCAGAACGCGACGCTGCGCGTCTCCATGCGACAGAGCGCCGCGACTCCGACGAATATCCCGCGCGATCAGATCAACGCGATCAACATCCGACTCGATCTGACCAAGCTGTCGGCGCAGGCCGCCTCGAGCCTCTCGCAGTTCCAGGACAAGTACATGAAGATCCGGCTGCGCTCAGGGAGTCTGCGCTACCGGAGCGAGAATATCGCGGGCACGTTGTTCGATGCGCGCATCGAGAACGACATCTTCGCCGGCAACGACGGGGCGTACATGCCGACGCCGCTCACCCGCGACGAGCTGCGCAACCCGCGCGGCGAGGATGTGAACGCAGCCAACGGTCTGCTGCACCACCTCAACGAGAACCTCGAGTACTACCACAAGTGCCTGTTCTTCGACATGACACCGGAGCGGCGATTCATGCTGCTGGACGGCATCATCGCGCCGGGCAAGGCTGGTGGTCGGAGCGTGGCGTCGGTGGTGGAGAATCGCGTGATCGGCATCGCCGGCAACTCGCTGATCATGCCCGTGGCACCGGGTTACCAGCTCGATCCCACCATCGATGAGACGTTCGATCTGTTCGCGCAGTACTACCACGACGAACCCGATCCGATGCGCATCAGCATGCCGACCAAGGGCATCTACGCGGAAGCGGTGATGGGCAAGTGCAACTCCTGCGAAGAGAAGGACGAGGGACGTTTCTGGCGGTGGGAGGAGTCTCCGATTCCCGACAGCCCGAATACGCAGATCCTGCCGCTCAACACCGACACGCGTCGCGCTGATCCGGGCAACCTGCAGCCGAAAGATTTCCCGAATCCAGTGGTGAACATCCAGAACGCGCCCACGCTGCCCGATCCGTCGGGACTCGGGCGCCTGCTCGATCAACTCGGCAAGGGCGACGCCTTCCGTGATCTGACGGGTCTGAACCAGAACCAACTGAACGCGCTGGCCACGTATCAGAAGACGCTCGACACCGCGCAGAGCTTCGGCAAGGAGGCGGCTGAACTGGCGAAGGCCGCGGCCACGATTCAACTCGCGCGTGAGTCGCAGAAGAGCGGCTCGCTCTCGAACGACGACACCAAGGCGATCGTCAAGAAGACGCTCGATCCGGATCCCGCGAAGGAGCGCGAAGAGACGGCAAAGGATGTGGAGGCGATCGACGCGGCCCGCCAGGCCGATCGAGTGGATGAGGAGCAGGCGAAGGTGATGACGGAAGACCGGGTGCGCAAAGGTCAGGGCACCACAAAGCCGACACCGAGTGCCACGCCTCGCCGGGGCAAGCGGAAATACCGGCTCACGCTCGTCATGAAAGACATGGAAGAGCGACCGATGGTCGGCACCTTCGTGCTCAACTTCGGTTCACTCATCGAGGAGACCTTCGAGACATCGGTGGCGGGCATTGCCACGCTGCCGGTCACGCTCGATGGGTCGGGCGAGCAACTGTTCAATCTTCGCGGCAACCCGTTCATCACCGGCGTGTCGTTCGGGGAAGATGCGTCGAACTACTGGCACTTCATCGTGCAGCCGCTCACGGTCGGTACCGGACCGAATCTCACCATCGAAGTGATCCAGCGCCGGAAGACGCGGACGATCCAGACCTCGGATACGGCGACAGAGAGTGAAGCGATCACGAAGGCGATCGCGACGGAGTTCGGGTCGTCGATCGAGTCGAGCGGGGAAAGCGGATTGCTGGCGGGTCTGTTCGCGAAGATCTCCGTGACCGGAAACATCCACGCGTCGCGGACCAACAGTAATTCGACGGAGAGCGGCAGCGAGGAAAGTTCGACCAACTCCGCCTCGTGGAATGTCATCCTGCCGGCGCGTCGACTCGCGATTCGTGTGAGCGGGAAGACGATCAACGACGTGGACTTGCAGGAGTAAAACTGAGTGAAAAACACCAAGCCCGCCAGTGATGGCGGGCTTGGTGGTACTGCCGGACTGCGCGTTCCGTGGTGCCGGTGCGCCGCAACCGCGCACGATCAGCGCCGATGCGCTTGCAGTTGCTGATACAGACTCAGTCGGTCCACCACCTGCCAGTGGCCACTGAGTCGGTCATCGGTGAAACGGTACTCCGTCATGCCTGACATGGTCGTGCGTGCACCCGTCGCCGGAAATCCGGGAATGTCGCCGGTGTGCGTGGCGTGCCAGTCCCAGGTCACGACGACCGAGTCCCCGTCTTCGAACAGACCACGAATCACGAACGTCTGATCCGGAAAGGGCGCACGCGACACGTGGAGTCGGTGTTGAAAGCCCGCGAGATCGAGCGTCTGCCCGGCCCACGGATCACCGGGATCGTGATAAATGGTGTACGTCGGCGCGAGGTAGTTCTCGCACGCCGTCGCGTCGCCGGCGTTCCACACGTCGCGAAAGAACTGCTCGATGAGCTGCTTTCGTGCGGTCATGGTGTGCGCTCGCCCATCGACGTCTCTGGAAACGCCAACCGCGCCGAGTACGCGCGGATGTCCTGCGGCCACTCGTGCATGAGGTCGCGCACGCGCCCTTCGTCGCCGCGGTACAACGCGCGGATCACTTCCTCGAACTGGCTCAGGTCGCCGGCCATGGCGTTCATGAAGCGATAGGCCACGTCGCGCGCGGCCTTCGTACGCTCGTCGTCCGACGGAGCGCGACGCGCGGCATCCACGAGTTTGCGGATCGCCACCGATGCGCCACCGGGCTGCGTGGCGAGCCACTCCCAATGCCGTGGCAACAGCGTGATCTCGCGCGCCACCACACCAAGCTTGGGACGTCCACGCGGGCGGGGGACCGTGTCAGCGGCGACCGCGTGGTCTGCACGCGCGACAGGATTCGCGCGCAGCATCGCGTCGAGATGCGCCAGCATGCGCGCCTCGTCGCCGCGCATCTCGAGATCGATCACCCGACCCGTTGCATCGTCGAACACCAACACCGCGCCATGATGCGGTTCGGCGTTCTTCACCGCACGCCACACCACCCGCGCGACGTCGCGCAGTGCACCCGCCGCCAGCAACTCGTGTCCGCGGAATGCCGTGACCATCGGTGAATCCATCGGCGAATCCATCGGCGAATTCATCGGCGATGTTTCGGGAGCACTCATGGGCGCCCCGCCGATGCTCGCGTGCTGTAGCTGCCGTGACCGTCGGGCTGCATGCGTTCGCGCCACATGGTTTCCAGCAGCACCAGATCGTCGGTCGGATCGAAGTCGGGCGTGTTCTCCGGCCAGGCCAGGGTGTCGAGCACTTCGAACACGAAGGCGTCGGCGCCGCGCGCGTTCCAGTCTTGCTGCAATCGCCGGTTGGCATGCCCGCCAAAGCGCAGCGAGGTCCGTTCGCGGTTCAGGACGGCCTGCAGGTCGACGGAGCGTCCGATCAGTGCCTCACCGGTCTCGAGGTTGCGTACGCAGTACACGCCCATCGGGCGGCGCGATTCCTTGTAGGCGCGAGTGAGCTCTTTGCGATCCATTGGCAGTTCCGGGCAGGGGGTATGATTCAATTCTATCCGGATAATAATACGGTGTCAATATACCCGGGTAATTATCGCGCTGCGTCGTCCCAGCCGCGAGGTCATCTTTCGCCGATGGACCGCACCCCGTACGACCTCACCGAGCTGACCGTCGTCCTCGGCCCGCCCACGCATCTGGCCGCGCTGTTCGCCGAGTTTCAGCAGCGCGCCGCGGCGGGCGACACCGTGACCGAGCACCCGTGGGCGCAACACGAGTATGCGGCGCTCGACGCGCTCACATTCCGCGACGGCTCGGTAAAGACGCACACCATTCTGGAAACCATGCTCTCCAGTGTGCTCGGCGCCGACGTGATCGTGCTGGACGTGGACCGTCGCTGGGTGCGCGCCGAGGATGGCCAGCTTTACACCGCGCTCAGCATGTGCTCGGAGGACATCCGCTCGCGTGCCGAGGTGGCGTCGCTGTCGGCACCAGCCTTTCTCGAGGCGTTGAACGAGGCCGCGGTGACCATTGCGCAGCTGGACGGGCGCGAGTGGATCCGCTGGAGCAGCCGTGCGTGGACGGATGAGGGCACGGGTGAGAGTGTCGCGCGGGCGGCGCAGCTCGTGGTGGAGATCGCCGAGACGGTGGTGGGCAGTGACCCCGCGGCCGTAGACACCACGCTCGACGACATGGCGATCGATCTGGCGTCGGAACTGGTGCAGGCCATTGCGCACGGGCGAGACGCCGCCGGCGACGAGGGCGGCGCGATCTCACAGACGTTGCGCGAGCTGCGCTTCGTGGACCCGCTGCGCGCGGAGTGGGGCAACGTGACCGCGGACGCGCTGTACGTGGGGGCGCTCGATATATCGCTCGTGCGCCATCGCGTGAGTCGCGAAGACGCGGCGGGATTGGCGTTTCTCTACCTCGGCAAGCAACGCGCCGACCAGTTGAAGCAGAGCGGCGAGATCACGCCGCGCTTTCGCCGCGAAATCATCGCCAAGACATTCATGACGAGCTACGCGTTGGAGCGATTGGCTCCGAACGTGTCGCGCGAGCTATTCGAGTTCATGAGCAGGGGCTGAGTTCACAGCAGATCGCTCCCGACTCCGCATATCCAACGCCCGCCGCACCGCGGCCGCCAGCACACTCGGCGTGAACGGCTTCGACACGTGCAACGCGCCGTCCACGAACGGCGCCGGCGCGGGTCCGCCGGCGTCGGCGAAGCCCGACATGAACACACACACGGCCTGCGGATGGATCGCAGCGATCGCGCGGGCCACGTCGGGTCCGGCCATCTGCGGCATGATCACATCGGTCAGCAACAGATCGAGCGGGCCGTCCATGGTTTGCGCCATATGAATCGCGTCGGCGGCCGACCCCGCAGCCAGGACGCGATACCCGTTGGCCGACAGAATGCGCACCGCCATCGCGAGCACCATCGCTTCGTCTTCCACGACGAGCACCGTTTCGCTGCCGGTGGTGGTCGGGCTCACGGCGGCCACCGCGACATCGATGTCGTCGGCGCTCGTCGCGCGCGGCAAATAGATCGCGAAGTGCGTGCCCACACCGACGGTGCTCGACACGCGAATGGCGCCGCCGTTCTGGGCCACGATGCCGTACACGGTGGACAGGCCGAGTCCCGTGCCGAGTCCGATCGACTTCGTGGTGAAGAACGGCTCGAAGATCTGCGTGAGCAACTCCGGTGACATGCCGGTGCCGGTGTCGCTGACGTGGATCACCACGTAGTCGCCCGCGGTGAGTTCGGTGAGGCCGGTACCATCCGCCGACTGTAGTGTGCGATTCGCGGTGGCGATGGTGATGGTGCCGACCGATTGAATGGCATCGCGGGCGTTCACGCACAGATTGGCCAACACCTGCTCCACCTGCGACGGGTCGATGCACACCGTCCACAACGACGGCGCGGGCCGCCAGTCGAACTGCACCTGCTCGCCGACCATACGCCGCAGCATCTTCAGCGACTCGTTGATCAGGGCATTCAGATCGATCGTGCGCGGCACGACCTCCTGCTTGCGCGCGAAGGCGAGCAGCTGTCGCGTGAGATCGACCGACCGCTGCGCAGCATGCTGGATCTCGGCGAGATCGTCGCGCACCGCCGTACCGGGCTCCACCTGATCGATCGCCAGCTCGGCGTTGCTGAGAATGACACTCAGCATGTTGTTGAAGTCGTGCGCGATTCCGCCGGCGAGACGTCCGACCGACTCCATCTTCTGCGCCTGACGATACTGCGCCTCGAGCTGTTTGCGCTGCGTGACATCCTGCTCGACGATGATGTAGTGCGCGATATAGCCGGTGGCATCGGCCAGCGGCGTCACGGTGCGCTCGCCTACCCACACGGTGCCGTCCTTCCGCTTGCTGGTGATCTCGCCCGACCACACCGTGCCGGTGTGGATGATGCGCCGGATGGCGTCGAAGAAGGCGTCGTCGTGCGCTTTGGCGTCAAGCAGCGTGACGAGACGCTGCCCGATGGCTTCGTCGGCCGAGTATCCCGTCAGCGCGGTGAAGGCCGTGTTGACCCACTCGATGTCGCCCTCGCGCGACACGATCCAGATGGCGTTCGCTGCGGCGTCGAGTGCGGCGTTGCGAAAGGCCAGCCGACGATTGGTCTCGGTGAGCTCGCGCACCTGCGTGTCGATCTGGCCACCCATGTCGAAAAGCACTTCACTCAGATGGCGCAGTTCGCCTGAGCCGATGGCGCGACGCTGTGTGGCCTCGCTGTAGTCGCCCTGTGCGAAGTGCGTCACCACCTCGGACAGTGCATCGAGCGGACGGGCGAGCATGGTGCGCACCATCACTGCGAGCCCGGCGAGCGACACGCTCAACACGATCACCGAAATGAGAATCGCCAGGCCGATGTCGCGACGCAGATGCCCGCGATAGACGCCGCGGTCGAATGCCACGTCGATCTGCCCGATCGTCTGGCTGTCATGCTTCACCGCGCGCCGCACCAGCATCGTATCGGTGGAGCGTGTGCTGCCGAAGCGACGCGTCTCTCCCTGCAGCGTCTCGCGAATCGTGATGGACACGATGCGCTGGTCGGCCATATACGCTGTGGCCAGCTCTCCGGCGTGCGCGACGTCCACATTCCAGAGTGCGGGCTCCAGCAGCTTCGTGAGTCGATCGGCCGAGGCCACCGATTCACGCCGCAAGTCGCTGATCTCGTAGCTGCGCATGGCGAGCACGACCACCGCCAGCACGATGGAGAACGACACGATCATCACGGTGCCCAGCGCGACCAACAGGCGTGTGCTGATCGAGCCGTCCGACGGGCGGGCGCGGCGCACGGTGGGCGGAGAAACCGTCACGCGCCGCCTTGGCGCGCGGTCCGCGTCGCGCGTGCGTTGGCGCGCAGGATCGTGGCGCGCGAGCTGTCGGCCCAGGCCCGCTCGATGCGGGCGAGCGTGCCGTTGCGGCGAATCGCCGCCATGCCCAGCTCGAATTGCCGCAGCGAGGCGGGCCCCCGCGGATGGCGCATGCTGAAACCGAGGTGCGAGTCGAGCGTGCCTACCCGCGCGATGCGCGCCAGCGGTTCACGCACGCCGGCCCGCGCGGCGAGCAGCGGCAGCGGCTTGCTGTCGTTCAGATTCACCAGCGCCGTCTGCAGCCGGCCCGCCGCCAGCAGCCGGAGCAGCAACTCTTCGGACGTGACGGCCTTCAGCACGATCGCCCCGCGTTGTCGTGCCGCTTCGACGGCCGGCGGATACTCGTAGCCGATCACCACGCCCACGGTCGTGCCACGCGGCAGGTCGAGCAGGGAACCGATCGCCGTCGCCGAGGACACCGGACGGGCGGGGTTTTGCACCAACTCGGTGTTGCATGCGAACAGTGGGGCCGAGGGAAATGCCACACGGCCCCGCAGGTCCGGCGCCTTCGACATGCTGAAGCACGCCACGACGGCGCCTTCTTTCACCAGCGCCCGACAGCGCGCATACGGGACGACCTGCAGCGCCACCGACACGCCCTCCGCGCCGAACGCGGCAGCGACGATGTCGTTGGCAAAGCCCGTCCCGTCTGGCCGGGACCATGGTGCGGAGCCATCTTCCACCG
>CAWJMR010000041.1:0-17782 GCA_963843965.1 uncultured Gemmatimonadaceae bacterium
TACGATCGTGATCTTTGAGGCGGCGCTGCGGAGTCCGCCCGCCGACACGGCCGAGCAGGGGCGAGGGGCCGAAAAATGACTGGTGGCGGCGGGCGTTATGCTGACGCCGTGGAGCAGGCGAATGCCCAGCTGGAGTCGGCGCGCGCGGATGCGCTCGCGCAGGGGCCGCGCTAGAGCCCCCCATGCTGCGAAGATCTCATCGCCGGTGTCGTGACGCGTGTCGCCGCCGTGCGCGCGCAACGTGAACGAACAGCAGTCGCTGGTGGATATCGCCGATCCTGATCGTGTCGACGTGGTGCTGCAGCTCGCTCCCGATGTGGCGCGCCGCGTGCGCGCTGGGACAGCCGGTGACGCTTCGCTCGCCGCGACCGGCGCGGCGTCGATCGGCACGGGGCGAGCGGCCGAATCGCGGTGCTCGTCGACAGCAGCAGCTTCGCTCCGCTGTTCAGCCTTCGTCCGAACCGCTGCGCTCTCGGGTGAAACGGTGTTCGGGCTCCGAACTTCGTGGAATCACACCGCGGTGCCGCGGTTCTTCCAGAGCAGGGCCGGCGCCGACAACGCCGAGGAGGAACAACTGCGTACGGTGGTGGATTCGGCGGCATCGCGCACGCTCGCGACGTGACGGTCGCGGCCGCAGTGCGCAAGGGGTGTGGATCCGCGACGGCGTGGGCCATGGCGAGACGATCGTGACGGCTGTGTGTAACGGGTCCGACGACGGCTCGTCGGTCGTTGGTGCCGGGAGCGAAACGGCGAGTCGCTGCTGATATCACCACGCCGCACGCTCTTCGATGCGCTGCACGCGCAGCGTCTCTTCGTGCACGCTCTGTCGTGGCGTTGCTCAGCGTGGCCGGCGTATGGTCCGCCATGCGGCTGCCGTCGGCGGTGTATCCCGAACTCACCTTCCCCGCGCGTCACGATCATCGCGCAAGGGTCCTCGCTCGGTGCGCGACAGATCGTCTACTCGGTGGACACGACCGATCGAGGAAGCGGTCATGCCCGGCGTCGAACGGGTGACGTCGTACGGTCGATTCGAGGCGCCAGCGAGGTCAATATCACGTTTGCCGAAGGCGCGTCGATGAGAGCGCGCTGCAGCTCGAGCCGCACGTGCGTCGAGCAGATCCGTTCGTCGCTGCCGGCGGACGAGGTCGAATGCCTCACGCCGGTGTTGTTCCCCATCCTGTCGTACAACCTGGAAGGTGGTGACGCAGCGACGTCGTTGAGACATCGCCTGCTACCAGCTCAAGCGGTGCTCTCGCGCGTGCCCGGTGTGGGTCGTGTCGACGTGCAGGGGGCGGGAGATCGAAGTCGTCGCCGATCCCGCGGTGTGTCTCGCCGCGGCCGGATGACGTACAACGACCTTGCCGCCGACATTCGCGCGGGGCGCAAAAAGTGGCGTGGCGGGGGACGACAAGACCTCGTGGCGGAGCTAGGAGGCGCACTCCGTGGACGTCGGGAACGTCGTCCTGCGTCGCGGCATGCGCGTGCGCGATCTTGCGCGGGCTGGGACGAGGACCACGTGCGCCTCATCTCCGGAATGGCCATCCGGCCGCGTTGTTGAATATCACGAGACAGGTTGGTGGCAATACGGTGGGGGTGGCCGATAGCGTCGCTACGGTGGTGCGGGCGCAGCCCGCCCCCGGGCGTGCACTTCACGCCGGTCTATGATCAGGCGGCGCTCGTCCGTGAAGCGGTGTCCTCTGTTCGTGACGCGATGCTGATCGGCACATTCCTCGCCATCGTGATTCTACTCCTCTTCCTGGCGGCATCTCCGCATTACCGCCATCAGCGCGACGGCCATTCCCCTCACGCTCGCGATCACCGTGCTGTTGATGTCCGCGTTCGGGCAGACGTTCAATCTGATGACGCTCGGCGCCATGGCGATCGCGATTGGTTTGGTGATCGATGCCGCACGATGTTTTCCGTGATCACCACGGCGTCATCGATCACCAAACCAATCGCGATCGCCATGGCGCCGAGCGTCATCAGATTGAACGTCTGCCCGAACGCGGACATCAACAGCACGGTGATCGCGAGCGTGAGGGGAATGGCCGTCGCGCTGATGGCGGTAATGCGGAGATGCCGCAGGAAGAGGAGTAGAATCACGATGGCGAGGAACGTGCCGATCAGCATCGCGTCACGAACAGAGGACACCGCTTCACGGACGAGCGCCGCCTGATCATAGACCGGCGTGAAGTGCACGCCCGGGGGCAGCGTCGCGGAGAGCGCCCGCACCACCGTAGCGACGCTATCGGCCACCCCCACCGTATTGCCACCAACCTGTCTCGTGATATTCAACAACGCGGCCGGATGGCCATTCCCGGAGATGAGGCGCACGTGGTCCTCCGTGCCCAGCAGCACCCGCGCAAGATCGCGCACGCGCATGCCGCGACGCAGGACGACGTTCCCGACGTCCTCCACGGAGTGCGCCTCCTGACTCGAGACCACGAGGTACTCCTTGTAGTCCCGCGCCACACGCCCCACCGCGTTTACCGCGATGCCCGCGCGAATGTCGGCGGCAAGGTCGTTGTACGTCATACCGGCCGCGGCGAGACGCGCGGGATCGGCGACGACTTCGATCTCCCGCATGTCCGCCCCCTGCACGTCGACACGACCCACACCGGGCACGCGCGAGAGCACCGGCTTGAGCTGGTAGCGGGCGATGTCGAACAACGTCGCTGCGTCACCACCTTCCAGGTTGTACGACAGGATGGGGAACAACGCCGGCGTGAGGCGTTCGACCTCGAGTTGCAACTCCGCCGGCAGCGACGAACGGATCTGCTCGACGCGCGTGCGGACGAGCTGCAGCGCGCTCTCCATCGACGTGCCTTCGGCAAACGTGATATTGACCTCGCTGGCGCCTCGAATCGACCGTGACGTCACCCGTTCGACGCCGGGCACGATGCTGACCGCTTCCTCGATCGGTCGTGTCACCGAGTAGACGATCTGTCGCGCACCGAGCGAGGACCCTTGCGCGATGATCGTGACGCGCGGGAAGGTGAGTTCGGGATACACCGCCGACGGCAGCCGCATGGCGGACCATACGCCGGCCACGCTGAGCAACGCCACGACGACATACACGAAGAGACGCTGCGCGTGCAGCGCATCGAAGAGCGTGCGGCGTGGTGACATCAGCAGCGACTCACCGTTTCGCTCCGGCACCAACGACCGACGAGCCGTCGTCGAGACCGTACGCGCCAGCCGTCACGATCGTCTCGCCATGGCGCACGCCGTCGCGGATCCACACCCCTTGCGCACTGCGGCCGCCAACCGTCACGTCGCGAGCGTGCGCGATGCCGGCCGAATCCACCACGAATACACGGTAGCCCTCCTCGTGCGGCACCAGGGCCTGCTCTGGAAGAACCACGGCACCGCGGTGTGATTCGGCGACGATGGAGCCGAACACCGTTTCACCCAAGCGCAGCGGTTCGGACGAAGGCTGAACAGCGACTCGGACGGCGACCGCACGACTGCTGCTGTCGACGAGCGCCGCGATGTCGGCCACTCGGCCCGTGCCGATCAACGCCGCGCCGGTCGCGGCATTCGAGCGAAGCGTCACCGGCTGTCCCACGCGCACGCGGCGCGCCACATCGGGAGCGAGCTGCAGCACCACGTCGACACGATCAGGATCGGCGATATCCACCAGCGACTGCTGTTCGTTCACGTTCGCGCCTCGCACGGCGGCGACACGCGTCACGACACCGGCGATCGGTGTTCGCAGCGTGGAGAGCTGTCGCGCCCGGCCCGTCGCGAGCGCATCCGCGCGCGCCGACTCCAGCTGGGCATTCGCCTGCTCCAGCTCACGGCGTGGCATAACGCCCGCCGCCACCAGTCGTTCGGCGCGCACCTGCGCCTGCTCGGCCGTCTGGCGGGCGGACTCGGCGCGCCGCAGCGCGGCCTCAAAGAGTGCTGGTTCGAAATCGACCAGCGCCTGCCCCGCCGTCACGCGGTCGCCCACGGCCACCAGAATGCGCACCACTCGGGTCGGCGCTGGTGCCGACAGCGACGCCTCGCCTCCCATACGCGTCGTGACCACACCGACGGCATCGACCACATCGGTGAAGGTCGCCGTGTCGGCGCGAGCCGTGGTGGCCACCACGGCCGACGCATGCAGCGGCGCATCGGCTTCAGCCGTGGCCTCGGCGTCATCCCCACCCGCGCCGCAGCCGATGGTGGTGGCGAGCAGCACGACGGCGGCGAGCGTCACGCGCGTACGTGGGAGAGGCCGCGGCGCGTGCCCGGGAGCTCTCGTCGGATCAGGGTGCAGGCGTGGCATCACGGAGTAGGGGAAAGGCGAAGCGAGAGGAGTTGCTGCAGGCGCTCAGCGATCTGCACCGCTGCCAGATCCTCGAGCCATTGCGCACGCGCTTCGCGTGCCGCACGCTGCGCCTCGATGACGCTCACGAGCGTCGTGGCGCCTTCGCGATACGCCAGGAGCGAGAGGGCACCGACGCGTTCAGCGGACGCGAGGAGGCGAAGCGATCGCTCGGCGCGCGTGCGTGCGGCTTGCGCCTCCACCTGCACGAGGCGCTCGTCGGATTGTTGTTCGAGCTGGGCCTGACGCAGCTGCGTCCGACCGCGCACGAGATCGGCGTCAGCGCGGGCAATCGCCGCCCGATTGCGATTGAACAGCGGCAGCGGCAGACTCACGCCGACGAGCGGAAGCGGCCCGCCCGGTCCACCGGGATTGACCGCTTCCACACCCAGGGTGAGTGACGGCGCCCCCACGGACCGGCGACGTTCGAGTCTCGCCAGGGCTTCCGCCGCGCGCACGTCGAGATCGGCGGCAGCAACCGCCAAGGGAACGCCCGTGGTCACGTCGGGCGGCACCACGGGCGTTCGCGCGGTGAGTCCCATCGTGTCCGCGAGCACGAACTGCACCGTGTCTGCCGACACGCCCATGATGCGCTGGAGACGCAGCAGCGCCGTGGCCGCGTTGGTGGATACCACGCTCGCGGCGTTGGCGAGCTGACCAGCGGAGAGGGTCGCGATCTCGACATCGAGATCGCTCGCGTCGCCGGCGTCTCGCCGAACGCGGGCGAGGACCAGCAGGCTATCGGCGTCGCGCGCGGTGGCCACGAGCAAATCGGCCTGCGCCGTCAGCGCCTGTGCCCGCGTGTAGGCAGTGTCGGTCTCGAAGGCCAGCAGTACATCGGCGAGCGTGAGGCGCACCGTCGCCGCTCCCAGCTGCGCGCGCGCGGCCGCCACGCGTGGTGCGCGCAGTCCAGGCCAGTCGATCGGCACATCGAGGGTGACATGCGCTTGTGGCGCGGAGCCGCTGTACGAGGTCGTCAGCGCCGGATTCTCATACTGCCGCGCGACTGACAGCTGTGCAGTAGCCGACGCGACATCAGCACGCGCCAGCGTATGTCGCGTGGAGCTCGCCAGCGCGATCGCCACGGCCTCGGCCCGCGAGATCGCCTGCGCGTTCGGCCGGGCGAACACAGGCGCCTGTGCCACTAGCGTCGCACTGGGCGTCATCGGACAGACCAGTGCCACGATCAACGACACACCGCGGCGCACGGCAGGCGACACACGTACCATCTACTTGCGATCCAACACGAGAATGGCGAAGGAGCCGGGAATGACCGGCGCGCGTGGCCGCGGCTGCTCGGCGGTGGGCGCCGGCGTCGGGCCGTACTGTACTGTCGCCAAATAGGCACGGTGCGACGTCGGATCGATCGTCATCGTGCGTGATCCCACGCGGGTCGCCGCGTTGCCCAGCGACGTGTAGCGGTCGGCGCCATCCTGCTTGATCACCGTCATCGTGCCGTCACCACCATTCGACGCGAACAGGAGCCGCTCGGTGTCGTCATACGACACCGCATCGACGCCGGGACCGATGGGGACCGATGTGATGACCTTGCCCGTGGTCGGGTTACTCACGATCAGGACACGATTCCCGCACACGGAGAAGAGCCGATCCCGCGTGCGATCGTACGCGAGCCCAGTGGGCGCGTCGCACCCGGTGAGCGTGAACGTCGCGGTCAGCTTGATGCTGCGGGTGTCGATGACCTGAATCTGGCCGGGGTCGGTCTCGATATTGACGAACAGACGTCCCTTCCCATCGGTCTGCGCGAACTCCGGCTTTCCCGCCAGCGCGACCGTACCCAGCACGGCACCGGTCGCGGCATCGAGTGCCGTCGCGTTCGCACTGCGCCCGTTGAAGGTGAATATGCGCCGAGTCGCGGCATCGAAGTGGATCGCATCGGGATTCGCCCCGGTCACTTTCACGCGGCCAAGTACCGCGAGCGTCTTCAGATCGAAAATCGTCACCGAGCTGTCGCGCCCGTTGCTCGTGAATCCGCGACCAAGCGCTGGAGCGATCGCGATACCGTGAATACCCGGTGTGTCGGGTAACTCTCCAACCACGGTGTCGCGATCGATATCGATCACCACCATTTTGCTGGCGTGCGAAACGTAGAGCCGCCGGGCCGCGGCATCGACGGTGACATAGTCCCATCCGCCCTCGGCACCGACGGGGATCGTCTTGACGATGTGGTAGCCGGCGGCCGGTGCAGTCTGCGCAGAGGCGGGGAGCGCGGGGAGCATGACCAGCCCACCGGCGGCGATCGTGGAGAGCCAACGGGGGAGCGCTCGCCGTTGAGGAGCGGTGGTGCGTCGCATCGGAGTCCGGGCTGAATGGGGAATAGCCTTCGGACTCAAGGCTATGCTCCATGCATGTCAGAATCGTGACAGCCGGCGCGGCTATTCCCGAAACGCACGCCACACTCGATCTTGTCTCGCATGCCTCTCCGGGACAGCATCCTCGAACGTGATCACCTCGGCGCGTTCTGCAAGCACACCCACGTGTATCGCCCCGGCGCTGGCAGCGGGCCGCTACGCGGCCTCACGTTCGGCCTCAAGGACATTTTCGACGTGTCGGGGCATCGCACGGGCTTCGGCAGCCCGGACTGGTTCGCGTCCCACGGCGAGGCGTCCACCACGGCGACCGTGGCGAGAACGTTGCTCGACGCCGGGGCCACGCTCGCAGGCAAGACGCACACCGAAGAGATGGCGTTCAGTCTGACCGGGGAGAATGCGCACTACGGCACGCCGTTGAATCCGGCGGCACCACATCGGGTGCCGGGCGGGTCGTCCAGCGGCTCGGCGGCGGCCGTGGCGGGCCGTCTGGTCGACTTTGCCATCGGCAGTGATACCGGCGGCTCCGTGCGGGCACCGGCGAGCTTTTGCGGCATCTTCGGCATCCGGCCCACGCACGGGCGCATCTCGCTCGACGGCGCCTGTGCGCTGGCCCCGATGTTCGACACGGTGGGATGGTTTGCCCGCGACGCGGCGCTGCTGGCGCAGGTTGGCGACGTGCTATTGGGGGGCGCGCCCGTGACCGCTGGTCGCGTGTTGCTGGCGCAGGACGCCTTTGCGCTGGCATTGCCCGGCGCCTCCGACGCGCTCGCGCCGGCCGTTGCCCGTGTGACCGCGCTCCTGGGAAGCGCGGAATCGGTCACGGTGAGCGCGGACGGACTACCCGCGTGGTTCGACGTGTTTCGCGTGCTACAGTACGACGACATCTGGCGCACGCATAAGGCGTGGGTCACCCGCGTGCGTCCGAAGTTCGGCCCGCAGGTTGGCCCGCGCTTCGATGCGGTGGCGCAGGTGCAGCCGGAGGAGGTCGCGGTAATGCGTGAGCGACGCGCTGAGATCGTGGCGCGATTGGACGCCATGCTTGCGGACAACGCGGTGCTGCTGCTCCCCACCGTACCCGACATCGCGCCGCTGCTGAAGCTGCCGCCGGCGGAAACGGTCGCGTTTCGTGAGCGCGCGCTGGCGCTGCTTTGCATCGCCGGGCTGGGCGGACTACCGCAGGTGAACCTGCCGTTCAGCACACTGAACAAGTGCCCTATCGGCCTATCGATGATCGCGGCGCGTGGGAACGACGAGATGCTGCTGGACATCGCGGCGCGGCTGGGGGCGGTTCAGCACGGCGACGTGCGGTCCTCGGACTCCTAAGAAAAGATTACGCGGAGGCGCCGAGAGCGCAGGGGTCGCAGAGGACTACGCGAAACCCCTCTGCGTGCTCTGCGCACTCTGCATCTCTGCGTGATCATTTCTTGGCGCGTTCAATACGCCACTGCGCCAGCTGATTCACCGCCTGACCGCCCACCATCGGCGGAGTGAAGCGCACGGCTGCCAGCAACGCCGCAATCTCACGGCGTACGCCAGAAGGGCCAGGCTCGCCGTCGGCGTAGAACAGCTTGATTGCACTCGTATCCGCGCGACCGTTCGACTCCACGATGAACTGCGCCACCACGATCTCCGGCCGATCCGCGCGCGCATCGGACCGCTCCTTCGCGCCGAGCGGTCGCATGGAGAGCACACCCTTCGGCAACTTCACGCCGGCAACGAGCGCCGCCGGCCGCTCGACTTGATGCTCGAAGTACACCGGCTTGCCCCGTTCCCAGCTGCGCGGGATGCGCGTCGTGATCGGCAACGTGGCCCAGTCCGGCTGACACGGCGCGCGTGAGAGTGTTACCGACACCTGCAGCGGTGCCGCGTTGGATGCGCTGGCGTCGGTCAGATAGGTGGCCGAGCCCTGCATAGCAGCAGGCAGGGCGCGAGCGGCGAGCTGAGCACGCCAGCCTTGAAGTCCGGTGAAGACGCGGACTTCGACGGAGTCACCGCGCACCTCCCAATAGCTGCGTGCCTCCCACATCGCGCGCTCGCGGTCGTTGAGCAGCGGCAGCACCACGCGACCGCTGTCGCGCAGCACAATCGTCGTGAACGGCGCCTCCCGCGGAACGGACCGCGCCCCGCCGGTGGGACCAAGTGGCCGTGACCACTGCCAGCATCCGGTGACCGAGGGCACAGGTTTGGCGGATTGCGCCCGCGCGGGTGCGATCACGCTCACGAGCATCGCCGATATCAGCAGCAACGGCACGGCACCTGCTCTGCACGACAGGGAGAACTTCATTCGAACATTCCCGGAGATGACATGAGCGAACAGAACGAACAAGCGAAGCGAATCGACGAACTATATGACTTGGTCGACGGCATCGAAACCGCCATGTTCGTGACCCAGCGCGAAGACGGGCAGCTGGTGTCACGACCGATGGCCACGCAAAAGCGGAATCCGATCGCGGACCTCTGGTTCGTGACCGACATCGAGTCGAACAAGATCGACGAGCTCGACCAACATCCGAATATCAACCTCAGCTATTTCAGCACGAAGTCGAAGGAATGGGTTTCCGTGTCTGGCAACGCCACGATCTCCACCGATCGTGCCGCGATTCGTGAACTGTACGAGCCCGACTGGAAGATGTACTTCGGCGCGCTCGACGAGGTTCGCAACGGCGGCCCCGATGATCCCCGTCTCGCCCTCATTCTCGTGAATGCGGACAGCGTGATCTACCTCAAGCAGGACAAGTCCACACCGGCCGTACTCTTCGAACTGCTGAAGGGTCGAATCACCGGCGAGCGCCCGGATCTTGGCACCGTGAAATCCGTGACGCTGTAACCGCATACGGCACGATGCCCCATCGCGAGTGGGCGATGGGGCATCGTGTCGTGTCACCGCATACGTCGGCTTACTGCCGGATGCCCGCCGCTGCCGTCGGCACCGTATACGACCACGGCTGACGCACCAACGGCTTTTTCCGCGGATACACCTCGTCAAGCGTGTTCCCGTCGAACAGACGGCCGTTCACCATCACCATCGACACGCTGTTACTGTTCCGGATATTCACGAGGGGATCACGGTCGAGCACGATCAGATCCGCGAACTTGCCGGCCTCGAGCGAGCCGATCTCGCTGCCGAGTCCAATCGCTTCCGCGCCCACGATCGTGGCCGAACGCAACGCGTCGTGCGTGGAGAGTCCACCCGACTGTATCAGCCAAAGCTCCCAGTGCATGCCGAGTCCCTGCAGCTGGCCATGGCTGCCTACTCCGATGCGACCGCCGGCAGCCACCGTCTTCGCGATATCCTCGGCGTGCTGCCACATGGCGTACTCCTCCTTCACCGCGAAGCCGGCCGGTCCGGGTGCGTTGCCCGATCCACGACGACGCACCTTGCCGTCGAAGTCCACCGGATGCGTGAAGCGACGCAGCTTCGCGTCGTTGATCAGATCTTCCGACTGGTAGAACCAGCCTTCGCCGAACGGGCCACCGTACTCCACGATCAGCGTCGGTGAGTTGGTCACCTGCGTGGCCTTGTACCACTCGAAGATGTCTTCGAACTTCGGCGTGATCGGCAGCGTGTGCTCGATGCCCGGGTAACCGTCGATGCCGTGCGTGAGATTGAGCTTCTGATCGAGGCCGCCCTCGGTGGTCGGCATGATGCCGAGCTCCTTCGCCGCCATGATCAGCCACTGCCGCTGCTGACGGTTGCCGCTCATGTACATCTTGAGCGTCTTCGTGTCGTAGTACTTCGCGTATCGCGTCATGATGTCCTTCGCATGCGCGTAGTCGCGTACCGGCTCCGCTGAAAACACGCCGGGGCCCGTGGTGTAGATACGCGGACCGATCATGTCACCCGACTCCACGCGATCCGTATACGCGAGGAAGTCGGTGCTTGACGTCTGCGGATCACGCGTAGTGGTCGTGCCGTACGCCAGCGTGGCGAGATACTGCCACGTCTGCGTGTTGTGGATCTGCGGTGTGAGCCACTGCGGATGGTAGTGCGTATCCACCATGCCCGGCATGATCGTCTTGCCGCTCACATCGAAGATCTGCGCACCGGCGGGAATGGTCACGCTGCCACGGGCGCCGATGGCCACGATGCGACTGTCACGCACCACGATATCGGCGTTCTCGATGATCTCCTTGCCCTTCATCGTGATCGCCTTCGCCCCGCGGAACACCGCCACGCCACGCGGCAGATCGCGCTGCGCCATGACCGTGATCTTCATCTCGGCCGGCGTGTACGCGGGCAACGGCTTCTTCTTCGTGGTATCGGCCTTGGCGATGGAGTCGGCGCGCATCACGCTGTCTTTCACCGCTTTCGTGGTGTCCGCCCGCACGCGCGCTTTCACCTTCGCATCAGCCTTCGCCGAGTCTTCGGCTACCTTGGCGCGATCGAGATCGTACGACCACACCGAGTTGCCGAGTGCCCAGTGCACCACGCGGCCGGTGCTGTTCCACGTCGGGAACTCGCCACCGATCGTGTTCAGCTTCTTCACCGGCACCGACGCGGCTGCCGGCATCGCCACGTTCACCGTGGGCGCCACGGCGCCCGTCTGCGCCACCGTGATGGTGTAGAGATCCATGCCGACCATCGCCAACGCCTGATCACCGCTCGGCGCCATCAACACCAACGACGCCGGCGGCGGCTGCGGTGGCGAGGGCTCGGCCGGATCGAGGTGCGTACCTAATCCCAAGGGCCGCGCCGCGCGACCGCCGATGTAGTGACGCGACTCCTTCTCCACGAGTGCCGCATCGAGCCCCGGCGTAGCACCAGACTCACCACCCGCCCCCGGCGGCAACGGACCCGTGACCTTCAAGTGCGTCTTGATGTCGGTACCGTCCCAGCGGAACGACTGCAAACCGGCGCGACCGTACGCGAAGATGCGCGTCGCATCCTTCGTGAAGTGCGGCGTGCCCAGTCCACCGCTCGGCATGATCACCGACAGTGCACCGCCGGTCGCCGGCAGCCACACAATGTCGGCCGCCGCAGGACCGAAGAACGCCGCACCCGCCTCCTGCATCTCGCGCGCCGCGGCACGCATGGCCACGATGCGATCGCCGTTCGGCGACCAGGCGAGATCGGTGTAGAGACCCGCCGACGTGGTAAGCGTCTGCGTGGTCCATCCCTTCTTCACGTCGAAGTTGGCGCGCATGATCTGACCGCCGGAGGCATCGTCCCACGTGACCCACGCCAGCGACTTGCCGTCGGGCGACCACACCGGGCCGAACTCACCAGTGCTGCTCTTGCTCACGCGCGTGGGCGTGCCACCGGGCAGCGTCATCACGTGGATGTGTCCCAGCGACGAGAACGCGAGCTGCTTGCCATCGGGCGACGGCTGAATGTCGCGCACTTGCCGCGACGCAAACGTGGCCGCCGTGTCGATCTTCCACGCGAACTTCACCTCGGGGCCCATCTCGAGCTTCACTTCGGCCTCGAACGGAATCTTGACGGGCGCCGACTTGTCCACCGGTACGCGCCAGATCTCACCACCGTACGACACGACCACCGACTTCGAATCGGGCATGAAGCTGAAGCCCGGATACGCATCCATCGGCGCGCGCGACTCGGTGTCGTCGCGCTGCACGGGGAACGCCAGCCACTCTTCCTGCTGCGTCTCGAGATTGCGAAGACGCAGTCCCGTCTTCGTCTCGAAACGCGTGCCGTACACCAGATACTTGCCATCAGGTGAGAGCGTGGGACGGAAGCCGGAGCCGAAGCGGGTCGTCGTCTGCGATACGCGTCCCGTTTCCTTGTCCCACACATACAGCTGGAATTGCGCGCCGATGCTGTTGTACTGCCAATCGCCGGTGCGCGCCGCGAACCACATGTAGCGCGGGTCCTTGCCGAACGCGGCGCCCAGCAGCTTCTGCGTGGCCGGCAGCGCGGGCTCGGTGGTCAGCGGCAGACCGTTGCCGCCGTTCACGTTGTACATCCACAGCTTCGCCGCGCCACCCAGTCCCCCACTGCGCGAGCTCACCACGTACGCACCATCCGGCGTCCACTCCGGCGATACGTACATGTTGTTGTTGCCCTTGGTGACCTGCGTGGTGTCCTTCCCGTCGAGCGACTGGATCCACACGTTCTCGCCGCCCGAGCGGTCGGAGATGAACACGATCTTCTTGCCGTCGGGCGAGAAGCGCGGCTGTGCGTCGAAGCCCATGCCGCTGGTCAGTCGGGTGGCTTTACCGCCGGCGATCGGCATCGTGTACAGATCGCCCAACAGATCGAACACGATCTGCGACCCGTCGGGTGACACGTCGAGCGACAGCCAACTGCCCTTGGTGGTGGTGAAAGTGTGCGTTCGTGCCGTCTTGAGCGGCAGCGTCTCGGCACCAGACGCCGGGGCGTCCTGCGCGCGCAGCAACGCGTCCGGTAGCGCGCCCGACGCGATCAGCGCCAGAGCCGCAAGCGGTACAAAACGTGGGGTCAGGCGGTACGGCAGGCGATGCGTCACGCGAGCGTCTCCGACAAGGGGAAAGGGAGGGATTCCGTAAAGTACGCCGCTGTCCGGACGGCCAACACCGGGCGTCACCAGCAGAAGACGTACTGCAGGCTGAACGGGCGGCTACGCCAGTTCCTTTCGCAATGCGGTAACCAGTGCATCCACGTCCTGTTCGGTATTGAACAGGTGCGTGGACACGCGGATCCCGTTCAGCCACTGCTTCGGTACGCCTTTCAACTGGATCCGGTGCGTCTCGTGCATTTTCGCGCGGAACGCTCCGCTTTCCACGTTGGCGGGTAGCTCGAAGGTGAGCAACGGCGACGTGGTCGGCCCGGCTTCGGCACTGACCACACGAAGCTTGGGTACGCGTTGCAGCGCGGCGAACAGCCGATGCCGCAGCGCAAGGTTATGCGCTTCCACGCGGCCTATGCCGATGGTGTTCATGTAATCGAAGGCCGCGTCCATGCCGAGTACGCTGGGCAGACTCGTCACGCCCGACGACGCACTGTAGGCGGCGCGCCCTGATTCCAGCGCGATCGGATCGACGGCCTTTCCGATGGCCTTGCTCAGGTACAGCAGTCCCGTACCCTTGGGGGCGAGCAACCACTTGTGACCGCTGGTGGCGTACACATCGCACCCCAGCGCCTTCACGTTCACGGCAATGCCGCCCACCGCCTGCGCGCCGTCCACCACCGACAAACAGCCGCGCGACTTCGCCAACGCCGAGAGCTCGGCCACGGGCATACGCAGCCCGGTGGAGCTGAGCAGATGCGAGAACGAGAACACACGGGTGCGCGGCGTGATCGCCTTCGCAAAGCGGTCGACAATCGCCTGCGTGTCATGCTCGGATGTTGCGATCGGCACGACGTCGATCACGACACCGAAGCGACGCGCCACGTAGTCCCACCCCACGCGTCCACCGGGATGTTCCTGATCGGTGGTGAGCACCCGATCGCCGGCGGCCAGCGTGAGCCCCTGCGCGACCGCGTTCATGCCATCGGTGGTGTTTCGGGTGAGCACCAGTTCGTCGGTGTCGCAGCCGAGGAACGCGGCGGCCTTGGCGCGCACGCCGTCCATCGCATGTTCATGCACCCCGTATGCATAATGCGCCGGATCGAGCTCCATCTCCTTCCACATGGCGATGGTGCGCTCGATGACGGGGCGCGGCGACGGGCCGAGCGAGCCGGTCTGCAGGTACACGAGACCGGGTGCGAACGCAAAGTCGTCGGGTGCGAGGGCGAGGCCGCGCGGCTTGGCATTCGATCTGGCGTCGGGCGCGGCGTGCCCGGCGCTCGAGGCCCAGAGCTGCTCGGGGGCAACGGTGGCGGCGGAGAGCGCGCCGAGTGAGGCGAGAAACGAGCGACGGCTGTTCATGGCGTACCCGTTACGGCGCGCATGGGCTGCCCGGCGCGGCGCCGGAGAATTGCTGCGCGAAAAACGGCAACACGCGTTGTTCGAACCGTTGTCGCGTGCGATCGGTGTGCCCGCCGGCGAACGCATCGAGCCGATGCGGAATCTTGGCGCGGGCGAGCGCATCGGCGTAGGCGCGCGACCCCAACGGCACGCTGGCGATGGCGTCATCGAGCCCGTACTCGATGACCACGGCGCAGCTGCGGCGCAGCCCGGAGGCATCTTTCGTGAGCAGATCGACGGGCAAGTATTTGGACCACGCGCCGGGCTGGTCGTGCGGTGCGCCGAAGGCGGCGGTCATGGCGCGGGCCAGGCGCACGCTGCTGCGCTGCGCCGGCGGTGGCGCGACCGTCGTGTCGCGCACGTAGCGCCACACGTCGCTCGTGGGCGCGAGCTCACCGACCATGCCCGTACAGCAAGGACTCATCGCGTACACCGCGCCGAACACGTCGCTGTGCTTCTGGGCGAGATACAACGCGCCGAAGCCGCCCATTGATTGCCCGGCCAATCCGCGCGACGCGCGGTCGGTGCGCGTGCGATACCGCGCGTCGATGTACTGCACCAACTCCTGCGATACAAAGTTATCCCATTTACCGAACGCGGCCGAGTTCACGTAGAACGTGCCACCCATCGCATTGTCGGCGTTCGGCATCACCACCAGGAATTCGCCGGCATCCACGCGCCACAGGCTGTCCATGGTCTTCTGCAGATCGAGCCCCTGGTAGCTGCCGTCGAGCCACTCGCGCGGATGCGACGTAAAACCGTGCAGCAGATACAGCACCGGAAAGCGACGATTCGGCGTGCGGTCGTAGCTGGGCGGCGTGTACACGAATACTTCGCGATTCGGGGTGTCGCCGATGGCGTTGCCGGCAAGCGTCTTCGAGCGGATCGTGTCGACGAGAATGCGGCCCTGCGCCGTGGCGGGCACGGGGAGGCAGAGCACGAGGAGGAATAGGGCGACGGCGAGGGATCGACTCATGCGCATTGTCTAGCGTGGCGGCACTAGTTCACCACGCGAACGGTGAGGATGCCGTTATCCTGGATCGCCCGGGAACAGAGCGCTCTCGCTGAATTCGCGAGCCCGGCAGCGGGAAGTGCCGGCGGGTTGACCACAACGGCTCGTCGCCCTTCGTCTCCCGGGAGAAAGACCATCGGAACACAGACCTGCCGACGGACAACGATGCCGCCAACGCGTGGCAACCGAAACGCGGCCTTACCAAGCCAATCTTCCACGGCCTTCGTGAAATCGGCATGCGACCCAGCAAAGATGCGCACGGAGTTCTTCTCGACATGACCGGTCGTGTCAACAACGAACATAGTGAAGAGCGAGCCGCCTTCCCGCGCAGCTCGCTTGGCATCCGGATACCGGACGCTCCCAGAACGGCGATCGAGAAATAGCGCCGAGTCCACATCCACATCCACATACGGCCGCGTATCCGACTCGCGCTGAATCGGCAGCGGGAAGTCCTTGGGCGCCGGCGCCCCTCCCGCTTCGACCTCGACCGGCACGCGATGCACGCGCGGCGCGGTACGCCCGAACGAGAGCAAGTAGCTCCCCGCGCTCGGCGCCACCACCGTGAACTTTCCCTTGGCATCGGTGGTCGTCTCGTCGAGCGCCACGAGGCCGGTGTCGGACATCTGGATCAGGCGCACGACGTAGTCGACGGCGGGCTTCATGGTGCGGTCGTCGGTCACGCGGCCGGCGACGACCTGGGCGGGGAGGGCGGCGGGGAGCAGTGCGCCGACGGCAGCAAACAGGCTCGCGACGGCGAGTCGCCGCAATACGGGACGCAATGATTCGATGAGTCGGAAGGGCATGCGAGAACGATAGCGCGATTGCCCGCACCTCGCGAACGACCCGATGGCGATCGCGACCAGCCGGCGCCTACTTCCCCACGCGATACCGGACAAGGGTCGGCACGTCGTCGTCGTTCAGCTCGTCCACCACGATCCAATCACGCGTGCCGTCCCACACACGAGAGGCGATTGGGAGACGGGCGGCGCCGATGCGTCGACCGTCACGAGCGAAGATATCCCAGCGCGCAAGCGCGCTCCCCGCATCGGCTACGGGTCGGACCCACAGCGTACCGTCGCGCAACACTTTGAGGCTGATCAGCGGCGCATGGGTGGACGGCGTTGACTCGTATGCCTCGCGTACGGTCGGCGGAAGTGAATTCACATTGGCCACGCGGAACCGCTGCACAATTGCGGCGATCGCGCTGTCGCGCTCGGCGGCCAACACGGCTCGCGCTGGTGCGTCTACACGTAAGGTCCACCGCGCACCGACGCGAGGAATGAACTCCACTTCGTAGCGTTCGCCGTTGCTGTGTGCGACATCGCCGTCGAGGCCCACATCGCCGAGCACGCGAGGCGCGAACGGACCAGCCATGGGCCTCATGTCGCTGCCCGGTGTGAATGTGGACCGCGTCTTCACCGTCGCCAAGCGCTTCGGCGCGCCGGACGGCGGCACCGTGCGATAGACGGCATCCACCAGATCGCCGATCTTCGGAGCGGCCGGTACGTCGAGAACAACCAGCTGCGTATCGACGAGGAACATCGCCGCCATCGTGTACGGTGGCATGATGCGAGTGATCGGGCCCGCCGTGCCATCGAGTCGCACGGTCGTAATACGCATTTGCGTATTGTCAAACCACGTCACGTAGCCGTTGCTCGCCATTTGCGCATCGATGACGAAGCCGTACTCGCCAGGTCCTTTGCCAGAGCGCCCGAGCGGTCCCACGAACGCCCCATTGGCGGCGAATCGGTGCAGCGGCCCACGGGCGTCGGCGACCAGGATGCCGCCGTCGGGCAGTCCGCGCACCGACGCCGGTCGTTTGAAGTCGCAACCCGGCGCATCGGCGTTCACACACCAACGCATCACGGGCTGCAGCGTGACGGTCGCCGCGTCGCGCCACTTTCGTGTCGATTCCTGAATCACGCGCTGCGCCGCCACGGGCGTCGCACTCAGCAGCAGCAGCGCGCCAATTCGCAGCGAAAACGCCAGGTGGCATCGGTCCATGCTTGTCCCGTGAGAAGGGCTCATTGCGCTCCGTACCGCGACTCAATGCCTGGGTGCCGCGAATCCTTACGTCCTTGCCACGAGCACTGGCGGCGAGTCCGCGACCGTGCAATCCTCCAAGGTCGCCCCGACCGTCTGCTCTTCGCCCCTGCCCACCCACGTGTCCTCGCCTCTTTTTGTCATCGCCCAGTACCTGCTGCCCAAGCAGGCCCTCACGTCGCTGGCCGGCGCCTTCGCCTCGGCCAAGCGCGGCGAACAGACGACCTCGGTGATCCGC
>CAWJMR010000042.1:0-31880 GCA_963843965.1 uncultured Gemmatimonadaceae bacterium
CGACAACCTTCATGTTGGCGACGAGTCACGGGCCTCCACCGGTGATGACGATGAACGCTCATGTGAAGGCTACGACGAATGCGTGCAATGCTACGGGGAGGCCTCCTCCACGCCTCCACCCGGCCGCCCCTCCGACGAGGAATGTCGTCTGACTCGCGGTGAAAGAAAGGACCGGGGGTGGATCCACCGTTAGCGCGGTGGTGACGTTGGCGACCCCCTGGTGCCCGAGGCTGTCGGTCGCCACGGCTGCGAACACCACCTCGGTGGCCTGCGTTAGCAGCGGAAGCACGAAGTCCGTCGAAACGGCCCCCGCTGTCGAAGAGGCAACCGGGACCCCGTCGGCCGTGAGGACCATCGAGGTGACGGAACCCGCCGCCGTCGCCTGCGCCTGAACATGGACCGTCGCCCCTTCCGGAGCGGATGGTGGTGGCTTGCCCGCCACGAATGAAACAACCGGAGGCGCCACCGCCGTCAGTGAGGTGGTGGCCGTCGCCGTTGTCTGCAGGCCCGTGCTGTCAGTCGCCGAAGCGGTGAAGACCACGTGGGTCGCCTGAGTCAGCAGCGGAAGCACGAAGTCCGCCGTGAGAATCCCCGTCCCGGAGGTAGCCACTGGGCTGCCATTGGCGGCAAGAACCAGCGCCGAGATTGCGTCCGACGTCGTCGCCTGCACCTGGACATGGACGGTTGAACCTTCTGGCGCGGAAGAAGGTGGCTTGTTCGCGACGAACACGACCGTCGGCGCGTCGTGACTTGGCATGAGCATGTAGCTGCGCGAAGCGCTGCTCGTCCGGCCTGCAACATCCTCTGCCAGGGCCACGAGGGTGACGGCAGACCCCACGGCGCTCACCGGGAATGTCAGCGTCGCCGGCACCGACAGCGCGCCCGAGGCCGCCTGCCCCTCCCCCACCACCACGCCGTCCTGCTCGAGCCGCAAGGTGAAGGCACCCGCCGACGACGACGAGACCGACACCGCGTTGACGTACGGCTGCACCCGCAGCTGCGCCGGCAGGCCGGCCGGGGTCGCGGGGGGATTCGGGTTTCCGAGCACCGTCAGCGCCTTCGAGACCGACGCCGTCCGCGACGCACCGTCGACCAGGTCCACGACCAGGTTGTCCGAAAGGCTTGCCGCGACCACCGGCATTTGCACAGTGCCCTCGAGCAGCGTCGGCGTGGCCTGATTCACCGCCAGCGTCCCCAGCACCGTCTGCCCAAACCTCACCGTCGCCGCGTACGGCGCAAGTCCTCCGGCACGCTGTGCCTGGACGACGACCGCCTGGCCCGACGTGACGCTCGGCTCACTCGGCGACCTGAGCGTGAGACTCGGCGCAGCCGCACTCGTCGGGACGACCCGGACAAACCGCGGCGGCGACAACGCTTCGCGCCCCATCGCCCGCGCGCGGAGCTCCAGCTTCACCAGCGAGCCCGGCACGGCATCCGACGGCACCGTCCACCGCGCATGCGGCGCGTTCGCACCCAGCCGCATCGTCGGCACGCCATCGACGAGCAACTCTGCGTCGTCGACACCCAGGCCCGAGGTGGTTCCCTACACCTCGAGCGCCTGGCCCGCTTCGGCAGTCGCGCCGACGCCGGGGAGACAATCCGCGCGCTCGGCAGCGCAGTCGTTGCTGGCGCACCGAAGACGGCCAGGCCCATGAGGCCATCGTCCACCACCAACCCCTCGCTCAGGCCGAGCGCGTCTTCAGCCTGGCCCGCCGGCAACAGCTCGACCAGCGCCGGGCTGGCGCCGCCGCTCAGGTCCCACACTTCGACTCCCGAAGTCCCCTCGCTCACCAGCGCGAGCCGCCCCGCCAGGCGAATGCGACGCACCGCTCCGCGGGTCGCCACGCCGCCTCGAAGCGCCGGCGCCGCAGAGGCCGCAAGCTCGTAGACTTTCAGCGTCGACCCGGACCCGGCGACCGCCAGGTTCCCGTCGAGCGCGACCGCGCTCACCGGCGAAGCGGCTACCGTGGACAACAACTGAATCCCTCCGGTCGGGTCCAGCCCCACTAAGGCAATCCGCCGGTCCCGAGCGCCACCACCGCCCGGCTTTCGTCCCCTGCCACATCCACAGTACCGGTCCCGAGAACGAGGCTCGACGTCGCCCCCGTGGCGAGAGACACGGTGCCGACTGCGCCCCCGGCGACCGACCAGACCCGGCCCGGCGCCGCCGAGAAGCGCTGCACGTTCCCGAGCGCGGTGAGACCCTGGGACAGCGTCGAGTTCACGCTCGCGAAGGTGCCGTTCGCCTTCTCCAGCCTGGCGTGGAGCGACGTGCCGTCGAGATAGAACACCGTCTGACCAACCCGCTCGACCTGGGCGACACCGGTCCCCGCGGCGACCGGACCGACGACCACCGGCAACGTGGCGATTCCGAAGTCGACCTCTTGGACACCCGCCGTCGTCGCCGCCGCAAACACTCCCCGGCGGTAGGTCGCCAGGCCCTGCGGCAGGTCGGGCAGCACCAGCGACGCCTTCGCGGCCGTCGCGCTTCCGGCCGGCGCCGGCAAGGGAACCAGCTCGACCCCACCGGCCGTCGCCGCGTACAGCACGCCGCCCGACACGGTGAGCGCCGAGGCGTCCAGCAAGGCCGCGCCCGTCTGACGCGGAGTGCGCGGCTCGCGAACGTCCACCACCCGAAGCCGCCCGTCCGCGCAGGCGACATAGGCGAGCCCGCCGGCCACGGCCAGGCTTCGTACCGGCGCAGCCAACGAAAGCGTGCCGGCTTTCAGCCAACCGTTGAAGGGGTCCGCGAAGAAGGTCGTCAGCCCCAGGTCCGTCCCCACCACCAGCACATCGCCATCCGTGTCGACCGCGCGCGGGGCGCTCCCGGGCACCAGGAGGTAGGAAGACGGGGCGGCGTACAGCCCGGTGCCCGAGCGCGACATGGGCCCCTCGGCCTTCGCCCCAAGGAGCGCTCCGGACGCCCCGGTGCCCGTCACCGCCACCGGCTGCGCCGGGTCCTGCACGTCGATGCGACCACCGCCGCGGTCTCCGACGTCGAGGCGTAGAAGCTGTCGCCGCTGGCGACCGCGAGGAAGGTGCCCGCCAGGTGTCCGACCGCCACCGGACTGCCGGGCACCGAGACGTCCACCACGTCCAGGCCCTCTGCGCCGCGCGCCAACACGGCGAGCGTTCCGCGCACGGCGACACCCAGCGCGGGAGTCGGCGTCGCATACAGCCCCAGCGGCGTCAGCGAGGGCGCACCGGTGCGCGGCGATGGCGGCGACCCAGAGGCCCTGCGGCGTCGCCACGTACGCGTGGTCTCCCAGCAGGGCAAGCGCCGTGGCCCCGGCCAGACTCGACACGACCCCCACTGCCGGCGCCGGAACGGACTGCACGACGACGGCGCGCACCGCACCGGCGGTGCCCACGTTGCCGGCGACGTCGGTCGCGGTCGCCAACACCTCGAGCGTCGCGCCCTCGGGCGTCGAGGCGGGCACGTCATAGGCAACCGCGTCGCCCCCTGTGGCGACGACGACACCCGCAACCGAGACCTGAAGCGCAACGGTGTCCACCCCGCCCCGGTCCAGCGCCGTCGCGGCGGCCGTCACTCGCGACCCGGCGGAGACGACCGTGCCCGTGGGCTCGACCGAGAGCGACACGGTCGGCGGCGCCAGGTCGTCCACGACGACGAGACTCAAGCCGAACGGCGCTGACTCCCGGCCATCGACGTCGACGGCCACCGCCTGCACGACGACCGTTCGCGCGCCGGTCATGAGCGGCATGCGCAGCGCAGCCAGGAAGGGCGGCGCCGCGACGATGGCCTGCTCTACGCCATCGACCGAGAAGCGCACCTGGGCGACGCCTGCGATGGACGTCACCTGCGCGAGCACGGCGACGTCGGTGCCTTCGAAGATGGCTCCGGTTCCCACGCGCGCGACGAAGACGATGGGCGGCGCGGGCGTGGCGTCCGGGTGAATCAGGAGCTGCGACGTCACCGGCGCCCCCCGCCGGCCAAGGGCATCGATCGCCACCGCCGACACCGACACGGCTGTGTCGACGGACACCGCCGGGGCGTTCAGCTGCGCGACGAGAGCCGGCGCCGCAATGAGGAGCGGCGGCTGCCCGTCCAGGGTGAATTCCACCGCCGCCACGCGCCGCGGGTCCACCGGCAACGCGACCGCGGCGAACCGGGTGGCAGACAAGGCCTCCGCCGGCAACCCGACCGCGGCCAGCGCGGGCCCCTGACCGTCATCAACCAGCGAAACCACCCTTTGCGCGCTCGTCAGGTTGCCCGCCAGGTCTCTGACCTCGAGCACTACCGTCGCCGACGCGCCGGCGGCCGGCAGGTCCACGTAGGCCGGCACTTGGCCGTCGAGCACCTGAACCACGCTTCCGTCGACGAGCAACTCGGCGGCGTAAGCGTTCAGTGGCTCGCTTTCGTCCGCGACGGATGCCACCAGCGACAGACGGGCGCCGTGAGCCGCTGAGGCGGCGAGGCTCAAGCTCACCAGCGGGGCCGCGAGTCCGCGCCCGAGCGCCAGATGTGACAGGGCGCCTGCGCCTGCTGCGAACAGGTCGCCCCCTGAGGCGACCGCCAGCCCCGGCATCGCCGGGAAGTAGCCCGCACTCGCGGGGGCAGACCTGGCGTCGAGGACAGCAAGACCGCTGGCTCCACCGACGACAAGCCACGGCCCCACGGCCGAGGCCGAGAGCGCCGGCCCCGGAAGGACGGTGGTGCTGGCCGCACCGAAAGCCCCGGCCAAGAACGGGTAGCAGCTGACCGCAACGCCTGCGGTGCAGACCTGGCCGGGGACCGACGCCACCGCGGTGGCTCCGGGCGCAGGAACCGACGCCATGACGGTCGGCGAGTACGGCAGCGAAGCATCGACCGCGAACAGCTGTCCGGCGGCTACCGCATACAAGCGCTCGCCGTCGACCGCGACCGCGGCGACCGGGCCCAGCGGCAACCTCCCGAAGAGCTGAAGACTTCCATCGCGCAGCTCGAGCCCCTCTTCGGTGCCGATGACGAGCCCCGCGCCCAGGCGCGCCACGGAAGACGGCCGGGCGCGCAGCGCGACGATTGCCCCTGGCGCCAGGCCGGGCAGCGAGAACAGCTGGGCGCGGCCGACGCCGCCGCTCCGGGTGATGACCGCGGCGGCGCCTTGCGCGAACGCCACTCCGACCGGGGCCCCGACGACAGCCGCGGTGCCGAGGAGCCCTGAGCCTGCGCGAGAGCGCAGCTCGAGGCTCGATGCTCCGCCCCCGTTGCCGCGCAGAAGGAGCAGGCGCTCGCCCTCGACCGCCAGCCCTGCGATGGAGACGCCAGACGGAAGGTCTGGAAGCACGTCGGGGGCCCCTCGCGCGAAGACGGCGAGGCGCCCTGAGGCCTGGTCGGCCGCCGGGTCTCCACCGGCGGAGACCACCTGCGCGAGCACGACGACGCCCGCGTCCTCGGGGCCCAGCGGCAAGACGAACGTCGAGACCCCGGGCGAAGGACCGCTGCCTGCGACAACGCCCGCCACCGTCGCGGTGACGCTTCCTGCTCCTGCGTCGGAGGCCGTGAGGGCCTTGAGGCTCGAGCCGCCAGCGAACAGCGGGCCCTGCGGAAAGACGGAGAGCGAAAGCATGGGGGACGACAGTCCGTCGCCGGTGACAGTGACGCCGCGCGCCGCCGTGCTGCTTCGCGTGCCGAGCCTGTCCACTGCGACCGCCGTGACGGTGAGCGCCTTCGAGGCCCCTGTCACCGCGGGCGCGGTGAAGACGTGAGTCCACGGCGGCCGCGAAAGCGTCACCGCCTGCCCGTCGAATCCGAGCTCGACGCTGGCCACGCCGGCCTGGGCCGCCGGCACCACCGTCACCGCGACCGCATCCCCTTCGACAAAGCTCTGCCCCGCCGGCGGTGACGCGATGGAAACGACCGGCTTCGCCGAGGGCGCATCGACCGTCACCGCGACTGACGCCGTACCTTCGTTGCCGCGGGCGTCGCTTGCCCGGACGCTCAGCGTGACGACTTGCGCCGCGGTGACGTTCGGGGCGGACCACTCGGCGCTCCAGGCCGGAGAAGTCAGCGTCACCAGGTCGCTCCCGCCGACGGCGAAGGAGAGGGAGACGACCCCGTTCGAGTCGCTCGCGGCGGCCGTCAGGCGCACCTTGGCGCCTGACATGACGTGCGCCCCTGAAGGCTCGACGAGCGAAACGACGGGAGGCGTCGAATCCGGAGTCACCGTCACGGTTGCAGCGGGACAAGACGTGCCCAACCCCTGGTCGTCCACTGCCCGAGCGGTGAGGGCGTGGCTTTCGACCGCCGCACCCGCCAGCGCCAGGCGCATCGTGCCAGAGAGCGAAGCGCTCGCCGCGAACAGGCCGGTCGAGCGTTTGAGCGGGACACCGTCCAAGAAGACTTCCAGCTTCGACACCAGGTGGTCATCCGACGCCGCCAGCGTCCACGCGAGCGTTGCGCCCTCTTCGGCAGTGACGCTCGCCATCGCAGGTAGCGTGAAGCCGCAGGTGGGCGGCTGGTCGCCGACAATCTGCACCGTCACCTGGAACTGGGCCGAGTTGCCCGCGACGTCGGTCGCCGTGGCGGCGAGCGAGGAACTCGTTCCGATAGCGCTCGCCGGCCAGGAGTAGTGGAACGGCTTGTTCAGCGTCGGCGGTACCGCCACGCCGTCTATCGAGAGCGTCAGGGCGCTGACCTGGCCGCTGTCGTCCGTGCCGTGGAGGTCGAACTCCCAGGTGGCCAGGGCGACCATCATCGCGCCCGAGGCGATGGGCGAAGCGGCGCCCGTCAACGAGACCCAGACGGTCGGGGGCGTCAAGTCCACGGTCCGGAAAGACCACACGCCAGACGAGAGCGCGTTGCCACCCAGGTCCGCGACTCCGGTGGCAGAGAAGGCGTAGCTGCTGGTCCCCGTGAGGGGGGCCGCAGGCGTGAAGGTGATTGAGAGCCCGTCCGAGGAAACGCTGCGCGTGCCGGCGACGTTGGTGGCACCTTGACTTGTCAGACGCAGTGCGCCGGCTGTGCCGGGGTCGATGGGTTCGCTGAAGCGGAAGGTGAAGACCGACGCCAGCGGAATGGCGTTGGCGCCCAAGGTGTCGAACGGGCTCACCGACACCACCACCGGCGCGGTCTGGTCGCGCCGGGTAACGGCCGCCGGGGCCATCAGCGCGGCGGCCCCCGTCTGCGACAGGCCCAGCGCCACTGGCCCCGCTGCCCCCGCCGGAACGAATGCCTCCACGCTCGTCCCCAGGAAGCTGCGCGTCAGCGCCGGCACGCCATCGAAGCTCACCCCGAGGCCGCGGGTGAAGCCGCCACCCGAGATGGCGACCCAGCCGCCTGAGACATCCACCGTCAGCGGCGCCACACCAGAGAGGGTCAGCGGCGCCACGTAGACGAAGCCCGCCGGCAACTCGGCGGCATCGCCGTTGCCGTTCTGGACCCGCACCAACGCGGGCCCGGCCGCGGAGCCAGCGGGCGCGACGAATTGAAGTTCTGTCGCCGTCGGCGTTCCAACAACGGTTGCCGCCAGGCCCCCGACAAACACCTGGCTGGTCGAATCGAACCCGACGCCGGTGACTATCGCCGTCGTCCCGCCCGCGACGCCGCCGAAGCCCGGGTTGACCGCGTCCACGCGCATCGCCGAGGCAGGCGCCACCGCCGTGAAGCCATAGTTCCAGGGCCCGAGCGCCGACCCACCCACGAAGGGAGTCGGGCCGAGGGTCAACCGCGCCTGGTAGGCGCCGCCGGCCGTCAGTGCCGAGCCCGGCTGGTATCTCACCGTCGCGCCGGTGCCGGTCTGGACTCCCGGCACGACTTGCGGCCCGTCGAACAGCTCGAGCGTCGTACCCAGAGCCACCGACAGCGGCAGTCGTCCCGACAGCGAGACGGTGGCGAGGCCACCGGCCTCGAGCGTGCCTGACGGGAGCGGGCTTTGAGCGGCCAACACCGGATAGGGGAGCTCGTATGCCGTGAAGCGGTCGACAGTGGCGGCCAGGGCCACTCCGTTGGTGATGGCCACCTGCCGGGCGGTCGTCGCCACCCAGGTGCGCTGGACGAAGCCGGCGGTGGTGTCGACCCAAGCCGCCCGCGTGCCGCTGGCCGCAAATAGCCAGGGGCCGGCCAGGGCGACCGCCCTGGGCGCTCCGCCGAAGGCTGCGTCCGGAGTCCAGGTGCCCAGGTCGACGGGCGCGGCAGGGTTCGCGGCGTCGATGAGATGCACGCCATCGCCGGCCGCTACGGCCACCCTGCCCCCTTCAGACGCCAGCGCGCTCCCCGGAGTCGCGAGCGAGGAGATGGTTCCGAGCAGCGGCAGCGAGCCCGACTGCAGGCCGCGCAGCTCGACCCGTGCCCCGGTGGAGTCCTGCACCAGAATGACGAGCGCTCCGGGCACGGTTTCGAGCGCCCGAATGTTGCCCGAGGCGACGTAGTCGCGCGCCACCACGGCGTAGCTGCCGGCCACCTGGGCAAGCAGCGCCAGCTCGGTTCCGCCTCCTACGGCGAGGTATGCCGCCCCCGGGGTCGCGGCCACGGCCGTCACCGACGCCCCGGGGGGCGTGAGCGGTAACCGCTCGAGCTCAGCCGGGAGGCAGGGTGCAAACGGCGCCGTCCCGCATCCTCGGAGCTCGTAGTGCACCACCTGGCCCCCGCCCGCCAGGAACGCAGATGTTCCGGTGACGGCGAGGGCGGCCGCGCCCGTCACCCCCGCCACGCTGCCGATGGGGGCAGGGCTCTCGGCGACGGAGAGGTCGAAGACGTCCAGGTTCCCGTTGCGGGCCACCAGCAGGGCCGAGCCCACCGGGCGCATCGCCTCGACGCCGCCCGTGCGCGCGGACAACTGCGCCAGGGTGAAGGTGAAGGATCCGGGCACCTGGGTGGCCGAACCAAGCTTCTGCAAGTCGACCTGGCGCTTCTGCGTGGGCACGCTGCCGCAGGCGTCTTGGGTCGCCTCGACGTCGAGTTCCGTCTGGGCGTAGCCGGCAGCCTGCACAGTGAGGTGGTACTTCCCCAGCGACCGAACGCCTGCTCGGAACCATCCGCGAGCGGCTGAAGGCGGGCGCGGCCGTCGATCATCTCGCGCTCGGCGTCGCCGCCTGGATGGCCTATGTCTCTGGCCTCGATGAAAAAGGCGACGCGATCGACGTGCGCGATCCGCTGGCGAAGGACTTCGCGACGCGCGCCTCAACCGCCGGGCGCGATCCCGTAGCGCTTGCCGCGGCCCTGCTGGGGATCGCGAGCATTTTCGGCGCGGACCTGCCTCGCGAGGCGCAATTCACCGCCGCGATCGAGCGCCATCTGGCGATGCTGTTCGACAAGGGCGCGAAAGCGACCGCGGCCGCGTTTCCGCTTGAATGGAGGAGAGGGGTTCCCCTCGCGAAACCTCTTGATCGCGCGCTATCCTCTGCCGCCAGATGCGGCCATGAAGCGGTTTGCCATCCTTGCCTCTTGTCTATTGTCTCGGCTTGCTCGCCCCTGCGGCCATTGCCCAGTCACGCGTCGTCGTTCCGAATTTCTGGGACCCCAAAGTCAGGGTCGACCGGCCCGAGCCCGGCCCGCCGCGCGTCGTGCGCTTTCTGACCGACGACGAATATCCGCCGCTGCATTTCGCCGGGCCCGACGGCGGCCTGACCGGCTTCTCGGTCGAACTCGCTCGCGCCGCCTGCGACAAACTGGGCTGGACCTGCACGGTGCAGGCGCGCCGCTTCGATACGCTGCTCGATTCTCTGGCGGAGGGGCGCGGCGACGTGCTCGCGGCGGCGATCAACCTGACCCCGCAATTGCGCGCGCGCTTCATCGCCACCGGGCTCTATTTCCGCAGCACTGCCCGCCTGGCGACGACGCGCGGCAATGCGAGGCCCGATCTCGACATGCGCACGCTCGCATGGCAGGCGCGTCGCCGTCGTCGGCGGCACCGCCCATCAGGCCTTTCTCGAACGGCTGCTGCCCTTCGTGCAGCGCCGCGAGACCGGCACGCTGCCCGGCGCGATCGCGGCACTGCGCAGCGGCGAAGCCGACTTCATCTTCGCCGACGGCGTCGCGCTGTCGCTGCTGCTGGCCGGCTGAGCGCGGTGGCGACCGCTTTCACCGGCGGTCCTATCCTCGAAAGCCGCTATTTCGGCGAGGGCGTCGCCTTCCTGACCCGCAAGGACGACCCCGGCCTGAAGCGCGGCCTCGACTAGGCACTGCAGTCGCTCTGGGACGACGGCAGCTATGCGCGGCTGTTTCTGCGGTTCTTCCCGGTGAGCCCGTTCTGAGAGCGCCGCGTCAGCCGCCGCCGCGTCTCGCCAGTTCGCCTTCCAGCGCCTGCTTCGCCACCGCCGCCATCCAGCCAGCGGTCGCGGGCAGGATCGCGTCGTTGAAGTCGTAGCGGTCATTGTGCAACTCGCCGCCGTCCTTGACCGGCCCGTTGCCGATCCAGACGTAGCAGCCCGGCCGGTGCTGCAGGAAATAGGTGAAGTCCTCGCCCGTGGTGCTGGCGGGGAGGTCGCGCGACCGTCAGCCCGGCCGCCTGCGCCGGCGGTCGGCTGCGACCTCCTCCTCCAGCGGCGTGTTGATCGTCGGCGGCCCGCCGGTGCACGGACTCGATCTGCGGCCCGCATCTCGAAGGTCGCGGCGATGTTCTCGGCGATGCCGTTGAGCCGCTGCCACCACGCGCTCGCGCACCGCCGGCTCGAAGGTGCGGAAGGTGCCCTCGATCCAGACGCTGGTCGGGATCTGGTTGGAGGCGAGCCCGCCATGGACCTGCCCGATCGAGACCACGGCGCTCTCCATCGGATCGACATTGCGCGCCACGATCGTCTGCAGCGCGACGATGAGATGGCCCATCGCCACGATCGGATCGCGCGTCAGATCGGGCTTGGCGGCGTGGCCGGCGGTGCCGTGGAGCGTGATCGTGAAGCGCCCCGGCTCGGCCATCACCGGCCCGCGATGCACCGCGATGGTGCCGGCCTCGAGCCCCGGCCAGTTGTGGAAGCCGAAGACCCGCTCCATCGGGAAGCGCTCGAACAGCCCGTCGGCGATCATCGCCGCGCGCCGCCGGCCCCGTTCTCCTCCGACGGCTGGAAGACGCAGTTGCACCGTGCCGCTCCAGCTCTCGTCGCGCGCAGCAGCGCCGCTGCGCCCAGCAGCGAGACGGTGTGCCCGTCATGGCCGCAGGCATGCATCACGCTCGGCTTGCTCGATTCGTAGGGCAGGTCGTTCGCCTCGGTGATCGGCAGCGCGTCCATGTCGGCACGCAGGCCGACGGAGCGGTCCGAGACGCCGCGCGTCAGCGTCGCGACGACGCCGTAGCCGCCGACGCCGGCGGTGAAGGGAATGCCGAGTTCCGTCAGCTTCTCGCGGATGAAGGCGCTGGTCTGCGTCTCCTGCAGCGACAGCTCGGGATTGGCGTGGAGATGCCGGCGCCAGGCGGTCAGCTTGTCGAGCAGGTCGCGGTCCAAGACAGCATCCTTTTGCAGGCCGCACTGCGGCAGCCTATACCCGTGCCCGGCCGCGGCAACCGCGCGCGAGCAGATGCCGAGCGCCCGCCAGACGCATTGACGCCGGCCTCGGCGATCTGCCAAAGCCCTTGGCCCGCTTGACTCAATCACCCGGGAGAGGACGCCCCCGTCATGCCCGCTTTCGACGCAGCCCTTGTTGGACGCCGCCCAGCGTTCGGCCGCCTGGCCGTTCGAGGAAGCGCGCAAGCTCGTGGCGCGGATCGAGAAATCGGGCAAGAACGAGGTGCTGTTCGAGACCGGCTACGGCCCCTCGGGCCTGCCGCATATCGGCACCTTCGGCGAGGTCGCGCGCACCTCGATGGTGCGCCACGCCTTCCATGTTCTGACCGAGCGACAAGGTGCCGACGCGGCTGCTCTGCTTTTCCGACGACATGGACGGGATGCGCAAGATCCCGGACGGCGTGCCGGATCGCGCCTTTCTGGAACCGCATCTGCACAAGCCGCTGACCGCGGTGCCGAACCCGTTCGGCGGCGACTATGCGAGCTTCGGCGACCACAACAATGCGATGCTGCGCCGTTTCCTCGATACCTTCGGCTTCGATTACGAATTCGCCAGCGCCACCGACTACTACAAGTCCGGCAAGTTCGACGCCGCGCTGCTCCGCGCCGCCGAATGCTACGACGAGATCATGGCGGTGATGCTGCCGACGCTCGGCGCGGAGCGGCAGGCGACCTATTCGCCGTTCCTGCCGATCTCGCCGACGACGGGCCGCGTGCTCTACGTGCCGATGAAGGCGGTCGACGCCAAGGCCGGCACGATCACCTTCGCCGACGAGGACGGCACGCGAGACGACGCTGCCGGTCACCGGCGGCCATGTGAAGCTGCAATGGAAGCCCGATTTCGGCATGCGCTGGTATGCGCTCGGCGTCGATTTCGAGATGTTCGGCAAGGATCACCAGACCAACGCGCCGATCTACGACCGGATCTGCGAGATCCTCGGCGCGCCGGCGCCGCAGCACTATGTCTACGAGCTCTTCCTCGACGAGCACGGCCAGAAGATCTCGAAGTCGAAGGGCAACGGCCTGACCATCGACGAATGGCTGACCTATGCCAGCCCGGAGAGCCTGTCGCTGTTCATGTATTCGCGGCCGCGCGAGGCCAAGAAGCTGCATTTCGACGTCATTCCGCGCGCGGTGGACGAATATCTGCAGTTCCTCGGCGGCTATGAGCGGCAGGACTGGAAGAACCGCCTCGGCAATCCGGTCTGGCACATCCATGGCGGCGAGCTGCCGGAGCCGGAGGTGATCGCGTCCGGCGAGGGCGACAACGCGGTCCGGACGCAGGTCAGCTTCGGCCTGCTGATGAACCTCGTCGCTGTGGCGAATTCCGAGGACAAGGCGGTGCTGTGGGGTTTCCTGAAGCGCTATTCGCCGGGGATTTCGCCAGCGACCCATCCGCGGCTCGATGCGCTGGTCGGCTACGCGATCGCCTATTTCCGCGATTTCGTGAAGCCGGCGAAGACCTATCGGCTCGCCGACGAAACCGAGCGCGCAGCATTCCTCGCGCTCGACGCCGCGCTTGCAGCTCTTCCGTCCGACGCCAGCGCCGAGATGGTCCAGGACACGGCTCTCGACGTCGCGCGCGCCACTCGGCGCTCGAACGTCAGATCGCGCTCAAGGGCGTACAGATGCACACGTTCGAAGAGATGCTCGACGTGGTGGTGGTTGACGGGCATGCGCGCGGCATCGTGACGCGCAACCTGCCTACCGGCAAGATCACGTCGCACGCCGCGGATGCCGTGGTGCTCGCGACCGGCGGGTACGGCAACGTGTTCTATCTCAGCACGAATGCGATGCTCTCGAATACGACCGCCACGTGGCGCGCGTACAAGAAGGGCGCGGCGTTCGCGAACCCGTGCTACACGCAGATTCACCCCACCTGCATTCCCGTGAGCGGCGACCACCAGTCGAAGCTCACGCTGATGTCGGAGTCGCTGCGCAACGACGGACGCGTCTGGGTGCCGATCAAGCGCGGTGACAACCGTGCGCCGTCGGCGATTCCGGAAGCCGAGCGCGATTACTATCTCGAGCGCAAGTATCCGAGTTTCGGCAACCTGGCCCCGCGTGACATCTCGTCGCGCGCCGCGAAGGAAGCCTGCGACGATGGTCGCGGTGTGGGCCCCGGCGGACTGGGCGTCTATCTCGACTTCGCCGACGCGATCAAGCGTCTGGGCAAGAACACGATTGCCGAGCGGTACGGCAATCTGTTCGACATGTATCAGCGCATCACGGACGAGAATCCGTACGAGCAACCGATGCGCATCTACCCGGCCGTGCACTACACGATGGGCGGCTTGTGGGTGGACTACAACCTGATGAGCACGATCCCCGGCCTGCACGTGGCCGGCGAAGCGAATTTCTCGGATCACGGCGCGAACCGGCTCGGCGCTTCGGCGCTCATGCAGGGATTGGCCGACGGCTACTTCGTGCTGCCGTACACGATCGGTGACTACATCGCCGGAACGAAGCTCGCGAAGGTCGACAACACGCACGCCGAGTTCAAGGCGGCGGAAGAGTCGGTGCGCGCGCAGACCAAACGCTTCCTCGACATCAAGGGCAAGCGCTCGGTCGACTCCTTCCACAAGGAGCTTGGCAAGATCATGTGGGAGCACTGCGGCATGGCGCGCACGAAGGAAGGACTCACCGAAGCGCTGAAGTTGATTCCGGCGCTGAAGGAAGAGTTCTGGAGCAACCTCAACGTGCCCGGCAGCGGCGACAATCTGAATCAGGCGCTCGAAAATGCCGGACGCGTGGCGGACTTCATCGAACTCGGTGAACTGATGTGCCGCGACGCGCTCGAGCGCGAAGAGTCGTGCGGCGGCCACTTCCGCGTGGAGTACCAGGAGGCGGGCGAAGCGAAGCGCAACGACGACGACTTCGCGTACGTCGCCGCGTGGGAGTTTGCCGGCGAAGGCAAGGCGCCGATTCTCAACAAGGAACCACTGGTGTACGAGAACGTGCACCTCTCCACCCGGAGCTACAAGTAATGAAGCTCACACTGAACGTCTGGCGTCAGCCGGCCTCGCAGGCTCCGGGCAAGCTCGAGACGTACACGCTCGATGGCGTCAGCGCGGACATGTCGTTCCTCGAGATGTTCGACCTGCTCAACGAGCAGTTGACGATGGAAGGCAAGGTGCCGGTCGCCTTCGCCCACGACTGCCGGGAAGGGATCTGCGGCTCGTGTGCGATGATGATCAACGGGCAGGCGCATGGCCCGTGGGCTGGTGCGGCCACGTGTCAGCTGCACATGCGTGCCTTCAAGGACGGCGACATCATCACGGTCGAACCGTGGCGCGCGTCGGCGTTTCCTATCGTGAAGGATCTGGTGGTGAATCGCGGGTCGTTCGATCGCATCATTCAGGCGGGCGGATACGTGTCGGTGAACACCGGCGGTGCGCGCGACGCCAACTCGATCCTCATCGGCAAGGACACCGTCGAAGAGGCGATGGATGCCGCGGCCTGTATCGGGTGCGGTGCCTGCGTGGCGGCGTGTCCGAACGCGTCGGCGTCGCTGTTCACCGGGGCCAAGATCACGCACCTCGGCATGTTGCCGCAGGGGCAGCCCGAGCGCGACAAGCGGGCCATCGCCATGGTCGAGCAGATGGACATCGAGGGCTTCGGACACTGCACGCTGGTCGGTGAGTGTCAGGAAGCGTGCCCGAAGGAGATCAGCATCGACGTGATCAAGAAGATGAACCGGGATTACCTGGTGGCGAGCGCCAAGCGGCAGGAGCCCAAGGCGGGCACGGCCAGCTGATCGGCCGGGTGCGCTGAGCAGCCCGGAACGGGGGTGTGTTGCTTCGGCAACGCGCCCCCGTTTTTTGGCGTATGTTGGGGTATGCGCGATCGTTCAGTACTCCGTTCCTTCGGCCTGCTGCTGGCGGCCCCGTTTACGCTGGCGTGCACCGAGCGCGCGCCCACGCTACACGCCGGTAATGCCGAACGCGGCCTCGCACTGATGACCGCGTTCCGCGATTCGTTACCGGAGCACAGCGGCAATGCGCTGCGTTGCGTCAGTTGCCATCTCGACAACGGCACCCGGCCGACCGCGATGTCGTGGCAGGGAACCGCCGCGCGCTACCCGCGCTACCGGTCGCGTCCCGGCTACGAGGAATCGCTCACGCGCCGCGTCAACGAATGCATTGCACGAAGCCTGGCCGGGAAGATGCTCCCGGAGGACGGTCAGGAGATGCGCGACATGCTCGCCTACCTCGAAACGATGCGCTCGTCGCCTCGTCCGGCGCCGGTCGACTCCGTGAAACTGGTGGGTGTGGTCGCGCGCGGCGAAGTCGGGTATGCAGGGCAGTGTGCCCGCTGCCACGGTGCGAATGGGGCGGGGCTTCCCGCCATGGCGGCACCGGCGGTGTGGGGCGGTGACAGCTACGCGATCAGTGCCGGCATGGCGCGGCAGTACACGTTGGCCACGTTCGTGCGCCACAACATGCCGTTCGACCACGCCGACACGCTGTCGGCTCAAGAGGCGGCAGACATCGCCGCGTACGTCCTTACGCAGCCGCGCCAAGATCATCCCGGGAAGGAGCGTGATTGGCCCAAGGGTGATCCCCCGGTCGACGTGGCCTATACGACTACGGCTGCGGCCGCCGCGGGCAAACCGCTGCCGGCTGAACGCCCGCTGCTGCCTCGTCGTGTTTCTCCGGATTCACTCATCTCTCGCCGCTGAGCACCGCCATGACGCACGACACTTCCTCGACCTCGGGTCGTCGCACGTTTGTTTCACGCTTGGTGACCGTCGGTGCCGCGCTCGGCTTTGCGGCACCGCGTTCCGCCGATGCGCTCGAGCGGCCGACGGCGGCCGATGATCCGTGGATCGCCCGGCTCAAGGGTAAGAGTCGGGTCGTCTTTCACTCGCATCTGGCCAGCGACGGTATCGCGTTGCGCTGGGCGCAGACCTTTCTCGATACGCAGAAGAGCGCGTATGGTCTCACCGATGCCGACAGCAGCGTGGTGGTGGGGCTGAATGGCCGGGCCATCGGCTTGCTGTTCAACGACGCGATCTGGGGAAAGTACCCGATCGGCGAGACGCTCCAGATGCCGGGCTCGCGGAACGCGAACGCCGCGCTGGTGGCACAGCTTGTCGCGCGTGGCGTGATCATTCTGGCGTGCAATAATTCGATCCGCGCCTCTGGGCAGCGGTTCTTGCCCGAGGCCCAGCGGGGCGATGCCGCGCTGCGAACGGCCTTTTCCGAGGAGGCTCGGGCCAATCTGCTCCCCGGCATCGAGGTGGTGCCGGCGATGATCGTGACGCTCCAGCAGGCCCAGGACCGCGGCTGCCGCTACATCTACGGCGGCGGCTGAGTCAGCCGCCGCCCAGCCAGGTCAGATGCGAGGCAGGGTCACGCCGTGCTGTCCCTGGTACTTGCCCTTCTTGTCGCCGTAGGAGACTTCAGGCGGCTCGTCCCCGGTGAAGAACACCACCTGCGCGATCCCCTCGTTGGCGTAGATCTTCGCCGGCAGCGGCGTCGTGTTCGAGATCTCGAGCGTCACGTAACCTTCCCACTCGGGCTCGAAGGGCGTCACGTTCGTGATAATGCCGCACCGGGCGTAGGTACTCTTGCCCACGGTGAGGGTGAGCACGTTGCGCGGGATGCGGAAATACTCCACGCTCCGGGCGAGCGCGAACGAGTTCGGCGGCACGATGCAGACGTCGCCCTCGAACTCCACGAAACTCTTCGGGTCGAAGGCCTTCGGATCGACGATCGAGCTGAGCACGTTCGTGAAGATCTTGAACTCCCGGGCGACACGCATGTCGTAGCCGTAGGAGCTGACGCCGTAAGAGATGACGCCTTCGCGGACCTGACGGTCTTCGAACGGTTCGATCATGCCGTGTTCACGCGCCATGCGCGTGATCCAGCGGTCAGAGCAGAGCCCCATGAGGCGGGAGGGAAGAGGGTGACCCGTGCCGGATAGGACCACCCGGTCCACTCCGTGGCGCACGATCGGCGCGAAACATACTCGAAACTCCGGCAGAACATACGGACGAGCAGCGCTACAGGCCAAAGTCGCTTCACCGGTTACCTCGCGTAACAGACTACAGCACTTGCCGTTGAGCGCGGGCGGTCCTTCTGGTACCTTCCGCATGCTGCATTGTGAATTCTTTCACGAGGGCAGGACGCGCCTCTGCGCGACCAAACGCTAGCGCTTGCGATGCTTCGAAACTATCTGCCGGTTTTGCTCCTGCTGGGCTTTGTGATGATCAACGCGGTGCTGATTCTCGGCATCGCGCATCTTACCGTGCGCCCACAACCCACGGCCGTAAAGTCGCAGCCGTACGAATCGGGCATGAGCCCACTCGGCGACGCGCGCGAGCGCTTTTCGGTGAAGTTCTATCTCGTGGCCATGCTCTTCATCGTCTTCGATATCGAGACGGTGTTCATGATTCCATGGGGCGTCTACTATCGACAGCTCTCCTGCAAGGTGCCCATGATCGCCGGCGCCTGTCCCGTCGGGCAGCTGTCGTTCTTCGGCCTCGGTGAGATGCTCGTGTTCGCGGCCATTCTCGTCGTCGGTTTCGTCTATGTCTGGAAGAAGGGAGCGTTGACGTGGGATTGATTTCTCCCGCGGACAATCGTCTCGTGCAGGTCGATCCCGGCGCGCAGGATGGCTGGATCACCACGCGACTCGATTTTCTGGTGAACTGGGCGCGCGCCGGCTCGTTGTGGCCGATGCCCTTCGGCACCGCGTGCTGTGCCATCGAATTCATGGCGACCGCCGCGAGCCGCTTCGACCTCGCGCGCTTCGGCATGGAGCGACTCAGCTACTCGCCGCGTCAGGCCGATGTCCTGTTGTGCGCCGGTCGTGTGCCGCTCAAGCTCGCGCCGGTCATTCGTCGCATCTACCAGCAGATGCCGCAGCCGAAGTGGGTGATCTCGATGGGCGCCTGCGCGTCCACCGGTGGCATGTTCGACAATTATGCGGTGGTACAGGGCATCGACACGATCATTCCGGTCGACGTGTACGTGCCGGGCTGTCCGCCGCGTCCGGAAGCGCTGATTCACGGCATCATGATGCTGCAGAAGAAGGTGATGCAGGAGCGCATGAAGGACACCACGCGCCACGTGGAGATCGTCCCCGACACCGAGAGCCAGCTGTACATTCCGCCGTCGCGCATCGATGAGCTGTCGGAGCCGTTCGGCAACTCGGTGCATCAGACCCGGTCGGCGCCGTGACCGCGCCGATCGTCCCCGTGGTCGAGAGCAGCACCCCGACGGTCACGCTGCAGGCCGCGATCGCGTCCGACGCCAACGGCTCGCCGATCACGCCCACGCAGATCGCGCATCGCGGGGGGCCGGTGAATCCGTCCGCCGCGACGCTGGTCGCGCGGTTCGGCGCTGCTGTCGTGCGCACCGAGGTCACGTGGGGTGAGACCACGGTGTTCGTCACGAACGAGGCGCTGCATGACATCGTGCGCTGGCTGCACGACGAGCCGAGTGAGCGCTACGACTATCTCGTCGACGTCACGGCCGTCGAGTATCGCGATGCCGATCGTCCGATCGAGGTGGTGTGGCATCTGCGCGCGCTCGCCCATCGCCGCTTCCTGCGGCTCAAGGTTGAGCTGCCGAAGCGCGCCACGCTGTCCGTCGCGTCCATCATGGACATTTACAGCGGCGCCGATTGGCTCGAGCGCGAGTGCTACGACATGTTCGGCATCCGCTTCGACGGACATCCGGATCTGCGACGCCTGCTGCTCTGGGAGACGTACAAGGAAGGCTATCCCCTCCGGAAGGACTTCCCACTCCGCGGCCGGTTCAGCCGCGCCGAGCAGCTCAAGCAGGCACTCGCGGCCGATCCGGAAGCGCGCTACTCCATGGAAGAGCTGTCCATCGCGGATGCGTTCGATTCGTTGCCGGAAGACATGAAGCGCCGACTCGCTGAACGTGCGGAGCGGCACGACGTGAACCACGTCACCGACGTCAACGACGAGGTGGGCGAGTGAGTTCACGGCGCACGATTGAAGTCGCCCTCGGCACGAGTGGACTCGACGCGCAGGGCATGCCGTTGCGTGCACCGCTGGTCGCGCAGGGCGGCAAGGCGGTCGCGCTCGATGCACCGGTGATGGTGCCCGAGCCGGAGATGGACTCCGACCACATGCTGATCAACATCGGGCCGCAACATCCGGCGACGCACGGCGTGTTGCGCCTGGTGCTCGAGCTCGATGGCGAAACCGTAGTGCGTTGCATTCCGCACATCGGCTATCTGCACTGCGGCTTCGAGAAGATCGGGGAGTACCGTCAGTACAACCAGATCATCCCGTGGACGGACCGCGAGGATTATCTCAACTCGCCAGGCAACAATGTCGCGTTCGTGCTGGGCGCCGAGCGGTTGTTCGGCGTTGGCATGACCGACCGCTGCAAAGTGCTGCGCGTCATCCTCATGGAGCTGTCGCGCATCATCTCGCACTTGGTGTGGTTGGGCACGACGTCGGTCGACCTTGGCGCCTTCACGCCGTTCCTGTGGCTGTACCAGGAACGCGAGAACGTGTACAACCTGCTCGAGGGGTGGGTCGGTGCGCGCCTCACCACCACCGCGACGCGCGTTGGTGGCATGGCGGCGGACATTCCCGACGGCTGGCTCGATGGCCTGCGCGCATTCCTCCGCGGCTTCCCCAAGACGCTGGAAGAATCCGTGCGCATGCTCGAGACGAACGCGATCTGGGCCGGTCGTACCGTCGGTCTGGGCGCGATGAGCGCGCAGGAAGCGGTGAACGCCGGCCTCTCGGGTCCGATGCTTCGCGCGTCAGGCGTGGCGTACGATGTGCGCAAGGATTTCCCGTACCTCGACTACGAGACGTATGACTTCGACGTCGTGGTCGGTACGGCGGGCGACGTGTACGATCGCTTCCTCGTGCGCGTGGAAGAGATGCGGCAGAGTGTGCGTATTCTCGAACAGGCGCTGCAGCGGTTGCCCGACGGACCCGTGAACATCAACGATCCGCGGCTCATCCTGCCGCCCAAGCACAAGGCGACGAGTGAGATGGAATCGATGATCCATCACTTCAAACTCGTGATGGAAGGCCCGCGTCCGCCGGCCGGCGAATGCTATGTGCCGGTGGAAAGTCCGAAGGGTGAGAAGGGCTACTACATGGTCAGCGACGGCACCTCGAAGCCGGTGCGCTGGCGCATCCGCCCGCCGTCGTTCGTGAATCTGTCGGCGATTCCCAAGATGGTGGAAGGACATCTGCTGTCGGACGTGATCGCGATCAACGCCAGCATCGACATCGTGATGGGAGAGATCGACCGGTGAGTCATGGCCCTTCAGCCAGTGGTGGCGCGCTCGTCGCGGCCCCGCCGCACGGCACGCACCACGACGAACCGCATGTGCCGGTGTTCGTCGGCGACGCACGTGTCGAACTCGATCGCATTCTGTCGCGCTATCCCACCAAGCAAGCGGCATTGCTCCCGGCCTTGTGGATGCTGCAAGACGCCCGTGGCTGGGTGAGCGAGGGTGGCATCGAAGAAGTCGCCGCCGCGCTCGACATCACGCCGGCGTACGTGAAGGGTGTCGTCAGTTTCTACACGATGTACCACCAGCATCCGGTCGGTCGCCACTTCATCCAGGTGTGCACGACGACGCCGTGCAACGTGTGCGGCGCGGAAGACGTGGTGAAGTCGCTGCTCGAGCATACGGGATGCGGTGACCTCGGACTGACCAGCGCCGATGGCCGTTTCACCGTCGTCGAAGTCGAGTGCCTTGGCGCCTGCGGCTTCGCCACGCCGATCATGATCAACAACGATTTTGTGGAATCCGTGACACCGGAGTCGGTGCCGCGGATTCTGTCGGAGCTGAAGTAATGGGGTACCCGCATCCGTCGCATGCACGTGAGACGCCGATTCTGTCGAAGTACTTCGGCGATCCCGAAGCGCGCACCCTCGCGGGCTGGCGCGCGCGCGGTGGTTACGAAGCGCTCGAAAAGGCGTTGCACACCGATCCGCAGGAATTACAGACCATCGTGAAGGACTCCGGCCTGCGCGGTCGTGGCGGTGCCGGCTTTCCCACGGGCATGAAGTGGTCGTTCATGAAGCCCGACGGCAAGACGCATTATCTCTGCTGCAACGCCGACGAGTCGGAGCCCGGTACGTTCAAGGACCGCGAGATCATGCGCTGGACACCACACGGACTCGTGGAGGGTGTGGCGCTGGCGGCGCATGCGATCTACGCGCAGACGGCCTACATCTACATCCGTGGTGAGTTCACCGAACCGTATGCCCGCGTGTGCGCGGCCGTCGAAGAAGCGTACGCGGCCGGCATTCTCGGTCCGAACGCGATGGGTTCGGGCAAGCACGTGGATGTGCATGTGCATCGCGGCGCCGGCGCGTACATCTGCGGCGAAGAAACGGCGCTCATGAATTCGCTGGAGGGACGCCGCGGCAATCCGCGTATCAAGCCGCCGTTCCCCGCTGTGGCCGGACTCTTCGGCAAGCCGACGACGATCAACAACGTCGAAACGCTCACCACGGTCCCGTACATCATCAAGAACGGCGCCGAGTGGTACAAGCAGTTCGGTCGTCCCGACAATCCCAAGAGCATCGGCACCAAGCTGTTCTCCGTGTGCGGCAACATCAGCCGTCCGGGCAACTACGAAGTCGCGCTGGGATTTCCGTTCAAGGATTTCCTGTATGATCTCTGCGGCGGTCCACTCGAGGGGCGTGAGATCAAGGCCGTGATTCCCGGTGGTTCGTCGGTGCCCATCCTCACGCGTGAGGAGGCCGAAGGCGCCATCATGGACTACGAAGGCATGGTCGCGGCAGGAACCATGCTTGGCTCCGGCGGCGTGATCGTGTTCGACGACCGGCAGGATATGGTGCGCCAGATCGCGCGGCTCACGCGCTTCTACGCGCACGAGAGCTGCGCCCAGTGTACGCAGTGCCGCGAAGGCACCGCGTGGATCACGCGCATCATGGAGCGCATCCGCGATGGGCAGGGCACGGCCGAGGATCTCGACACGCTCGTCGCCATTTCCGACGGCATGAGCGGCAAGACGATCTGTGTGCTGAGCGATTCCTGCGCGACGCCCGTGATGTCCGGTCTCAAGAAGTTCCGACACGAATTCGAGGCGAAGATCGCCGCGAACAAGTCGGTAGTCACCGTACCGGGGGCGTTCCGCGCCTCCGCCGCGTGAGGAGCTGATGGCTGATGTGAAGATGGTGTCGCTCACGATCGAAGGCCGTCCGGTCACCGTACCGGATGGCATGTCGATTCTGGAAGCGGCCAAGACCGCCGGCGTGCTCATTCCGCACTACTGCTACCATCCGGGATTACCGGTGGCCGGCGTGTGCCGCATGTGCCTCGTCGAAGTCGAGAAGTTCCCGAAGCTGGCGCCCGCGTGTGCCACGTCGGTGGGGGAAGGGCAGGTCGTGCACGTGCACTCGCCGAAGGCACTCGAGGCGCGCAAGGGCGTGCTCGAGTTCCTGCTCATCAACCATCCGCTCGACTGCCCGATCTGTGATCAGGCCGGCGAGTGCGAGCTGCAGGACTACACGTTCGCCGAAGGGCGCGCCGACTCGCGCTACCGCGAGCCGAAGCGCTTCAACCCGGTGGAGGACTTTGGCGGCGATGTGCTGTATGTGCAGAATCGTTGCATCCTCTGCACGCGCTGCGTGCGCTTCATGTCGGACGTCGCGCAGGATCCGGTGTTGAACGTGTCGGAACGCGGTGATCGTGCATTCATCGGCAAGGCCGAAGGACACGACCTCACGAATCCATGGGCTGGCAACGTGGTCGATCTCTGTCCGGTCGGCGCACTGCTGTCGAAGGACTTCCTGAATCGCGCGCGTGCGTGGGAGCTCGACCGCGCCCCCACCGTCTGCACGGGATGCAGCCAGGGCTGCAACGCCGTCGCGGAGACTCGTGACAACGTGGTGGTGCGCCTCAAGCCGCGCGCGAACGATCAGGTGAACCAGTACTACATGTGCGAAGTTGGCCGTCAGGGGTACCGCGAGTTTAACCGTCGGGATCGCGCGGACCAGCCGCTCGTACGTCGTGGCAACGCGCTGGCGATCGCCGAGTGGGATGACGCGATTGCGAGCGCGGCGCGCGCGCTGGCGGGACGTCGACTCGTCGTGCTGGCGTCCGCCAATTTGTCGAACGAGGCGCTGTTCCTCTTGGAGCGCACGATGGCCGCCGTTGACGGCGCGGGGGTGTTTCGCCTCGAGCGCGGAGTCGAGGCGCCACTTCCCGGCGCACCGGATCTCGCGCTGCGCAGCGAGCGCGCGGCCAATGCCACCGCGGCCCGCCTGCTCGGTTTCTCCGAGACGGATTCGATCGGGACGACGCTCGGCGACGGCGACGCGTTGCTCATTGTGGGTGACCAACTCGAGGGCATCAGCTCGGCCGATCTCGACCGCGCCTCGTCGATCGTGTACGTGGGCACGGCCTTGCCGGCCTCGCTCGAAGCACGCGCGGCGGTCGTCCTGCCGATCACGAACATCGTGGAGGAAGAGGGCACGCTGACGAACCTGCGTGGACGCGTCCAGCGCTTCCTGCAGGCCAAGGCGGCGCCCGGTGTCGCGCGTCCCACCTGGTACGTGCTCGCCGATCTGCTGGCGGCGGTCGGCGGCGAGGGACGCTTCTATATGCCGGCCGAAGTCTTCGCCGCCCTCGCCGCGACGCATGCGTCGTTCGCCGGGTTGGATTACGAAGCCCTCGGGCTTCGCGGGCTCCCTGTGGTCGAGTCGGGCGCGCCGGCCGACCGCGCCGAGGTGACCGCATGATGAATCCTGCGCTCGTCCCCTTACTCGACGTCGTGAGCTGGTTTCCGCGAGCCGATCCGCAGCAGCAGCCGCAGGCGATCGGCACGTACGTCCTCGCCAGCGCCATCAAGATCATCGTGGTGTTCGGCCTGTACATGCTCGGCGTGGCGTTTCTGACACTCGCGGAGCGCAAGCTCGCCGCGTGGTTTCAGGATCGGCGTGGTCCGAATCGGGCGGGTCCCGGTGGCATTCTGCAGCCCGTTGCCGACGGCATCAAGAATTTCATGAAGGAAGAGACGAACCCGGCCGACGCCGATCGTTGGCTCTTTCTGATCGCTCCCGCGCTGGCCTTCATTCCGGCGATGCTCACGTGGGCGGTGCTGCCGATCGCCTCGTCGTTGCCGACGCCGTGGGGGCTGATCGATATGGCCGTCGCACCGCTGCCGGTGGGATTCCTCTTCACGCTCGCGATCTCATCGCTTGGCGTGTACGGCATCGTGCTCGCAGGCTGGTCGTCGAACAACAAGTACGCGCTGCTTGGCGGACTTCGCTCGAGCGCGCAGATGATCTCGTACGAGATCGCCATGGGCATGTCGACGATCCCGGTGATCCTGCTCGCGGGCAACGTCTCGCTGACCACCATCGTGCAGCAGCAGTCGCACATGGGATGGAACGTGCTCTCGCTCACCGTGGCCTGGTTCACGTTCTTGGTGGCGGCGTTCGCCGAGACGAACCGCTTGCCGTTCGACTTGCCGGAAGCGGAGTCGGAGTTGGTGGCGGGCTACCACACCGAGTACAGCGGCATGAAGTTCTCGATGTTCTTCATCGCCGAGTACGCGAACATGGCCACAGTGAGCGGCCTGACCGCCACGCTGTTCTTCGGCGGCTGGGACATTCCGTTCACGCAGTGGGACAACGGCGGGTCGTACAGCGTGCTCAAGACGCTGGCGACCATGTCCATGTTTGCCATCAAGACCGGCTTCTTCCTGTTCGTGTTCATGTGGGTGCGCTGGACGGTGCCGCGTTTCCGCTACGATCAGCTCATGTCGCTCGGCTGGAGCGTGATGCTGCCGATCGCGCTGGGCTACATCGTCGTGATCGCGGCCGCCACGCTGGGTCTCGACATGCTTGGCGTCGCGCGCGGACCGATGTTCTCCCTCGCGCTGCTTGGCATGAACATCGTGATCATCGCCGTGCTGCTCGCCTGGCTGGATAAGGGCAAGCTGATCAGTCCGTCGAGTGCGCGCGTCGGGCCGACCGATCTCGAGCGCCTGCGTGCGCGCGGCCTCGATCTGTCGCGCCGCCAGCTGGCGGCGCAGCGACCGCCCCTGAGCGCGCCCGCGTCGTCAGCGTCGCTGACGGCGTCGCTGACGGCGCTGCCTGTCACCACCACGTTGATCGCTGAAGGGGGCGACTGATGGCCATCGGTGTGAAGGTCATGAATCGGCCGCTCGAGCGTGTGAGTTACGTGCGCGCGACGCTGAAGGGCATGGCCACGACGCTCAAGCACCTCGTGGATCCCCACAAGGTGACGATGCAGTATCCCGAGACGAAATGGGATCTGTCGCCGCGCTGGCGCGGCACGCATCGCATGCTCACCACGGAAGACGGCAAGGCGAAGTGCGTGGCGTGCGGTCTGTGCCCCACGGTCTGTCCGGCCAACTGCATCAAGCTCACGCCGGGTGAGGATGAGCAGGGCAATCGCTATCCGCTCGTGTTCGAGATCGACGAGTTCCGCTGCATCTTCTGCGGCTTCTGCCAGGAAGTGTGCCCGGAAGAGGCGATCCATCTGGGTCGGCACTACGAGAACGCCGAATTCGATCGCGCGTCGTTCGTGTACGACCTCGAGCGCCTGATGGCGCAGACCCATCCGGTGAGCGAACTCTGGGACCCCGCTGACCCGAAGGGCGAATGAACGGTTTCTACGAATTCCAGTTCTACCTGTTCTCGCTGCTCGCGATCGCGTCCGCGCTGCTCTTCGTCACGCGCAAGAACCCGGTGCCGGCCGCGCTGTGGCTGGTCAACGTGATGTTCGCGCTCGCCGGATTGTACGTGATGCTCGACGCGCCGTTCGTCGGCGTGATCCAGGTGCTCGTGTACGCCGGCGCTATCATGGTGGTCTTCGTCTTCGTGGTCATGCTGCTCAACCTCGGACGGAGCGGCATTTCCGATATCCGGTCGCTGGGCTCACGTCTCGGGGCCGGTGCCGTCGGATTGGCGTTGCTGGCGAATCTGCTGGTTGTGCAGCGGCAGAAGATTCCGCGCGTGGCGCTGGCACCCGAGATCGACAACGTCGTGGAAGACGTCGCCGCCTCGCTCTTTACCGATTATCTCGTGGCGTTCGAACTGACCAGCCTCGTGTTGCTGGTGGCGGTCATCGGCGCCGTCCTCCTCGCCAAGAAGCGGGTGCGACTATGATCTCCGAAGCTCTCATCGTCTCGGCGATTCTGTTCGTGATCGGCGTGGTCGGCGTGCTCACCCGCCGCAACGCGATCATCCTGTTCATGTGCGCGGAGCTCATGCTCAATGCCGTGAACCTCAGCTTCGTGGCACTCGCCAAGATGCACAACGTCACGGGTCACGTCTTCGTGGTCATGGTGATGACGATCGCGGCCGCGGAAGCGGCCGTGGGGTTGGCGATCCTGATCTCGGTGTACCGGCATTTCGGCACGGTTGATCTGTCCTCGCTCCGGACCCTGCGCGGATGATCCCGACCATGCTTGGCGTGCTCATCCTGCTCCCGATCCTTGGCTTCCTGGCCAATGGGTCGATTGCGTTCTTCGGTAAGCGGTCGGAGGGTGACGCCGCGACGACGGCGCGCCACCCGCTTGTCACCCTGATCGGTCCGGGGGTGATTCTGGCTGCGTTCGGCATCGCGGTCGCCCTGTTCCTCGACATGCAGCGCGCGCCCGAACACGCGCTGCACGTTGTGCGCTACGGGCAGTGGATGCCGGTCGGCAATCTGGTCATCGACTGGAGTCTCCAGCTCGACCAGCTGTCGATTCTGATGGTCCTCGTGATCACCGGCGTCGGCTCGCTGATCCATCTGTTCTCCATCGGCTACATGCGCGATGATGCGAGCTACGCGCGGTATTTCGCGTATCTCAATCTGTTCGTCGCCTTCATGCTGGTGCTGGTGCTGGGCGCGAGTTATCCCGTGCTTTTCGTGGGCTGGGAAGGCGTCGGTCTGGCGTCCTACCTGTTGATCGGGTTCTGGTTCAGCGACAAGGCCAATGCCGAAGCCGGCAAGAAGGCGTTCGTGGTGAACCGGGTCGGCGACTTCGGATTTCTCGTCGCCATGTTCCTGATCTGGGTCACCACGCAGAAGCTCGACTTCATCGGTGCGCACGCCGCGCTCGGTGGAATGGCCGGTACGCCGGTGGTCCTGGCGATCGCGCTGTTTCTGTTCATCGGCTGCGCGGGTAAGAGCGCCCAGCTCCCGCTGTACATCTGGCTCCCCGACGCCATGGCCGGTCCGACCCCGGTGTCGGCCCTGATCCACGCGGCCACGATGGTGACGGCCGGCGTGTATCTCGTGGCGCGGGCCGCGCCGATTTTCTCCGGCGCACCCGAAGCGTCGCTGGTGATCACCGCCGTTGGTGCGCTCACCGCGCTCTTCGCGGCCACGATCGCGCTGCGTCAGTGGGACATCAAGAAGGTGCTGGCGTACTCCACGGTGTCTCAGCTGGGGTACATGTTCATCGGTGTGGGCAGTGGGGCGTACACGGCGGGTGTCTTTCATCTCGTCACGCACGCCTTCTTCAAGGCGCTGCTGTTCCTTGGCGCCGGTTCGGTGATTCACGCCATGCACCACGCGTATCATCACACGCATCGCGACGACGACCCGCAGGATCTGCGCAACATGGGCGGGCTGGCGAAATACATGCCGGCCACCGCCGCGGCGATGACGTTGGCCACGCTGGCGATCGCGGGCATTCCGCCGCTGGCCGGATTCTTTTCGAAGGACGAGATCCTCGCATCGGTGTTTGCGCGTGCGCACGGGAGTCCGCTCGCCAGCGCGTCGTTGCTTGGCATTCCCGGGAGCACCGTGCTCTACATCGCGTACGGCCTGGGTGTGCTGACGGCGTTGCTGACCGCGATCTACATGACGCGTATGCTGCTGCTTGCCTTCTACGGCAACAACCGCACGGGCGAGGCAGAGCAGGAGATGCTTCACGAAGCGCCGGCCATCATGACCGCCCCGGTGCTGGTGCTCGGTGCCCTGACGCTCGTCGGCGGCTGGCTTAACCTGCCCGCGCTGATCCCGCTGGGCCCGGTCGGTATCCTTGAGCGCTGGCTCGAGCCGGTCACTGGCAGCAGTGCTGCGCGGTTGACTGGCGCCGGTCATCTCGATCATGGAACGGAGACGATGCTCGTCGCCGTGGCCACCACGGTCGCTGTGGTCGGCATCGTGATTGCGCTGCTGCGCTACCGGAAGCCGATCGCCGACAAGGCGCACTCGCCGGTCGATGATAGTCTGCTGGCGCGTGCGTACCACGTGGATGGACTGGTGGACGCGATCATCGTGCGCCCCATCTCCGCGTTCGCCAATGTGGTGCTCACCCGCGGCGTGGAGACGGGCGTCGATCGCGCGTTCAGCGCCGGCGGATCGATGTTGTCGCGGACCGCAGCCCTCGTGGGCAGCAAGTTGCAGGATGGAGACGTGGGAAAGTACGCCTGGCTGTTGGCCGCCGGTGCGCTCGCGCTTCTGGCTGCCCTCACCCTGAGCTGACCGATGCGCGATTTCCTTCTCTCAATCGGAGCCGCGCAGTGGGTCCTGCCGGCTATGCTGCTGTGGCCCATCGCCGCGGCGTTGCTGGTGCGCTTCGGCGGGCGCGACATGTCGCGCAACGAGCACGGCGTTGAAGCGCCGAGTGGCGGGCCGGACGCCCGCACGCTGACGTTGGCGGCACTGTCCATCGAAGCGCTGCTCAGCCTCGTGCTGTGGGTGACCTACGATCCGTCCGTGACAGGATGGCAAGCGCGTGTGGATCTGCCGTGGCTGACGGACATCGGTGCCACCATCAGCCTCGGCGTCGATGGGCTGTCGCTGCCGATGGTGGTCATGACGGCCCTTGTGCTGCCGCTCGCGTTGCTCGGCTCGTGGAACAACGTGCGCGTTCGCACGCCGGCCTTCGGCGCCCTCGCGCTGCTGCTCACCACGGGACTCATCGGCGTGTTCGTCACGCTCGACCTCCTCGCCTTCTATCTGGCGTGGGAGCTGATGCTGATTCCCACGTATTTCCTGATCGGCGTCTGGGGCGCGGCGGGGCAGTCGCGCGCCGGCCTGCGCTATGTGCTGTTCACGCTGGTCGGCTCGCTGCTCATGCTGGTGGCGATCCTGGCCCTGTGGACGCTGGGCGGTGGTGCGTCGTTCCATATCGATCAGCTCATGGAACTCACGCTGACCCCGCGTGCGCAGCTCTGGATGTTCGGCGCGTTCTTCCTGGCGTTCGCCGTGAAGTCGGCGTTGGTGCCGTTCCACACGTGGTTGCCGGACGCGCAAGGCGCCGCACCGACCTTTGCGGCGGTCACGCTCGGCATCAAAGTGGGCGCGTACGCGATCCTGCGTTTTGCCATTCCGCTGTTTCCGGCGGCCGCCATGGAGCCGACCGTGCGTGGCACGATCCTGGTGCTCTCGGTGATCGCCATCGTGTACGGCGCGCTGCTCGCCATGTCGCAGCGTGATATGAAGCGGATGGTGTCCTACAGCTCGATCAGCCATCTCGGCTTCATCATGCTCGGCTGCTTCGCGCTCACGCAGCAGGCGGTGCAGGGGGCCGTGGTGACGATCGTCAACAGCGGTGTCTCCACGACCGCACTCTTCCTGCTGGTCGGCATGCTCGAGGATCGGCGCGGCACGACCGACACTTTGAACGTGGCCGTTTTTGGAGGGCGTCAAATTAATCTCTTCTCTTTGAAAATTGGTGAATCGGCTATTCCGGTCTTTTGGGCGGACCGCGACCTGGCGGCGGGCCTTGCGGGGCTTCGTCGGCGCTGAGGAAGCCGTCGTGGTTGCGGTCGAGACGGTCAAAAGCCTCCGGGGGACCGTCGAATTCCTGACGCGACACCTTGCCGTCGCCATCCTTGTCGAGGCGGCCGATGAAGCCCTCCTGCGGTGAAGGTGCGCCGCCCGAGTCCCGTCCTTGTGACGGGGACGCCTGACGGCTGGCTCGGTAGGTGCCGTCCAGCGGCGGACCGGAATTTTGTTTCACGACGTCGCCGCCCCGGACGCAGCGGACCTCATTCAGGATACGGACTTCATCGCCCTGGGGGCCGTTGCCGTTCTTCCAGGCGGAGGGATCGCCGGATTTGGGATCGCTGCGCTGGGCGCCGGCGCCATGGACATTCATCCGCGTGCCATGCATGATGCCGAAGGCCTGGCCGAAGCAGAGATAGACGGCAAAGCCGCAGGTGTGATTTTCCAGATGGGTGGTGCTGCTCCAGAAACAACTCTCGCTCCGGGTCAGTTGAAAGATCGGATCCAGCGCCGGTCCCCGTGCGCCCGTCTTGGTCGCATCCGGCGCGCGGGAATAGTCCACGAGGCTCTGGAGTTCCTTGGCGTTGGGCAGACGCCAGTCGGTGTGACCGGCCAGTGAAAGGCCCGAGGCATATTTCAGCGCGGCCTGCCAGTCCATCGGCGTGCCCGCATCGGCCTTCTGCCACATCAGGCCGGTGGCGCGGTCGGTGACCGTCCCGTCGCCCGGGTCTGCGAAGTCGTTGATCCCATACCGGGGATTGCCCCGGACATAGCGGACGAAATGCACGGACCGTCCCGGAATGGACCGGGGATACCCCTTGATGCGGCCATCGGCAAAGTTGACGCCAAAGACCGTGGCGTTGTGGCCCATGGTCGTGCCAACATATTCGGTGGAGGACCAATACTGGGCGTCAATGAGCCGTTCGCCCTTCTTTTCATCGCCATACACGAAATCGAAGAAGCGGGTGTCCAGGTAAGGTCTGGATTCGGCGACCGTCCGTCCGCTGGAGCCCCGGAAATCCATGAGGGAATAAAGCTCCTTGATGTTCGGCAGCCGCCAGTCGCCGTGGCCGCCGAGCCGGCACGACCGCGCCCGGGAACGGCCTCCTCGAAGGTCTTCTTGTTCTTGAGGTCGGGCGTCTTCTGCCAGATGAGCCCGGTGACCTGATCGGTGATCGTGCCATCACCGTTGTCCCGGTAGGACGGGGTATTCCCCTGGTATTGGGCGTCCTGACCGTCGAACGCCATGCCTTCCGAAGGGTAGGCGATTTCCTGCGTGTCGCTGAAGCAGCGGTCCTGACCGGTGTCCACGAGGGCGTAGGGGCGGACGGGAGATGCGCCTTGCGTGTCTTCGGTCCGATCCACCTGGGCTCGCACGGACATGGTGATCGTCGTGAGCAGGGCGAGGAGAGGGAGGAATTTTGTCCCACGCGAAGGCGTGAAAACCCGCGGTCGAGGCATGTGGAGCACGGGCGAGGGATAGGATGCGGCCAGGACCGGGTCAAGCCGATTGGAGGCTTGGAGTCCCGACCGGACGGAACGGCTTGAAAAATCGATGTTTGACCACTGCGGGCGGTCACGCTAGAAGGAAGGCTTCACCTTTTGATATTCTTTCACTTTAATTCATCTTATGAAACTCTAAGGTTGGTATTAACGGTTTCGGCCGCATTGGCCGAATGATCTTCCGGGCCATTTGTGATCAGGGGCTTTTGGGCCGAGCAATACGAGAGTTGTCAAAGTAGATGTACAGTAAA
>CAWJMR010000043.1:0-16266 GCA_963843965.1 uncultured Gemmatimonadaceae bacterium
ACAGCCGCCGGCAACACCGCACGCGAGGAGCACGAACGCCGTCACGAGGAGCGTGCGCACGGGCGAAAAGTACCTGTCAGAGGCAGGAGCAGGGAGGGGGGACGGCAGGGGAAATCCCCTATCGTCCCCCCTTGTTCTCAACCCACAACCCGACGGGGGCAGTGACTCAGTAGCTGGCGCCGAAGAACCAGGTCCCGAATCCCTTCGTGCCGGGGCGGCTGATCGGCACCGCCCAGTCCCAGCGCACGATGGCGATGTTGAACAGGTTGAGGCGGACACCGAAGCCATAGCTCTGCAGCAGTGCCCGCTGCTTCGAGAAGTCGTATCCCTCGGGCCGGCTGGCGACCACCTGCTGACCCTTCGACCAGGCCACACCGGCGTCGTAGAAGAAGAGGCCATCGATGGGCGGGAGTCCGATCGGCAGGCGACCGCCACCGAAGCTCCGGATGATCGGGAAGCGCAGTTCGGCGTTGGCGAAGGCCACCCGGCTGCCGATCAGCTCCACGGAATTGCAGGAGCTGCCGTCGTCGGTGGGCAGGCCCGTGCAGGTGATCGAACCCAGATCTTCGCGATTGTAGCCGCGAATGAAGTCGGGACGACCGATCCACTTCGGGAACCGCAGTTCGTCGCGACCCACCGACATGCTGGTCGTGAAGCGGGTCGCGAAGGTGACGTAGTTGAAGAGAATCGGGTAGTAGCCACGAATGTCGGCCACATACTCGGTCCACTTCCACGTACCGACACTCGGCTCGACCTCGAGACGCATGCGACGGCCGGAGATCGGTCCCGTGTACCCGTACAGCGTGTTGTCGGTGACGAAGGCGAGATACGGCGAGATCGTGTTCGCCGACGCGACGTTCCGCGTCGGTCCGCGCTCGAAGCCGGTGGCGTAGCCCTGCTGGTAGTCCACCAGACGCGTGAACGGGAACACCTGCTGATCGATGTTCTGGAAGCGCGCGCCCAGCTCGAATCGCGTGAAGCGATTGAGCGGATACAGGCCGGCGGCGAACACCTGACGCACGACGAGCCGGGTGATCTCCTGCGACTCCGAGAACTGATCGTTGCCGAGCGGCTCCTGGATGTAATTCGACAGCAGGTAGATCGGCTGCTGAATCACGCCCGTGGTGTACTGCAGGCGGCGCCCAAGACTCGTGTAGCCCACGAACACCTGCGCGTCGCTGAGCTGCCCGTTGATCGCGCCGGAGAGGGCGAGACGCCGGTCACCGAGCAGGTCGCTGAGTACAACGGTGGTCCCGCCGAACGTGCCTTGTCCGAATCCGCCCTGCTGATAGCCGATGGATGGCTGCGCCACATACTCCGGCGTAAGGCGCGCCTTGTATCGGTAATCGCGGAACTTGGTGGAGTCGGGAAGATTGAAATCGAAGCTGTCCATGAGGGCACGCACACTCACCGTTTCGGCGAGACGGGCGGCAACTGACACGGGCAGATCGTCCGACGCGCGCGCCGTCGCGCCCACGGTGGGACGGTAGAACGACTGGCGGGCGGCGGCCGTGTCGGTAATCGTTGCGCGGTTCAGGTGCGCCGTGGGATCGACCTTGACCGGCGTGACCGGCCCCGTGGTCGGCTTGGTCGGCGTACCGGCCTGCACGCCGCCCTGCGCCACGACGACCGGATCGCGATACGGCTCCTTCTTCAGCGATCGCGGATTCTTGATCTTCCAGATCGCGTGGTCGGTCTTTTCGTAGTACACGAAGGCCAGCACGTCGGCGCCGCGCGCCCACGTGATCGCCGGCGACTGTTCGGCTACCGCGGTGACCGCACCCAGGACGTTCGTGAGCTGGTAGTGCTGCTTCGCCTCGAGGTCGTACAGGAAGATGTTGGCGATGCCCGTGCGATCGGTGATGTAGGCCAACGACTTGCCGTCAGGAGCCCACTGCGGGTTGAGCGCGCGGCCACCCTGTCCTTCGATGATCGACACCTTCTGCGTCTCGAGATCGAGCAGCGACAGCTTCCACTTGCCGATCTTCAGGATGTCCAGGTCGGTGTCATCACCGCGATCACTCACGAAAGCGATCGTGCGTCCATCGGGCGACCACTGCGGTTGCAGATCGCCGTACGGATCCTTGGTGACCTGCGTGTAGCCGCCGGCATCGAGCGACGCGATGTACAGATCGCTCGAGCCGTGCCGCATGCCGCTGAACACGATGCGACGCCCATCGGGCGAGAAGCTCGGGCTCAATACCTGATCGAGTTCGAAGTCGAACTTCTTCAGGATCTTCCGCGACTTCACGTCCATCACGTACAGCACGTCGCGTCCACCGCTCTGACCCGTGAACGCGAGCATTTTCGCGTCAGGGGAGAACGACGGCTGCGAGTAGATGAAGCGCAGCTGCTCGAAGTCGGGGTTGGTGGTGGTCTTGACGAGGCGCGCGATGCGCTTGCCCGTCTCCGCGTTGGCGAGGTACATGTCGGGGAACACTTCCCCGCGCAGGAAGCTGCCGTACGCGATGTACGTGATGTACTTGCCGTCGTCGGAGAGCGCCGGGGCCACGAACAGGCTGGCGATGCTGCCGGACCGCTTCTGCGAGAGCAGGGGTTCGGCGAAGCTGCGCGGACGCTGGAGTTCGGCGACGGTGGGCAGATATTTGTTCTGCATCGCCTGCTTCCACTCGGCGCTGAGCTCGTCGAGCGACAAACCGATTTCGCGGCGGAAGGCACGATCAATGCCGATGCTGGGCACCGCATTCATGATCTCGCCGATGACTTCGTCGCCCCACCGCGCACCGACGTACTGCCACACCGACAACCCGTAGCGATACGGGAAGTACTTGTCGGGGCGCTCCGTCATCTGCGAGATGGTGGGCAGCGCATTGTTGGTGACCGCGTCGCGCACCCACGCATCGGTCCACGGGTGCTCGGGTCCGATCGAGAAATACTCGGCGAGGCCTTCCATGAACCAGAGCGGGGGATTCACCATCGCCAGGTTCTGCAGACCGGCGCCGGCGCGACCGCGCGAGAAGATGTCGAACTGGAACACGTGCACCATTTCGTGCTGGAGCACGTGCTCGAAGCTGGCCCAGTCGCCGCTGAAGAACTGCGCCATACGTTGACGCAGGGGGTCGGTGACACCGCCGGTGCCTTCGCCGAGGTCGCCGAAGACGTTGCTCTGCGCGAAGTCGCCCGACGAGCCGAAGATGAGGACCGGCTTCTTCTCGCGGAACTGGTGGGCCATCAGGCGGGACAGCCGCGCGTACGACCGTTCGGCCATGCGGGCGGCATCGGGCGCCACATCCGCGATTTGCGGATAGTAGTGAATCTGGAAGTGCTCGGTTTCAATGACGCGCCAGCGCAGCCGATCGTACTGGACCTGATTCTGCCCGAAGTACTGGGCATGGAGCGGTGAGGCGATCGACATGATCGCGAAAACCAGAGCCGCTCCCCATCGTGTCCAGCGCTGCGCCTGCGGCATTTACCGGGCTCCCTGCGTGGCTTCGGTGTCCAGAGGTACCGGCGTCGCGTCGCCCCACAGCCGTTCGAGCTGATAGTACTGGCGCAGCGTCGGATGAAATACATGAATGACAGTGTGCGCATAGTCGAGCAGCGCCCAGCGTCCCTGCGTGAGGCCTTCGGTCATAGTGGTAGACACGCCACCTTCCTTCAACCCTGCCTGGATGTGTTCCGCTACGGCGCGGACGTGCGTGTCGGATGTACCACTGGCAATAACAAAGAAGTCGGTCATATCCGTCACTCCACGCAAATCGAGGACGAGGATATCGTTGGCCTTCATGTCACTGGCGAGGGCGGCGGCGCGGCGCGCAATGGATTCGCCGGGGCTTGGCGGACGTTCTGCCATGTATGGAGTCGGGAGAATTCGAGTGATGGAAAGCCACCGTCTGAATGCGGTACCCCATCGTGTGAATGAAGGTTGCGCGTTGGACAGCGACTCGGACAGGGGCAAAAAAAGGGGAGTCCGAGTCCGGACTCCCCCCATGCCGGCAGTGTGATGCCGATTACTGCTTGATGATCCAGACCTTGATTTCGGGCTTCACGTCGGCGTGCAGGCGGATGCCGACACGGTAGACGCCGAGGGCCTTGATCGGCTCGTTGAGTTCGATCTGGCGCTTCTCGATGTGGAAGCCCTGCGCTTCCAGCTGATGAGCGATGTCGGCCGTGGTGACGGAACCGAACAGCTTGCCCTCTTCTCCGACGCGCGCGGCGAAGGTCACCGAGACCTCGGCCAGCTTGTCGGCGATGGTCTGGGCGGCGGCGACGCGCTCCGACTCGAGCGCCTCGAGACGACCCTTTTCCAGCGCGATGCGCTTGCGATTGCCCGTCGTGGCTTCAAACGCGAAGCCGCGGGGAATCAGGAAATTGCGGGCAAAGCCGGCGGACACGGAGACGATGTCACCAGGATGTCCGAGCTTGTCGACGGCGTTACGAAGGATGACTTCCATGGGAGCTCCGGGTCCTGCGATAAAGGTGTGTGAATTCAGCGCGGCGACGATCGGCGCGGTTGCGCGCCGGCTCGGAAGTCACGCCAGGTGTCACCTAGCCCCAAACTGAAGGTGACCGCCAACACGGCGATCACAACCCAGACTGGACCCAGGATCGGGACCAACACCACCAACGCGAGCAGCGCCGGAACGGCGAGTCGGTCGGGGATCCACCAAGTGAGTACGCCGGCGCCCCGAAAGGCGTACAGCGACCCGAAAAAACAGACCAGATTGGCACCGACCGTTCGCCACTCGGCGAGCGTCGGCAACAGCAGCACGGTCACACCGACCACCAATCCCCAGACCAGCTGATCGTTGAATCGCACATCACGCAGCGCGCCCAGCGGCGGACCGATGCGCACCCTCGACAAGCGGTGATACGCAGCCCACCCCAACGCCAACGCCAACAACGACTCGAGCGCCAACAAGGCCGGCGCGATCGAGACCAGCGGACCCGGAATCAGGCCTCGTGCCGAGCCGGCTCCGGAGAGCGGTTCAGCCAAGATGACTAGCAGGTTTTCCATCCGGTTGGCGCGATCGGCGGCCTCGGGGAAGCGCTGCGCGAACGCGCGCCACGACTCCGTGTCCGACCGACTACGCCAGCTTTGCAACGACTCACCGAGTCGGCGCTGATACTCCCGGGAGAGCATCTGCGCCGGTCCGTCGAACAGCGTGTTGCCACCGCTGGTGCGGGTGGTGAAGCCGGCCATCGTGATCATGGCCGCCACTCCAATCGCCCCCAGGGCTCTGGTCAGGAGCGCCCGACGGGGCGACACCAGACAGACCAGTCCAAATGACGCGCCCAGTGTGAGCGCCCATCCGCGTCCGAAGGCACCGTAGCCCGAGAAGGGAAGCGGTACTTTCCAGATCACATACCCAGCTCCTGCGGCCCAAAGCAGCGCCATCACGAGCCGACCGCCAGTCCACCAGCCGATGATTGCGCAGGACGCGATCGCGACGAGGACCAGCAGGGCAAACTGTTCAACCGGGAGCAACAGCCGGATCGCTCCGGCGAGGAGTGACAGCGATGCGGGCCAGGCCGGTGCAGCAGTGACCAGCACCATCAGCACCAGCGCCAACACGAACCACCGCCACCCACGCTCCTGCGGAGCGGTCGCGGCGAGCTCCGACGCGACCGCTCCGGTCATACTCAGCCCGTCTGTCCCTTCACATACGGAAGGAGCGCGAGGAAGCGCGCCTTCTTGACGGCCTTCGAGAGCTGACGCTGGTGACGCGCGTCGACACCGCTCAGGCGGCTCGGCAGAATCTTGCCGTAGTCCGTGATGAAACGGGCGAGGAGACGGTCATCCTTGTAATCGACGTAGCGGATGCCCGCTTCCGTGATAGGGCAGGGCTTCTTCTGGCGGCGCATGATTTAATCCTCGTCGTCGTCGTCGTCATCGCCCGCGCGACGGCGCGAAGCGAGCTCTTCATCGCTGAGCTTCGGGGCACCCAACTCATGCTCGGCCAGCGAGATGAGATAGCGGATGATCCCTTCGTCGAGCTTGAGCGCACGCTCGAACTCGGGAAGCACGGCGGGGGTCGTTTCAAAGCGGGCGATCGCGTAGTAGCCGGTGTCGTGGCGACCAATCTTGTACGCGAGCTGGCGACGGCCCCAATGCTCGATCTCAGCCGGCGCGGCGAGATTCAGAAGGCTCTGCAACTTGTCCAACTTTTCCAGAATGGCCGCATCTTCGATAGCACTATCGACGATATACACGGCTTCGTAGCGCCGCGTAGGGTTGCGGCGGATTTTGAGCTTTGCCACTCGGCAATCCTCCCTGTGGTCTAAGGTGCCCCCCGAAGTGCCGATCCGCGGGAGGAGGGTCAGAGGAACGGTGATCAGTTCCAGATGAGCCTTTAAGCCTAGCCCGACCGGGGATGGAAGGGAAGGGAGGCCTGCCGTACATTGCGGGTATATGTGTGGCAGATATGGTTTCGGTAACCCCGCGCGGCTCGGGACGCTCCCTCTGGGCGTCACCTTTCCCGCGCTCACTCCCCGCTACAACGTGGCGCCGTCGCAGGCGGTGCCGCTGGTACTGCAGGAGGGCCAGGTGCGCGAGTTCCGCATGGCCAAGTGGGGGCTGATCCCGTTCTGGGCCGAAGACCCAGGCATCGGGCACAAGCTCGCCAACGCCCGCGCCGACGGCATCGCCTCGAAGCCGGCCTTCCGCGCCGCCTTCAAGAAACAGCGTGGCCTGATGCCGGCCGACCTGTTTTATGAATGGCAGGTCGTGCCCGGTCATCAGGGGAAGCAACCGTGGTGTATCCGGATGCCCGATGACGAGCCGTTCGTGATGGCGGCACTCTGGGATCTCTGGCAGCCCAAGCATGACCCCATCGCCGACCCGGTGCTCACCTGCTGCATCATCACCACCGACGCCAACGCCACGATGGAGCCGATCCATCATCGCATGCCGGTGATTCTGCCGCTCAGTGACATCGATGCCTGGCTCGATCCTGACACCTCACCGGCCGAGGCGGCGCGGCTGCTCCGGCCGTACGAGGGGCCGCTGCACGCGTATCAGGTGAAGACGTGGGTGAACGCGACGCGGAACGACGACCCGCAGTGCGCGACCCCGCTCGTGCGCTCGGACGCGCACCGCAGCGAGCAGTTCTTCGACGACTGACAGCGGCGCGCTGACGGGGACTCGAGCGGGCTACTTGGTGCCGCTCGAGCCGCGCAGGTACAGGTTGAGCGAACCGAAGCTGAGCTTCGACTTCATCTGCACCATCATCCGGCGATCGTCGTCGGTGATCCACACTTCGGCCTTGCCATTCTTGCTGAAGATGCCCTTCGTCTGAAACGTGGGCTGCAGCACGACGGTCTTGAATGTGCCACCGGGCACCGTGATCGTTTCCTTGCGCACCACGCGGATGCGCACGGGATTGCCCGCCGCCTTGAAGTAGCGCGCGTACTCGTACGACTTGCCCACTTCGAGGGGTACCGTGCGCACGAAGTACAGGAACGAGCCGTCGTCGAGCGGATTCGCCACCGTGGGCTCCTCCGGACGATCGTTCTCCTTGAACATGCCGCGCTCAGGGAAGATCTCGAAGCGACGCGTGCGCTCGTAGCTGCCCTCGTCGACATCCTGATGATAGCGCAACGAGTTGAGCGTGGTCACGTCGAACCACGACTCATACAGATCGTTCACCCGGTACAGCGGAATGCCGCCGTTGATCTTGAACACGGTGTGCCACACCGGACGCCCGCGCACCTCGGTGATGTCGCGCACTTCCATGCTGCCGTTGCCCACCTTGAGCGAGCCAAAGCGCACCTCGTAATCGAGCCGTTCACCCACCTTGAACGGCACCGACAGCGCATCCGCAGGGAGTCGCTGAATCACGCGACTCTCCGCGCTGTCGGGGGCCTGTGCGGCGAGCGGGGACGAACCGCACGCGAGCACCACCGCGGCGACCAGTGCCGTGCCTTTCGATACGAGACTCATGGCGACCTGCTACCCATGTTTCGCAAAAAAGGTCGGCTAGACGTTGAAGCGGAACAGCAATACGTCGCCGTCCTGCACCACGTATTCCTTCCCTTCCGAACGCACCGCACCCTTCTCACGCGAGTTCTTCCACCCGCCGTGCGTGATGAAGTCCTGGTACGACACGGTTTCGGCACGAATGAAGCCTTTCTCGAAATCGGTATGGATGACGGCCGCTGCCTTCGGCGCGGTGTCCCCCCGATGAATCGTCCAGGCGCGCACTTCCTGCTCACCGGCCGTGAAGTACGTCTGCAGGCCGAGCAGGTGGTAGCCACCCTGAATCAACCGGTCGAGCCCCGCCGTTTCGATACCCAGCGAGGCGAGGAACTCACTCCGCTCTTCGGGCGGCAGCTCGGACAGCTCGGCTTCGATCTTGGCCGAGAAGGCCACGATCTCGGCGTGTTCACCGGTGGCCGCCACGGCCGCGCGCAGCGCCTTGAGATACGGGCCTTCGTCACCCGCCAGCTCGGCGTCGGTCACATTCGCAGCATACAGCACCGGCTTCGCCGTGATGAGCTGCAGCCCGGCCAACGAGAACATGTGCTCCGACGACAGTCCGCCGCGAAGCAACGGCATGCCTTCAGACAGCGTCGCGAAGGCGGCTTCCAGCGCCGGTAACTCCGCCAACGCGTCCTTGTCGTTCGCCTTGGCCGCGCGCTTCACCTTGTCGAGGCGCTTCTCCACAACGGCCAAGTCGGCGAGCGCGAGTTCGAGCTCGATCGTTTCCTTGTCCCGCGCCGGATCAGGCGATCCCATGACGTGCGTGACGTCGTCGTCCGCGAAGCAGCGGATCACGTGCACGATGGCATCCGTCTCGCGGATGTTCTGCAGGAACTTGTTGCCCAGTCCTTCGCCCTGCGACGCGCCCTTCACGAGCCCGGCGATGTCGACGAACTGTACCGCCGCCGGCAGCGTGCGCTTGGGCTGCACAATCTCGGCGAGCTTCGCCAGACGCGCGTCGGGCACTTCCACCATGCCGACGTTGGGGTCGACCGTGCAGAAGGGATAGTTCGCCGCTTCAGCCTTGGCCGAGGTCAGGGCGTTGAAGAGCGTGGATTTGCCGACGTTGGGGAGTCCGACGATGCCGAGTTGAAGCACGATTAAAAACGAAGTAGGGAGTACGGAGTAGGGGGTAGGGAGTCGCGACGCGCTCCGCCCGCGGTGAAATGTAGCGGGGGGCAGGGAATTGGTGACGGCGGGCGGTGGGAGTGGGGACACATTGGCGGGATGCAAGACTTCCGAGACCTCCGCGTCTGGCAGCGATCTCAGTCGCTTACGGCACAAGTGTACGGCGCCACCCGGACGCTACGGGGGCGCGATGTCGTGTCGTTGCGATCCCAAGTGACGAGATCAGCCGCCTCGATCGCTGCGAATATCGCTGAAGGGGCGAATTCCGGCGGCCCGCGAGACTTCGCGCGTTACCTCCAGATGGCAATCGGCTCAGCGTCCGAGACAGAGAGCCATCTCGACCTCGCGGTCCGATTGGCGCTCGTTCCTGCTGCCGTGGTCATGCCATTGATCGACGAAGCCGTCGCGATCCGAAAGATGTTGATCGTGCTGCGACGTCGGGTGCTGGAGGGCGGTGGCTAGAACGGCAAACCGGCCGTCAACGGGGTAGCGTCGACGGCCGGCATACTCATGACCCCAAACTTTGACTCAAAACCCGAGACTCACGTGAGTTTGGAGTTGTGAGTCCAAGTCTGGAGTTGTGGGTTTTACCGCAAAAACCACGGCGCCAGCACCAGACTCACCACGCTCATCAGCTTGATGAGAATATTCATCGCCGGGCCGCTGGTATCCTTGAACGGATCGCCCACCGTGTCACCGACGACCGCGGCCTTGTGCGGATCCGACCCCTTACCGCCCAGGATGCCGCCTTCGATCATCTTCTTGGCGTTGTCCCACGCGCCACCGGCGTTGGCCATGAACAGGGCCATCATCACGCCCGTGACCGTGGCACCGGCCAGCAGGCCGCCCAGCGCGGTCACGCCGAGGAACTTGCCGACGAGCACGGGGAGCAGGATCGCCACGAGGCCCGGCGCGATCATTTCACGAATCGCGGCCTTGGTCGAGATCTCGACGCAGCGGGCCGAGTCGGGCTTCACACCCGGCTTGCCTTCGAGCAGGCCCGGGATCTCGCGGAACTGACGACGGACTTCTTCCACCATGCCCTGCGCCGCACGACCCACGGCGGTCATCGTGGAGGCACCGACGTAGAACGGCACCACGCCGCCGACGAACATGCCGATCACGACCATCGGGTCGATGAGATTGAGCGTCGTGAGGTTCACGGCCGAGGCATAGGCCGAGAAGAGGGCGAGCGCCGTGAGCGCCGCCGATCCGATGGCGAAGCCCTTGCCGATGGCGGCCGTGGTGTTGCCGAGGGCGTCGAGGCCGTCGGTGATCTTGCGGACTTCCGGTCCGAGATGGCTCATCTCGGCGATGCCACCCGCGTTGTCCGAGATCGGGCCGTACGCGTCCACGGACATCGTGACACCGACCGTGGCGAGCATGCCCACCGAGGCGATGGCGATACCGTACAAACCGGCCGACGTGAACGAGACCCAGATCGCGCCACAAATCAGCAGCACCGGCACGATGCAGCTTTCCATACCGACGGCGAGGCCGGCGATGATGTTCGTGGCCGGGCCGGTCTGCGAGGCTTCGGCGATGCGGCGCACCGGGCCCGCGGCCGTGTAGTACTCCGTCACGAGACCGATCGAGATACCTGACACGGTACCCGCGATCACCGCGAAGAACGGTCCGAGCGCGGGCAATGCCACGCCGTTCGCATCCGTCATGCCCAGCGGCACCATGGTCGTGATGAAATACGCGAACACGAGGAACAGGCCGGCCGCGATGAACGTGACCAGACGCAGCGCGTTGGCCGGATCACCCTTGGCCAGAATGCGCATCATGAAGATGCCGATCAGCGAAGCCACGAGTCCGGCCGCCGTGTATGCCACCGGCAACAGCATCGCGTTCACGCGGGTCGCTTCGGGGATCAGCACACTCGTCGCCGCGAGCGCGATGGTGGCCACGATGCCGCCCACATAGCTCTCGAAGATGTCGGCGCCGAGTCCGGCCACGTCACCGACGTTGTCGCCGACGTTGTCGGCGATGGTGGCGGGGTTGCGCGGATCGTCTTCCGGAATACCGGCTTCGACCTTACCCACAAGGTCAGCGCCAACGTCGGCCGCCTTCGTGTAGATACCGCCGCCGACGCGCGCAAACAGCGCGATCGACGACGCGCCCATCGCGAAGCCAGAGATGATCTCGGCGAACGTCTTCGCGTCGGCCGTCATCTCGCCCTTCGCGAGGAAGGCGAACACGATGGCGATGCCGGCCAGTCCGAGCGACGCTACGGCGAGGCCCATGATCGAGCCGCCACCGAACGCCACGCGAAGCGCCGCGGCCTGTCCGCTCGAGCGCGCCGCTTCGGCCGTGCGCACGTTGGCCGCCGTCGCGCCCTGCATGCCGATCCAGCCGCTGGCCACCGAAAGCAAGCCGCCGATGATGTAGGCAATGGCCGTCTTCACGCCGATCGCCCAGCCGAGGAGGCCGGCGACGATCAGCAGGAAGGGCATGAGAACCACGTATTCAGCGCGCAGAAAGGCCATCGCGCCAACGTGAATTTCGCCGGCCAGATCCTGCATGGCCTGCGTACCGGGGGAGAGGCGGCGAATACCGCCGAAGGTCAGGAACGTCGCGATGAGGCCGACGACGCCCGCGCCCAACGACAGCAGCGGGAGTTGGTCGAACATGTCGGAGTGGCTGGAGGGGATTGGAGGTAACCGGACTCGTGCCCTGGGTTACCGGAGGCGGAACAGGCTGAAAGGATAGCCGCTGGACACGCAACGGGGCACCAGCAGGCACCGAAATCAGGAACGGCGGTCCCAGTATGGGGCCGCCGTTCTGGGCTGCATGCTGACCGGCTAATTGCCGAGTTCGCTTCGGGGTCGGCCTGCGTGTCGACGGAACGCTTACTGCTTGCAGACGCCGCGCGGGTCGAGCTTGGGCTGATTCACCACCGGTCGTCCCGGGCGATTCCCCAGCTCCTGGGCTACGTCCGCGATCAGCTTCGCCACCCGCTCCATATGCGGATAATCGATGTACTGCGGCTCGTCGGTGAGCTGGTGGTAGGCCGAGTGGCCACCCGTGGTGAAGAAGGTGACGGGGACGCCCCACTTGGCGTACTCGTAGTGGTCGCTGCGGCAATAGATGTTCATCGGATGGTCGTTGGCATCCATGCCGTAGTCGAACACCAGGTTGTGCTTCTTGGTCTTGTTCACGCTTTCGACCAGATCACCGAGCTCGGTGGACAAGCGGCGCGATCCCACGAGCTGCAAGTAGTCGGGGCCACCGCGCAGATCTTGGCCGTCCTTCGAAGTGCCGGTGAGATCAGTCGCTGACCCACGGCCCACCATGTCGATGTTGAGCTGCGCGACGATCGAGTCGCGCGACACGGTGCTGTGCGCGGTGAAGAACTTCGAGCCCCACAAGCCCTTCTCTTCGCCCACGTGCCACACGAACAGCGTCGAGCGCTTCGGTTTGACCTTCATCGTGGACAGCAGCTCGGCGATTTCCTGCACGGCCACCGATCCCGAGCCATCGTCGTCAGCGCCGTTGAAGATCGAGTCGCGGCGCGTGGGGCTCGACGTGCGCATCTCGGCCAGCTCGGCGTTGATCTGCGCGAACTGTTCGGCGTTCCCCATCTTGTCGTCGTTCTCGGCGCCACCGGGACGCACGATGCGATTGAAGATCAGCACCGAGTCGTGGTCGACGGCGCGACGGGACATGCCCACGTGATCGCTGTGCGCGCCGATGGCGACGTACTGATTCTTGAGCTTGGGATCACTGCCCGGTAGGATCGCCACCACGTTGCGCGCGGCGAACGGTGAAGGCACCACATCAAGGATCGCCTTCACGTTTACGGTAGTCCCGACGGTGCCGGCTTTCAGGTCGCTGCCCGTTACGGTGAACAGCTTCGACATCACACTCGCGCCGACGATCAGGCGTGGACCACCGAACTCGGGATCATCCACGAACAGGCCGGGGCTCAACACGTAGCCGACGTAGCTGGCGGCCCGCTGCGGCAGCACGAGCACGATGCCGGACGCGCCGGCGGGCACATCGACATTCCCCTCGAGTGCCTGTGTCAGCGCCGACTGCGAAAGCGGCACGGTGAGCACCACCAACTTGCCCGCCACCTGGTCGGCCGGGAGCAGCGACTGCTCGCCCATCACCCCGCCGAACACCACCGGCGTGTCGTTGAAGGTCATCGAGCTGCCGCTTTTGAAGCCCCACTCCTTGCCAAGCTCCAGCGACGCACCGCCGGCGATGAACGACGACATCGGATCGACCTTCTTGCGCTTGAGCGGCAGCGTCTGAAAGAACGTGCCGCTGTCGCCGGCCGGTTGAAGCCCGAGGCGCTTGGCTTCGCGCGCCAGCAACTCGGTGGCCTTGAAGCTTCCCTCGGTGCCGGCATCGCGACCCATGAGCGAATCGTCGGCGAAGATATACAGCCGCGTCATCAAGTCGTCGGCGGTAATCGCACTCTTGGTCGGACGCGGCGCGAGCTTGAGCGGCAGCGTGGTGCGAGGGGCGGGCGCGGTGGCGACCGGCTGCGCCTTCGGTGCGTCCTGCGCGTTCAGGAATGACGGCAGGGCGCCAGCAGCGAGCGTGCCCGCCGCGACCAGCGTGCGGATCGACGCGGTGCACTGCACCGCACGGAATACCACAGAACTCATCGAGCACTCGAAGAAAGAGGAAGACGCGCCACGTGCACCTGGGGTGCCGGCTTCGTGGTCGTCCATGTGGCCAACAGGGTGTCGCGCAGCACGGCGAGACGCGGGAAGCCGCTTTGCCGTGCTCCCGACGTGCGGGCCAGACTGCGGGTTTCACTGACGGTGGTGCCGGTCACGCGACGCACCAGCACCTCGGCTTCGTCGGTGGTGCGCTGTTCGAGCCACGCCACGATGGGTTCGGCCCGACTGTCGAGTACGACCGAGACGCGGCCGATCGGATCCCCTTCGTCGATGCGCACGGGCGCGCCGAAGGTGGCCCCGCCATCGGTCGAGGTGGCCACCAGCACGCGTGCGGTGTCATGGGCGGCGGTGTACCATGCCACGACCAGCGTCTTGCCGCTGGCCGCCACCTGGGGGCCATTCACCGGGCAGCCCGGGTAGTACCAGTCGTCGGCGTGCACGAGCACCGGCGGACTCCAACCGCCCACCAATTCGCGCACGATCGCGATATCGCGGATGTCCTTGTCCGAGCGATCACGGTACACGATCACGCGGCCCAAGGTGCCCTTGGCGGTGGCCGTCTGGCAGCAATCGCAGGTGCGCGCGTCGAGCACGGCTTCCTTCGAGAGCGTGCCGTCTTCGCGCACCACGGCGGTGCGGACCGTCATCTCGCGCGTGGAGTCCTTCATGGCGCTCTTGCGACCGTCGAGCCACACCAGCCCGACATTGCGCCCGCCGTCGGCCCAGAGGGACACGAAGCCGTGTTCGGCGGCCAGTCCATCGGTGTGCGGCGTGACCGGCGTGCTCCACGTCCGCCCGTCGTCGCGCGACCGCACCGTGCGAATGCCGTACGCGTAGGTGCTGGTACCTTCGCGCTCCAGCCAGTGGGCGGCGAGATCGCCGTTCCCCAACTTCGTAATGGCGGGGAAGTCGGCCCAGTTCACAAAGAACGGACGGTCGGCGGCAATCGTGCGCGACGAGTCCCAGGTGGCGCCATTCCACTTCGCCAGTCGGATCGCGAACGACGAGTCGGCGCGCTGCTCCGTCCACGACACGTACGCCGCGCCGCTGCTGTCGGTAATGACGAAGGGCGTCTTGCTGCCGGGCGGGGCGGGGCTGGTGATCTCTTCGACAGCGCCGAGGATCGCCGTGGTGGACGAGGTCGCGAGCTGGCCGTCGTCTGTTCCGCAGGCGGTGGCCGCGATCACGAAAGTGGCGAGGAGCAGGCCGCGGGCCGGAGATTGGGGTAGCATCCACGTACGTTGCGCGTCCTTCCTCATCCGATCAACCATGTGGCTTCGATTGGGACCGATTCCATCGCAGCAAACCGCCAGGCGACCGGTCATGGCCCTCCTGACGGGGCTCGCGATTGGACTGCTGCCGTCTTCGGCGCCCGACGGGGCGTTGCTGGCACAGGAGGGCCCGCGCGCCCCGGTGTCGCGCGATACGGTGCGCGGGACCGTGTTCGACAGTCTGTCGGGCACACCGCTGGCCGGGGCGTTCGTGACCGCCGACGGTGACGCTGCCGCGACCACGACCGACTCGGCCGGCCGGTTCGTGCTCATCGCGGACCGTCGCGTCCAGCGTCTCGTGGCCTATCATGAACTGCTCGACCGGGTGGGGGTCGGTGCGTTGCGGGCGGAGCGCGGTGATGGTCCTGGCGCGTGGTCGCCGCGCCTGACGACGCCCGGCATGGACGTGGTGTGGGCGCGCTTCTGCAGCGGACGACGCCCACGGAGCGGTGACGGCGGCATTGTCTTCGGGCGCACGATGGCATCCGATGGGGCGACGCGCTTGGCCGGGGCGCAAGTCGAGTTGCAGTGGGAGCGCCTGGAGATGCGCCGAGACACCATACCGAAGTACGACACGCGCGTGGTGCGGAGCGATAGTGCCGGCGACTACGTGGTGTGCGGCGTCCAGGAGTTTGGTCCGGCCGGCGTGATTGCCGTGGCACCGGGGCTTCGTTCCTCGGCGTTATTGTTGCCGGGCGATGTCGTTCCCGTGCGCCGCGCCGACCTGTTGCTCGGTGCCACCGCCGACACCGCCCGTGTGCTGGTGGAGGGCATCGTGCAGGACACCGACGGCCAACCGGTGCCCGATGCGACGATCTCCATCGATGGCGTGCTCGCATCCGTGCTGTCGGGGGCTGATGGACGATTCCGGATGGCGAATGTGCCAACCGGCACGCGCATGCTGTCGGCGCGCAAGGTGGGCCTGCTGCCGTATCTGGCACCGCTGGACGTGCTCGATCGCGGCGTCGGGAACCTTGTGGTGGCGGTGGAGCGCGGCGTCACCATCGAGGGGGTGCGCATCACGGCCCGTAGCACGGTGTCGCGCGATCGCCGCGAGTTCGAGGAGCGCGTGCGCACGGGGCTCGGACAGGTGATGGATTCCACGATGCTGGCCAAGTTTCCGCGTCTGCAGTCGGCGCTGCGACAATACCCGGCCGTGCAGGTCGCGACCGCCAACAACGGCATCGAATTCACGCTCCTCGGACGATTCGGCTCGGGTGGCGTGCGCTGTCGGGCGTACATTTACGTGGATGGTGTGCTCGAGAGCTCCGCGTATCTGGCGCTG
>CAWJMR010000044.1:0-16506 GCA_963843965.1 uncultured Gemmatimonadaceae bacterium
CGGGAACGCCACGCCCTATAAGATGGGCGACCCGGTGAATGAGTGTCCGGGTCTTGCCGGAGCCGGCGCCGGCGACGATCAGGAGGGGGGTGTCGCCATGGCTGGCGGCCGCCGCCTGGGCGGCGTTGAGGGCGGGCCCTTCGGCCGTGAGAGGGGGCGGGAGGACCACCCGGGTAGCGGGGACGTGGATCCGGGGGGACTCGGCCATGCCGAAGTATAGACGCAAGTGGCTGTGGCTGCCGAGGATGTGACGTTTGTGGCGTGGGGACCGTCCAGTTCCCGGTATCACAGGATTCGTGAGGCGAGGGGCGGCGAGACGAGGCCAGTCGTGTGGATAACTGGCGGTTTCCAGCCTTTGGTCACAGGATTGTGACGGCGGTCGCGAAAATCAGGGTGTTTCTCCTGCTTGACTAGTGTGGCAGATCACCCCTAGCTTTGGCACTTGATGATGGCGGGAGAAGTGTGCGTGTCCTCTTTGGGAGGATAGCGTGCATTTTCCTGCCGACGTGCGTCACCCGATGCACGCGAGGTTATGTGTGTGAAACGTGTGAGCGATCGCACGTGCAGGAGTCACGAGGAACCGACGCTTGGGTTGGCGACGCGTGATGCAGGGCCCGCAGGTCAGCAGTTCGGTTCTTCGGGCATCATGGTTTTCGCACGTCAGGATGTTGATTCGGCCGCTCCCCGAGCCAAGTCCTGCTCCTCTGCGAGAAGCGCATGATGAAGCGCATGCCAAAGCGGCGAGCGCTTGCCATCGCAAGACGTTGTTGATGAGGCAACCCACCCTCGTTGACGGCAGCTACCTCCACGACCTCGAAAGAGGGGGATGAATGCAACTCTTTTCTCGGAACAAGGCGATCGTTGCCCTGAGCCTTGGCGCCTTGGCGCTGGGTGCTTGCGGTGATGACGTCACGGTGCCCGTAACACCGGACGCGCCGATTACGCTCTCCATCACGCCGCCTTCTGCCAGCATGAACGTTGGCGAAGCGGTGAACTTTGCCGTGCAGATCTCGGGCGGCCCGTCTACGGGTGGCCCGACGCTCGCCAGCTGCACGACGAGCTCGGCGACGGTTGCTACGGCGGCCGTTTCTGGCGCGTCCTGCCGCGTGACGGCGGTTGCCGCCGGTAACGCGACGGTCACGGCGACGGCGTCCACGGGCCAGTCGGCCGCGGCGTCCGTTACGGTCGCTCCGGCGATCACGGGCCTCACGGTGACGCCGTCTGCGGCGTCGCTCCAGGTGAACCAGACGCTCACGCTGTCTCCGAGCGTTCAGCCGGCCGGCCGCACCGCCACGTACACCTACGCCACGTCGTCCGCGACGATTGCGTCGGTTTCGACGGCTGGTGTTGTGACGGCGGTTGGTACGGGTGTTGCCACGATCACGGTGACCGCCACGTCGGGCGGCACGTCGATCAGCCAGGCGGTTGCCATCACGGTGACGGCGCTTCCGACCGGCATTGCTACGCTGAACGTGACGCCGGCTGCACTGGCGCTCGCGATCGGCAACACGGCGCAGATCGGCGCCAACGCGACGCAGCCCTCGGGCGCGCCGGCCGCTACGATCACGTACTCGTCGTCGTCGACGACGGTTGCGTCGGTCTCCGCCGCTGGTGTTGTCACGGCGAACGCGCCGGGTACGGCCATCATCACCGTGACGGCTGCCTCGGCTGCCAACACGAACTTCGCGGCTGCCTCGCTCTCGTCGTCGGTTTCCGTGACGGTCGCCGCTCCGGCGAACGTGACGATTGCCAACGTGACGCAGGGTCCGGTCGCTTCGGCGGGTGGCCCGGCCAACACGGGTATCTCCTTCACGGCGAACACCCAGGTCAACCAGCCGGTTGACATCAACAACACGCGCGACCAGATCCAGGTCTCGCTCAACCTCCAGCCGAACGGCCAGGCGGTGAGCGCGGTTCGTGTCTACGTGTGTGACGCGACGGGTGCCAACTGTGGCGCGCCGGCCGCTGAGCAGACGTACACGGGCAACGCGGCGAACGAAGGCACGGTGCAGCTCTCGATCAACACCGCTGACTTCACCGCCGACTTCGCCACGGGCACGTCGACGATCAAGTACACGAACGGCCTGCACGTCATCAAGGCGTCGGTCCGCACGGCTGCTGGCGCTGAGAACTTCTCGGCGACGAACAACAACAGCATCCTGAACTTCACGAACGTGGACGGCTGGGCTGTCCAGTTCACGAACCCGACCGCCGCGGCGACGCGCACGGTGTCGGGCGTGGCGTACAACTACTACGGTGGTCCGAACGCCTCGGGCGCTGGCTCGATCCGCTACGTCCCGGTGTTCTACACCGCCGGCCGTACGGTGCAGTCGGCCTCGGTGAACATGTCGAACTTCGGCGCGACCGTCCCGTACTCGGCGACGGCTGCGACGACCTACGGCAAGAGCAGCACGCTGTACTCGATCAACGGCACTGGCTGGGAACACCCGCAGACGAACGCGAGCGATTTCCCGCGCGTTGCCGCTGCTCAGGACAACAGCAACAACGCGGCGCCGACGGTTTCGGCCACGACGGGCTACCGCACGTCGATCACGGTGCCGGCTCCGATCGCCATCCGTCTTGACTACGCCAACCCGACCGTCGCCATCGCTGGCGTCGCGAGCGGCGCGTGGTTCTCGGGCGTGATTGCCTCGCCGTTCAGCTTCTCCTCGAACACGACCACCACGGACGCGGGCGTCGGCACGAGCACGGGTACGCTGGCGAACGTGTGGACCTACAGCGGTTGTGGCGTGACGGGCGTTGCCCTGAGCCCGACGACGGCTGCGGGCATCCCGGAGTGCGCGACCAACTTCACGAACCTCGTGTACACGGTCACGGCCACGGGTAACGACCAGCTCGGCAACACGGGCACGACGACGACGGCGCAGTTCGCCATCGACAACATCGCCCCGGCCATCCGCTACTCGGCCGCCGCTGCTGGTTCTGGTTCTTCTGCCACGCCGGCGACGCCGGGTCAGGGCCCGGGTTCGGCTCTCGACACGACGACGTACACGGTCCTCGCCAACTCGGTCTTCTCGGCCGCGCAGTTCCTCGCGGTTCCGGCCGCTGGCGACACGATCTTCGGCGCGGAAGCGCTCGACGAGCGCTCGGGCCTGAACACGGCTGAGCACTACCTGGCGCGCGCCAACCAGGCCGCCCTCACGGGTTCCTGCGTCGTTGGTACGGCCTTCTCGGCCGCGAATGGTGGCATCGGATCGGCGTTCATCACCGCCCCGAACTGCACCATGGCCGGCGCTGCCATCGGCACCGCGATGATCGACGGCTACCGTCCGATCGCCCGCGTGCTCGGTGCGAGCATCGCCACGGAAGGCTACTACACCTACCGCGCGTCGGTCATCGACCGCGCTGGTAACGCCAGCTTCACGGGCATCCGCCGCGTGCTCCACAGCGCGACGAACCCGACCATCACGGGCCTTGGCGTCCCGGGTACGGTCACGGCCACTGGCCCGAACGCGTTCACGCCGAACTTCACGGAACTGGTCGAAGGTCACTTCACCAACTTCCGCGCTTCGTACTCCGGTCTGACCGACGGTACGACGGACGCGAACCTGCTCTTCCCGGCCACGCTGTACAATGCCCGCTTCAACGATGCCATCGGCATCAACGGCAACGTCTCCATCGGCACGCCGTTCACGTCGGGCATCAACTACTACACGAACATCGAGCAGACGAATGCAGCTGGTGCACTGGCCGCGGCGAGCGATAACCGCCCGGACACTGTCACGGCGCGCGTTGTCAACGCTGGTGGCCTGAGCACTGGCTACTACGTCGGCGTCGGCTCGGGTGTCGCGCTCCTCTCGGCGAACGTCGGCAACGACACGCAGACGTGGAATGCGGCCAACTCGAACCTGATCAGCTGGACGCTCGGCCAGGGTATCGTGCAGTGGAACGCCCCGGCGACTGGTCTGAAGGCTGTGGTTACGGCCAACACGAACCAGATCAACTCGCCGTTCGATCGCGTTGACTTCTACGAGCTCCTGTCGGGTAACTGGCAGTACATCGGAAGCGTCGATGCGAAGACCTCACCGAGCGTCTCGCCGACTGGCGCGGGCCCGGTGTACATCGCCGACAACGGCACGACTCGCGTGTGGACGTACCGTCTCACGCAGCCGGTCAACGGTGCCAGCAGCCTGAACACGCCTGCTGCCCTGAGCTCGGTCTCTGGTCGCCGCTTCATCGCGGTTGCCACCGGTGGTACGCTCGCCACTCCGACGGTCCTCAAGGGCCGTGCGCTGTCGACGAACACCGGCGTTGCCGCTTCGACGATCGTTCCGTAATACGAACGACCGCATGAAGGTGGGGGGGAGGCCTTCGGGCCTCCCCCCCATTTGCGTTCCCCCCCGCGAGGCAGCAGCACATCAGACCTCCCGATCACGTCTCTTGTCTGCTATTCTCCGGCTTCCCCTTTCGTCAGGCCATGCACACTCGTTTTGTCAAATCAGCGCGTCTCGCGCTTGTCACTTTCGTTCTCGCCTCACTGGCCGCCTGCAGCTCTGATCTCGGAGCGGCCAAGATCAAGAAGATTCCGAAGGAAGGCACGGTAGAGCAGGTCATCGCCGAACTGGGCGAAGGACCGCTCAAGGCGCAGCTGCCTGCCGACTCCCTGCGCCTCATCGGCGGTTTCCGGCGTCAGACCTACATCGCCGGCGGCGGAAAAGTCGACGTGATCTGGTATCGTGAAGAGCCAGGCACGCTGGAAGACGGCATCGCCAAGGCCACCGAAACGCCCGTCGTGCTCAAGGACGGCAAGTTCCAGGGCGGCGGATGGAGCTTCTATGAGGAGTTCGCCAGCAAGGCGGGCATCCCGAACGCCATTCGCGGTCGCGAGCGCCTCGACTCGATCAGCAAGGCGCAGTCGGGCGGCAAGTAGGCCGGGTCGTCAGATCCAGACGCACGTGAAACGGGCCGCTCTCATCGAGAGCGGCCCGTTTCGTTTGTCTCGCGACGTCCGGCTATCGCGCGGTCAAAGCATCGCGTCCAGGGATTGCAGCGTCACCGGCTCCGGTGTGAGTCCGAACACGGACGCCACTCCGGCGGCGACGGCCTGCGACACCTCGCCGAACGTTGGTACCCGCATCCCGGCGGCCGCACATTCGCGCGCGACGGTACTCATTTGCACCTGATCGATACCGCAGGGCACCACGTGGTCGAAGGTCGAGAGATCGTTCTCCACGTTGAGCGCGACGCCGTGCCAGGTGACCCAGTCGCGCGCGTGCACACCGATGCTGGCCAGCTTACGTCGGCCAGCGGCATCATCCCGCCAAACGCCCGTCAGGCCTGTTACGCGACCTGTCTCGAGACCCAACGTGCGGAGCGCCACGATGATCGATTCCTCGACTTGACGCAGGTACCAGTGCAGGTCCTGCTTATGCCGCTTGAGATCCACGATGGGATACGCCACCAGCTGACCGGGCTCGTGGATGGTCACGTCGCCGCCGCGCTCCACGTCGCGCAGCTCCACGCCGCGCGAGGTGAGATACTCCGGCGTGACGAGCAGATTGCCGGGCTTCGTGCTGCGCCCGAGCGTGACCACCGGCGGGTGCTGCACCAGAATGAGCAGGTCCTGATCGAGCGTGCCCGCGCTCCGCGCCAACGCTGCGCGCCTCTGCAGCGACCACGCGACGTCGTACGGGGTTAGGCCGAGATCGAGGATGTACAACCGCATAAAAACAGTACGGGGTAGGGAGTATGGAGTAGGAAGTCGGGAGTACTCCATACTCCCCACTCCGTACTCCCTACTTCGCAGTTACGCGTGCAGCATCTTGCCCAGCGAATCCAGCACCGCTTCGCCGATCGCTTCGCTGAGCGTGGGATGAGCGTGGATCGCGAGGTCGATCTCTTCGACGGTGAACTCGTTCTCGCGGGCGACCACGAGCTCGTGGATGATCTCGGTGGCGTGCGCTCCAACGATGTGCGCCCCGAGGATCTCGCCGTACTTCGCGTCGCGAATGATCTTCACGAAGCCGTCGGTCTCACCGCTGGTGCGCGCGCGGCCGTTCGCCGAAAACGGGAACTTGCCCACCTTGTAGTCGAGCTTCTGGTCCTTGCATGCCTGCTCGGTGAGTCCAATGCTGGCGACTTCCGGATGACAGTAGGTGCAGCTCGGGATGTTGTTGTAGTTCACGAGGTGCGGATGCTCGCCACCCAGCAGATCGGCCAGCACGTGTCCTTCGCGTGAACCCTTGTGGGCCAGCATTTGATTGCCGGCGACGTCGCCGATCGCGTAGTAGCCCGCCACGTTGGTCTCGAACTTCGGGTTGATCTTCACGAAGCCACGTTCCGACTTCGCGATACCGACCGCCTCGAGACCGATCTTCTCGACGTTCGGCGCGCGTCCAGCCGCCACCAGCACCTTCTCGACTTCCAGCGTGTGCGTCGCGCCGCCCGCTTCGACCACCAGCGTGGCGCCCGTCTTCGTCACCTTGGTGCTGGTGATCTTCGCACCGGTGAGCACCTCGATCTTGCGCTTCTTGAACGCCTTCGCGAGTTCCGCGCTGCAGTCGGCATCTTCGATCGGCAGGATCGTGGGAGCGACTTCGACCATCGTGACCTTCGTGCCGAAGGCCGCGAACACGTCGGCGAATTCCACACCGACCGCACCGGCACCCACCACCACCATCGACGCCGGGGCCTTCTCGGCCACGAGCACGTCGTCGCTGGACAGGACGACGTTCTTGTCGAGTTCGAGACCGGCCTGCGGCAATCCCTTCACGCGCGATCCGGTGGCGATCACGACGGCCTTCTTGGCCTCGTGCGTCTCCTTCTTTCCGTCGGCGAGCGTCACACTGACCTTCTTGCCCTTCTCGATGACGCCTTCACCGCGGATCCACTGCACCTTGTACTTCTTGAACAGGAACTCGACGCCCTTGGAATTCTGGGAGCTGATGCTGCGTGAGCGCTTCATCGCCGGACCGAAGTCGAGCGTGATGCCGTCGATGGTGATGCCGTGTTCGGCGGCCTTGCCGAGCTTGACCGCGAGGCCGGCGCTTTCGAGCAGCGACTTGGCCGGGATGCAGCCCCACAGCACGCACGTGCCGCCGAGCGCCTCACGTTCGATAACGGCCACCTGCATGCCCAACTGGGCGCAGCGGATGGCGCAGACGTAGCCGGCGGGACCGCCGCCAAGAATGATGACGTCGAACAAAGCCATGATAGTCGGGGATAGACGTGTTCTAGGGAGAGCACTGGAAAAGTAGCGGAAAACACACGCTACCGGCGAACTGTGCGCACTCCGTCCGAGAACACCACCTCGACCGCCCGACCGCCGGTCACGACCGCGTCGCCGGAGCGCCGCACGAAGCCCATCAGGGCGCCGGTCGATGCGTCTCGCACCATGGCCATGGGATAGGCCGACGCGTTCCACGTGACACGCGCCCGGCCGTCGGTGGTGCGATCCACCTGAGCCTGCAGCTGCGGCGCGATCGGTGTGCCACCGGTGCCGCCCGAGCCCGGCGCCGTCATCCGGGCACTCTTGCGGGCGACCGCCGACAACGGGGAACGCGCGTCGCGCACCCGGATGGACGCGAGTCGTGCCTCGAGCGTCGCGCTCCACGGCACGACGACCGCGAACTGCCGTTCGTCGGATGCCGTCGCGTGATCCACCCGTTGGGCCTCGAGCGGCGAATCGAGCAACGTGGTGCCATCGGTATCGAGCAGCTCGAGCCGGTGCGACGCCGACGTGGTGCTCGCGCTGGCCGGGGCATTGACCCGGAATGCCGGCTCGAGCTGAATCTGCCCGTTCACCACGCGTCCCCACACCAGCAGGCCCTCACCGGGCGCGTCGGCTGACGATACGCCGCCGGAGGCACTGCGGTACTGCATGACAGCGGCCCAGTTGTAGTCGCTGATCCACTGGTTGCCGCAGTAGCCCATGACGTCGGTCCAGGTGGGCGACACGAGCGTGTTTGACAAGCTGTTCCAGCCCCAGAAGTTGATGACGCCGCCCGAGTACGGATAGCTGGCATCTCCCGACGTGCCACAGGGGGCGTGCTGCCGCGAGAAGTTATGGCCCCACTCATGCGCCGCGACCAGATCGCCGCTGGGCAGATAGTCCCAGCCGATGGCGGCGCGACCGGGCACGTAGCCATAGCCGGCGATCCCGCTGGTGTACGACACCTTCAGCACGCCGTAGTAGTGCATCGTGTTCGGCGCGCCGTCGGTGGTGCGCAGCGCGTTGATCTCACTCAGCACGGTGAGCCACTGGCCGTTGCCATCGTTGCTTTGAATTGCCGTGGCACTCGACGTGAACGGCGCACGCACATCCGACGACACCGCTCCGAGCGGGAACATGCGCTGCACCGACGACAGGAACGAGGCCTTGTTGCCCGCGCTCACGTTGCCGGTCAGCGCCCCGACGACAATGGGCACGAAGCGTACGTTGAAGGTCGGGACCGTGTTCACGCTCACGCTCTGCGGCGTGCCGTTCGTCGGCCACGTGTTGTCGCTGCGGTCGGCGTCGGTGATGGCCAGCGTCGGGTCGAGATCGACGAGCACGCGCGTGGTGGTGCGGATGTTGGCGCCGGGCACGAGCACGTTCCAGGTCGACGTCAGCGTGCCTTCGGCGATGGCGGTGCGCACGCTCGCCTCCGGGGCCGTGATCGTGGCCGTCTGCAGCAACGACGCGCCGTCGTAAATGCGCACGCGCACATCAGGGCGCGCCGTGTTGGCAGCATTCGCCTGCACGAACACGCGCAGCAGCGCGTCGCGACCGGCCACCAGGGTGACCGAGTTGTCGAGCTTCTGAATGGCCTGCGTGAGGTAGACGTTGGTGATCGCGTAGTTCGTGGCCACCGTGGCCGTATACGCAAAGCCGGCCGTCGCCGTACCGTTCGGCGTGATGGTGACGCTCTGTGACGACGGCGATGGCGTATAGGTGGTGGCGCCACTCACGATCGTGTTGGCGGTGATCGTCCAGCTGCCCACCTGCAGCGACGATACCGTTCCGGCACCACTGGCCGAACGCGGTGCGCCGGTGCCGGTGAGCGAGAAGGTCGGCGTGACGCCGCCCGGCATGCCGCTGGTGGAAATCGTCACCGCGCCGGTGGCCAACGCATACGACACCGTGGCGGGCGAGGCGACCAGCGAGGCGACCACGGTGACTGACTGTGTGGTGGGCGACGGCACGTAGGTGGTGCCAGCCGCCGATACGTTGGCGGCGGACACGGTGTAGCTGCCCGGCGCGAGCAGGGTCAGCGTGGTCGTGCTGGTCACATTTTGGGTGTAACCGCCAGGTCCGGTCACGGTCACGCTGCCGGCGGCTCCGCCTGGAAGACCACCGACGACCACCGCGAGCGAGCCAGTGGTGATCGTGTACTGCACTGGCAAGCGGAGCGTGTCACCGGGCGTTACGGTGGTGTCGCGCGAGGTCGGCGTGGGCAGATAGCTCGCGCCCCCGCTGGTGACGCTCGCGGCGGTGAGCCGCCAGCGTCCTGCGGCCGCCGGGCTGATGCGGGAGGTCGTGGCGACCGGCGAGAGGTCCCCGTTCGGCGCCGTGAGCGAGATGTTGGCAGCGGTGCCGTTCGGCAACCCCGACACGGGTACCTCGACGACCGTGGGCACCACGATGAAGGCGACGTTGACGGTGGTCGTATTGCCGGTGGTGACCGCGAGATTCTGGGTGGCCGATACCGGCATGTAGCGTACGCCCGCCACCGTGAGCAGACCGGCGGACAGGGCATAGCTGCCCACAGGGAGCGAATCGACCGTGGAGGGGCCGCTGAGGGCCCGCGCGACGTTGCTGCCGGTCAGGGTCATCGCCGGCACCGCATCGACCGGGAGGCCGCTGGTCGTCACGACGACGCGACCGACCTGTGCGGCATAGGCAACGGTGGCCGGCGCGGCCGTCAGCGAGGCGCTGACGGTGACATTCACGGTATCGGTCGCGGGGCGAAAGCTGATGCCGCCCGCGGTGACCGCCGAGGCGATCAGCTGGTAGGCACCGGGGGTGAGCTCGGTCAGGGTGGCCGTGGCCGTGAGGGAACGACTGAAGCCCTCCGGACCGGTTACCTGCACGGCGCCGGCCAGGCCGGTGGGGAGACCGGTGAGCGCCACCGCCAGTGCACCACTGGACACGTTGTAGCGCACCGTCACGCGCGCGGTGTCGCCGTAGAGCACAAGCGTATCGATGGCGGCGGGCGACGGCGCGTAGCGGAATCCGCCCGAGAGTAACGTGGCCGCCGCGACTTTCCAGCGGCCGGTGTTGGCGTTGGTCAGCTGGCGCGAGGCCGGAACGGCGATATCTCCACCGCCAGGCGCCGACACGGTCACCGGGGCGTCCACGCCACCCGGCACGCCAGCAATCGCGAGGTCGAGTGTGGTGGGCAGCGGCGCGTACGTGATCGTGGTCGTGGTCGGCGTGGAGCCGCTCACCACGGTCACGGTAATCGCCGATGGCGTGGCGGCGTACGTCCCATCGGCCGCCCGCACGGGACGCACGGTGATCGTATGCTGGCCGGCTGGGACATCGACCCAACTCACCGTACCAGTGGCGGCGCGGGAGAACGCGGCGCCGGCCACGGAGATGTCCGCGTTGGTGCCGGTCGGCAGTCCCGTCACGGTGAGGCTCAGCACACCCGGCGGAATCGGTGCCGGTGTGGGTGGCGGAGGCGGTGTGGTCGGACCGGCCGGCGAATCGCCGCCGGAGCAGGCCGAGAGCACTGACAGGACACAGAAGAGCGCAAACCGCGTTGAGAATCGTCGCATTGACCGGGCGTTGAGGGCTGCGTCAAGGACGACTGACAACGCCGAACGCACCAATCGCGCGAGGCGATTGGTGCGTTCGGGTACTGGCTGTGATGCTAGCGGCGGAGTCGTAACGGTCCGGATTCTGGAAGATGCGAATCGCGCGACGTCACGGCTAAAAGAGCATCATCATCGGCGCTTCCAGCAGGCCGCGCAGCGTCTGCAGGAATTTGGCGCCCACCGCGCCATCGATCACGCGATGATCGCAGCTGAGCGTGACGCGCATGCGCTGTCGCGGCACGAACTGGCCGTTCTCCCACACCGGCTTCGTTTCCGTGGCACCGACGGCCAGAATCGCCGCCTCAGGCGGATTGATGATCGCCGTGAACTGATCGATCCCGAACATGCCGAGGTTGGACACGGAGAACGTGCCGCCGGTGAATTCCGCCGGCTGGAGCTTCCGTTCACGGGCCTTCTTGGCGAGTTCGCGCGCTTCCTTGCCGATTTGGCCCAGGCCTTTCAGCTGCGCGTCGCGAATGACGGGCACGATCAGACCGTCGTCGGTGGCCACGGCCATGCCGATATGCGCGGCGCTGAAGTAGCGGATGTGATCGGTCATCCAGTGTGCGTTGCACTCCGGGTGACGGGTGAGCGCGATGGCGACGGCTTTGATGATGATGTCGTTGACGGACACCTTGTACTGATCGCCGTTCGCCACCATCTGCTCGCGCAGCTGTCCCACCTTCGTCATGTCGATTTCCGACGTGAGGTAGAAGGTCGGCACGGGGCCGATCGACTCGCTCAGGCGACGCGCAATCGTTTTGCGCATCTGCGTGAGGGCGACGTCTTTGAACTCGCCATCGATCTGCATCGCGGTGGCCACGGCCGTTGGGGCGGCCTTGGACGACGTGGCGGCAGCCGGTGCGGGTGCAGCCGGTGCGGGTGCGGCCGGTGCGGACGCCGCGGCGGCCGCAACTGGTGCCGTGGCGGCTGCGCCTTCGATGTCGCGACGGATCACGCGGCCACCCGGCCCACTGCCGTGAATGGTGCCGATGTTCACGCCCTTCTCGGCGGCCATGCGTCGCGCGAGCGGCGAGGAACGCACAGGGCCCGACGGCGCCGTTTCTTCGGCGGCGGGTGCGGGTGCGGGTGCGGCGGGTGCTTCTGCTGCCGGTGCCGCAGGAGCCGCAGCGGCCGGTGCCGCAGCGTCCGGTGCCGGCGCGGAGCCGCCGGTGAGCGCGGCGATGTCTTCATCGGCCGCGGCGATCACACCGATCACGGCGCCGACGGCGGCCGTCGTGCCTTCGGTAATCAACTGCGCGCGCAGCACGCCGTCGCCGCGCGCGACGAGCTCCATGATCGCCTTGTCGGTTTCGACTTCACCGATCGTGTCGCCGGTCTTCACGGCGTCACCGACGTTCTTCACCCACTTCACGAGGCGACCTTCCTCCATCGTGGGAGAAAGCGCCTCCATCATCACTTTCGTTGCCATGATCGCTGGGTCAGTCGAGGTAGAGAACCTGTCGGATTGCCGCGATCGTCTTCGGCAAGTCGGGCTTGGCGGCCTTTTCGAGACTCTTGGTATACGGCATCGGCGCGTCGGCCTGATGCACGCGGAGCACCGGCGCATCGAGGTAGTCGAAGCAATGGCGCTGCACGTAGTCCACCACCTGCGCGCCCACGCCGCACACTTCCCATCCTTCTTCCACCACGACGCAGCGACTCGTCTTCTTCACCGATGCGGTGATCGCGTCGACATCCATCGGCCGGATCGTGCGCAAATCGACCACGTCGCACGTGATGCCTTCCTTCGCCATCTGATCGGCGGCCTGCAGCGCCACCAACACCATCTTGCCATGCGACACCAGCGTGACGTGCTCACCTTCGCGCTTGAGCTCCGCCTTGCCGATCGGCACGATGTAATCATCGTCGGGCACTTCGCCCTTCGTGTTGTACAGCATCTCGCCTTCGAGGAAGCACACCGGATTGTCATCGCGGATGGCCGCCTTGAGCAGTCCCTTCGCATCGTACGGCGTGGCGGGCGCCACGACCTTGAGGCCCGGGATGTGCGCCAGCCACGACTCCCACGCCTGCGAGTGCTGCGCACCGAGCTGTAGCGCGGCGCCGTTCGGGCCACGGAACACCATCGGCATCGGGAACTGTCCGCCCGACATGTACAGCATCTTCGCCGCCGCGTTGACCACTTGGTCGAGCGCCAGCAGCGCGAAATTCCACGTCATGAATTCGATGATCGGACGCAGGCCGGCCATCGCCGCGCCGACGCCGACACCGGCGAAGCCAAGCTCGGTGATCGGCGTGTCGACGACACGCATCTCGCCGAATTCCTGCAGCAGTCCCTTCGAGACTTTATACGCGCCCTGATAGACGGCGACTTCCTCACCCATGAGGAAGACGCGGTCGTCGCGGTGCATTTCTTCGCGGAGCGCCATGTTGAGCGCATCGCGGTACGTGATCACGGCCATGGTCGTTGGGCTCTCAGCTCGTGGTTTCGACGAGGATGTCTTCCATGAGCGCCTCGAGCGGCAACTCCGGGCTCTGCTCAGCAAAATCGATGCTGTCCTGCACGATCTTCTTGATCTCCTCGTCCATCGCGGCCACGTCGGCCGGCGAGATCTCGCCCGCCTCTTCCATGCGCTGACGGTGCAGCGCGATGGGGTCGCGCTTGAGGTACTGCTCCAGCTCTTCCTTCGTGCGATACGTGCCGCTGACCGCGTCGGACATCGAGTGGCCCATGAAGCGGTACGTGCGGATTTCCAGCAGCGTCGGCGTGCCATCGGTGCGCGCACGGTCGATCGCTTCTTCGGTGGCTTTGCGCACAGCGTGCACATCCTGACCGTCGACCACATCACGCGGCATGTCGTACGACGCGCCGCGCTTGTAGATGTCGTGAATGGCCGAGGCGCGCTCGAGCGCGGTGCCCATGCCGTAGCGGTTGTTCTCGATGATGAACAGGCACGGCAGCTTCCACAGCGCGGCCATGTTGAGCGCTTCGTGGAAGGCACCGTTGTTCACGGCCGCTTCACCCATGAAGCACACGATGACCTGGTCGCCACCGCGGTACTTGATGGCGAAGCCGACTCCGGCAGCGATCGGGATGTGACCGCCGACGATGCCGTGACCGCCGAGGAAGCCGAGCTGCTTGTCGAACATGTGCATCGAGCCGCCCTTACCCTTCGCGCAGCCGTCCTGCCGTCCGAACAACTCCGCCATGGCGGCGCGAGGCGTCATGCCGCGCGCCAGCGCCTGACCATGATCGCGGTACGTCGTGATGATGTAGTCGTCGGCGCGCAGCAACGAGATCACGCCGGTCGAGATGGCTTCCTGTCCGATATAGAGATGACAGAAGCCGCCGATACGGCCGATGGCGTACATCTCGGCGACGCGCTCCTCGAATCGACGCTGCAACAGCATCGAATAGAGCAGCTCACGATTCGTGGCGGCCGACGTGTTCTCCGACGCTTTGGCTCCGGCCTTGGCATCGGCGCGCACAGGCTCGCCCTTCTTGCGGGGTTTCGCGGTCGACATGGGGAATATTCGGGTGTGAAATACTAGGTCGAGCGGGGCTCGTCCGGTCAGACGCCGGCGGCTTGCACCTGCTCCCACGCGTGGTAACTGGACCGCACGAGCGGGCCGCTTTCGACATGCTTGAAACCGAGCTGCATCCCGACCAGATAGAGCTCGCGGAACTCTTCGGGCGTGACATAGCGATCGAGCGCGATGTGGCCGTCGGAGGGGCGGAGATACTGGCCGAGCGTGAGAATGTCGACGTCGACGGAGCGGAGCTCCTTCATGACTTCGATGACTTCTTCGTTGGTCTCGCCGAGTCCCAGGATGATGCCGGTCTTGGTGGGGATATCGGGTGCGATGCGCTTGGCGATCCGGAAGATTTCCAGCAGCCGCTCGTAGCGACCACCGGGGCGCGCCTTCTTGTACAGGCGCGGCACCGTTTCCGTATTGTGGTTGTAAATGTCGGGACGCGCTTCGAGCACCGTGCGGATCGAGTCTTCGTTGCCCTGGAAATCAGGCACGAGTACTTCGATCGAGCAGCCGGGCAGGCGCTGATGGATCTGGCGAATCGTCTCGGCGAAGATGTACGCGCCGAAATCAGGGAGATCGTCGCGGTCGACCGAGGTGATGACCGCATGCCGAAGATTCAACTCGGCAATCGCCTGACCGACTCGCGACGGTTCCTCGATGTCGTACTTGGGCGGACGTCCGTGGGAGACGGCGCAGTACGCGCAGTTGCGCGTGCAGACGTCACCCAGGATCATGAACGTGGCGGTGCCGTGCTCCCAGCATTCGCCGATGTTCGGGCAGTGCGCTTCCTGGCAGACGGTGTGCAGGTCGAGTTCCTGCATCATCTGCTTGAGACGCACGTAGTTCGCGCCTCCCGGCGCCTTCACCTTGAGCCACGACGGCTTACGCTCGGGGAGCGCTTCGCGGCGGTGGCGTCCCATGATCTGAACCAACTGCTCGGCCATATTCTGCTGGGAAAGGCCCGGAGTGGTCCGGGACGTGATCTGGAGAAGGTAGCCCGGTGCACGGTATCGGCAAACCTGCAGTAACCATCAAGTCGGAAATAGCCGGAATCCCAAGGTGCGGAAACTTTGCGGGAAGGCTACCGTACGTGGAAGAAACCCCACATTGACCTGAGGCAGACCATGCTCCGTACCCTGTTTACCGTCGGCCTGATCGCCATGCTTGGCTTGGTCGCCCTGAAGTTGGTCTTCGGGCTGCTGGGGCCGCTCGTCGGGCTGTTGTTCATGCTGCTGGGCTTCGCGATCCGGGTCATCCTGATCGGCGCCGTGATCTATTTCGTGATCCGGGTCGTCAGTCCGGCACCGGCCTTGAAAGGCGGCAGCTCGCCGCCGTCGAGCGCGGTGAACTCGAATCGCGCGATGTCGGCCGCCATCTCTTCACGCCGCTTGAGGCTGACGGGGAACACGGGTGGCTCGCCGGCGGCTGCCGGGTCGGCGGCGCCAGGCCCTCGGTTTGGCCCGCGGCCAGCCGCCCCGGTACTGCGTGCGGCGTCAGCAGCGCGCGATAGCGCTCGATGCCTTCGTCGCGGTTGACCGGGAAGGCCACCGGGTACGGCGGCGGCATCTTGTCGGCCGGGTAGACGGCCAGCGTCTGGTCCTCGTAGCCGCAGCTTCAGATCCTTTTGCAGGCCGCGCCGATGGGTCTGCCTGGCGCGCACATAGCGGCCCGGTCTGCGGTCGAGCTCGATGTCCCACCACCACGTCTTGACCGGGTTGATGCTGCCGCGGTCCAGCTTGTCGTCGAGCGCGGCCAGCGCGCGCGCGCGCGGGCACCTTCATCGCCAGCCAGCGGAGCCGCTGTCGGCGAGCAGCCCTTCCAGGTTCCAGGGGCAGGTCTTCATGCAGCGCCCGCACATGCCGCCGGCGGCGTTGGTGATGCGGTAGCGCGCACATTTCTCGGCGTCGCTCTTCCAGATCTCGTAGCCGTTGTACATCAGCTTCGGGCCGGCGGTGATCGCGCCCGACGGGCATTCACGCGCGCACTTGTTGCAGCTTTCGCAAAAACGCTGCAGGCCGAAATCGATCGGCAGGTCGTGCGCCATCGGCAGGTCGGTGGTCACCGTGCCGCTCTTCAGGCGCGGGCCCAGGAAGGGGTTGAGGATGACCTCGCCGATGCGGCTGACCTCGCCCAGGCCCGACAGCAGCAGCAGCGGCGGCTGCAGCACGTCGCCGTCGATCACCGAGTGCACGCGCGCGCGGATAACCCAGGCGGCGGATCGCTCGCCGATGACGCCGCCCATCAGCG
>CAWJMR010000045.1:0-60543 GCA_963843965.1 uncultured Gemmatimonadaceae bacterium
GCAGTGGCTTTCTCCCCGATATGGACGAGGGCTCGTTCATCATCGACTACGTGACACCGGGGGGCACGGCGCTGGCGGAAACAGATCGGCAACTGCACATCATCGAGCGTCTCCTCGCCGAGACGCCAGAGGTGAGCGGTACGTCCCGGCGGACGGGCGCCGAGCTGGGATTGTTTGCGACTGAACAGAACACGGGAGACATCGCGGTGCGGCTGCTGCCGCATGCGCAGCGTACCCGGCCGATCAGTGAGATCATCGACGACGTGCGAGGACGTGTGGAACGTGCCGTGCCGCGCGTGCGTGTCGAGTTCATTCAGATTCTGTCGGACGTGCTCGACGATCTGTCGGGAGCGTCCTCGCCAATGGAGATCAAGCTGTTCGGCCCGGAGCTCGCCGTGCTCGACGCCTATGCGGTGCGGATCGGACCGAAGGTCGAACAGGTGGCTGGTCTGGCTGATTTTTATTCCGGGATCCCCGAGTCGAGCGCCGAGCTGGCCATGCACGTCGATGGCGATGCAGCGCAGCGGGTCGGGCTGTCGGCCCAGGACGTCAGCACGAGCGTCGGTGGCGCGTTGCTGGGCGTTGAGGCGGGAGAAATCAGACTCGATGATCGGGCCATTGGCGTCCGGGTGCGAGCGCCCGATTCCGTCCGCTTCAGTGTTGCGCGTCTCGCCACGCTGCCGGTGTGGACCCCTCGAGCCGGCCGTTCCACGCCACTTGGCGGGTTGGCCAGCTTCACGCCTGGCGACGTACGCAGCGAACACTTGCGCGACAATCAGCAACAGCTCGTGATCATCACGGCCGGCGTCGAGGGGCGCGCGCTGAGTGCCGTGATGGCTGACGTACAGGTCATTCTCGATAGCAATCCCGCGCCGGCTGGAGTTCGCGTTGAACTGGGTGGACGGTACGCGAGTCAACAGGCCGCCTTCGCCACGCTACTTCTCGTGCTGGCGCTCGCCGCCGTGTGCGTGGCGTGCGTGATGGTGCTGCAGTTCCGCTCGCTGGTGGAGCCGCTGGTGGTGTTGCTGGCCGCACCGCTGTCGTTCGGTGGCGCGTTCGGATTGCTCGTGGCGACCGGCGTCTCGCTCAACGTGTCGAGCTTCATGGGGCTGATCCTGCTGGTCGGGCTGATCGTGAAGAACGGCATCATCCTGTTGGACTTTACGCGGCATCGCATGCTCGTTGACGGCGTCGATCTCGAAGCGGGCATTCGCGACGCGGCCCGCATTCGTCTGCGTCCGATTCTCATGACGACGTTGTGCACGCTGTTTGGACTGCTGCCGCTGGCGCTGGGGATCGGCGCCGGTGGCGAGATGCAGAAGCCGCTGGCGATTGCCGTGATCGGAGGTCTGGCGTTATCCATGCCGATTACCCTGTTCGCTGTTCCCATCCTGCTCGTGGCCGTGCGCGGGCGAGGCTATCGACTCATGCCCACGGCAACTCACTGATCGAGGGAATTCTCTATGCGTAACCAGATCGCGTGCGGTATACTCGCCCTGGCGTTGGGTGCGACCGTTGCGTCAGCCCAGGCGGTGACCGTCAAGGAAGAGAAGGCGGGGATGCTCAAGCTGGCCAAGGTCACGCCAGCCGCCGCCACGGCAACAGCACTGACGAAGGTGCCGGGTGGCAAAGTGCAGAGCGCCGAAATCGAAAAGGAAGACGGGAAGCTCGTGTACTCGTTCGATATCAAGGTGACCGGCAAGAGCGGGATCGAGGAGGTCTTGGTCGATGCACTCACCGGCGCGGTGGTCAGTGTCGAGCACGAGACTCCTGCCGACGAGGCGAAGGAAGCCAAGGAAGACCGGGCAAAGGCCGGGAAAGCCAAGGTTCCGCCCGTGGTGAAGAAGCCGGGCGCGTAGCCGTTTCAGGTCTGACTGCTAGCTTGATCCGTATGCGAGTCCTGGTGGTCGAGGACGATGCGGAGGTTCGCGACTTCCTGCTTCGGGTCATTCGCGAGGCCGCCTGGGCACCCGACGGCGTGTCGGATGGTCAGGCGGCGCTCGTCGCGCTCGCTGGCGGCCCCTACGACCTCGTGGTACTCGACGTTGGCTTGCCGGACATGGACGGCTTCGCGGTGTGTCGCGCGCTGCGGGCGCGCGGTGATCGCACGCCGGTGCTCGTGCTGACCGCGCGGAACGCCGTCAACGACCGCGTGCGCGGACTCGACGCCGGCGCCGATGACTATCTCGCCAAACCGTTCGCGGTCAGCGAGCTGCTGGCCCGGCTTCGCGCATTGGCGCGACGCCCGGCTACCGCGCTCGAGCCCGTGCTGCGACTGGCGGATCTCGCGTTGGACAGCGCCACGCGTCAGGCCACGCGGGCGGGAGAGTCGATCGTGCTCACGCCGCGCGAGGTCGCGTTGTTGGAGTATCTGCTGCGCAATGCCCGACGTGTCGTCAGCCGTTCGCAAATTCTTGATCACGTCTGGGACGACAACTTCGATCCGGTGGCCAACGCCGTCGATGTATTGGTCGGCCGACTGCGGCGCAAGATCGACGGTGACGGATTGCTCCCGCTGCTGCACACCGTCCGCGGCAGCGGGTATGTCCTGACCGATCGCCTCGGCGGTGACGATGCCCATTAGTCGGCTACGACTTCGGCTCGCGTTTGGCTTCGCGATGGCGTTCGCCGTCGGCACGGGCCTGCTCGCCGCTGGCGGTCTCGCGTTCATGGCGCGCGAGTCGACGCGACGCTTCGACGCGCATCTCGACGGAATCGGCGCTGGACTGATCTCCGCCGTGGCGCGCGAGTACGCCGAGACGCCCGACTCGTCGTACTCGTTCGTCGCAGGCGAGGTCGCGGCCGAGTGGCCCGACAACGGTGACGCATTTCTGCTGCTCGACGCCAGTGGAACGCTTGCGGCGCTCCGCGACCCCGACGCGGCCGGTCAACGCGTGTTGGCCGCCATACCGGTTGGTCGCGCCACGCGCTTCAACGTTGATCGGGGCGGTCCGGACCTGCGCGGCCGTTTAGTCGACACGACAATCGTCGTGACGGTCAACGCCGCGACGACCTCGCATCGATTCCGCGTCGTCACGTTTGGTTCGACCGAGGGCATCGAGGCCGACACCGAGCTGCTCCTCGTCGCGATTGCCGTTGGCGTACCGCTTATTCTTCTGGCGAGCCTGCTGGTAGGCTACCTGCTCGCCGGGCGCGCGATGGCACCGGTCCGACAGCTCTCGCAGGATATTGCGGCCATCGCGCCGGCCGATCTCTCTCGTCGACTCTTTCCTCAGTACGGCGGGGACGAGCTGGGGGCGTTGGCGGCGGAGTTCGATGCGCTGATGATCCGTCTCGACGACGCGCAGCAGCGCAATCGACGGTTCGTGCGCGAGGCGGCACACCAGATTCGCACGCCACTCACGCTCGTGCTGGGTGAAGCCGGACTGGCGCTTGACACGATGGCCGGCACGCCCGCGGCGGAGCTGAACGCCGAACGGCTCCGCTCGTCGCTGGCGCGCGTACGCACAGCGGCCGAGCAGATGCGCCGTCGCGTTGATGAGCTCTTCCTCCTGGCTGAAGCGCGCGCCGGCGAAGTGGTGCGACTCGAACAACGCGTCGAGCTCGACAGTCTGGTGCTCGAATGTACGGATCTGATGCGGGCGAGAGCGTCGGTCACGGGACACGCGCTCGCGATAGGCGACGCGGAACCGGTCACGGTGCTGGGGAACGCCGCGCTGTTGCAGGAGGCACTGCTCGAACTGATCGAGAACGCCTGCCGGCACGGGGTGCCAACGGCGCCGATCACGGTCTCGTGTCGTACGGCGAGAGGCGAAGCGGCGAGAGGCGAAGCGGCGCACGCCGGTGAGGCCATGCTCGAGGTCAGCAACGACGGCCCGCCATTGACCGAGACGGCGATGCGTGGTCCCATGGCGCCAGCGCACGACCGAGGGCTGGGGCTCTCGATCGTGCGCTGGGTTGCCAGTTCACATCATGGACGCGTCGAACTCCTGCACAACGCCGGTCACAATGTCGTGCGCATCGTGGTGCCCGTTCTGGAGCGCTAGCGCGTCACCGGCTCCGACCGCAGAAAGTCGATGCCTCCCGCCTGCTGTCCCACATCCACCGACGCCACCTTCTTGAGGGTGCTCAGGTCGATCACGTCCACCGTACCGGGCTCCGAGCCCACGCCTTCCACCGAGATGAACGCGTAGCGATCGTCGTCGGACACGGCGATCCCGTGCACCACTTTGCGCGTCGTGGGAATGCGCGCGAGCTCCTTGCCCGACGTCGCATCGAACACCGACACCGACGCGTCACGCTTGTTGGTGGCGATAATGCGCGCGCCGTTGTGCGTGGTGGCCAGGTTGTACACGCCGGGGCCGGCGGGAAGGCGACGCACGAGGGTCCAGGACTTCGTGTCGATCTCCACCAGATCGCTCGATTTGTTGCATGCCACCCACACGCGCGAGCCATCACGCGATGGCTGCGCCCAGGTGGGAGAGCAGGAGATGTCGCCCGGCTTCGGCGGTTCCATCCCGTGACCCGACATGTCGGTGGCCGCACCGCCGTGCGCCGCGTGGTCGCTCGCGCCGCGCTCAGGGGGCGCGCCCGTCATGCCCATCTCCTTCCCCTTGGTGAGAAAGAAATGTCGGCTTACCGATAGCGTGCTGGCATCGATCTCGGCCAGCGTTTCGTCCATCATGCACGCCGAATAGTGCTTGGTGCCGTCACTCGAGAGTCGTGAGCCGTGTGGCATCGTGCAGGTTCGGACGCGCGCGATCTCCACCATCTCCTTCGCGGCCACCACCGACACATCGCTCGTCTCCATGTCGCCGTGCAGATTGAAATTCACGACGAATACGAGCGCGCCGTCGGGCGACACCTGCGCCGTCGCCGGAAAGTTTCCCAGCATCACGCTGCCCAACTGCGTGTCGGTCGCGGCGTCGTACTTCACCAGCTTTCCGAACGGCGTGCCGTGCGCAATGGTCACGAAGTACTCCTTCGCGCTGGGTGCGACGGCCACGCCGTGTGGGCCGGCCACTTCCATCTTCGACCAGCCCACGTACTTCTCGCGCTCCACGCGCGCACCGGAGGGACCGAAACGCACCAGCGCGACGCGGTCCACCGATTCGCTGGCGACCAGCACGAGGTAGTCGCGTGCTGGCGGCGGCGCTGCCGGCTGCGCGCGTACGGCAGGCGCCACGCACAGCATCGACGTCAGCAACGCCACGCGCATGGAGCGAGACATCACGGAATGACCTTCTTCACCGGCTTGGGTTCGATCCGGATGATCCACAACCCGTTGTTGTCGTCGTTCACGTAGGCGAGTCCGTCCTTCGGGTTCACGACGACGCCCCACGTCATCGCCGCGTTCTTCACGTGGCCGTCCATGTCGGCGGTGTTGAGATGGCCGATTTCGCGACCCTGCGCGCGCAGGTCACCACGCAGCTCGCCGGAAATATCGAACACACGGAAGCCCGCGTTGTACGCGCCCATGTACAGCGAATCGCCGGCCACCCACACGTTGTGCACACCGCCGTACTCCGGCTCGTAGAACGCCACCGCCTTCGGGTTGGCGATGTCGGACACGTCGACGACCTGCAGGCGACCATAGGCCCGACCGGCAGCCGCGTCCTTCGTGCCCTTGGGCCCGGCGGCGGGGAAGACTTCGTCGGCGATGAAGACGTAGTTCTTGTGGCGCCACGCGGTGTGCGTACCGCGAATGAAGCCCGGGCCGCCGTCCACTTCCACCTGCTTGTACATCGCGTTCAGGTCGTACTTGAACTGCGACACCTTCACCGGATTCGACGGCGATCCGCCCTTGATGCCATTGCCCACGTCGAGCACGATCAAGCCGTCGTTCCAGTAGCTCGCGTACAACAGGCCGTCACGCAAATCGATGTCGTGCAGCGAGCGACCGGCATCGGGACGTCCCTCCGTCTTCCAGCGCGCCACTTCCTTCGGATGATACGGATCGTTCACGTCGATCACGTGCAACGCGCCGGTGCCGTCGTTCGTGAGAAAGATGAACGTGCCGAACTTCTCCTGCTTGTACACGAACGCCGAGTGCACGCCGCCGGTGACGCCCTCGGTGAACTCGGCGATCGGCTTCGGATGCGCCGGGTCGTCCAGCGAGGCGATCACGATGCCGTTCTTGCGGTCGCTCGCGCCTTCACGCGTGAACACGAGGAACTTGCCGTCTGGGAACGTCATCACGTCGTTCACGCGTCGCGTGTTCGAGATGATCGAATCGGTTACCTTCGGGTCGGCCGGGTTGCTGATGTCGAGCGCATAGAGCACGTCGCCACCACCGCCGGAGCCGAGATACGCGTGCTTGCCGTCGGGGTGAATCCATACCTCTTCGGTCGTGAAACGCGTGCGCGGCAGGCGACCCACCAGCGACAACGGACGTCGTACATCACGCGGCGCCAGCGTGATCGTGCTCTCCACACTGCGCGCGCCGAACGACGCGGTGATCGTGTAGTCGCCGGGCTCGTAGCCCACGAACGCGCCGTCGGCGTCGATCTGCCCCTGACCCGGCGAGAAGCTCCACGTGGGGGTGAGTCCCGTGATCGCCTTGCCGGCCGCATCCTTGGCCGTGATGGCGAAGCGCAGCACGTCACCGGTGCGCGCTTCTACGTGGCCTGGGGTGAGCGTCAACGACGACAACGCCGCGGTCGCGACCGTGACGCGCAGGCGCTGTGAGACACTGCCGGTGCTGGCCACGATCGCCGTGCTGCCGGCCCGCCGTGCCGTGATGAGGCCGGTGGCACTCACACTCGCGACGGCCGGGTTCTCACTCTTCCACGTCACGCGGTCACCGCGCGCGTCGTCGTTGGCCGAATACGTGTGCGCCGTGGCCCGTACGCGCTGGCCCACCACCAGCTTGGGGGCGGCAGGGGACAGTTCGATCCGCGACGCCGGTCCGGGCACGGACGTGATCTCGATGACCTCGAAGGCCGGCGCGGCGCCCGGCATGGTGGCAGTGACCGTGACCGGCAGAATCGCCGTCGAGCTTGCCGTGACGAGGCCGAGGGAATCCACCCGACCCTCGAAGCGGGCAGAGCCACCCAGACGATAGCGGAAGGTGACGCCGGAGAGCACGTTGCCTTGCGCATCGCGCGCTTCCGCCCGTAGGCGCATGGTGTCGCCTGCTACCACCGTGCGGCTGGCGGGCGTGATCACGAGTCGGGCGATCTTCGGCGCCGCCTGTGCCGACAGGGCCGCGAGCGGGGTCGCCAACGCCAGCAGTACCGGTGCAACGGTGAAGGAACGCTTCATAACAGGGAGGCTCGGGTAGGGGGCGAGCAGCACGTGTGCAGTACGTTTTCAGGGAGCAAGATGCAGGTAATAATGGGAGCTGAGCGCCTTGGCGGCGAGCGGCTCCCGGTTTGCCCCTTCCTCCGGGAGTGCCCGTGTACACGCTCGTTCGCCGATTCATCAAGACAGGCATTGTCTTTCTCGCCATCGGGCTCACGCTTGGCGGGTTCCTGATGGTGCGCCGCGAGCTGACCGGCACCTGGCCGCATCCGCATCTGGTGTCGGCGCATACCCACGCCGTGTTCGTCGGCTTCGTGATGTTCCTGATCTGCGGCGTGGCGCTCTGGCTCTTCCCGAGGCCGCCGAAGGATGACACCCGCTATCTGCCGACGCGGGTCGAAGCCGCGTACTGGATTCTCACTGCGGCCACAGCATTGCGCATCGTGTCGGAGGCGTCGCGTGCCTGGTCAGGAGCGACGTGGCTGCGATGGGCTGTCGTGATCGGCGGACTGGGCCAGATCGCCGGTCTCGGCATCTACTTCTGGGCCATGTGGACACGCATCCGCCCCGTCGGGAGCCACCTCCGCGAGGCACAAGGCGAAAAGTTCTGACGGCTTCCGCGGCTCGCCGTCCCGCCGCAGCTTTGACAGTTGCTCCCGTTTTCACACCGACGCCGTATCTCGCGAGGCACCGCATGCAACTCAAGTTCATCAGCGTCATGGTCGACGATCAGTCGAAAGCGCTCGCGTTCTATACCGACGTGCTTGGCTTCGAGAAAATGGCGGACCTCCCGTTCGGCGAGTTCCGCTGGCTCACCGTGACGGCACCCGACGGCATGGCGGGCGTGGAGCTGGTGCTCGAACCGATGGCGTTCGAACCGGCGCGCGTGTTTCAGAAGGCGCTGTTCGAGGCCGGCGTTCCAGCCACCGCCTTCATCTCCACGGACATTCACGCCGACTTCGCCCGACTAAAGGCGGCCGGTGTCAAGTTCCGCGGCGCCCCCACGGTGATGGGCCCGATCACCGCGGTATTGTTCGAAGACACCTGCGGGAATCTCATCAATCTCGTGCAACCCGCATGAACGCCTTCCGCACGTTCGCACTGCTCCTGTCCGTCGCGCTGGTCGATCCCGCGCTGGCACAGTCGACACCGCCGACACCACCGCGCCAAAGCGAAGCCGACGCCTACACGCGATACGAATTGCTGGCGCCAGGTACGGCCAAGTTTCGCCTTGTGTACGACGTGACGGCCACGACGGCAGGGGCCACGCACTACTTCAATCCGATCCGCGCCGGCAGCATCGCCACCGACGAACATGTGAGCGACCGCACCACCGGAAAGCCGCTGGTGTTCGACGTGGTCGGCGCGGCCGTGGCGCGAGCCGGCGGTGTGCGCGTGTCCGACAGTTTGCAGCAGTACATCCGCGTGACGCTGGCGCGACCGGTGCCCGCCAACGGCGGCGAAGCGCGGATGCTGATCGACAAGACGTACGAAGACGCCAAGAGCTACTTCACCGATGGAACGACCATCGTGTTCAACCGTCCGCTTGGCATCAAACGCAATGCGGTGGTGTTGCCGAAAGGCTATGAACTCGAATCGTGCAATTATCCGTCGCAGATTCTGCAGGAAGCCGACGGTCGCATCGCCATCAGCTTCTGGAACAACACACCAGCCGAAGCGCCGTTGATTCTGCGGGCGCGTCCGGTGGCCTCGATGGCCGCGCCCACGGGCGCCGTGCGCTCGAGCGCGCAGGCGCGGCTCGAGGAGCGCGCCGTGCAGTCGCGGGAGATCGTGTACTTCCTGCAGCAGCCGGAAACCCACGCGTTCGACCTGTATCACGACTACACCGAGTCGCGCGCCGGAACGGATCACTACATCAACGTGGTGCGCGCCGGCAGCCGCGTGTCGAATCCGTCGGCGCGCAATCTCGATACCGGTGAACCGCTGCGGCTCGACGTGTTGAAGGGCGCCGCGATCACGGCGGCCAAGCTCGACATCGGTGAGACGGTCACGCCGAGCACGGAGATCGTCGTATTCCGGTTCGCCCCCGTGGCTGCCGGCGCGACCACGCGGCTGCGCATTTCGGAGACGTATACCGACAGCAGCCGCTATCGTGTGGTCGGCGATGAGTTGGTGTGGGACCGCGGCTTTGGACGGCCGGCGAATGCCGTGGTCCTGCCAGCGGGCTGGGTGCTCACCAACAGCGCCATTCCGGCCACGGTGAGCACCATGCCAGACGGTCGCGTGCGGCTCGACTTCATCAACCCGCGCCCGGATGACATTGCCGTGCTGATCACGGCGCGCCGCCGCTGATTTTCGCGTATTATCCGCACGCGGCATCATTCTTCTCCCTCTGCCAGTCCATGCATGCAATGGTCGATCGTCGGGCTCAACATCCTGTACGCCACGCTCGGTGTGGTGCTCATGTTCGCGGCGTATCGCATCATCGACATCCTGACGCCGCAGGTTGACTTTGCCGAGGAGTTGAAGAGGGGGAACGTCGCGGTCGGACTCTTCGTGGCCGCGATCTTCATCTCGGTGGCGATCGTCGTGGGCGGCGCGCTGAATTGATGCATCGCCTGCGCTGGAGTGTGTGCGCGCTGTTCGCGGCGTTCGCGGTGCAGGTGCCGGCCGCGTCGGCTCAGCCGCACGATCCGGCCGACCGGTACGACGACACGTTCCGGAAGGCCGCGAAGCGCTCCTTCGGACCGGCCTTCGACTGGCGTCTGTTCAAGGCGCAGGGCATGGCCGAGAGCAACCTCGATCCGATGGCGCGCAGTCGGGTTGGCGCGCGCGGTCTGATGCAACTCATGCCGAGCACCTATCGCGAGATCGCATCGGAGAACGCCGACCTCGCCATGATCGACAACCCCGAGCTGAACATCGAGGCCGGCATCGCGTACGACCGGCGGCTCTGGTTGCGCTGGGAGAACGATTCGATCGCCGAAGACCGGCGACAGTTCATGTTCGCGAGCTACAACGCCGGACGTGGCACACTGCTGAATGCCCAGCGACGCGCCCGTCAGCGGCAGCTCGATCCGCGGCAATGGCGCAACATCGAGAAGATCGCACCGTCGGTGCCGCGCTGGCGTCACGTGGAAACGCTGGACTACGTGCGCAAGATCGACGTAAACATTACGCGACTCGACGATCGTGGTCGCATCATGAAGGCCGGTGCGACGGCGCGTGGACTGAAGCGCTAGCACGACCTGTTCTCCCTCCAACGCCACCGGTCATGACAGCCCCTGCGAACGATCGCGAACTCGTGCTCACGCGATTCATCCCGGCACCGCCGGCGCTGGTGTATCGCGCCTGGACCGACCCTGCGCTCCTGCTGCAGTGGTTCACGCCGGCGCCATGGAGAACGACCAAGGCGGAGCTGGACGTGCGCCCGGGGGGATCGAACCTGATCGTGATGGAAGGGCCGGAAGGGCAGATCGTGCCCAATCGCGGGGTCTACCTCGATGTCGTGCCGAACGAGCGCCTGGTGATCACCGACGCCTTTGTGTCAGCGTGGGAGCCGTCGTTCAAAGCCTTCGTGACCGCCGTGCTCACCTTCGAGGCGGAGGGGGACGGCACGCGCTACACCGCGCGCGTGCGGCACTGGTCGGAGTCCGATCGCGAAGCGCACGAAGACATGGGCTTCCATGAAGGCTGGGGGGCGGCCACCGATCAATTGGTCGCGGTGATCGTGCCGTTGGTCGACGCGCCTACTGGATGAGGTAGATCTGACTTCTCGTCAGGTCGGAGGTGCCGGTGGCGATCAGGTCGAGCTTCACGATGCCACCGCTGTTCACGAACAACGTGGGCGACGTCCACGAGGTACGGGCGCCGATCGCGCGCGCCTGTAGCTGCAGCAGACCGCCGGCCTGCAAATCCGTTTCACGCACCTTGAAGGTGACGGTCGAGCCGCCGTTCACGGAGCCCAACCGCGCACCGCGCGCACCTTCGCTGCGTACGACGTACAGAATGACATCGGAGTACCCGCGGTTCTCCACCACCAGGGACACGGTGCCTTGCGGCGCGCCTTTTCCGCCAAGCTTCAGGAGGGAACAGGCCGAAAGCAGGGTGACCACCAGCATCGACGCCATCCACGTGGTCAGCCGTAGCAGGCCAGCGACGTCACGTGCGCGACGGTTCGGTACGGGCAGCATGGCAGGCATCGGGCTCTCCAACCAATTGGGATGACGGGCATTGCCCCGAAATGCGGGGCAGCCCGTTCGAATGACTTCGGAACGCTGCGCTATTCTACCCCGTCGCGCTGTCCGCTGTTCGTCAGGGCACCGGTTCGACGATCGCCGCATGGCCGCCTGACGCGGGGCGGCGGAGTCCGGCGGCCATCGCGCGCACACCGCGGGTGAAGCCACCCTTGGGGCTGCTCGCGCCGAACATGCCGGCGCGTTCGAGGGTGATGAACCCGTGTAGGAAGGCCCACAGGGCGACGGTCGCCTCGGCGTCATCAGCGGAGCCGGTCAGCTCGCCCACGACCTGCATCAGACGCGTCGACAGCGCGGCGCGTGCGGTGTGTGGAATGGCGTGCGGGCTCGGTGCGCGCTCCTGCGAGGCGGCCGGTGCCAAGGCCAGCAGCCCATCCTGCGTGGTCAGCATGGCGTAGAGCGCCGGCTGCTCGCGGGCAAACCGCAGATACTCGTTCGCCATGAACAGCATCGGCATTTTCTGTGATTCGACGGCCGCTGAGCGCGGCGCACGCGCGATCGCGACATCGATCGCCGCGAGCAGCTCGGCCGCCGCATGCTCAGCCAGCAGCGCCTGCAGGCCGGCCAGATCGATCACATGCTTGTACAAGGACGCGGGGCGAACGCTGAGGCGCAGCGCGACGGCCCGCATGCCGAGCGCGTCGGCGCCCTGTTCCCGGATCAGGGACAGGGCCGCCCCTACCACACTCTCGCGCGACAACTTCGACGGATAGACCATGTCACAGTGTGCGTCTTGGTCGCCGAAAGCTCAAGCACGCACACCGAGTTCGATGTGAAAACTCAGCGGCGCTGCTTGCGCGGGCCCGTCCACACGACGATCGAGCCGCAGCCGTTCCGTGAGTCGAACTGCGGGGGCACGCTGGATGTGCGCGAATACACCTCCACCGCCAGCACTTCCTGCGAATTCATGATCGCGTCGAGATTGCCGTCGGGTACCTGCACGTTCATCCCGTTCAGGAACACCGCCGGCGCGCAGGTGCCGCCGTTGTTGCGCATCATCACGCGTCCCTGTGGCGACTGCCCACTGGCGATCACCACCCCCGGCACCGTGCGGAAGATGTCGGCCATGAAGATCGGTGCGCGCGCGTTCAACTGATTCTCGTCGATGAACGAACCGAACCCGGCGCGACGACGTTTCTCGAATTCGGCGATCTGATTGGAGACGCGGTCGCCGCGCACGCGCACCGTGTCGACCGTCGCGACCAGCGTTTCAAGCGTGATGTCCGCTGTCGCCGCGTCGCTGGCGGGGATGTCGACCACGAGACGCATCGGCTGATAGCCGATCGCGCGCGCTTCGACCATCTGTGTGCCGGTGGGGAGCCCGTCCAGCGAATACTGGCCGTTGGTGGTGTTCGTGCCGTTGCCGCTGGCGCCCCAGAGCACCACGCGCGCACTCGTGATCTCCTTGCCGCTCATGCTCTTGACGGTACCGCGCAGCGCACCCGTGCCCTTGTTGGTCGAGCCGATCACGAGATCACGCACCAGCAAGCCGTTGCGGGGAACGCGCAGCTCGATGAATCCGGTGGAGTCGGGGCCGGCATACGCACGGGCCGTGACCGGCGCATTGCGCGGCACACCGCAGAGCGTGAACAGACCATCGTCGGTGCTGCTGCCGAAGCGCGACGGATATCGTCGTTCGACGCCGCGCGTTCCGACGGTCACCTCGGTGTACTGTGCGCGCACCCGCGCCGCCGGCACCTGCTGATTCGTGGCCGCGTTGCGTACGAAACCCATATAGAGCCCCATCGGCTGCTCGGGGTCGCCGGGGCCGCATCGCTTGATGATGATCGTCTCAGCCGACGGAATCGCCAGCGGCACCTCGAGCTCTTCCGGCGTGGTGATATTCACCCGAAAGAGCGGCGCCTCAATCGCGAGCTGGTCGAGCCGCTGATGAAAGAAGCCGATCAGATACGTGCCCACGGCGACGGAATCGATCGCGAAGCGTCCGTTGGCAGCGGCGATGGCGGTACGCACGTTCGACGGATTGGCCGCGTCCACCAACTGCACGGTGGCCCCACCCAACCACTGTGTCGCGGCGCTGTCGAACACGGTGCCGACAATGCGCGCGCGGGTTGGTTGCGGTGCCGGCGTGGCGGGACGCACCTGCGCTGCGAGCACCGCCGGAGTGGCCAGCATGCACACAAGAAGTGATCGAAACATCGGAGACATGGACGGGGAGATGTGAGCTAGAAAGCGAACGTGGTACCGAGATACCCCCAATGCTCCACGTGCGCTCCCCCGGGGGTGCTGGAAAGAAACGCCCCGGGAAGCACCGTGGCACCACCAACGAGTACCCGCAAATGGGTGGTCGCCTTCCAGGCGGCCGTGAGATCGACTTCGTCGGCCACATGACGGGCGGTCGAGCCGCTGGCCGCGCGGAAGAGTGCGTTCTGCTTGTTGTACACGCCGTCGTCGAGTCGGCGCCGGTCGAACCGGTACCACGCGCCTCGTAGCGAGAGCGACGGCATCGGGTCCCAACTACTGATGGCATGCACCTCGGTCACGTTGGGCCGTCCGATCACATCGGCAAAGCCCCCATGCTGATGCGCTGCCGGATAGAGCACGGCGAACGCTTCGTTCCCCGCGGTGCCCGGGCGGTCGCTGCTGGCTTGCTCGAGCCCGAGGGCGAGTGATGGCGTGCCATGCACGCGTCGCCATTGCAGCTGCGTTTCGGCCACCCAGAACCACGCCTGCAGCTCGCGCGCGCCGGCATGCCCGCGTTGCACCGCGCCTTCAAGTTCGACCGATGTGACGACGCGCGACGCCGCGGGCGCACCGACTTGCCACAGCGTCCGGGCACCGGTGGTGAGCCGTCGCGTGAGCGACGAGGCCGTGCGGATCGTCTGTTCGTACCAGTAGCCGTTCCACTGCGTCGGCATCCCGCGCGCGAATCGTGCGGCACCGGGCGTGGAGCCCAGCGACAGCGTACGAAGCCGGGCCGTGCTATCGGGGCGATTGCCGCGGTCGAGTCGCACGATCATCGGGCGGATGTCGGCGCCCTCCAGCACGAGTCGGCCTCGAACGAGCTGCGCGCGCGTGCCCTCCGAGCCGCGACGGGTGTTCGCCCAGTCGGGCACCCCCACCAGTCGCTCACGGTTCAGCGACACCTCCTGACGCCCGTAGCGCACGTACGAGCGCCCATAGCCAAGGTCGGCGTACAGATTCTGAATGTCGTGACGGTCGCCGTCGGTGGTTCGCGTGCCGCCCGGCAAGGTGCGGCTCAGCGCCTGCGCATCACGCAGTTCAACGAGCACGCGCCCGTGGAGCCGTTTGGGCTGGCCGGCCTGCACATCGGCGCCAACCATGAGCCGGGTGAATCCGTAGTCGTCGCGCAGCGTGCCCACGTTGTAGGCCCGCATGAACTCTTCGCGCCAGCGCGCCTGCCCGGAGAGCGTCAGCGTGAGCGGCCAGCCTGGATGCAACGGCATCGCCTTGAGCCGATCGCTCCAGTCGGGCGCCGTGGCAGGGGCCGCCTTCGCTGTTGCCGTCGCCGTTGTTGTCGGGGTCGACTGGGCGCGCAGTGCCCCGGCGGTGAGGAGCAGGGCGCCGGCGACGGCTCGGCAGGAGGGGACTCGACAGGCCATAGGGGACGATACTCAGCTGGCCACGAATTGGCTCGCCCGGGGTAGATTTCCCACAGAACAGCGTCCATTCCTGCCCGACTTCGCCTGCCCTCGATCGTGAAGACCTCGCAACTCGCCCGCCTGTCGTTGTCGGCGGCGCTCGTCAGCGCCGCATGTGCCACCGCCGCCCAGACCGGCCGCGGTCCGGTGGCCGCGCCGACCTCGCGTCGTTCGGAGCCGATCACGCCGATCATGGAGATCGCCGCGTCACCAAAGAACGCCGCGGCCGACGCGGCGTGGGCCGACTCGGTCCTCAAGACCCTCACGCTGCGCCAGAAGGCGGCGCAGATGGTCTGGATCTGGACGCTGGGTGACTACAGCGCCACGGACGCGGCTGCCTACACGAGCATCGAACGTCTGGTCCGCGAGCAGGAGCTGGGCGGCATCATTGTCTCCGTGGGTGGGCCGCTCGATATCGCCGCCAAGGTGAACGCGCTGCAAGCGGTCGCCAAACTGCCGTTGTTGGTCGGCGCCGATCTCGAGACGGGCGCGGCCTTCCGGGCGCGCGGCGGGTGGTTCCTGCCCAATGCGATTGAACTCGGCGGCGCCACGTCGTTTCCGTATCAGATGGGCATCGGCGCTACCCGCGACACCTCGCTCGCGTACGAGATGGGTCGCGTGACGGCGATCGAAGGACGCGCGATGGGCATCCACATGGCGTTCGCGCCCGTGCTCGACGTGAACAACAATCCGAAGAACCCGGTGATCGCCGCCCGGTCATTCGGTGAGGATCCGGCCCTCGTGTCGCGCATGGGCGCGGCCTTGGTGCGCGGCATTCAGGAGCACGGGATGCTTGCCACCGGCAAGCACTTCCCGGGACATGGCGACACCGAACAGAACTCGCACCTCGAACTCTCGCGCGTGAACGTGTCGCGTGCGCGCCTCGACAGCGTGGAGCTGCGGCCCTTTCAGGCGGCGATCAACGCCGGTGTACGCGGCATGATGACGTTCCATGGCGACCTGCCGGCACTCGACACCACGCACACGGCGGCCACGCTCAGCGCGGCGGTAATGACGGATCTGCTGCGTACCAAGATGGGCTTCAAAGGCCTGTTGGTCACCGACGCGCTCGACATGAACGGCGTGCTGGGCAACATGACGATGGCCGAAGCCACGCAACGCGCCGTGGTGGCCGGCAACGATGTGTTGCTCATGCCCAGTGATGCCAAGGTCTCGATTCAGGCGGTGGTGGACGGCGTGGCGTCAGGGCGGTTCACCGAAGCGCGCATTGATGCGTCGGTGAAGAAGCTGCTCATGGCCAAGCACGAATTCGGCCTCGACCGCGAGCGCTTCGTGAGTGTGGAAGGCGTGCGCGCCCGCGTCGGTGTGGCGGCCAATACGGCGCCGGCCCGTGTGGCCGCCGAGAAGGCCATTACGCTCGTGCGCGACTCGCTCACGCTGGTGCCGTTCAAGATGCCGGCCGCCAGCCGCGTGGTGAGCATCACCGTGACGCCGCGCGTCGACCTCAGCGCCGGACGGATCTTCGACGCGGAGCTCAAGGGCACGTTCGCCAATCTCCTGTCGCTCACGCTCAGTCCGGAAACTGTCGCCGACAATACGGCGGGTGCGGCCGCCGGCGGCACCGGGACGTACAAGATCAATCCGGAGCCGGCATTGCTGCCGGCCTCGGTTGAGAACGCATTGGCCATCGCGCGCGGCGCCGACTTGGTGATCGTGTCGAGCTACATCGGGGCGAGCACCAACACCGCGTCGATGGTGCCCACGCGTGGCCTGCCGGAGCTGCTGAACGGCTTGCGTGCCGCCAACACGAAGGTGGTGCTGGTGTCGTTCAACAATCCGTATCTCCAGCTCGGTTTGCCGCTCACTGAAGCGCATCTGATCGCGTGGAGCCCGTGGTCGCCGTCGCAGCGGGCGGCCGCGCGTGCGCTACTCGGCAAGGCTCCGATCACCGGTCAGCTCCCGATCACGATTCCCGGTGTGGCGCCCTTCGGCGCCGGCCTGCGTCGCTGATCGTTTCGCTGAGCGTTTCGTTCTCCGCACCACTCAACACCTGGAACCCGTCATGCATTTTTCGTCGCGTGTCATTGCCGTCGCCACGGCCTCGCTCATTGCGGTGTCTACCTCGGTCGCTGCCGCTGCGCAGCGTATCGCCGTCGATCTCACCGGTAACTGGACCTTCGAAGTCGTCACCGAAAACGGCACCGGCGTATCGGCCGTGGCGATGACGCAGAAGGGCGATTCGCTCACCGGCACCTACACCTCGGGCCGGATGGGTACGCTGCCGTTCAAGGGCATCGTGAAGGGTCAGACGTTCACGTTCGCCGCCAATACGTCGGGCGGCGCGACGTTCACGTTCAGCGGCTCCATTGTCGACGCCGATCACATCAAGGGTGATCTGGACTTCGGCGGTCAGGGCGGCGCCACGTTCAACGGTACCCGCAAGAAATAACGGTGAAGGCGGCGCGCTATTTCCGCGCGCCGCGCACCATCTCGTCGATCGCGCGCGCCACGTCGGCCGCGCGTTCCTCGTGCAGCATGGTGCCGCCCGGCCGAAGCGTGTCTACCACGAACCGCTTCACATGCGTTTGCAGCAGGGTCACCTGCGCCGCACTCGGGGCACTGGCGGATGGTTTGTCGCCCACCAGAAGCCGAACGGGTACTGAAATCCGCGTCAGTCGGGACTCAATCGGGTACGGCTCGACCGACGCCTGCATCGCCCCCAGGGTGCGCAACAGTCCGCGCAGATCGTTCTCGATGGGCGCCACGTATCGCTTCACGACCTCGTTCGTGAGCCACCGGTCATCGGCACTCTGGTCGCGAAGCGCCGACACGAACCGTCGCTTGGCGAAACCGCGACCGATCGGATTGTCGAGCAGCGCCGCGAACGTGAGGGCAGTGCGAACCCCCGGCGTGCCCTGCTTGTCGATCGGACCGCCCGCAATCGAAACCACGCCGCGCACGCGCGTCGTGTCGGTGGCAGCGAGATGGAACGCGATCGTCGCGCTCGTGCCCTGCGCGGCCACAATCACCGACACACCGGCCGGAAGCTCGGCCTCGAGTACGCGCGCAATGCGGGCCGCCTGCGCGCTGAGGGTGTAGTCGGCGCCCTTTGGTCGCGTCGAGGCTCCCATACCGAGCGGATCCACCACGAGCGGTTCGATCCCGCGGGCCTGCAGCTCCCGCACGACGCTCCGCATCGAGAACGCCGACCCCACGGGGCCGGGAAGCAGCAAGACCACTACATCGCCGCGCGTCATGCCGACGGCGCCACCGTTCACACTCAACGTCTCGGCCGGCGCCACCACCACGCGCCGTTCCCCCGGCGCGGGCGTGCGCGACATCGCTGAACTGCCGACGACCAACTCACGCCCGGGCAGGAACAGCCCGAGCGCAAGCAAAAAGGACGTACGAAGACCAGCGGCGTAGTTGTGCAACGCGATTACTGGAGAAGCGAAAGTACCGCGAACGACTGGCTCGGTCCGATCGGCGTGCTGGTGGTACCCACCAGCTTGGAAATGGTCGCCTTGTACACGCCCATGGGCACGCGCTGGGCCTGTGCCCCGCGACCGCCGAAGCCGCCCCCGGGGAATCCGCCACCGGCGAACCCACCAGGACCGAGCGGCGCCGGAGGAACGCACAGCTGCAGCGTGTTCTGCGCCGGACGCGGCGCGCGGGCGCTGCTGTCGGCGGGCGCGGGCGCACCGGCGGGCACTTGCGAGCCCGCCGGAGCTGCTGCGGTCGCCGCCGCTGGTGCCACGGGATCGCCGTTCAGATTCCAGGTGAACCGACGCAGTCCGGCCGTCTTGTCGAGCTCACACCGGCGCCACACCTTGCCGGCGTTGTCGCTGATGGACAGCACAAGCTTCGCATCGGCCGGCAGCGCCTCCTTCACGTGGTACGTGACCCACGCACCCACCGGCGGATTTGGCGTGCTGTAGTTGCCGCTGATCGCCAGCACACCCGCCGCGCCTGCGGGCGCGAGCCCACCCGGCGTGAACGCGTACGCGTGACGCATCGGATAGAGGCGCGCCTCTTCGGTCATCGACGCCGGCGTGATCTCGCGCAGCGACGAGTAGTCGTCGAGCACATAGAAGCCGCGGCCGAACGTGGCCAGCACGACGTCGTTCTCGCGCTTGTGCAGCGTGAGATCGCGCACCTGCGTGATCGGCAGTCCGCCCTTGAGCTGCACGTAGCTCTTGCCGCCGTCCACACTGGTGAACAAGCCGAACTCGGTGCCCACAAACAGCAGATCGCCATTCACGTGGTCCTGCGCGATGGCCCACACGTCATGACGCGCCGGCAGGTTGGCCGAGATGTTGGTCCAGGTGCGACCCCGGTCGCTGCTCTTCACCACGTACGGCGCGTAGTCGCCACGCTGCCAGTTGTTGAGCGTCACGAACACCGTGTTCGCATCGCGCGGCGAGGCATGCACATCGCTTACGTACGTGAACTTGGGCACGCCCGGGAAGGCCTCGATGCGGCGCCAGTTCTTGCCACCGTCTTCGCTGACCTGCACCAGGCCGTCGTCGGTGCCCACCCACAACAACCCTTCCATCACCGGCGACTCATCCACCGCGACGGCGTTGCTGAGCTCCGTGGTCGACACGTTCAGCGCCACCGAGCCGCGCGGCCACACCTTGCCCATGATCGGCAACGAATCGCGATTCAGGTTGCGCGACAGGTCGGGGCTGATGCGCGTCCACGTGTCGCCGCGGTCGTCGCTGCGGTACACGAACTGACTCGCGAAGTAGATGCGCGCCGGATTGTGCGGGCTCATCACGAACGGCGCGTCCCAGTTGGTGCGATCGCGTACTCGCGCGGTCGGTGCGGCGCGAGTGGTATCGGGCGTGGCCGCAGCGCCGGCATCGTCACCACCGGCCGACGCCGTCGTGGGGCGGATAGCCTGGCCACGGCCGGTACGCATGTCGAAGCGCGACAGACCGCCGTTCTGCGACTCACCGTAGAAGATGTTCTGATCTTCCATGTCGCCGCGCGCCTGGAAGCCGTCACCGCCCACGATGTTGAACCAATCGCTGTTGCGGATGCCCCAGCTGTTCGTGGTGCGCGACGGGCCGCACTGCGAGAAGTTGTCCTGCGTACCACCGCACACGTAGTAGAACGGCTTCGCGTTGTTGATGCCTACGCGATAGTACTGCGTGATCGGCAGCGTCGCGTGGAACTTCCACGTCTCGCCCGCGTCGTACGTTTCGTACAGGCCGCCATCGTTGCCCAGCAGCATGTGGTTCTTGTCGAGCGGATCGAACTCGAGCGCGTGGTGATCCACGTGCACGCCCTTGTTCTCCCAGTTCGTGTTGGCCCACGTGGCGCCGCCGTCGGTGCTGCGCGCCAGGTTCGTGGCCACTTCGTAGATGTGTCCCACACGATGCGGATCGATGAACAGTTCGCTGTAGTACTGTCCGAGTCCACTCGTGAACCAGTTCTCCCGCGCCGCCGCGGCCCGCGCGCTATCCACCGGCGCGCCCGGGCGCCCGCCGGGAGCACCCGCACCACCACCTGCTGCTGGACCACGGCCACCCGCCGCCGCGGCGTTCTTGCCGAAGCGCGCCCACGTCGCACCGTCATCCGTCGAGCGGTACAGACCTGACTGTGTGCCGGAGGCCTCGATGAACGCGAACAGCTGCGTCGGCGAGGTGCGCCCTTCCACGGCCAGCGCCGCGCGTCCGACGTCGCCCGTGGGCAAACCGTTCGCGAGCTTCGTCCACGTCTTGCCGCCATCGGTCGATTTGTGCAAGCCACCTTCAGGGCTGCCGCCGATCGCCTGACCCACATGCCGACGCCGCGGATACGCCGCGGCATATACCACGTCCGGATTCTTCGGGTCGAGCACGACATCGGTGATGCCGGTGTTCTCGCTGATGAACAGACTGCGTGTCCACGTCGCGCCGCCGTCGGTCGTCTTGTACAGTCCGCGTTCGCCGCCCGCTGAGAACAGCGGGCCCTGCGACGCGACATACACCACGTCGGAGTTGCGCGGGTCCACCACGATCTGTCCGATGTGCTCCGACTGGGCCAGCCCGCTACGCGCCCACGTCTTGCCGGCGTCGGTCGACTTGTACAGGCCATCGCCGAAGTGTGCACTGCGCTGACTGTGATTCTCGCCGGTGCCAAGCCACAGTACATCGCTGTTCTTCGGATCGATCACGATGCAGCACGAGTTGTGCGTGCCGCCGTTGTCGAAGATCGGCGTGAACGAGGCGCCCCGATTCGTGGTCTTCCAGATGCCGCCGAACGCCGTGGCGATGTACCACGTGCTCGGATTCTTCGGATCGATCTTGATGTCGGCGATACGCCCAGTCACCAACCCCGGGCCGATCGAGCGGAACTGAATGCCCTGCAGCGCCTCGGCAGTGAGTGCCGGTGCCGCGGGCACGGCAGTCGCGGCCGGTCGCTTGGCATTGCGCTGGGCCGCCAGCGGTGATGACCACGTGGGCAGAGCCAGCGCCAGCAGTGCCAGCGCGCAAAATCCGGGCAGCGATGCTCGGGCGGAAATGGTACGGAAGGGCATCGTGTCAGCTGGTAATGGAGGCGGTGCTGGCCGGTGTCGGTGAGTCGACATCGGCGGCAGGCACACCGCAGGTGGGGCAATACGGATAGAACGCATTCTTCCGGGTGTGGCAGCTGCCGCAGTTGTCGTAGAGGCGCAGTCCGCAGTGCACGCAGAAGTTGCTGGGATTGGCCGGGCCACCCGCGATCGATCGTTCGCACCCCGGACAGACGCCCGCGCCGATACGGCGCAGCGCCTCTTCGTACGGCAGTGCCCGACGGCGTTCTCCCTCGCTCTGCTGCTCCACGCGTTGCCGCTGTGCCAGATATCGGCGCATCGCGCGGATCACGTACACGCCGGCCACTGCGCTGGCGATGATGCCCACGCCGTAGCGTACATAGCCGCCGTAACTTGGCAGATATGGCACGAGTTCCACGAAGAACGCGAACACGGCGAACAACACGAAGCCGCGCAACAACGGCCAGTACTCGCTGCGTCGTTTACGCGCCACCAGCCAGCCGGCGATCAGCAGCAGCGGCAACGTGAGGGCCAGCCGCACGCCGAACACCCGCAGTTCCTGCGAAAAGCGCGCCTTCTCGAACTGCCCGCGGGCGGCGAGTTCGAGTTCGATCTCGCGCTCCCGGTTGTTCTCGATCGTTTGCGTAATCGCGAGCAGGCGCTCGTCGAGTTGTTCGACCGCCGATTCGGCGTCCCGCTCGCTGCGCTTGAGCGAGTCGAGCAGGCGCGTGCGCGACACCACCTCGGGATCCTGCGACGGATCGGTGGTCGCCGTGCGGGTGGCGATCCAGGTGTCGAAGGTTTCGCGCTGTGACGAATACGCGTTGCGTGCCACCAGGTGACTCTGCGAGGCGCGCTCGCGCTCGTCCTGCGTCGTGCGCTGCAGCGCGACGAGCGAATCGCGCGCGCTGATCAGCGGCACGCGCTTGAGTGGGTCGACGAACTCTGCGAGCGAGATCTGCTGATCCACGCCGGGCAGCTCGCCGACAATCTTGCCGCCCAACCCGATCAGAAATCCGGCGAAGGTGACCGACACGGCCCACATCGCCAGCGCGAACAGTTTCTCTGGAACGCGAAAGGAACGGAACACGATCAGCTCCGGGGAAGGTCGCGCACGAGATCACGAACCAGATCCACGACGAGGGCCGTCGGGACACGTTCGATCGGATGGGGCACATCGGGCAGCACGGCACTCGACGCATTCGGCAGCAGGTCGGCCAGGCGCGTCGCTTCCCCGTCGGCCAGCGTGTCGTCGCGAGCGCCGGCGGCGACGCGCACCGGGCTCTTCACCGCAGCCAATGACTCTGCGGTGAGCAGCGGCGCGGCGCCGAGCGCGACGAGCAGTGCCGCAGTGCGAGTCATCATCTGCTCCCATCCGCCGGCACCCGCGTGCCGCACGCGCAAGAGTTCGGCGAACGCCGGCGCCTTCGCCTGCAACACCGCCGGGTCGAGTCGTGCGGCCGCGCCGGCTGCCACGTCCGGCGTCCATTCGAACTTGGTGCCCAACGTCACGATGCCGCCGAGCGTGCCGGGCGACCGCGACTCGAGCAGCAACGCCACATAGCCACCCATCGAGTAGCCGAACACCAAGGGCTGCCGCCATCCGCGCGACGTGATGGCATCGAACAGGGCGTCGGCGAAGGTGTGCATCGCGAACGGCGAAGTGTCATGCAGCGGCGTTTCACCGTGGCCTGGCAACTCGAGACAGTGCACCTTGCCGATCGCCGACAGCGCGTCGGCGATCGGCTGCATCTGCGCGGCGCTGCCCAGCGCGCCATGCACGATGACGATGGGGGATGTCGTCACCGTTTCAACGAGTCTTGAAGGCGCCGATCGCGTTCCGCGTGAACTCGGACAGCACCAGCGTGCCGCTCATGCCCGCGCGTTCGGCCAGCAGCGTTTCCCACTGCTCGGTGCCCGCCCAGAACACGCGCTTGAGCATCGCCATCGCTTCCGGATTCGACGCGGCGAGCGTCGTGGCCAGCGTGGTGACGGCGTCATCCATGGCGCCGACATCGTCGAACAGCTTGGCGTAGAGGCCATGCCGCTCGCCCCATGCGGCGTCGCGCCAGTCGGCATCGACCGACATCGCGCCGAAAGCGGCCAGTCCGATCTTCTTTTCGATCACGGGACCGACCACGAATGGGCCGATACCGACGGCCAGTTCACTGAGTTTGGCCGACGCCTTCGTGACCGCCATGCTGAAGTCGGAGGCGGCGATCAGGCCGACGGCACCACCGGCCGCTTTGCCGTGCACACGGCTGATCACGAACTTCGGCGCACGGATCATGGCGAGGATGACACGGGCGAACCCGCTGAAGAACTCCTGACCCTGTTCCGGACTGGCGATCGCGGTGAGCTCGTCGAACGAGGCACCGGCGCAGAACGGACCGGTGCCACCGCTCTGCAACACGATCACGCGTGCCGACGGATCGGCGCCGACCGCGGTGACCGCGGCGGCGAGATCGCGCAAAATGGCACTCGGCAGCGCGTTGCTCTTCGGGTGAAAAAATTCGATACGGCCGATGCCGTCGGCGATGTCGGTACGGACGTAGCCGTCCGGACTGTTGGCGGGGCGGGGAGCGTCTGTCGTCATGCAGGGAAAATAGCGTCGCGCTCCGATTGTCGAACCCCGATTACGGTGGGTAGATTCCCTGCATGGACCAGAACCCGCCCGTCCCCACCGAGGATCCGGCCCTCCTGGCTGCCTTCGAAGCTCGCATCGCCGCTGGCGAAAGCATCGAGCCGAAGGACTGGATGCCGGAGCGCTATCGCAAGCAGCTGACACGGATGATGTCGCAACACGCGCACTCCGAAATCGTCGGCATGTTGCCTGAAGGCAACTGGATCACGCGCGCGCCGTCGCTGCGTCGCAAGATGTCGCTCATCGCCAAGGTGCAGGACGAAGCCGGGCATGGGTTGTACATCTACTGCGGCACGGAGACGCTCGGCGTCGATCGTCACGACCTCGTCGAAGCATTGCTCGATGGTCGTGCGAAATACTCCAGTATCTTCAACTATCCCACGCTGTCGTGGGCGGACATGGGCGTGATCGGGTGGCTGGTCGACGGCGCCGCGATCGTGAACCAGACCGTGCTGGCGAAGGCCTCCTACGGCCCGTATGCCCGCGCGATGGTCCGCATCTGCAAGGAAGAGAACTTCCACAAGCGTCAGGGCTACGAGATCTGCTCGGTGCTGGCCAACGGCACGCCGGAACAGAAGGCGATGGTGCAGGAAGCGTTCAATCGCTTCTGGTGGCCGTCGCTCATGATGTTCGGTCCGAGCGACACGAACTCGCCGAACAGCGCCGAGTTGCTGAAGTGGCGCGTGAAGCGGAAGACCAACGACGAACTGCGTCAGCGCTTCGTGAATCTCACGATTCCGCAGGCGATTGCGATCGGCATCACCGTGCCCGATCCCGATCTGCATCTGCGACGCCGAGACCGGCAACTGGGAGTTCGGCGAGATCGACTGGAGCGAGTTCTTCGAAGTGCTCGAAGGGCAACGGTCCGTGCAATCGCGAACGTCTCGACGCGCGGCGCGCGGCGCACGAAGAAGGGGCATGGGTGCGGGCGGCGGCATCGGCCTATGCCGAGAAGCAGAAGGCGCGTTCCTCCACGGCTGCGGCCTGACCCAAGGATTCCGAACATGTCAGACAGTCAGTGGCCCCTCTGGGAAGTCTTCACGCAGCCCAACAAGGGTGAACCGTTCGAACACGCCGGCAGCGTGCACGCGCCCGACGGCGAACTCGCGCTGCAGAACGCCCGCGACGTGTACGCGCGTCGCGGCGAAGCGGTGAATCTGTGGGTGGTGCCGAGTGCCGCGATCGTGGCCTCGGCGCCGTCGGATGCCGGTCCGTTCTTCGATCCGGGTAACGACAAGCCGTATCGTCATCCGCAGTTCTATATCGCGCCGCGTGGCGTGCGCATCTTCTGAGTCGCTGATGACCGAACCGTCGTTCCAGGTTGCCGCACCGCGCAGTACGCCGGTTGCCAATCCGCTGTTCGAGTACCTGCTGCGCCTCGGCGACGATCGCCTGGTGCTCGGGCATCGGCTGTCGGAGTGGTGCGGTCACGGGCCGATCCTCGAAGAGGACATCGCGCTCTCCAACATGGCGCTCGATCTCATCGGACATGCCAGCTCGTTGCTGGGGCTCGCCGGTGAGGTCGAAGGGCAGGGACGCGATGCCGACAAGCTCGCGTACTTCCGCGACGCCGTCGCGTATCGCAACGCGTTGCTGGTGGAGGTCCCCAACGGCGACTTCGCCGTGACGATGGTGCGGCAGTTTCTGTTCGATGCCTACAGTGTGCTGCTGTGGGATGCGCTGTCGCGCTGCGAACACGAAGGACTCGCGGCCATCGCCGCCAAGTCGCTCAAGGAAGACAAGTACCACCTGCGCCACAGCAGCGAATGGGTGGTGCGGTTGGGTGACGGCACCGAAGAGAGCCACCAGCGCGCGCAGCAGGCGCTCGACTCACTCTGGCGCTACACGGGCGAATTGTTCGACCACGACGCCGTCGATGATGCCGTCGCCGCCGAAGCGTTCATCGCCATCGATCACGATGCGCTGCATTCGTTGTGGCTTTCGATGGTGAAGGACGTGGTGCAGCGTGCCACGCTCACGCTGCCCACCGACCCGGCCATGCGTCGCGGTGGACGTCGCGGCTTCCACACCGAATCACTGGGACATATGCTGGCGACCATGCAGATCGTGGCGCGCTCGCATCCTGGCGCCTCCTGGTAGGCCGCCACTCATGCTGAGTCCAGACGAGGTGTACGGGGTCCTCAATACCGTGATGGACCCCGAGGTCCCGGTCATCAGCGTCGTCGAACTCGGCATCGTGCGTGACGTCGCCATTCAGAACGACGCGGTCACGATCACGATCACCCCGACGTACTCGGGGTGCCCGGCCATGCGCGAAATCGAAGCCGATATCCGCACGGCGTTGGTCGCCCGCGGGGTACACGACGTGAGCGTGAAGCTCGTGCTCTCGCCGGCCTGGACCACCGATTGGATCGGCCCCGAAGCGCGCGAGAAGCTCCGCGCCTATGGCATTGCCCCGCCGGGCCGAGCCGAACCGCAGGGGCTGATCACCCTCACGCGCTCACGCGTGGCCGTGCAGTGTCCGTTCTGCGGCTCGCACGACACGCGCCTGCAGAGTGAGTTCGGCAGCACGGCGTGCAAGGCGATACACGTGTGTAATTCGTGCAGACAACCGTTCGACGAGTTCAAGGCACTGTAAACTGCCAACTCCCTAGTGAGCAGGCTCACTAGGGAGTTGGCTTTTTCAGTCCCTTACTTCAGGTCCCCAAACGGCACGTGACCCGCGCGCTCGTCGGCGGAGCGGCACGCGGTCGGCGCACCCTTGCCGTCCAGGAGCTGCCAGATCTCCACGCGACGGTTCGGCGCCTGGGCGGTCTTGTTGGCCGCCGAGACACGCGGACGCGGCGGGCCGGGATCGGCGTCACCATTCGGCGCGATGATGCACTGTTCGCCGAAGCTCGACGACACGATGCGATCCTTGATCGACGCGGCGTCGGGGCCGGCGAGCTTGAGCAGCGTCGCCATGACGGCGGCGGCGCGGGTCTTCGCGAGCTTGTTGTTGTACGCTTCGTCGCCGTACCAGTCGGTGTGTCCTTCCACCGAGATACGCAGCGTCGGGATCCGCTTCATGGCATCGAGCACGACCTTGAGCGTGTCCATGCCCGACTTGAGCACGACGGCCTTGTCGAAGTTGAACAGCGTTTCGTCGAGCGCGACACGAGCCGCGGCGATCGCCTTGCACTCTACCGTCGCCGACTTCGTCTGCGTGGTGCCGTAGGCGGTCTTCGTGACCGTGATCGTGGTGTTACCGGCGGCGTTGCACGTCACCGTACCGTTGTTGACCGACGCGATCGACGCATTGGCCGAGCTCCACGTGATCGCACCGAGATCGACGTTGTCCGCGTCGGTGGCCTTCGACGAGAACGAGAGCGTCTTGCCCACATCGGTCGAACCGCTGGTCGGCGTCAGCGTCAACGTCCACGCCGGCGCGGGAACCGTGACCGTGCTCGAGGCCGTGCGCTCGATCTTCTTGACCAGACCCTTACACGTGATGGTGGCGGTACCGTTCTTCACGGCCGTCACCTTCGCGTTGTTGTCGACGGTGGCGACCGACGCGTCGCTCGACGAGCACGTCAGGTTCATCACCTTCCGCATCTCGATCGGACGCGACTTCATGTCGGCGGCCGATAGCGCGAACTGACGGTTGCTGCCGCGATTGATCGTGGCCGTGGCCGGATCGATCTTGAGCGCCCAGTCGAACTGCTCGACGGACGCGCAACCACCGCGCAGTGCATACGTCACGCCGGCACGGATACCCAAGTTCCGCGACGTGCCTTCGAGGTTCTGCTCGTTCGGTGACGGGTTGTTGTCCATGATGCCATCCAAACGAGCGCCCCACTTCCCGCTACCGCACAGCTTGAGGCCGACGAGCGCCGAGAAGCCCTCTTCGTACTCGTTCGCCGTGCTGCGGCCCGCGTACACCGAGTTCACGTAGCCAGCACCGAGCACCAGTGCCGCCTTCTTGGACGGAACGAACGGAACGGTAAGCGTGGCCAGACCGCGGAAGGGGCGGTACGTGATGTCTTCGTTCGGGGCACGGTTGGCCTTCGTGCTGCCGACCTGAATGTCACCTTCGACGCCCAGCCACTTGTAGACGGAGAGACCCGCGCGCGCGCCGATGCCGGCCACGTTATCGATGCGAAGCTTGTCGTCGATCTTGGTGTACTGCCCGAACACACCCACTTCGATGCGTTCGCCGAGGCTCTGCGCCTGGGCCGTGGGGACCGCCGCCATCGCCGTCAGCAGCGAGAGACCGATCAGTCGTTTTGTCATAGAATCCTGTGCGTAAGTGCCAAAGAACGGGCACAGCAATAGCCCGGACGCCCGCCCGGGAATTGTCCGGGCAGGGCCACTGAATCGTAAGGCATTTGGGTTCGGTGCGATACATCACCATTGGTCCCGACGGTACAAGGGACCAGTCCCAAGGGTGATATGGCTGGGGCCGTCAAGCGACCCCAGCGATCGCTACACCGACAACAGGGCGTCGATCTCGGCCCGAATCGACTCGACACCCGGCACGACCGCTTCGAGCAGCACGGTGTGATACGGCACCGGGATATCCATCGGCGCGAGACGCCGCACCGGGGCATCGAGGTGCCAGAATGCCTCCTGCGCGAGCACCCCGGCGATCTCGGCGCCAAAGCCGGCCGTCATGTTGTCCTCATGCACGATCAGGCAACGGCCGGTCTTCCGCACCGAGGCCAGCACCGACTCCCGGTCCCACGGCGAGATGGTACGAAGGTCGATCAACTCGACCCGGTCGCCGAACGATTCCGCGGCCTCGTCGCAGCGATGCACCATCGCGCTCCACGACACGACGGTGAGGTCCGTGCCCTCCCGCACCAGGCGCGCCTTGCCGAACGGCACCACGTAATCGTCGCCGGGATAGCGGGCACTACCGTCGCCGGTCATGAGCAAGGAGCGATGTTCGAAGAAGATCGTCGGGTTGGGGCTTCGCATGGCGGCGCGCAGCAATCCCACCGCATCGGCCGCGTTCGACGGCATCGCCACCTGCCAGCCATACGCGTGGGCAAACCGCACTTCGTCGCTGAGGCTGTGCCACGGATCGCCCACATCCTTCCCGAATCCGCCCGGCATCCGCACCACGATGGGCGCGGCAAACCGGTTGGCCGTACGCCACCGCATCGTACCGGTGTTGTTCAGCTGCTCCGTGGCCGGATCGGCGTACTTGCGGAACTGGATCTCCGCCACCGGCATCAAGCCACTGATCGCCATCGCCACCGCGCGACCGATAATGCCTTCTTCCGAGAGGCTCGTGTCGAACACCCGCGCGTTGCCGAACTGCTTCTGCAGCCCCTCGGTCACCAGGTGCACCCCACCCTTGCGACCCACGTCTTCGCCGAACACGACAACCTTCGGATTGACCGCAAGCTCGTGGCGCAACGTCCGGCGGATCGCTTCGGCATAGCGCAGCAATTCGCCCTCGTCACTCGGCGTCTCGGTGCTCGGCAGCGCGGCACGCTCGGCCCGCGACAATCCACCCATGGCCTCGGCCACATCGGATGACTCGTCGGCCATCACGTGCTGCGCGATCGTGGCCGGATTCGGGATGGCCCGCGCGCGCGCTGCTTCGAGACCGGCGGCGATGTCGCGCGCCACTTCCGCCTCGAGTTCTGCCCACTCGGCCGACGACATGAACGCGGGCACAAGATAGTCGTGCAGCTTGGGCAGCGGATCACGCGCCTGATCGGCCGCGATCTCGGCGTCGGTACGATAGCCCTTCTGGTTGTCCGGTCCGGAGTGACTGCTCAGGCGCGGCACGGTCAGACGCACCAGCGCCGGCCCTTCACCACTGCGCACGTGCGCCACCGCTTCCTGCAACAGACCAGCCGCTTCGTGCGGATCGGTACCACTGCCGTTGCGAATGAACAGATTCGTAAACGACGCGAGATTGCGCGCGATATCGCCACCGGGCGTCTGCATGTCGCCGCGCACACTGATGCCGAGATCGTTGTCTTCGATGTAGAACAGCATCGGCAGCTTGAGCGTGGTCGCCATCGTGAGCGACGCCCAGAAGCCGCTCGTGGCCACGGACGCATCGCCACCAAGTGCGACGCTGATGCAGCCGGCGTAACTCGCGTCGCCCAAGCTGTCGCGATGGTACGTGATCGACTGCGCCCAACCGGCCGCCGGTGTGTACTGCGAACCGACATCGCCCGACATCGGGAGTACGGTGCAGCCAGTGCGATTCGGCAGGTTACACACGACGCCGATATCACGGCCGTCGCTGAAGCCCCCGGCGCGCCCGAGCGGACTGCCGAACGCATCGGGAATCGACAGGCCGACCGACAGCAGGAACGGACGCGAGCGGTAATACGCACCGGCGCCGTCATGCACGCCATCGATCAGCGAGCCGAGAATCACCTGCGCCATATCGTGGCCGCGCGCCGAGAACTGATAGAGCACCAGATGCTCACGCGGCACGGAATTGCGCAGCTTGTTGGTCGACTCTTCGACATCGTCGAGCGAGCGCGACACGAGCGTATTGTAGGCGATGCGACGCCAGTCGAACCCGGCGCGGGGAGTCGTCAGCGAAGCGGACGAGGCGCGGGTGACCGGCCGGACAGCGGGCTTAGCAGGCATAGCCTATTAATCTGCCGAGCGGGACGCCAGATCGGGAGCAGGGCGGCCATCATTGCGGAGAGATGGAGATGCCCGGGATCACGCCGCGCATGCCGATAATTGCCAGCCGCGCCACAGACGTGACCATCGGTACACCGATACCGATCGCGACCAGCACGATGTTGATGGCCAACACCGGACCGGTCCACGCGTTCACCAGCGATTGCTCGCGCTTCCAGAGGAAGGCGAACAATGCCAGGCCGTTCACCAGCAGCACACCGCCGAGCGCCCAGGTGAAGGCGCTCCAGCCGATGCTTTGTAGCCAGCTCAATACGGTGACGTCCATGCGTGAACTCCAGGCCGATGGTGGTCCCGAATGCGTCGCTGACGGCTATGCTACCGCCAGACACGCCACTTGGCGAGTGCAGGACGTTCAAATTCGAGGACGAAGCCGCGAATCGTGTCCGAAGCCCCCGCGAGCGGGGAGAATGGTATTTTTAGGGATGTCCTCACCCACTCCCTCCCTTCTGATCGACCAGCGTGAAGGCGTCCTCACCCTGACGCTGAACCGCCCCGACGTCCTCAACAGCTTCAATCGCGAGATGGCGGCCGCGCTGCATGCGGCGCTCACCGACGCGTCGAGCGACAGCGCGGTGCGTGCCATCGTGCTGACCGGTGCCGGCCGCGGTTTCTGCGCCGGCCAGGATCTCGCCGAAGCGCTGCCGCAGGGCGACGGACCGATGCCGGATATCGGCGAGATCGTGCGGACCTGCTACAACCCGATCATCCGCGCCATCCGTACCATCGAGAAGCCGGTGTTGTGCGCCGTGAACGGCATCGCCGCTGGCGCGGGCGCGAATCTCGCCTTCGCCTGTGATCTCACCATCGCGGCCGACGATATCAGCTTCGTGGAGAGCTTCGCCAAACTCGGTCTCATTCCCGACACCAGCGGCACGTTCTTCGTGCCGCGCTTGGTGGGCACGCAGCGTGCCACGGGCATGTTCTTTCTGGCTGAGAAAATTCCCGCGCTGAAGGCGAAGGAGTGGGGACTCATCTGGGACGTCGCGCCGAAAGCGGAGCTGATGGCGACGGTACAGGCCATGGCCGCGTCGTTCGCCACGCAGGCGACGCGCGGCTTCGGTCTCACCAAGCGTGCGATGCTGACCAGCTTCTCGAATACACTCGATGAACAGCTCGAGGTAGAAGCGCAGGCGATGCATGAAGCGGGACGCACGGCCGACTACGAAGAAGGCGTGCGCGCGTTTCTCGCGAAGCGGGCACCTGTGTACCGCGGCGTATGAGCGACATGACCGAAGGCGCGATCAAGACTGTCGTCGGCGTGGTCGGTGCCGGCGCCATGGGCGCGGGGATTGCGCAGGTTGCGGCTTTACACGGACACACGGTGGTGCTCGCCGACGCGCAGGCTGCGTCGATTGCGCGCGCGCGGTCGGGCCATGCAAAAGCGCTCAGCCGCGACGTGGAGAAGGGACGTGTAACGCGCGAGCAGGCCGACGCCGTGCTGGCGCGTATCACCTACGTGGATGGCGTGAGTCCCGAACAGCTCTCGGCCTTCGCCCCCTGCGGATTCGTGATCGAGGCGATCATCGAGCAGCTCGCGGCCAAGCAACAGCTGCTGCGCGCGCTCGAAGCCATCGTGGCGCCGACGGCGATTCTGGCGTCGAACACGTCGTCGCTCTCCATCGCGGCGCTGGCTGGTTCGTGTACGCACACCGAGCGCGTGGTGGGCGTTCACTTCTTCAACCCGGCGCCCGTGATGCCGTTGGTGGAGATCATCCCGGCGATCACCACCGCGGACACGGTGATCGCCGACGCGCGCGCACTGGCGACGGCATGGGGCAAGACCACGGTGCTCGCCGCCGACACGCCCGGGTTTCTGGTAAATCGGGTGGCGCGTTCGTTCTACGGTGAATCGCTGCGCATTCGCGAGGAAGGCATCGCCGACTGTGCCACCATCGACTGGGCGCTGCGCACGATCGGCGGGTTCCGTATGGGCCCGTTCGAACTCATGGACTTCATCGGTCTCGACGTGAATTTCGCCGTGACGCGATCGGTATTCGAGGGCATGTTCCTCGATCCCCGCTACCGGCCGTCGCACGCGCAGCAGCGATTGGTCGAAGCCGGCTGGCTCGGACGCAAAACACAGCGCGGATTTTACGACTATCGCGAGGGCGCGGTGCCGCCGGCGCCGCATGACGATCCTGCGCTGGGGCAGCGCATCGTGGATCGGGTGCTGGCGATGCTCGTGAACGAAGCGGTGGATGCGGTTCACCTGCAGCTCGCGTCGGTGCAGGATATCGAACTCGCCATGACTACCGGGGTGAACTATCCCCGTGGTCTGCTGCAGTGGGGCGACGAGATCGGCGCCCCCAACGTGCTGGGACAGTTGCAAGTGCTGCAGTCGGAAACCGGCGACGATCGCTATCGCCCCAGCATCCGCTTACGCCGTGCCGTGCAGGCCGGCGCATCGCTGCGCGATCCGCGGCGATACTCGTGAGCACGCCATCGGCAGTCGACGTCGTCAACACGTTGATGGCGCGAGACCGCTTCTCGCAGTGGCTCGGCATCGAGGTACTCGAAGCCGCCGTGGGCAAGTCGGTGCTCCGGATGACGATCCGCGACGAGATGGTGAACGGCTTCGGTACGTCTCATGGTGGCATCCTGTTTTCGCTGGCTGACAGCGCGTTCGCCTTCGCGACGAACGCCTGTGGCGTGCTCAGCGTGGCCATCGACTGCACGGTCAGCTACCCGCTGGCCTTGCGCCCCGGTGACGTGCTCACCGCCACCGCCATCGAGCAGAGCACGACCAAGCGGCTGGCATTCTGCGACGTCACGGTACGAAATCAGGACGACGTGATCGCCGGTCACTTCCGCGGCACGGTGTATCGAACGGCCACTCCTCATCAGCTGTGAACCGGACCACATGAACGACGCCTATATCATCGAAGGACTGCGGTCGCCGATCGGCAACATCGGCGGCGCGCTCAGTCACGTGCGCGCCGACGACCTGGCCGCGCATGCCATCGCGTCGCTGCTCGCGCGCGTTGCTGAGACGTCCCCCAACTTCGACGTCGCGCAGATTGCCGACGTGATTCTCGGCTGCGCCAATCAGGCCGGCGAAGACAACCGCAACGTGGCCCGCATGGCGTCGCTGCTGGCCGGTTTGCCGGTCACGGTGCCCGGTGAAACGGTGAACCGGCTGTGCGCATCGGGGCTGAACGCCGTGGCGAGTGCCGCGCGCGCCATCAAAGCGGGCGAAGGCGATCTGTATATCGCCGGTGGCGTGGAGAGCATGACGCGCGCGCCGTACGTGATGTCCAAGGGCGCCACGCCATTCGCCCGCGACGTGCAACTGTTCGACACCAGCCTCGGCTGGCGCTTCGTGAATCCGAAGATGAAGCAGCTGCACGGCACCGACTCGATGGGTGAGACGGCGGAGAACGTGGCCGCCCAGTACGGCGTGTCGCGCGATGATCAGGACGCGTTCGCCGTGCGCTCGCAGCAGAAGGCCGCGGCCGCGCAGCGCGAAGGACGGCTGGCCGAGGAGATCGTGCCGGTCTCGATCCCGCAGCGGAAGGGCGACGCGGTGGTGGTGTCGCAGGATGAGTTCCTGCGCCCCGATACCTCGATGCAGACGCTCGCCAAGCTCAAGCCGGCGTTCCGGCATGACGGCATGGGCTCGGTCACGGCCGGCAATGCGAGTGGCCTGAACGATGGCGCCGCGGCGTTACTGATCGCGTCGGGCGGTGCGGCGGCGCAGTACGGCCTCACGCCGATGGCGCGGATCGTGTCGAGTGCGGCCGCTGGCGTGGAGCCGCGCATCATGGGTATGGGCCCGGTGCCCTCCACGCGCTTGGCGCTGTCGCGGGCCGGACTGCGGTTGGATCAGATGGACGTCATCGAGCTGAACGAAGCGTTCGCCGCGCAGGGGCTGGCCTGCCTGCGTGAACTTGGCGTGGCTGACGACGATGCGCGGGTGAACCCGAATGGCGGCGCGATCGCCCTCGGGCACCCGTTGGGCATGAGCGGCGCGCGTCTCGCGCTGACCGCCGCCCGCGAGCTGCGGCGTCGCAACGGCCGCTACGCGCTGTGCACCATGTGCATCGGCGTGGGCCAAGGCTTCGCCATGATCATCGAGCGGGTCTGAGCGCCGTGATCTACGCGTTCGACGGTTTCATTCCCGTGGTGCATGAGTCGGCGTTCGTGCATCCGCAGGCGTCGGTCACCGGCAACGTGATCATCGGCGCCGACGTATATGTCGGACCCGGTGCCGCCATTCGCGGTGACTGGGGCGGCATCGTGATCGAAGATGGCTGCAACGTGCAGGAGAACTGTACGATTCACATGTTCCCGGGCGTGGTGGTGCGTCTCGAGGCCAGCGCGCACATCGGGCATGGGGCCATCGTGCACGGCGCGCGCATCGGGGCCAACGCGCTCATCGGCATGAACGCCGTCATCATGGACAACGCGGTGGTCGGCGCGGGGTGCGTGGTCGGTGCGCTCTGCTTCGTGCCCACCGGGATGGACATTCCGCCACGCAAAGTCGTGGTGGGGAATCCCGCCAAGATCGTGAAGGACGTGACCGACGACATGCTGGACTGGAAGACGTCGGGCACGCAGTTGTACCAGCAGTTGCCGGCGGCGATGCGCGCGAGTTGGCGCGCGGTCGAGCCGCTCCGCGAAATCCCTGTTGATCGCCCCACGCAATCGAGCGTGTTGAAGAACTGGAAGGATACCCGCGAGGGAGGAACCACGTGATGTACATGCTCAAGAACTATGCGATGGGTCAGTGGGTCGAAGGCACCGGCCGCAAGGCGGACCTGTTCGACGCCGTGACCGGCGAGAAGATCGGTGAGTCGTCCAGCGACGGCCTCGATTTCAAGGCGATGATGCACTACGCCCGCTCGGTGGGCGGCCCGAAGATGCGGGCGCTCACGTTCCATCAGCGCGCGGCGATGCTGAAGGCGATCGCCAAGGTGTTGATGGAGCGCAAGGATGACTTCTACGCGCTGTCGTATCTCACCGGCGCCACGAAGACCGATTCGTGGGTGGACATCGAAGGCGGCATCGGCACCTTCTTCGCGTATTCCAGCCGCGGACGCCGCGAGTTTCCCAACGAGTGCTTCCACGTAGAAGGCCCCACCGAGCCGCTGTCGAAGAACGGCACGTTCGTGGGCCGGCACATCCTGGTGCCCATCGAAGGCGTAGCCGTGCACATCAACGCCTTCAACTTCCCGGTGTGGGGCATGCTCGAAAAGCTCGCCCCTGCGCTGTTGGCTGGTGTGCCGTGCATCGTGAAGCCGGCCACCGCCGGCAGTCATCTCGCCGAAGCAGTGTTCCGTACGATCGTCGACACAGGCATTCTTCCCGACGGCGCGATCCAGCTGGTGTGTGGCAGTGCCGGCGACATGCTCGACCATCTCGAAGAACAGGACGTGGTCGCTTTCACCGGTTCAGCGGCCACCGGTCAGAAGCTCAAGAGCGGCGCGGCGGTGGTGAAGAATTCGGTGCGCTTCAACATGGAAGCGGACTCGCTCAACTGCTCCATTCTCGGCCCTGATGCGGTGCCGGGCACCGAAGAGTTCGACCTGTTCATCAAGGAAGTCACGCGCGAAATGACCACGAAGGCGGGGCAAAAGTGTACCGCCATCCGTCGCTCGATCGTGCCGGCCGGTCTCGAAGAAGACGTGATCAAGGCGCTCTCGAAGCGTCTCGCCTCCACGACCATCGGCGCACCGACGGCCGAAGGCGTACGCATGGGCCCTCTCGCCAGTCGCGCGCAGGTGAACGCCGTGCGGTCGGCCGCCGAGATGATTCGGCATGGCGCGGAACTCGTGTTCGGTGGTGGCGACTTCGATGTGGTTGGGGCCGATCGCGAGAAAGGCGCCTTCTTCGCGCCGATGCTGATGGTGTGCGACAATCCGCTCACACGTCTGGAAGCGCATGACATCGAGGCATTCGGTCCGGTGAACACGGTCATGCCGTATCACTCGATCGAGGAAGCGGTGCAGTTGGCGCGCCTCGGCAAGGGCTCGCTGGTGGGCTCGCTGGTCACGGCCGATCCGAAGGTGGCGCGTGACGTCATTCTTGGTACGGCGGCCTTCCACGGCCGCATGCTCGTGCTCGATCGCACGAGCGCCAAGGAAAGCACGGGTCACGGATCACCGTTGCCGCAGCTGGTGCACGGCGGACCGGGACGCGCTGGCGGTGGTGAGGAAATGGGTGGCGCGCGCGGCGTGACGCACTACATGCAGCGCGTGGCGTTGCAGGGCAGCCCGAGCATGATCACGGCGATCACGCGCGAATGGACGAAGGGCGCGGACGAGCACACCGACGTTGTCCATCCGTTCCGCAAGACGTTCGACGAGCTCGAGATCGGCGACACGCTGATCACCAAGTCGCGCACGATCACGTTGGGTGATATCGAAGCGTTCGCCAATCTCAGCGGCGACACGTTCTACGCCCACATGAACGACGATGACGCGCGCAGCAACGGCGTGTTCGAAGGCCGCGTGGCGCACGGGTATTTCATCGTGTCGGCGGCGGCCGGATTGTTCGTGGAGCCGTCGTTGGGCCCGGTGCTGGCAAATTATGGCATGGAGAAGCTGCGCTTCACCAAGCCGGTATATCCGGGCGACACGATTCACGTGCGCCTCACGGTCAAGCAGAAGACCGCGAAGGACACACCCGAGGGCACTATTCCGCAGGGCGTGGTGGAATGGGACGTGGAGGTGATGAATCAGGACAACGAGGCGGTCGCGGTGTATTCGATTCTGACGCTCGTGCGCCGGAGTGAGCCGGCGCTCGTTGGCTAGTCCCACCGCGTCTACACGAAAGCTGGATCGGTCCATCATCGATGGACCGATTGGCCCGGCCATGTGGCGCATGGCCTGGCCGACCGTGTTGCAGAACATGATCGGCGGACTGCAGGGGATGATCGACCACGCCATGGTCGGTCACTTCGTGGGCTTTGCCGGCAACGCGGGTATCGGCGTTGGCCTGCAGATCTTTCTCGTGGTGATGGTGTTCCTGGCGTCGTTGTTCAGCGGCATGGGGGTGCTCATCGCGCGCTTTGCCGGCGCCGGTGACGAGGCCGGGGTGAATCGTGCTGCGTCGCAGGCCTTCCTGCTGGCCGTGGTGCTGTCTATCGGCGTGCTGGCGCCCATCGGCTACTTCGCCGCCCCGTGGTTGCTCGGCCTGGTCAATGCCACGCCGGCGGTACTCAAGGAGTCGCTGCCGTTCCTGCGCATCATGTTCGTGTTCGGCTTCGGCATGATGTTGTTCTTCATGCTGGGCGGTGCGCTGCGCTCCGCCGGTGACTCGCGTACGCCGCTCAAGCTTGGCCTCGCGGTCACGATCGGCAACATCGTCTTCAACGTGCTGTTCATTCGCGGCTTCGGACCCGTGCCGGCGTTCGGCACGCGCGGTGCGGCCATGGGCACGGTGTTGTCGAGCGGCATCGTGGGGGCGTACGCGATCTATAAGCTGTTCAATGGCAGCTGGGTCATCGACTTCCGACACGTGAGCTGGAAACCCGATTGGGAGATCATCCGCGCGCTCTTCCGCTTCGGATTACCCACGGGGCTGCAGGGCATCGCGATGAATATCGCCGGCGTGATGCTGCTGCGTTTCATCGGAGCCACCAGCATGAGCGCCGAAGCGCAGGCGTCGTACGCGGTGGGCTATTCGCAGCTGTTCTCGCTGGTCACGTGGACATCCGTTGGCCTGATGGGCGCGGCGGCCGCCATTGCTGGGCAGAATCTCGGGGCGGGGCAACCGGAGCGCAGTCGGCAGGCGGTGTGGCAGGCGGCGCGGATGGGGCTCGTGATTGCCGTCGTGGTGGGGAGCTTGTTCCTCGCCGTGCCGGGCGCGCTGCTCGGTCTGTTCGGCCTCACGCAACCCGACACCGTGCGCATCGGTACCGAACTGTTGGCTTATCTGAGTGTGTCGGGACTGTTCATCACCGTCGCGCTCACCTTCACGGGCGGACTGCAAGGCACCGGCGATACACGCAGTCCGCTGTTCATCACGCTGGTGTCGCAGTTTGCGCTGCCCATCGGCATGCTCACGGCTCTGCAGGCTACGCGACCGCTACAGCCCCGCGACATCTGGCTGGCGATTGTCCTCGGGCATGCGATGCGCTGTGCGCTCAGCGTGTGGCGATTCGAGCAGGGCAAGTGGAAATCGATCGAGGTCAAGCTGGCGTAACGAGGCCACAGGGAACGAGGACGTCGGTGATCGGTATCACGCCCGATGCGCCTCGACCCGTTCCTTCTCCTGCAGCTGCGCCAGGCCGCGACGCTGTACCTCGCCGTCCGAGCTGCCGCCACGATCCCGCTGTGGTTCGCCGCGGAGTCGGCACAGGAGCTGGCCGGTGCGCTGATCGGGATCGCCGTGGTTGGCTGCACGGTGTTGCTGTCCACGATCGATCAGCGCCGCAATGGCGCGCCGGATCTCTATGCCAACCTTGGCGTGTCGCGATGGCGACTCGCCCTGGTGGCGGCGACGCCGGCGATCGTCGGTGAGCTCTTACTGTCGATAAGCCTGTCGTTCTTGTCGGTCGGCGCGACCGACGCCGCGCGCTATGTCTGACGCGGCCGAACCTGTGCCGACCTTCGCGCCGGCGCTCGGTCCGCCGGTGCTCGAAGCCGACTGTGTGGTGAAGCGCTACGGTGATCGCCTCGTGCTCAAGGCCGGATCGGTGCGGGCAATCCCGGGCGTCGTGGTCGGACTGCTGGGGCGGAATGGGGCGGGGAAGTCGACGCTGTTGCGGATCATGACGGGCAGCATCGCACCCGACTCCGGCGTAGTGCGCGTGGATGGCGAGGGCCGCTTGGCGGTCTCACTGCCCTGGCTCGCCGCGCGCGGCGTCTTCTTCCTGCCCGACCGTGACCTGCTGCATCCACGGGTGGACGTCGGCACGCAGCTCGCATGGATCGGTGACCGATTCTCGCATCGCGACGCCGTTGCGCGTGTGTGTGAGGCGATGCGCATCACGACGGTACTGTCATCGAAGCCGCGGGCGCTGTCGGGCGGCGAACGCCGTCGCGCGGAAGTCGCGTGCGCCTTGATTCGAGCGCCGCGCGTGTTGGTGCTCGATGAGCCGCTGCGCGGTATCGCGCCGCTCGACGCAGAGGTGATTCTGTCGGCGCTCCGTCAGTTTGCGCGCGATGGTGGGGCCGTGGTGCTGACCGGACATGAACTGCCGTTGCTCATGCCGGCGCTCGACCGCGTGACGTGGTGTACCGCCGGCACGACGCGCGAGTTCTTCAGCGTGTCGAGCGCCATGGAAGACTTCGCCTTTCGTCGCGATTTCCTGCCGGTGCGGTAGTCGCCTATCGCTCCCACGGGCGCTGCACCAGCTCGCGATAGCTCCGTATGCGCGCCACCGTGCTGTCGGCCGCGAACGCCGCGATGGTTTGCACGAGCTGCGTGGTGTAGTAGCCGGGCACTGACGCCGGATGCGACCCGGGACCACCGAACCAGCTGCGGATGATCACGCTGTTGGGGCGACGCGGCAGGCGCGCTACGTGCGCCGCATACGCGGCAAAGCGGCCATCGCGAATGAGGTAGTCTTCGACGTTCGAGGCGTACAGCACCGAGAGTGAATCCCCACGCTCGCGCAGCACGGTGCCGATGCGCGGCAGCGTATTCGGCCCTGACAGATCTCCCACCACGGGCACGATCAGGTTGCGACGTTCGAGGGATTTCACGACCTGAAAGTGGCGGTCGCTGGCGAGATAGCTGGCCTGCCGGCCGCTGGCATCCCGCTCCGACATCAACTGACCAAGCGTGGGATAGTAGTCGCGCGGTGCGCGGCCGGTGCTGGTAAAGCGCAGCGCGGGGCCCTGCGCGATGAACGTGCGATGGAACCGTTCTATGGTGGCCAGGTCGTCGTTCGAGAGCGCGAGACTGTAGCGCTGCACGCGCGTGCGCACATCACGCACGGCGGCATCGGCGCTGGCGCGAGTGGCCGGCGTACGCGCGGCCCAGGCAACGAGGGAATCAATCGGTTGGTCGCGCAGCCGGTCGATGTCGGCCGGGACGGCGCGGCCCAGCCAGCGGGCTACGTACTCGGTGCGGTTGCGCGCCTGCTCGAACAACGCCTTGAACAACAGATGATGCAGCAGGTTGTCGCGTCGGATATCGGTAATGAACACGATACGCGGGTTCACGCGCGCAATAACGCTGAAGTTCTGATCGGGGCCGACGCCGATGTACGCGCCGCCGCGCACGCCGAGCCGCTCGAGGGTGGTGATCGGATGCAGATAGCTCGATTCGTTCGAGATCAGGTTGTCGGTATCGAAGTACCCACCGTTATCGGAGAGCCGACGCACGAGGGCCGCGAACTGGTCGATGCTGAGGCTGTCCGCGGCGACCGACGCGCTCGCCGGCGCCTGCGCCGTGCGCTGGGCGAAGGCGGGGGCGCCAACCCCAGTGCTGGCTGCGAGTACGCCGGCCGCGAGCGCGAGGACTGGGCCCCGCACCCTACTTCCGCTTCGGCGCACGTCCGTTCGTGGTCCAGATGACGATCACGCCGCAACCGGCGTTCGTGCCGGCAAACTCGCCCGGCACATCACTCGCGCCGGTGTAGACCTCGATCGCCTGGATGTCACGCACCGGCACCAGGGGGCCGAACATGTTGTCCACGCGCTCGTCCACGACGTAGTCGGGTGAGCAGCCCAGCGGGGCGCGGGCCATCTGCACGAGGCAGGTCGAGCCGGCACAGGAGTAGCGCACCCCGCGCAGTGGGCGCATGGCATCCTGCAAGGTGCCGAAGTGCCCTTCTTCAAGCTGGGTTCGCGTGAGGTACTGTCCGCGGCCCGTGGTGCGCCGGCGCTCGAAGTCGTCAAAGCGCCGGCCGGCCGACATCGGTGCCACGACGGGCACCGTGGGCAGCACCTGCGCCTTGGCGCTGTCCTCGGCCGAGAGCGCGCGTCCCACGGGATCGAGCTCGAGGTCACGCTCCATCACTTCCCGCTGCGCGAAGGCCAGGGTGACGGAGCCCCGGCTGTACCCCGCCGCGCTCACCAGAAAGCGGTGAATCCCGACTTTCAGGCCGTCGATGCGATAGCGACCGGCTGAGTCCGTCTGCACGCTAGCTCCGGTCGTGGTCGCGGCCACGGTCGCGCCAATGAGTGGCGCCCCGGATACGGCGTCCAGGATCCGGCCACGCAGTGTGGCCGCCTGGCTGCCGCTCTGCGCCACGACGGGCTTTGTGAGGAGGGCGAGCAGCACGCACCACGTGAGGATTCGCCCCGAAAGTGGCGAGCGCGACCGCAAAATCAGGCGGTCAGTTGCGGGTCGTAAAGCCGACATGTTTGGTCCCAGATTGGTTGGTCGAACCGCGTTTATACACTTGGTCCCACAAAAAGGTCGACAAACAGTGACGACAGTGTGACGTTCGTGGTTAACATAGCAACATGGTTCCAGGCGACTTGATACCGCGACAAGCCGCACTCCACGGGGACAAACTCCACAGGCAAGGAGCACGAATGCATCACGTCTCGCGGCGGTTCATCGCCGCCGCCGCCTCATTGATCTTCTTACTGAAACCCAGCGCTGCGCAAGCACAGCAGACGATGACCATTACCGGTCGCGTCACGTCGAATGGCCAGCCGCTGGGTGGTACGCAGGTCGGCATTACGGAGCTCTCGGCCGGTGCGATCACCGACCAGCAGGGGCGCTACTCGTTTACCGTTGACCCGTCGCGGGCGAGCAAGCCGGTCAGTCTGCTCGCGCGCACTATTGGCTACCGTCCGATCCGTCGCTCGATCACGCTTGCCGCGGGACGCAGCGAGCAGAACTTCGAGCTCGAAAAGGACGTGCTCAATCTGGAAACGGTCGTGACGACCGGAGTGTCGGAAGCCACGTCGCAGAAGAAGACGACCTTCGCGGTCGCTGCCGTCGACAATGCGCAGATCAAGGAAGCGCCGGCTTCCTCGCCGCTCGGCGCACTCAGCGGCCGCGTGGCCGGTGCGAGCGTCACGGCGGTGAATGGTGAGCCGGGCTCGGCACCGCGCATCCGTCTCCGCGGTCCGACGTCGCTCACGGGCAGCCAGGATCCGCTCATCATCGTCGATGGCACGATCTCGCGCCTTTCGCTCGCCGACATCAACTCGGAAGACATCGAGCGCATCGAAGTCATCAAGGGTGCCGCCGCGAGCTCGCTGTACGGCTCCGACGCCGCCAATGGTGTGGTGCAGATCTTCACGAAGCGTGGTGCCGCACTCGCCGCTGGCCAGACCAGCGTGACGGTGCGCAACGAGATCGGCAGCAATGATCTCCGCAAGACGATTCCGAACAACTTCTCGCACCCGTACAAGGTCACCGCGTCGGGCGAGTTCGCGCGCGACGCGAACGGCAATCGTATCCAGGAAGACGACAAGATCTCCGACAACTCGTACCCGGTGGTCTACGACCAGCTGGGCGACGTGTTCCGCTCGGGGCAGTTCATGACGAACTACATCTCGGTCGGCCAGCGCAACGAGAAGTCGAACTTCAACGCCTCCTTCCAGAACTCGAAGGATCAGGGCATCGCGAATCTGCTCAGCGGCTACAACCGCCAGAACTTCCGCATGAACCTCGATCTCGAGCTGCACCCCAAGCTCGACCTGCAGACGGGCGCGTTCTTCGGTCAGTCGAAGGCCGACGCCGCCGACGACAGCTCGGGCGATGCGTTCTTCGGACTCCGCTTCCTCGAGCCGAATATCGATCTGCTGGAGAACAATCCGAATGGCACGCCCTACAAGGCCGCCATCCGCCAGACGCCGGCGTCGGGCAACGTGAGCAACCCGCTGTACAACTGGTCGAACATTCAGAATCTGAACGACCGCAATCGCTTCACGGGCACGCTCAAGGTGCGCTACCGCCCGTTCCAGTGGCTTACCTACGAAGCCAATACGAACTTCGATCGCGGCTCGCGTGAACTGCGCTCGTACACTCCGCTCGGCTACATCGGCTCCACGGGCACGGTCAGCAAGGGCAGCATCTCGAGCAACGTCGACCAGACGAAGGCCTACAACCTCGGCAGCACGCTGACGGCCACCAAGGCGATGTCGTGGTTCACGAACACGACCAAGCTGGCGTGGGTCTACGAAGACCAGAACAACACCGGCACGAGCGTCTTCGCGTCGTCTCTCACGGTGCCGCGCGTGACCGAGTTCTCGGCCGCCTCGCGCGATCCCGAGAGCCCGATCATTCCGGGCTCGTACACGCAGCCGATCCGCAACCAGAACTTCTTCGCGATCACCACGTTCGACATCAAGGACAAGTTCATCGTTGACGGTCTCATTCGTCGCGACGAATCCTCGCTGTTCGGCGCCGATCAGCGCTCGAAGCTCTTCAAGCGTCTCTCCGGCGCCTACCGCGTCTCGGAAGATTTCAAGCTCCCCGGTGTCGATGAACTCAAGCTCCGCATGTCCTACGGCGAGGCGGGTCTCCGCCCGGTGTTCGATGCGCAGTACGAGCAGTTCGCCATTCAGGGTGGCAGCCCGGTCAAGATCACGCTCGGTAACCCGGATCTCCGTCCGGCCTTCTCGCGTGAAATCGAAGCCGGCCTCAACGTGAACTTCCTCAAGAACTTCACGTTCGAGTACAGCTACTCCAGCAAGATCACCGACGACCAGATCCTGAACGTGCCGGTGTCGGCCGCGACGGGCTTCCAGTCGCAGTGGCTCAACGCCGGCTCGCTCGGCGGCAAGACGCATGAAATCCTGCTCGGCGCGGTGCTGGCCAGCAAGAAGGACTTCCTGTGGCGCGTGAACATCGCCGGTGACCGCACGCGTCAGGTGGTGCGCAGCCTCGACGTGCCGCCGTACCTGGTGGGACCGGTGGCCAACACCACCATCTTCCGCCTTGCCTCGGGTCAGCCGTTCGGCATCGTGTACGGCAGCAAGTGGCTCCGCAGCGCCGATCAGGTCAACGAAATGATCGCGTCGAAGCGCCTCACGGGCACCGCCGCCGACTACGTGCAGAACGAAGAAGGCTTCTACGTGGCCAAGTCGGCCTGGCGCACCGGCAACGAGCGTCCGCTCAAGTTCGCCGACGCCACCGGCAACACGCTCTTCCAGATCGGCGACGTGAACCCCGACTTCAATCTGAACTTCAACACTCAGATGAACTGGAAGAAGTTCGCGGTCACGGCCGTGGTGAACTGGGTGCAGGGCGGCGACATCTACAACTACACGCGTCAGTGGCCGTTCTTCGACCAGCGCGACCCCGCGTTCGACCAGCGTGGCAAGCCGGAAGTCGAGAAGAAGCCGACCACGTACTACGCCACGTTCTACAACAACTTCGACGCCAACGACTACTTCGTGGAAAGCGGCAGCTACGTGCGCTTGCGCGAACTGGCCGTCAACTACGAACTGCCGGCCTCGCTCGTGAAGCGCGTCGGCATGGGTGATGGCCGCACGGCCCGCCTTGGCATCGTCGGTCGCAACCTGTTCACCTCCACCAAGTACTCCGGCTACGATCCGGACGTGTCGGGTGGCGGATCGAATCCGTTCGCGTATCGCGTCGACTACTTCACGTATCCGATCTTCAAGACGTTCACGTTCATGCTGGAGCTCGGACTGTGAGCGCCGCCAACCGGAGTTTTGAATTCATGCGAAATCGCTCACTCGCGGTCGGCATGGGGGCTCTGATCCTCGCCGGCTGCAATACGCTCGACGTGGAGAACCCGAACGCGCCCGATTCGAAGCGCGCGCTCGCGGATCCTGCCGCGATCGAGGCGGTGGCCGGCGGCACCATGCGCTCGTGGTTCAACACCTACGACGGCATGGAAGGCGGCGGCCCGCTCGTCACGATGGCCCAGTCGTACGCGGCCTCGTGGAACAACTACAACATGAACTTCTACTCGTCGGTCGACGGAGACGGCACGCGCAACACGCGCGCCTATCAGAACGATCTGGCGTCGGCTGGCCGCACCACGATCATCGCCTACTGGCAGGGGTACTACACCACCCTGTCGTCGGCGGTGGACGTGCTGACGGCCATCCGCAAGAACAACCTCGTGATCACCAACGCCGCGAATACCAAGCGCGCGGAGACGATCGCGCAGTTGATGCGTGGTGCCTCGCTCATGGGCATCGCCCTCAACTACGACAAGGGGTACGTGATCGACGAGAACACGGACCTCACCACGCTCGAGTACAAGACTCGAAAGCAGGTGCGTGACGCGGCCATCGCCTCGTTGGCCGAAGCGGCGACGCTGGCTACGGCCAACTCGTTCACCACGCCGAGCGGCTGGACCAACGGCACGTCGTACACCAACGTCCAGATCGCGCAGCTGGCGAAGACCATGGCGGCGATGACGCTGGCGTACTATCCGCGCACGCCGGAAGAGAACACGGCGGTGGATTGGGCGGCGGTGTCGGCGCTTGCGGCCGGTGGGATTTCCTCGGGGGCGAAGTTCGACTTCAACTTCACCGGCGACGGCTGCAGCTCGTGGTGCCACGAGATCCTGTACTGGTTCAACGCGTTCGACGGCGGCCGTGTGCACACGCGTGTGGCCAATCTGCTCGATCCCGTGACGCAAAAGACGCCGTATCCCAACGGTGGCAACTCGCGTCCGAATTCGGCCGACAAGCGTCTCGGTGACGGTTCGTTCGGTCCCGACGATGAAGACTTCGCCGGCTACTTCGGCGTCGTGCCCAAGACGGCGAACGGCGGCACCGACTTCGTGTACTCCACGGAAGAGATCTTCCGCCCCGATCGCGGCATGTATCACCAGTCGAACATCGGCCATATCCGCTATGACCGTTCGGGTGAGCAGTCACCCAACGCGATCTACGGCGGTTACGGCGTGGCGCCGGTCATCAGCCGCAACCAGAACGATCTACTCTGGGCGGAAGCCGAACTGCGTCGCTCGGGTGGCAACCTGACCACGGCCGCGAATCTGATCAACAACACGCGCGTCGATCGTGGTGGTCTCTCGGCGGCCACCGCCGGCGAAGGCCAGGCGTCGTTGCTGCAGAAGCTGATCTACGAGCAGGAAATCGAACTGATGGGCCTTGGACCGGTGCCGTACTACCAGCGCCGTCGCGTCACGGGCGGTCTGCTCGTCGGCACGCCGCGCGAAATGCCGGTGCCGGCCAAGGAGCTCGCCGTGAAGAACCAGGAGTTCTACACGTTCGGTGGCACGGGTCTCGCCAACAGCCCGACCCCGCCGTGATGCACTCTGCGTGATCAGCCAGTGATCACGTCGTCAGTACCGAGAGGCCGAGCGCACATGCGTTCGGCCTCTCTGGTTATTCGGGTCCGTTCTTGGTTTCTTATGCGCATGTCACTGCGCAATCGATTTCACGTGATTTCGTTGGCCGCGGCGTTCACCTGCGCGGCCGCCTTCACCGGCTGCCGGGACCGCGCGCCGGCGGTGTCCCGTGCAGACGCGCCGTTGTCATCGGCACCGGTCATGCCGTCGGCGCTGGCGCTCACGGTCGCGGCAACGGATGCGCGCTGGGAGGGGCGTGTGGCCGACGACAGTGCCGTCCGCGTGCTCATTACGTCTCGCGACGACGATCGCATGACGGCGCGTCTGTGCGGTCACGTGGTAACTCGAAGCGTGGCCGCGTCGGCGATTCCCTTCGGGTTGCCGATCGACACGAGCATGCCACCGCTGGCCATCCGCTTGGTGGACGGCGACAGCGTGACGGGGCTGCGCTATCTCGTGCCCGGTGCGCAGGGATACTATCTGTTCGAAGGCGTGAGTCGGGACGGGTCGCGCCGCGTCAGTGTGCGGTGGCCCGTGACGTCGGATCCCTCGCGTCCGATTCCGGCGGGTGCCGCAGACTCGCTCATCGAAGCGGCGGTGACGCCAAACCCGTACATGCTCGACAGCGCGATGCGCAGCCTGCGGCCCGGGGTCGGCACCATGAACCGTGACCTGAGCGCGCTGCCGCCCGCCGACTCGGCGCGTGCGATGGCGATGCCTCTCATTCGCGACTTCCCCGACCAGCCGCTCCTGCTGAGCGACGCCTGTCCACAAGCCACGGTGCTGCTGCCCGTGCTGGCTCGCGTTGACCAGAAGCTGCGCGTCCCCGTACGGCGCGGTGATCGTGTCCGTGCGCGTGCGTTGCAAGGCGAGGGAACGGTGCAGCTGTCGTTTGACGAGGCGCCGCCGGCTGCGACGCCACCGGCCGTGCGTGAAGCGATTCCCGAGGCCGCGTTCACGTCACCCGACAGTGGGCGCGTCACGCTGCGGGTGCAGGTGCAGGTGGTACCTCGAGTGCAGAAGGTTGAACAATCGATTGTGCTGTCGGTGGGGCGGACGGCAGCGAGGCGCAGCGGCGGGACGTAGTTTCGGGTAGACCTCTTACCCACCCGCTTATGACATTCGCGAGTTTGCACGTTCGCATGCTGCGTGGCGCGCTCACCGTCGGCGCGCTGGCGAGTCCGGTGTTGGCGAGCTCCGTACTGGCGCAGGGAGCCGGAAAGGCGACCATCGAACAGTTCATGTCGCTGGCATCGCCGCTCACGCTCGCCTCCGCGCGGAAGGCCGACCGCATTGCGTGGATGGTGTACGATCGCGGGCTCCGGAATGTGTACACTGCCGCTGCACCAAACTTCCGTGCGGTGCGTGTGACGAACTTCCTGAAAGACGACGGCACCGATCTGAGCGACGTCGAGCTGTCGGACGATGGCACCATCATTGTGTTCGTGCGCGGCTCGGCGCCCAATCGGTACGGCTGGGTCGCCAACCCGTCGCATGATCCGAATGGCGCCGAGCGCGCGATCTGGGCGGTGCGCTCCACCGGGGGACCGGCGTGGCGCGTGGCGGAAGGTTCGGCACCCGAGCTGTCCCCCGATGGCCGCACGGTGCTGTTTACGCGCGATGGACAGATCTATCGCGCGCGCGTGTTGCGCGGTGCACCGGTGACGGCGATGGATACCGGTGGTGTGCCATTCATTCAGGCGTGGGGACGCAACGGCGCACCGAAATGGTCGCCCGACGGCAAGCGCGTCGCGTTCGTGAGCGACCGCGAGAATCATGCGTTTGTTGCGGTGTACGATGTGGCCACGCGCACGGTGAAGTACATCGCCCCGAGCGTGGACTGCGATGGTGGACCGACGTGGTCACCCGACGGCAAGCGGCTGGCGTTCTATCGCCGACCGGGAACGCCGTTTGGCAATCAGCAGCAGCGCGGCACCGGCAGTATCGGGAATCCGGCCGGGCCCGCGGCGAACGTCAGCGCGGCACCGGTGGTCGGTAATCCGTCGGGTGGGTGCGCGGCGGGACCCGGCGGCGGAGGTGGTGCGGCACGCGCCGGCGCCGAGGCACGTCAGGATACGGCACGCGCCGGTCTGCGTCGCTCACCTGGTTTCTACACGGCGACGTTCGCCGCAGGGCACACGCTCGAGCTGATGATCGCCGACGTTACCACGGGCGAGGCCAAGCGTGTGTGGCGTAACGCCCCGCGCGATAGTGTGTATACGTCGCTCAACAACATGGCGTGGGCCGGCAGCAGTGTGATCTTCCCGGTGAACGTGCCGAAGGATGAGTGGGATCGTTGGTACTCGATTCCCGTGAGTGGTGGCGAGCCCACATTGCTCACGACGACCGATGGCATGATCGAGGATGCCACGTCGGTCGCATTGTCGAAGGACGGCGGCACCACGCTGTACTACTGCACGAACGCCACCGACATCGAGCGACGACACATCTGGGCGGTGCCTACGTCGGGTGGCACGCCGCGTCGGGTCTCGAGTGGTGAGGGCATCGAGACGTATCCGCAGCCGCTGGCCAGCGGCAAGTCGCTGGCGGTGATCTACTTCGACGCGAAGACGCCGGCGTCGATCGCGATCGTTCCTACGGCGGGCGGCGCGCCGAATCGCGTCTTCCCCACGCTCACGGCGAACTTCCCGACGGCCGCGCACGTGGTGCCGGAGATCGTGAAAACGAAGGCGGCCGACGGACTCGAGATCAGCAACACGCTGTTCATGCCGAAGGTCATGAAGCCGGGCGAGAAGCGGCCCGCGCTCATCTTCGTGCATGGTGGGCCGCGTCGGCAGATGATGCCCGGCTACCACTACATGCAGTTCTACCACTGGGCGTACGCCGTGAATCAGTGGCTGGCCGATCAGGGGTACGTGGTGCTGTCCATCAACTATCGCAGTGGTGTGGGCTACGGCAAGAGCTTCGCGAACGCGCCGAACACACAGGGACGCGGCAACTCCGAGTATCAGGATGTGGTGGCCGGCGCGAAGTATCTGCAGGGCCGCGCCGACGTCGATCCTGCGCGCGTGGGCATCTGGGGACTCTCGTACGGTGGCCTGCTCACGTCGCAGGCGCTGGCGCGCAACTCCGACATCTTCGTGGCCGGTGCCGACCTGGCGGGCGTGCACCTGTACGGCAACGTGATCGACACCGCCAACCTTGCGTTCAAGTCGAGCGCCGTCGGTGCCATCGACGGCTGGAAGTCACCGGTGTTCCTGGTGCACGGCGACGACGATCGGAATGTGGACTTCGCGCAAACGGTCGGACTCGTGCAGCTACTTCGCGCCCGCGATGTGTATCACGAATTGATCGTGGTGCCGGATGATCTGCACGAGTCGATGCTGCATAGCAATTGGATCGACACCTTCGACCGCATGGGCGTATTCCTCAAGCGGTTCGTGTGGAACAAGGAGAAGGCGCCGAGCATGAAGCAATAGCGGCGTTGGTTACTTCTTGGTTTCCGTGATGGCGCCCGCCGCGCCGGTCCGTCGTGGATCGGCGCCGGCGGTGACCACCTTGCCATCCATGCGCACCGCGGCGCCATAGCCTTCGCGCAATTCACCCGGGAGCGACACGAAGTTGATGTCGTAGCCCAAGGCGCGAAGACGGGCGATGACCGTCGGTGAGAAGCCGTCTTCAAGCTGCAGCGTGTACGGCACCGGAGTGCCCGGCGCGGCGCCGGGTGCGCCGCCGAAGCCGCCACCCGGCAGATAGCGCGGCAGTTCGAGCGCCGCCTGCGGACCGAGGTTGTAGTCGAGCGCGCCAAGCAGTGTCTGATACACCGCCGACGTGATCCACGCGTTGCCGGCCGCACCAACGGCGAAAAACGGTTTGCCGTTCTTGTACGCGATGGTGGGTGCCAGCGTGCTGCCATGCCGTGCGAAGGGCAATCGCGAACCGTACTGCGTGGGGTCGGTGCCGTAGCTCGTGAGCTTGTCGTTGCTCAAGAAGCCGAGTCCGGGTGTGACGTAGAAGTTGCCACCCCACGTCCCGAGGGTCTGCGTGACCGACACCGCATTGCCCTCGTTGTCGGCCACGGCAAACGACGTCGTGCCGGCTGCATGGCAGACGGTCATCTCGGTGGCGTGCTCGTCGCCGCAGGGCGACTCGGACGCCTGCGCGACCTCCGCCGTTGCGACATCCGTGGCGTCGGCCGGCTTGGTCGGTACGGCTGCGGGGGCGGTCTTCGGCAAGCATGGCAGTGTATCGCCGCGCACGGATGCCGGCGTGAGCGCCTTGTTGGCGTCGAAGCAGCGCCAGCGGAGGCGCGCCGTGTCCTTGTCTACTATGGGCGCAATGTCGATGGGCCACATGGCCGGATCGGCGATGCGATTGCGCGACGACGGCACCAGGAACCACGCCGACAGCGCGGCGTGCAGCGACGCCGGATCGTCGGTGTAGCGCTTGCCCGTACGCGACGGGGCAGGGGACTGCTCGAGCAGATTGAGCCGCGCTACGAGTTCGGCGCCGCCGCTCACCGGTGGTGCGCTGGAGTAGATCGTGTAGTTGCGATAGGTGCCGCGAATCGACTCGCGCTCGGGCGCGAAATAGCGCGCGAGATCCGACAGCTTCATGGCGTTGCCCTTGGCGCGTAAGTCAGTCACCCACTTCGTGGCCACGTCGCCCTTGTAGAAGCCATCGGCCCCCCTGGCGGCGATCTGCTCGAGCACCCAGGCAAGATCCGGATTCTTGAGCGTGTCGCCGGCCACGAGCGGCTGTCCGTTGCGGAAGAACAGTGCGCGACTGCCTTCGTACTTCGCGAAGTGTTCGCGTTCCGTAGCGAGCGTGGTGGCGAGACCCTGGCTCACTTCGTAGCCGCTACGCGCCGCGCGAATCGCCGGCGCCAGCAAGTCGGCCCACGGCACCTTCTTGCTGCCGTACTTCTGCCACGCCGTGTACATGCCGGCCACGGTGCCCGGCACATTCACCAGCACCGGGCCGTCGCTCGGATAACGACCGTTCACCAGCAGCGACGTGTTGTTCAATCCGCCCTCTTCCGGCACGCGGCTCATGAACTCGATCACCGTGGGCGTGGCGCGGCCCTTGAGCGCGATCACCATCTCGCCGTAGCCGGCAATGCCGCTGGCATCGGGTTCCACCACGCCAAGGGCGAAGCTCACGGCCACCGCCGCATCGATCACGTTGCCGCCGCGACGCATCACTTCCAGTCCGGCTTCGGTTGCCACCGGATGCGCGCTGGAAACGGCAGCGCGCCCCGTCGCGTCGGCTCGGAGCGGCGGGCGCGCCTGCTGCGTGTCGTACAGCACCTGCTGCAGCGCGCTGTCGTTCGCGGCGGCCAGTGCCCGCGGGCGCTGCGTGGCGCGCACGGCGTCCCATCGCGCGCGGCGCGCGGCGGCGTCTGGCCCGCTGAAATACGTGCGCGCGAGTCGCTCCCACAGCCGATCGAACGCCGCCGCGTTGCGCACTGCGCGGCCATCGGGCAACGCGGTGACCGCCGCCAGACGTCCGGCGTCGGGTGCCGCCGGGGCGAGCACGCGGATCATCGCATCACCTTTTGAGTTGGCAGCGGTGGCACCACTGAATCGCTCAACGGCGCTACGATCGAGCCCCCGATCGGGATCGCCGTTGTAGCCCACCACGACCTCCGAGTATTCGGCGATCGTGATGAACAGGCCGTCGGCCGACCAGTCCACGTCACCGTGCGCCTTCGACACCAGCGCACTGTACGACCCATCGGTGGCTACCGCGTACACGCCGCTCCGCGTAGACACCGCGAGCCGTCCGTCGGGCGACCAATCCAGCGATTCTACCGTGGCGTCGCTGCTGGCCGTTGTGCCAGCGGTTGACGACGCGCCGTTCTCCACCGGGCGCACCAGCACGCGTCGTCCTGCTTCGTTGATGACGATGAACGCGATGCGTTTGCCGTCGGGTGACCACCGCGGCGCGCGCTCCGTCTGCTCGGTGCTGGAGAGACGTCGCTCGGTGCCATCGGCGTTGCGGATCCATACGCGCGTGGCCCCGCCGCTGCCTCGCACGAAGGCCACGCGCGCATCCGGGCCGACACTCGGCGACGCTTCATGCGCGGCACTGTTGGTGAGCCGCGTGATGGCACCGGTCTGCACACTCGCGCTGCCAGTGGCGGTGGTGTTCACCGGCATCTGCCACAGGTCGTAGTTGCCGAGCGAATCGGAGGCGAACACGATCGCACTGCCGTCGGCGGTGAACGTGGGATCGCGATGCCAGGCCGAGCTGTTGGTGAGGCGCACGACCTCGGCGCCGATGCTGCGCTGCAGATACAGCTGGCCGTCGTGCGCGAAGGCCACGGCGCCGTTGGCTGACGTGGCGGGCTGCCGCGCACCGCGCAGAGCCGCCGTGTCGGGCTGCGCCGCGCTTTGTGCGGCGAGCGTGGCCGCGAGCACCAGCGGCGAGAGCATCGAGGTAAGCATCACGGGCGGCGGGGAGTAAGCGTGGTGGCGCGGCGCACGGTAATCGACTCGATCACGTCGCCTTCCTGTACGCGATCAATGAGGTCGAGGCCACGCGTAACGTTGGCGAACACGGTGTAGTCGTGATCGAGACGGAAGTTGTTCACGAGGTTCACGTAGATCTGCCCGTCACCGGTGTCGCGGCCGCGGGTGCTGATGCCGAAGCTCCCGCGTGCATTGCGGGCGAGGCCGACTTCATCGCGCATGAACGTGTCGGTGATCGGATCGTATTCGTCGGCGCCGGGACTGCCGCCTTGAATCACGAAGTTCGGCACGATGCGATGAAACGTGAGGCCGTTGAACTTTCCCGCGCTGGCCAGCGTCACGAAGGTGTGCACCGCCATCGGCGCGTCATCGAAGCGCAGGGCCAGTTCCACATCGCCAATGCCGCGCAGGCGCATCGTGGCGGTGGCACCGTCGAGGCCCGCGAACTGCGCCGCCGCTGGAAACGCGGCGGGTTCGTAGCGCGTGGTAATAGGCGCCACCGTGCTGCCGGTGCGCTTCGTGAGATACTGCGCCGCGGCGCTGGCAATGGCCGGGTCCGCGTCATTCAACCGCTCGCGCAGCCATATCGTGCTCGGGCCGTCGGCGACCTCGCCGATACGCTCCAGCAGCGCCGCGCGCGGATCGCGTAAACTCACGCGACGCATCGCGGTGAACCGATCGAAGGCGGCACGCAACTGCGGCAGCGCACTCACGAGATCCCTGTCGCCCTTGAGCTGCGTCGCTGCGGCGAGGGCGAGGCCCGCATGATCGCTCGTGAGTGCGCGCAACGCCTGCTCGCGCGTGGTCATCGCCGCGATGGCGACGTTCGGCTCCTTGTCCGTCGCCAACGCGCGGAGCGTCGTGCTGTCCTTCAATAGCTTGGCGGCGTTCGCGGCGTACACGCGGGCCTGCCAGGTATTCGACGTGGCCAGTCGCCGCACCACCGCGGCCGCACGCGCCGGCGCCACCTTGGCCAGCGATACCGCTGCATGCGCCTGGTGACGCCACGCGGCGGTCGCACTGCTCTCGCCGTCGAGCGCCGCCAGCGCCGCCGCATCCAGGCATTTCTGATCGCCGAGCAGGTCGATGGCGAGCAGTGCGACGTGCTCGCTGCTGTCGCGCACGTGGGCGACGGCCCGCGCGCAGGTGCCTGCGACGCGCAACGCTTGCCATCGCACCATTGGGGCCGCGTCGTCGATCCACTGACGTCCCAGTGCCACGGCCAGCCGGCGCACCTCCGGGCTCGTGTCGCGGAGCGCCAAGGCAACGGTCGCGGAATCGCGATCGTTCGCGGCGGTCAGCGCCAGCAACAACAACTGCCGCGTGTCTGATGCGCCGTTGCTCTTCACCGCGTCGCGAATGGCCCGCAGCGTCGTCGCGCCCGGCGCTGCCGTGCGTGCCGTTCGGCGCAACAATGATTCGATACCGCGGGCGGCACCAGACCTCACCACCGCACTGCTGTCGCGCAGTCCATCCGTGAGTGTCTGCGCGGTTGTGGCGGCGGCGTTGGGGTTCCGGCCGAGCGTTTCGTAGATCACGGCGCGCACCGACGGCTCGCGTTCGCTCGTCAGCAGCGCGGCGAGGTCGTAGCGCGAACGCATCTGCCCCAGCGCATTCACCGCTTCGCGCCGCACCGACGCGGCTCGCGCGGTCAGCAACGGCGTGATCTTCAACTCCAGCGGAGACTGTTCGAATCGGCCGATCGCGCGCACGGCCAGTCGCTGCCGCACCGAGTCTCCGCTCAGCAACGCGGCGTCGAGACTGCGCATATCGGTGCCGCGGGCGTGTTCGGCCCGGAGCAGTTCGTAGGTCGTGGCGGGAATAGTCGCCTGCGCGCTCGCCTGCCCGCTGGCCAGGGCGCTTGCCGTCAACAGAAGGATCGGGACCAACAGCCGCATGCAGATGTCCGGGAAGGGGTCGACGCCCAATATGGCCCGTGGTCAGCCCCCCCGCCTCTTCCGCTGTGATCGGGCGAACACTCGGTGCGCGGCTCACGTATTCTTCAGGACATCCCGCCCTCTCTCAATTCTCCCCTGGAGCAACCATGCGATCCTTCGGGCTCGCCCGCTTGTCCCTCGCTGCCTCCGTGTGTGGTCTGGCCACGCTTCCCGCGTTGCTGACCGCGCAAGGTGCGGCCAAGACCAACCAGTACGGCAATCCCGCCACGCTCAAGCCGGCGCCGACCAAGGCCGCCATCGACGTGCGCGACTTGCAGATCCGCCTCTACCAGTTCGCCGATGACTCCATGCTCGGCCGCCAGGTCGGTCGTGTCGGCAACAAGAAGGGCACCGACATGATCGCCGCCGAGGTGAAGCGGCTCGGACTGCTGCCGGCCGGTGACAACGGCACGTATTTCCAGACGTTGCCGTACCATCTGCGGAAGTTCACCGACCATTCGCGCCTGACGGTCGACGGGAATCCCATCGAGTGGAACTCGGACTTCGTCGCCGTGCCGGGCCAGCGCGCGCCGCGCCCGATTACCGGCGTCGAGGTGGTATTCGGCGGCACGCAGGGCGACTCCACCACGCAGATCTCAGCGGCCGATGCCGCGGGCAAGTTCGTGGTGTTGCTGCCCAACCCGAACGGTCCTCGTGGGGGGCAGGGACAGGCCTTCGCCGTGCGCGGCGGGGCCGCGCCGGCCCGCTCACGGTTCGACGACGCCGTGGCCATTGCCACGATCGATCTGGATGCGCTCTCGCCGGCACAGCGGGTGGCTCTCAATGAGCCCATCGTGGCCACCTCGAGCGCGCCCGGACGCGGTGCACCCGCCGGTGCCGGTGCGGCCCGCGGGCCGGTGGACTCCATTGCCCTGCTCAAAGCGCAGATCGCCACGCTGCAGCCGCAGGCCACCATTCGCCTCACGCGCGATGCCGCGGCGCGCCTGTTCAAGCGCAGCAACATCGACGGACTCTCGGCCGGCCTGAAGGGCGGCACCGTGACCGCGTCGCTGGATTTCGTGGAGACGCCCACCGACTGGGCGCGCAACGTGGTCGCGGTGGTGCCGGGCAGTGACCCGGTGCTCAGGCACCAGTACGTCGCGATCGGCGCTCACAACGATCACGTGGGCATCACGACGCCGGTGGACAAGGACTCGATTCGCGCCTTCAACATCGAGAAGAACAAGCTCCTGCTCGCGAATAACATGCAGGGACTCGGGCCCGATATCCTCACGACGATTCGCGTGAACATGGACAGCATCCGCAAGGTGCATCCCAAGGCGCGTCTCGACTCCATCAACAACGGCGCCGACGACGACGGCTCGGGCTCGATGGGCGTGCTGGAGATCGCCGAAGCGATGATGGCGATGCCGGTGAAGCCCAAGCGTTCCACGCTGTTCATCTGGCACACCGGCGAGGAGGGCGGTTTGGTGGGATCGGCGTTCTTCACGCGCAATCCCACGGTGCCCATCGACTCGGTCGTGGCACAGCTCAACGTGGACATGATCGGTCGTGGCCGCGCCGAAGATCTGCCCGGTGGCGGACCCGATTACGTGGGCGTGGTGGGGTCGTTCTTCGACTCGAAGGACCTGGGCGAAACCGTGAAGGCGGTGAACAGCAAGCAGAGCAAGCCGCTCACCTTCGACTACAAGTTCGACGAGCCGATCGCCTGGAGCGGCTACAACAACATCTACGGCCGCAGCGATCACTACAACTACGCGCAGCAGGGTGTGCCGATTGCGTTCTTCTTTACCGGCCTGCACGGCGACTATCACCAGCGCAGCGACGAGCCCGAGTTCATCGACTATCCGCACTATGCGAAGATCGCGAACTACATCAAGGATCTCGTGGTGGAAGTCGGCAACGGTCCGCGCCCGCGATTGAACGGCACGAAGCCGGCGAAGCCGAAGGTGATCGTTCCGTGAGCACAGCGGAAAACACAGCGGGGTCCGGAGATTTCTCCGGGCCCCGCTTTTCCTATCGCAGCTTCGACACCCGCAGTGAAAAAATGTGCGAGTTCATGCCGGGGTTCGCACCGCCCATACTGGCATTGGACAAATGATGCAGCTGATACCCCACGGCCAGCGCCTGTCGGCTGCCGATGCGCCGTTCCAGGAACAGCCCGGGCGCCACAGTGAAGTTGGCCTGCGTGGCCTTGCCGTACGGCACCACGCGTGAGAACCACGCCACGCCTGACGTCACGTTGAACAGGAAGTGCGTCTTCTCGCTCAGGGAGAACGCGGCCTCCGCTCCCAACGGCGCGAAGCCCACACCGTACGCATCGCGCACGGCATAGCGGGCCAGTCGCCGCGGATCGTTGGCCTCGGCGGGGTTCGTGAGTGGCGTCGGGATACGGTTGGGGGGCGCCCCGGCGGTCACCAGCATGACCGGCATGATCTCACCAAGCCACGCCACATGCATGCCGCCAACCGTGAACAGCGGACGCGAGAGCTGCACCGCCATCGTGCGAAACGCGCCATCGATCGGCTCGTTGTGCGACGCGGTGCGCGTATCCACCGCGCCGCTGAGCATCACGCTGACGTGCGGCAGTTGCGCGGCGGCTTGGGCCGGGAGGGCGGCGGGCGACAGACCCAGTGCGAAGCTAAGAGCGCCCAGTGCGGCGCGGCGTGCGTGCAACGACATCCCGAAAAGGCTCCTGGAAGCGAGTGAGGTCAGTAAGGACGTTGTCGACGCCGTCCGCGCTGGGACCTAGGTCGGTGTTACCCGACGGGAATGATCTCACGGCACGCAGCCCGAGGGGAGGGTCGGTCGTCGTTCAATGTGACGATTGTGCCCGCGGCGTGACAAAGTGTCCGCATTTCGGCACTCCAGTATCCCACTTACCAGTCGATCATCTGGGACGGGGCGCGACGAAGCGTCCCTCTTACTCTCATGGGAAACATGCATCGTCTCTCTCTGCGTCAGAAACTGTTCGGACTTGGCCTGCTTGGCGTTGTTGCCACTGTCATTGTGGCTATTGTCGCCTCACAAGGACTTTCGCGCCTGACCTCCACGGCGCAATTGCTCGAAAACACGGTTCGCGTGCAGCGCAGTCAGATGCAAGCGGACATGATGCATGACGCGTTGCGCGCCACGGTGCTGGCAGCGCGCGTAAAGGCGGCGGACCTGGCCGGGTTGTCTGGCGGGAGCGGCGTAAGTTTGCGTGACGAGGCGACTGCGAACGGGGTCGAACTGCTGGCCAGTCTCGACTCGGTGACGCGCTCCACGACCGATGAAGCGGTGCGCACCCACGCCGCCTCGATCCGCGCCGACGTAACGGCGTATGTCGATGCCGCTCCGGCGGTCGTCGCGGCCGTGTTTGGGCACGCCGCTACAGCGGACCAGCTGGCGGCCGACTTCGATCAGCGATTCAGCGACCTGGAGCCGATGCTGGCGAAGCTTGGCGACTTGGTGTCCGCCGAGGCCGCCGCACTGTCCGCGTCGGCCCGCAGCGCAGCAAATGCCGCGATGCTGCAGCTCCTCCTCTGCGCCGTGATCACGCTGGTCACCGTCGGTGCGGCCGCCACTTGGATCGTGAAGCTGGTGCGCGAGCCGATCACCGAGATGGCTCGCGTGGCCGAGCGCCTCTCGGTGGGGGATACGTCGTTCGCCGTCACCTATGAGAGCCGCGATGAGCTGGGCACGCTGGCGCAATCGTTTCGCGATGTCAGTGCCTTCGTGGCTGATTCGGCGGCTTCTGCCGACGCCGTGAGTCGCGGTGACCTGTCCGCGTCTGTGACCGAGCGCTCCCCCAAGGATGTGCTGGCGCAAAGCATGAATCGCAGCGCGACCACACTGCGCCGTCTCGATGCGGAGATCTCGGCCTTGGTGACCGCGGCGCGCGCCGGGCAGCTCTCGGCCAGAGCGAGCACGAATGACTTCGACGGCGCCTACCTCGGTCTGCTCAATGGCATCAACGACATGTTGGCGGTCAGTGCCGCGCCCGTGTTGGAGGCAACGGACGTACTCGACAAAGTCGCCACCCGCGACCTCGGCGTGCGCATCATGGGCGACTACGCCGGCGATCATGCGCGGATCAAGACGTCGCTGAACGGCGCATTGGAACAGCTCGAGCAGGCGATGCGCGACGTGCACAACGCGTCGGATGAAGTGTCGGCGGCATCGGGTCAGGTGGCCAGCGGCAGTCAGGGCATGGCCGAAGGCGCCACCGAGCAGGCGGCCTCGATCGAAGAGATCACGGCGTCACTGCAAGAGCTGACGTCGCTGGCGCGTCACAATGCCAAGTCGGCGACGACCGCGCATGACATGAGCGAGAAGGCTCGGGAGCGGGCGGAGCTTGGCGCCGCAAGCATGCAGCGCCTCACCGACGCGATCGAAGCGATTCAGCGTTCCGCCGGCGAGACGTCGAAAATCATGAAGACCATCGACGAGATTGCGTTCCAGACGAATCTGCTGGCGCTCAACGCGGCGGTGGAAGCGGCGCGCGCGGGTGATGCCGGTCGTGGCTTTGCCGTGGTCGCCGAGGAAGTTCGCTCGTTGGCCCGGCGCAGTGCCGACGCCGCCAAGCTATCGGCGGCGGTCATCGAGCGGTCGATCGAAGATTCCCAGCGCGGCGGTGCGATCAATCGCGACATGCTCGCCCACTTCACCGAAATCACGGCGGCGGTGGCCCAGGTGAGTGCCGTCGTGACCGATATTGCGGGGGCGAGCCGGCAGCAAGCCGAGGGTATCGAGCAGATCCTCGAAGGCACCGACCAGATGGGCCGCGTGACACAGTTGGCCGCCGCGAATAGCGAGGAGTCCGCGGCGTCGGCGCAGGAGCTGCTGGCCCAGGCGCAGTCACTCAAGGATATGGTCCTCACCTTCGCCCTCAGCGACGACCGACCCGCCTTGCCCATGCGCAACTTCGGGCGCCGGCAGCTACAGGCCGCCTGACCATCGCGCGGTAAGACACGGGGCGACTGGGATCGTTTCCAGTCGCCCCGTAGTTTGTCAGCATGAACACATTGTCTTTCCTGGCGCTGGCACTCGGCATCTGTCTGCCGACCGCGCTCGCCGCGCAATCCACCGGCACGATTCTCGGACGGGTCGTGAGCGCTGCCACTCGCGAAGCGATCCCGGGAGTGGTAATCCGTGTCCCGGCCACTGAGTCGGGCAACGTGCTCGCGGCGCTTTCCGACTCGGTGGGTCGGTTTGTCCTCCGCAACGTCCCCGTCGGCGTCACGCGCCTCGAAGTGCGGCGCATCGGTTTCGCGCCGGTGGTGCG
>CAWJMR010000046.1:0-47777 GCA_963843965.1 uncultured Gemmatimonadaceae bacterium
CCATTAAAGATTTGGTATTCCACGTGGCGGCCGTCGAAGACGGATGGCTGCACGAGGACATCCGCCGCTTGCCGCCGGTGCTCGATACGTTTCCGGCGTTGTCGGCCACGACGGGCGGCCCCGAGTATGCGCCCTTCGCCCTCGCCGATCTCCTCGAGTATTGGCAGGCGGTGGAAGCGAGTACCCTCGGCTATCTCACGGCGCTCAACAACGAGGAGCTGGCGCGCGTGGTGACCGTGCACGACGCGCCCGATGAGCGATACACGGTGAGCGGTCTGTTCAATCACGTGATGTTTCACGAGATGCGTCACACGGCGCAGATCTGCATGCTGCTGCGTATGCAGGGAATCGCACCGCCATCACTCGATTTGCTGTTCTACCTGCCGAGGATGTAGCGCGCGTCAGTCCGCGGTGCGCGGGAGCGCAGGAGCCTCGAGTTTCAGCCCGGCCCAGCCGGCCGCGCCAAGGCGACGCATGGTCTCGATATTCCGCCGGTAGATGTTGTGCGCGTCCGGGTAGACGGCGATCGCTCTGCTCACGCTGCCTTCACGCAACAGCTGCAGCATGGGATACGGTGAGCGATTGGTGAAATTCGTGATGTCCTCTGCTGTCGTTCCGGCGAATTGATAGGCCGGATGAAAGCTCGCGATCTGCACGACGCCTCGCAGTCCCAAGGCATCAACGGCATCGTTGGCCACAGCGAGAAAATCATTGAAGTCGAGAAAGTCATTGAGCACCATCGGGTGGATGAGCAGCGTCGTATCCACCACGCTGGCATCGGTCTGCGACAACGCGCGTAGCTCGGTGTCGAGTGCGTCCCGCAGTTCCCCTGTGGTCTTCGCCAGGCTGACCGTGATGCGAATCTGGTCTTTCAGATAGACCGCGTTGGCAAACGGGCAGAGCTGCAGCCCGATCACCGCCCGCTCCAACCAGGAACGAGTGGCGTCGGACGCAACCGTGCGAAGATCCACAGGGGTGGAACTCACTTACATCGCGCTCATTTTCTTCTGCAACTCGAGCGCACGGTCGAGATGCTTCTGAATCACGGGCGCGGCCGTGTTAATGAGATCCTTCAACTCCTGATTCTGCGCGACACCGAGGGCCTTCGTGGCCGTCTCGAGTACGGCCTGGTGATACGTCACTTCGTAGTCGATGTAGGCCTTGTCCCACGCCGCACCCTTGGCGGTTGACTCGAGCACCGTCATCTCCTGCGCGGCCATCGCCTCGCTCTGATCGCCAGCGGGCGCCATCGGCGTCACCGAGAGCTTCTTGGCGAGGTCGAGTCCGGCAACCCGGAGACCATGATGTTCGCCCACCATCATCTTGCCGAAGTCTTGCACATCCTTGCTGGTGGCCTTGGTCTGCGCCAAGGCGCCGCGTGCGCTGTCGGACGCGCTCGCCTGATCGAGGATGTACACGATGTTCGGATCGGTGAGCGGTGCCGCTTCGGCCGGGGCCATGGCGGTCGTATCCGCTGCCATCGCCGTGGAATCGGCCATGGTATTCTCGCTCTTCTTCTCGCCGCAGGCAGCGACGATAGCCAGCGTGGACAGCAGGATGGTGGTACGGGCGATTATCGACATAGGCTCGATTCCTTGGTGTTCGGTGAGGGCAGTCCGCTCCAACCTGGAACGGCAACCCGAAGGCCGGACTCAGCCGTAATCGACGGAGTCAGACCGTGAATCGAGTCCATGCTTTGCAAGCCTTGATCCAGCAGCGCAGGGGATTCGCGCATCAACGGGGCGGAAGTGGAACGCGCATCACCAACGTGGGGCGTAGTGCGGTCCCGGGGATTCGACGGCCGTCGTCGCCGAACTTCTCCCACTGACTGTTCGCAACATACACGAACGCGCCACGCCAGAGCGTACCGATGGTCGGCTCATCGGCCAACGCCGGCTGTCGATCCACGTCGTCAACGCGGACGACACGCGTGTGCGTGGAGTCCAAGACGAAACGGGCAATGCGGCTGGGCGCGATGCCGTTCTGCACCGCGATCAGCCCCTTGCCATGCCAGATGATGCCATCGATGCCGAGCGATGTCGTACCGGGGGCATCGCCGATGCGTGCGACCGCGTGCGTGGCCGCATCGACGCGGAGCAATCCGTGCGAGTAGTCGGCCACAATGAGCTGCGCGCATCCGGGCACGCAGGCAATGCCTTGCAATGACCGAAAGAGCGGATGCCGGATCGGCTCGAGCGCCGACGCTCCGACGCGCAGCCTGTACAGGATCGGCGCATTCGAATCGCTCGTGTAGACGGTGCCGTCGTTGGTGACCACGAGATCGCCGAGCAGATGACGCGCTCCGTCGCGCGGCACGTCCCATCGTGCTTCGATCGTGCCGTCGGCGATGCGAATACGCACCAGGGCGGCGATCGCCGAATCGGCCGGCGCATACCCCAGTCCCACGGGCAGGCCAGCCATGGTGGCGTAGAGCGTGCGCCCGTCCTTCGCGACTCGGACACCGAGGATGCTCCCCACGTTGGCGACGCGCGGCAGTCGCAGATCGCGCACGCGGCCGGCCCGCGAGATCTCGTAGATCGTACGATGGCGCACGCTCGCCACATATAGCGCATCTGTGCGTGGGTCGGCGTCGATGCCCTCCGCGAACACGGTGCTGTCGTGCAGGGTGGCGACGACGCGGCCACTGGGAATGGGCGCGGTGGTGCGTGCGACCTGCTTCATCGCCGCGGCAACACCCGGTGCTGTTATCAGGCGCGTGAGCGCACTGTCACTGAGCACCGCCGCTCCGGCGTGCAAGCTGGCCAACGCGTTGAGCGCCTCGAGCACGACGGCGGTGTCTGCGGCGCGTGCGGCCGAACGGGCGACCGCGATCCAGTATGCAGGCTGCGTGGGCCACGAGCGGGCCGCGCGCAGCAGCAACGGTACGGCATCGCCTGGTGAGGCGGCTTGCGAGGCGGCCCGGTAAAGCGCGCGGGCCTGCGTCGCCGAGTCGAGCGTGGCTTGTGCACTCGGCTGTGCACGCACCGGCGTCTGCGCGGTGGCGCGGGCTGACGCACTCGCCACGGCGAGCAGTAGCGTGCCTACGACGTGTCTGGTGGTGATCATGGCGCTACCTACGCGGCCGCGACAAGAAGAGTGTCGTGAACGCGGCGAGTGAGTTCAGGAAGGCTGCCGGCGGCTCGCCGACGAACGCGCGAAAGTCCCGCACGAGATGCGATTCATCGTAGTAGCCGCAGTCGGCCGCCACGCGCGCCAGCGTGTCTGGTTCATACCGCCAGGCCAGGCAGACCCGATGGAAGCGCACGATGCGCGAGAGGAGCTTGGGTGACACACCGACCTGCGTGAGAAAACGCCGCTGCACGGTGCGCAGAGATACACGGTGGGCGTTGGCCAGTGCCTGGACTGAGCGATCGGGATCGCTGTTGCCAGCATCCGTGCGAATGACATGCACCAGTTCGTGCACCACGGTGTCGGCCGACGACGGCGCGTGCGCGTACCGGGCCAGCCACGTGAGCAGCGTCGCGCGGCGCTGGTCGTCGTCCTGTCCACACATGGTGCGCCACAGCGCGGGCAGTGTCGCATCGCGCAGGTGCGCGGCATCGGCCCACGTGTTCGTGAGCTGCGATAGATCGGGGTACAACGCCGATGCGCCATCTGCTTCGAAGCGAACCGCGAGCAGGTCGACCGAGCCGGTGGGTCGTACGACGAATGGCGCCGTGATCTGGCCAACAAGAAAGCACGTCGGCTGCGGGTGCACGGTGCCGTCGTCGCTCACGTGCTCGAATGGATCGCCGAAATTGAAGATCAGTTCGGGACAGCCGTCGGGGAGGGCGGGTTCAGCGGGTTCGGCGGGTTCGCCGTCGGAGCCGGCGTTAGGGCCGCGCAGCGTCCAGCAGCAGCGAACACGGTCATTGGTCGCGACACCCGCGTCCCATTCGACGTACTGCATGGCGATTCTCCGAGAGCGGCGGTTGTCGCATTTGTCCAAGGCGCGATCCTGTGCTACCTGTATGGTGCAGCGTCGCCACGCGACCTGCCACCAGTCGCGCGTTCCCGCTTCCTTCTGGAGTGTGTCGTCCCATGTCGCTTCGTATGGTCGTCGTGTCCAGCATGGCCTTCGGTGTTGCTGCATTCGCCCAGCAGCCGCCCACGCTGGACGTCGCGCGGATGGCGTGGATGGCCGGGTGCTGGGAGCAGCGTTCGGCGGCCAGCATCACACACGAGACGTGGATGGCGCCGGCGGGAGGGGCGATGGTGGGTATGAGCCGCACCGTGGGCGGTGGTGCGATGCGTGCGTGGGAAGCGCTGCGCATCGTGACCGACAGTGGACGACTCGCGTACATTGCGCAGCCCAACGGGCGGGCGCCTACGGCATTTCCGGCAGTGCTGACATCCGATACGCTGGCGGTGTTCGAAAATCCGGCGCACGACTTTCCGCAGCGGATCGCCTACCGCCGGTTGTCTGCCGATTCCATCGTGGCGCGCATTTCTGCCGAGCGCGATGGCAAGACGCGCGGCATGGACATTCGCATGAAGCGGGTGAGCTGCGGCGGGTAGTGCTCGTTACTCGTCCGCAGGTGCCGTTGGCGTCTCGACCGTCTCGGGCGTCCTCGGCGTTTTCCGCGGATGCGCCGCCGAATGCAGGTACAGGGACTCCACCTTCGCTCGCGCCCACGGGGTCTTGCGCAGGAATTTGAGCGAGGAGTTCACGCTCGGGTCGTGCGTAAAGCACCGGATATCGATGCGATCGCCCAGTCCATCCCAGCCGTATCGCTCGACGAGATGCTCGACCATCGCCTTGAGGGTGACGCCATGCAGGGGATCGACGGGGCGCGGCTCAGTCATCGGCGCGAGCCGGCGGAGGGAGTCGGGAAGCTCATGAGCGGAATCTAGTCGACTCACGCATGAGCGGATTGCCATGCGTGAGTCGACCGCAGGCACTACGGCAGCGCCGGACAGACAGCACAGTGCGTGGCCTCGGGCATTACGATGAGGCGGCCGAGCGGAATGTCCTGCTGGCAGCGGTCGCAAACGCCGTACGACCCGTCGGCGATGCGCTCGAGTGCGGCCACGAGCGTATCGCGGCGCGCCGCGATTTCCGTGTGCACGCCCACGGCGATCTCCTTAGGGTCGAAATCGAGCGACAGCGTGCGCTCCAGGCGCGCGCGTTCGGTGTTGAGGTCCTGCACGAGGCTGCGGAGCTGGGCCGTCGTGAATGTGCGTGATGTGCGGAGCATGGGGGTCTCCCAACGGGCAGAATGGGTAGCCGATGGCGACGCATCGCCGGGACTCCAGCGGTGCGTACATGGCGGCAGCAGATAGTCGAAGCCCCGCACAGCGCGAAGCGCAGGCGGGGCGGAGACGTGGTGACCGAACGGAGCACCGGGCGCAAAGCGCGGTGCGAGGCTGGCCCTACACGAACCCGCGCGACGTGGTCGCGCGCGAAATCGGCGCGTCGCGAAAGGCGCTCGAAGCCGAGAGGAAGTGGTAGGTGGTCTGCATGTCAGCTATTACCCCGATGTCAGGGGAAGTTCCGCGCCGATGCGCCAGCGAGTCTATGTCAGTAACGCACCCGAAGCGTCGCGCCGGCCCGCAACGCCGTCCATTGATCGCCCTGGTATCGCTGCACCACGTCGATGAGGCGTTGTCCGTGAATGCCCCGCACCACGCGCTCCGCCTTTTCAGGAGACCGGAAGAAGTCCTCCCAGTGCCCAAGCAGCACGTGCTGCGGTGCGAGGCTGGCGAGCAGAATGTCGGGGTATGCGGGTTCCTGATCGAAGTTGGCGGCGGTAATCACCACGATCGTGGTCCGCGCCGGCGGCATGGTGCCGATGACGTCGACGCCCCGACGCACGACCTCGGGGGATGCGCCGGCGTCGTGCACCACGATGCGACTGCCGACGCGGCCATCGCGATCGAGCATATCGATGGCGTACGCGTAGACACGTCCCAATTTCCAGCCGAAGATGCCGCGTGGCAGTGACGTGCTGGCCGGTTCGACCGTACCGCGGGCGATGACATGCGTGCCGAAGTTCGGTGCGTGCTCCCAGGCGATCGCGCGCACGCGCACCATGTCGCCCACGGGGATGGCGCGTCCCGGCTGATCGGCGGTCACGCCCGCCAGTGCATCCACTGCCACCAGTCGAGACGCGGCCCCGGTCACGCCGCCGAAGGCGGGGACCGCGTTGAGCGTGTTCACCACGCTGCGGCTGCCGAAAACGGTAGCGTTGGGGAGATCGCGCGCCAGCAGCGGCAGATCCATGAGATGATCATAATGTCCGTGCCCGACGAGCACGGCGCGCACGCGAGACAGGCGGTCTGGTCCGGCGGCGGGGAGATCACGGAGGCGGCGGGCGATGCGCGCCTCATTCGGGGACGAACCGAACAGCCAATTGCCGAACACCGTCCACCACAGCGTGGGGTTGGTGTACGACGGCGGCGTCATCACCACCTGCGTGCTGTCGCGCCATGGGATGAACAGGAAGCCGCTGACACCCATGGCCACGATGTCGACGGAGTCGTGACAGCTGGCGGTGGTCGCGCAGTCTCCGACGGACTTGATCTGTGCTGCGGCAACGGGGCGAAAGGGCGCGGGATCGCCGGTGCGCACCCAGTGGCACGCGGTGAGGCTCACGGAAGCGGTGAGCAACGCGAGTGCGTGACGAAGCGGCGACCGGGTGAACGACCGGTGCCACGCGCGTGCAATGCTTGACCACGAAGACGTCACAGGCGTAGTCTGTGACAAGGCGAGTGCCACTTCAATGGGCTGAATCGATGAAAGCACGCTTGACCTTGCGGTACCGCTGGGCCGCGATCGCGATGATGCTGGCCGGCCTGACTCGTTCGGCCGCTGCCTGTTCACTCAGAGCGCCGTGGGAGATCAACGACCCGCTCCTGATCGCGTTCATCGGCTCGCCATTAGCCGACACGGTGCTGGCGGGCGACGGATCGCGTCGCCCGATCGTGGCGATGGGGCATTCCGGCAACGGGGCGGCGCGCGTGGCGTACGGTCAGCGGGTACGCGTGGACCGCCTGGGCGATCGGGCGCGCGCGGCCTTGCCGCGAGATACGCGCGAGGTCGTGTTGGTGCCATGGGACTATGCGTCCGATTGTACTCCGGTGTCATGGGGGCGAAGTGCGCGGTGGCTCCCCGATTCGCTGAGCGGACTGTTCCGCGCGCGGTTGCGTCCGCGGGCCGAGTGGGCGCAAGGCATTCCCACCTTCGATATCACCGGTGTGCACTTCCAGCCGTACCGTGAGGTACTGCCTGCGGCGAATGGGTTCGACGGCGTGTATTCACGCGAGCCGCGACTGAGCGCGCGCGCGTTGCTGTCATTCTACGATGCGCTGCCCGTGCCGGGTCGCGAACCGGATACACTCGCGGCGTTGGCGTGGATTGCACGGGTACGGGCAGACGCATCCATCGCGGATCGATATCCGGTCAGCTCATTCGTCTACAACGCGCGGTCGCAGTTCGCGACGGCGAGGGCTCGCGCCGTTCGCGTCCCGGTTGCAGGCACGTTTCGACTGAGCGTTGTCCTCGACAGTCTGCCCCCGCGGACGATGTATCTCCGGGTCGCGACGACGGTGTCGTCGTTGCAGGACTCGATGCGCGGCGTTCCCGACACGGCGCGCGTGCCGCGTCTGCCGGAGGGATACTATATCAGCGCCACTGCGGCGACGGTGCTCGAGCGTCTCGCCAAAGATTGTTACGTGTCTGACCGAGCGACCATCGCGTATGTCGACCTCGACTGGCACGGTCCGATGCCCGCCGATGGCACGGGCGCGTGGAAGGGCGGCATCGATCAGCGATTGCTCGATGTTCTCCTGACGGCCGACGAACTCGAACGCTGGCGAGAGCGCCGACGCCTGGCGTCTGCTGCCGCCGTCGATTCACTACGCGCGTTACCGGATTCCATTCGTGCGCTGCGACGCAATGCGCCATTCATCTTCATCCCCGACCGCCCGCTGCGCGTGACACAGGACGCCATCGGTCCGATGCGCATCGAGGGAGAGATGACGGTGCCGTTGCTCGGCCTGTTCCGCATTCGTGGCGAGCGCATTTCGCGGGAGGCGCTACCCTGTTCGAACCCGTGGAGTCAAGGGTAGGCCGTGTTGCATGACGCACGCGGCCGCCTCATGTTCTCCGTGCTCGTTGAATTGCCGGGCGCGTTTGACTTTCCGCCGGAGTAACAATGCAGCGCATTCAGGTGCAGGGCGTCCACCACATCACCCTCGTCGGCTCCACACGACAGTCCGCCATCGACTTCTGGCAGGGCGTGCTGGGGATGCCGTTCATTTTCGAGCAGCCCAATCTGGGGCTCGAGGCGGAGAATCATCTCTACTTCGATCCGGGTGATGGACGTCTGCTTACGGTGTTCACCAACGAAGCACACGGCGACGCGGGGCGCGCGGCACCGCGCGAGGTCGGGTGCGTGGAGCACATCGCGTTCAACGTGTCGCGGGCCACGTTTCAGCAGGCCCCCGCGCGACTCGAGCAGCGTGGCATTTCGTTCATCCAGCGGGATCGCGGCTTCATGGATTCGATCTATCTCCGCGATCCGAACGGACTGAAGGTCGAACTCGCGTGCTACAAGTTCGAGACACCCTCGGGCTTCCGTGATGCCGATGTCCTGATGGCAGCCTACCGGCTGCGGATTGCCCGGGGCGATCATCACATCGACGCGAGTCATGTGGCTGACGCGATCGAGCAGCTGGTGGCGACGCGGGATCGGCTCGAGTGAGACGCACGGGGGCGGGGGCGCGGCGGGTGGTGATGGGGATACTCGCTGTCGGTTCGTTGTCGGCATGCACGACGTGGGGCGCGTCTACGCGTCGTCCGAATGAGGCGCTGCAGCCAGTGCAGGGAAGGCGCGTTGGCCGGATGCTGGTGCGGCTGGCTGATGGTAAGGAGCAAGAACTCTGGAACGTGCAGGTCGGCGCCGACAGCCTGGTGGGGATTCAGCTCAACAAGGACGGCACCCGCGAACGGGTGGCGGTGGCGCGAGCCGACCTCAGTGAGGTCACGTTGCGGCAGTTCGACGGCCGCAGAACGGTGGCTTGGGTCGCCGGCGTGACCATCGCCGTCGTGCTGTTGACGGGCAGCCTGCTCTACTTCGGATTGCGCTCGAGCTATCCCACCTGACCGAGGCACCTGGGCGAAACGATCCGTCCACCACGCCGTACGGTCCTTATAGCCCTGCCGAACCCTGTGACGGGCGATAGACTCCCTCTATCGTCACGTCGCACGTTCCTTCCTCCCGACACCCGCCGATCCGAATGCACGCTCTTCCCATCCGCGCCGTGCTGGCCGTTGCCGCCGCGACGGCCTTCGCCGCCTGCGCTCCGCGAAAGCCGGTCACCGCGCCGTCGCCCGCCAGTGACCCCCGCAACAACCTCAAGGCCGGTCTCTTCGACGCCGCCGAGTACACCTCAAACCTGAAGGTCGTCGCCAAGGCCGTCTCGCCGAAGGGCTTCCTCGGTGAGACGAACTCCGACCTGGCCTTCACCGGCAACTACGTCATTCAGGGCAATTACAACGGCCCGGTGGTGTGGGACATCAGCAACCCGTCGGCACCGAAGCTCGTCGTGGCCTACGAGTGCCCCGCGTCGCAGAACGACGTCAGCGTGTACAAGAACCTGATGTTCATGTCGGCCGAAGCGATGAACGGCCGCGTGGACTGCAAGCCGGGCGGTGTGAAGGACGTCGTGAGCAAGGATCGCGTGCGCGGCGTGCGCATCTTCGACATCACGAACATCCGTGAGCCGAAGCTGGTCGCGAACGTGCAGACGTGCCGTGGCTCGCACACGCATACGGTGCTCGAAGACCCGAAGGACAAGAACAACGTCTACATCTACGTCTCGGGTTCGTCGGGCATTCGCCCGGCTGGTGAGCTCGCTGAGTGTGTAGCGGCGCCGAGCACGGAAGCGAATTCCTCGCGTTTGCGCATCGAGATCATCAAGGTGCCACTCGCGAACCCCGCCGCCGCCGCGGTCGTCGGACGCGCGAATATCTTCGCCGGACTCGGCGCCGCCAAAAGCCATGGTGCATCGGCCGCTGACAAGGCCGAGATGGATGCCGCCAAGGCCAAGGGCGCCTTTACGATCATGATTCCGGCGATGAACGAAGAAGTCATTCTGCCGAATCAGTTCATCAAGCCGGTGATCGACAGCATCGTGAAGGCGCGCGGTGCGACCGTTGCGACGGCGGCCGACACGGCGGCCGCGCGACCGATCGTGAACACGAACGTGATGCGCATTCTGTCGGCGCAGGGCATGGACAAGCCGCCCGCAGCGGCCACGGCGGTGAGCGAAGGCTCACAGTGCCACGACATCACGGTGTACCCGGCGCTCGGCCTGGCCGGCGGCGCCTGTGAAGGACACGGTATTTTGCTCGACATCAGCAACCCGGTGGCCCCGGTGCGCCTCGATGCCGTGGCCGACTCGAACTTCGCCTACTGGCACTCGGCCACGTTCAACAACGATGGCACGAAGATGCTGTTCAGCGACGAGTGGGGCGGTGGTGGTTCGCCCAAGTGCCGTCCGCTCGACAAGCCGGAATGGGGTGCGAACGCGATCTTCAACATCGTGAACAAGAAGCTGGTGTTCCAGAGCTACTACAAGATTCCCACGTACCAGACCAAGAACGAAAACTGCGTGGCGCACAATGGCTCGCTGATTCCGATTCCGGGGCGCGACGTGATGGTGCAGTCGTGGTATCAGGGTGGCATCTCGGTGTTCGATTGGACCGATGCGGCGCACCCGAAGGAAATCGCCAGCTTCGACCGTGGTCCGGTGGACAGCACGCGCATGGAGATGGGCGGTTCGTGGTCGGTGTACTGGTACAACGGCAACATTGTGAGCTCGGAGATTGCGCGCGGTATGGACGTGGCGCAGCTGGTACCGAGCGAGTTCATCTCGCAGAACGAGATCGATGCGGCCAACACGGTGAAGTGGGACTACCTCAACGCGCAGGGACAGCCGAAGATCTCGTGGCCGCCCAGCTTCGCGCTGGCGAAGGCGTACACGGACCAGCTCGAGCGGAAGGGCTGTGTGGCGCCGGCCAAGATCGGCGACATCCGCGCGCAGATCGCGAACGCCGAGAAGGTGAACGGTGCGGCGCGCAACAGCGCGCTCGCCAAGCTCGTGACGGATGTCGAGGGAAGCCGCAGCTGCGATCCGGCGAAGGTCGACATGCTGAAGAAGGCGCTGCAGGATCTGCAAGCGTTGGCGATGTAACTGAGATCACCGATGGACCGCGATGGCCGCCGCTTGCTCGACAAGCGGCGGCCATCGTCGCATCATTGACGGATGATCTCATTCCGTCTCGTGCCGCGTGTCAGCGCCGCCGTTGCGATCGTCGCGACGTGCACCGTCGCCGCCTGTTCACCGAAGGCTGATACCGCCGCCGACAGCACGCTCGCGGCGGCGACCGATACCTTCCCCTCGCAGGAAGGCGTGATCGATGTGCCGGGCGGCAAGGTGTGGTATCGCAAGATCGGCAACGGGCCTGGCGTGCCGTTGCTGGCCATGCACGGTGGCCCCGGTGGCACGTCATGCCGCTTCGAAGTGCTGGCTCCGCTCGCCAACGAGCGACCCGTGATCTTCTACGATCAGCTGGGCTCCGGACGTTCCGAGCATCCCACCGACACGTCGCTCTGGAACTTCCCGCGTTTCGTGCAGGAGGTCGAGGCGGTGCGCCGTGCGCTCAAGCTCGACTCGGTGCATCTGCTGGGACATTCGTGGGGTGGCGCGCTGGCGGCCGAGTACATGATCGTGGCGAAGCCCTCGGGCGTGAAGTCGGTGATCTTCAGCAGCCCGCTCATCTCCACACCGCGATGGATTGCCGATGCCGACAGCTTGCGTGAGCAATTGCCGGAATCGATTCAGAAAGTGCTCGACGACAACGAGAAGGCCGGCACGCTGGATTCACCTGCCTACAAGGCGGCCACCGATTCGTTCTACGCGCGTCATGTCCGACGGCTGCCGACGCCAACGATTGCCCGCTGTGAAGGGGTGGCATCGAACGACACGATCTACCGGCAGATGTGGGGCCCCACCGAGTTTCTGTCGAATGGGTCACTCAAGTCATGGACGCGCGCTGCCGACATGGACGAAATCACCACGCCGTCGCTCTTCATCGCCGGCGAGTTCGACGAGGCGCGTCCGACCACGCTCGAGGAGTTCCGCAAGACGATGCCGGATGCACGACTGGTGGTGATTCCGGGCGGCGCCCACGCGGCCATGCGCGAGAAGCCGGCGGAGTACATCGCCGCGGTGCGTGCGTTTCTTGCGGAGGTCGAGAAGAAGTCGCCCTAACCGACGACTATCGCTTGATCGGATCGGCGCGCACGCCTTCCTTGGTGATCACGACGGGCGCAATCATGCCCTTCGCATCGAAGTGCAGCGTGTCGATGCTCACGACGCGATGATTGCGATCGGTCTCGCCAAGCGGTCGACGATGATACGCGATGTACCACGTGCCACTCGTCGGTGACTGGAATACCGAGTGGTGTCCGGCGCCGGTGGCCACGGTGCTGTCCTGCTTCAGGATCGTGCCGACGCGCTCGAACGGTCCGAATGGCGTGCTGCCGACGGCGTACGCCACCGCGTAGTTCGGTCCCGTCCAGCCGCCTTCGGACCACATGAAGTAGTACTTGTCGTTCTTGCGCAGCATGAACGCACCTTCCACGAATCCGGCGGGCGTGATCTCCTTGAAGGTGCTGCCGTCGGGGAAGGGGATGAAGCCGGTGAAGTCGTCGTTCAGGCGCGCGATGTTGCAGTGCCGCCAACCGCCGTAGATGATGTAGTACGCGCCATCGTTGTCGCGGAACACGAACTGATCGATCGGCTGCGCGCCATTGTGAAAGCGATCGATGAGCGGCCTACCCAGATGATCGACGAACGGCCCCTGCGGTGAGCGTGACTTCGCCACACCGATGCCGCCGCGCTCCTGATCGTTCTGGATGTCATTCGCGCCGAAGAACAGGTAGTACCACCCGTCCTTGAACACGATGGACGGTGCCCACATGGCGCGCTTGGCCCACGTGATCGCGGTCGTGTCGACGATACGCGCGTGCTTCGTCCACGTGACCAGGTCGTTCGACGAGAACGCGTCGAGGAAGACCTGGGCGTTGTACGGCGCTGAGAAGGTGGGGTAGAGCCAATAGCGACCGTCGAACACATGGGCTTCGGGGTCGGCATACCAGCCCGGAATCACCGGATTGGTGGCACGCGGCTGCGCAGGGAGTTCGAAAGTCGCGGCGAGCACAAGCGCGCCGATCGTCGAGGTCACGCGGAAGAGACGAGGCATATGACCGCGCGCTACGGCCGCTTGACTTCCTTGTAGTCCGCCGGCGGGGCGAACATCTCGGCGGGCACGGCTCCGCGCGTGATGCTCTTCACTTCGTCGGTCACCGTCATGAGCAACGACTGCTTGGGCGGTGCCGACTTCTGCTTGTCCGATTGCTTGGCGGCGTTCTCGGCTGCGGCCTTCATGGCGCCCATCATACCGCGGAATCCACCGCCTTGCGGCTTCTCGTCCTTCTTCGCCGCACTTTCCTTGGCTGCCGTGGCACCATCGCCGAGCGTGAGCGAACGGTCGTACTCCATATCAACCGGCAGTAGCGACACGTATGTCGAACTCTTCAGGGCGATGCCGGGAACCTTCGCCAGCTCTTTCGCTGCCGCCTCGAAGCCGTTCTTCATGCGCGGATCATTGGCAAGGACACTCTGCAATCCTTGCACTTGTGCGCGGAATTCCTGTCCCATCTTCTGGGCATAGGCGCGCTGGAATTCGCGGAGCGCGGCGATCTGCGGCGGGTCTTTCGAGATCCACTGGTCGAGTAGAAACACGAGGTTGCCGACCGACTGGTCCGGCTTGCCGTCCGCCGCGACCTGCGCTTCGATCGTCACGGTAATGAACACGCGCTCCGCGTCGTAGCCCGAGACTTTCTCACGCTGACCGGGGCGGTCGACTGCCACCTTGTACTTGAAGCTGACCGAATCGTCCGACGACGCATCCTTGGCTTTGCCCTTGGACTTCTCTTTGGCCGACGACTCCTTGGCCGATTGCGCGGCTTCCTTCATCGCGGCCGACATCTCGGCGAACGTCATCGACGTGTACGACTTCTGTTTGTGATCGATCGTGGTGATGCGGCCGGCATCGGCATCGATGATCGACGCGGACGACGCCGACTCCGTGCGCAGGCGATGGCCCGACACGTAGGTGGTGGTGGCAATGTCGTGCATGCTGCCGCCACCGAACTTGGCGGCGATGTTGGCTGCGACGCCGAGCGCGCCCGAAAGGCGAACGTCGGCAACACTCTGCACGGTCACGCCCTGAGCCCGCGCCACGCTTGGCAGGGTGAGGGCGACCAGCAGCAGTGCAGAGCGAGAGAGCGCGCGCATGGTGCACCTCGGGGCATGGGGTATGAACGCGGACATGGTGCCGACGCGCTCACCGGTCGTGCGGTCGATGACGCCGTGGTTGCAACCTACTCTCGATTGGTCTGGCCGGCCAACGTGCCGGCCCGTAGGTTGGCGCATCGCCTCTTCGAACGGCTGCCCTGGATTGAGGGGAGCAGACTCACCATTCCCGAGAGCCTCCATGCGCATGATTCTTGGCCTCACGGCCGCCATTGTCCTCGCCGGCTCCGGCTTCGTTGCCGGACGGGCACGATCCAGCGTGGCCCCGACTCCGATGGCGCCCGCCACGCCTGCCGACGAGCACGCCAATCACGACATGTCGTCGATGAGCGGCGATGCTGCCACGTCGAGCATGTTGCCGCAGCAGGCCGGTGGCGTTCCCGCATCGGCCGGCACGGCGGCCGCCCGCATCGCGGCGTCGCCGCGTCACGCCGAGTGGGTGGCGATCAAGGTGAACGCCACCGACAGCGTGATGGCGTGGGTGGTGTACCCCGAGCGCAAAGACAAAGCGCCAGTGGTGATCGCGCTGCACGAGAACACCGGCATCAACACGTGGACGCGGTCGGTGGCCGACCAGCTGGCCGCCGACGGGTTCATTGGGATCGCACCCGATCTCACCACCATGTTCCGTGCTGGCGATCTCAAGGCTGACCCCGCTCCCGATCAGGGGCGCGCGGCGATCGGTCAGGTCACCCCGGAGATCGGCACGCGCATTCTGGATGCCGTCGCGAAGTACGGCATGTCGTTGCCGGCCGCGCTGCCGAAGTACGGCATTGTGGGCTTCTGCTGGGGCGGTGGCCGTTCGTTCCTGCACGCCACCACGGCGCCCGGGCTCGGCGCGTCGGTGGTGTACTACGGGTCGCCGCCGACGGCCGATCAGATGGCGGCGATCAAGGCGCCGGTGCTCGGCCTGTACGGCGGCAATGATGCGCGCATCAACGCCACGATTCCGGCCACCGATTCCACGATGAAGGCGTTGGGCAAGTCGTACGAGTCGCACATCTTCGACGGCGCCGGACACGGCTTCCTGCGCGGGCAGGATGGGAATGCACCGAACACCGCGGCCGCGGTGGCGGCGTGGCCGAAGACGATTGCGTTCTTCCGCGCGAAGCTGGGCAAGTAGTTCGCGCGGAAGTCGCGGGAGTTAGCGGTCGAGTCGTCCGGCGTACGTGAGCGTGCCGGTTGGCGGCGTCGCACCGAAGTTGGCCGAGCCCGTTATCGTCCCCGTGCCGGTCGTATTCGCGTAGGCGCCGGTTCCCTTCTCGACCGTCCAGGTGCCGGCGAGCGAGGCGGCGGTCTGGCTGCTGAAGGTGAGCGTCGCGCTGCCGCGCACGGTGAGCGTGCCTTGCTTGCCGGTGAGGGTGCGCACGTACGTCAGTGGGACGGGCGACTGCGTGAGCGGTCCGCCGAAGGTCAGTTCTTCGGTCGTGCTGCCGCTGTCGGCGCGGGCGCCGGTCATGGTGAACGCGCCGGCCGACGTGGTTTGGCCCGTGAGCGATTGCGCGATGGCAATGGTGACGGGGCCGCTCGGATCCGGAGCGGTGGCGTCGTCGCTGCAGGCGACGGCGGCGCTGGTGGCACTGATCATGAGGAACGCTCGGACAAAGGTGGAAAATCGCATGGGGTTCTCGCGGTGAGGGCTCGCGGGTGAGCCGTGTGCGCCAGAACGTCGCGACGCCACCAGGTGGTCCGCACCACCTGAACGGGTGGTGACTTTCGGGTGGTGACCTTCGGGTGGTGACTTTCGCGTGGTGCGGGGGCCCCGTCAGTCCACGAGCGCCCAGATGGCGGACGGCGGGGCGTCGCTGTCGCCAGCCGCCAGGGCGTGCACCGCAACGGACACATCCGCCCCGGCGAGAATGTCGCGCAGCATACCGGTGAGTACGATGTGCCCGGGGCGTGTCGCGAGCGCGGCCTCGACGGCCCGGCTGTAGGCCGCGCCTACGGGTACGCCCTCGGCGACCGAGCAGGCGCCCACGTGCAACGACATCGCGCCCACGTTGCCGGCGCCCAGTGCGCGCAACGCGCGCGCGCATCGGAGGGCGGCGCTGGGGCTGTCGAAGAGGGCCGTCCACGTGCTGTCCGAGTGCCGCAAGAAGCGAGCACCGTGCGCCGACAGCATCGATCGCTTGGTCTCGTCGAGTCGAGAGCCGTTGCCGGTCATGCACAGGATGATGGCGATCCACGTTCGCACATCGGTGGCGGCATCGGGTTGCTGCAGATACGCGGTCACCGTGCGCGCGAGCGCGTCGCTGTCCACGAAGTACACATGGTCCTCTCCCGGCAGCTCGACCATGCGCGCGTGCGGCATGCGGGCGGCGAAGTAGCGTCCCGCTGCCAACGGCACGAGACGATCACCGATACGATGGATGATGAGCGTGCGCGTGGTGATCGACGGGAGCAGCGCGCGAATGTCCACCGCGCGGGCGTTGGCCAATACCATGTCGATCACCGACGGACTCGTGGCGGCACGAAGGAGACGGGACCACCAGTCCCGAAAGTCGAGCTGATCGGCGCGGGATGGCGCGAAGCGGTCGAGCGACAACGTCTCTCCCCATCGCTGCGGCACTGGTGCGAGCAGCGGATACTGCCTGTCGCCGTCTGACGTCCACGGAAACTCGGTGCCGTGACCACCGATGAATGGCGAGACACCGAACAAGATGAGTCCATGCACGCGCTCCGGATACATCGACGCGAGCAGCACGGCCGCGGCACCGCCTTCCGACGTGCCCATGATGAACGTGTGCGCGGCGCCGGCGGCATCGAGCACGCATCGCGCATCAGCGACGGTCTGTTCGATCGTCGCCGGTCCGTCCTGGCGATCGGACACGCCGACACCGCGCTTGTCGAACAGGATGACGCGCGCCACGCGTCCGAGCTGCTCGAAGAAGGCGGCGTACTCCGGCTGCTCCCAGGCGAGATCGAGGTGCGACACAAAGCCGTGCATGAACAGCAACGTGATCGGACCGCTGCCGACGATCTGATACGCGACATGTACGCCGGCATTGTTGGCGTAGCGAATCTCCGATCGCGCCACGGGCGTCGTGGTGGCCGGCTGTACCGGCGCATCGAGCAGGCCCCGCGTCATCGCTACCCGGATGGCCTCGGCGCGCGACGACACCTCGAGCGAGGCGTAGAGCTGCTTGATGTACCAACGCACGGTATCGGCCGAGAGCGACAGGCGCTGCGCGATGGCGGGGGCGGAAAGTCCCTCGGCCATCATCGTCAGGATCTGGCGCTCGCGCAACTTGAGGGTCTGCGGCATCTGCCAACTTGTCATCGCAGTGGACCGTGCCGCCAGCCGGCGCGATATTCCCCTCTCCGTGTGTCGTCTCCTCTCAGACCTGCCCGCTATGCGCCGATTCGCCGGCTACACTCTCGTTGCGCTCGTGTTGTTGATGGTGGCGCTGGCGGGCTATGGCGCCTGGAAGGATCCTGAGAAGGGACCGTTGAATGCGGCCGCACGGACCGGCGTGCCAGGGCAGTTCGTGGCGCTGTCCGGTGGGGTGACGCACTACGACGTCGCCGGCCCGGATACGGGCCGCGTGGTCGTGCTGGTGCACGGCTTCTCGGTGCCGTCGTACATCTGGGATTCCACGAGCACGGCGCTGAGTGCGGCCGGCTATCGCGTGATTCGCTACGACCTGTTCGGTCGCGGATGGTCGGACCGACCCGACGCGGCGTACGACGGGGCGATGTACGATGCGCAGCTCGATGAGCTGCTGGATTCGCTGCGCATCACGCAGCCGATCGATCTCGTGGGATTGTCGTTCGGCGGCTTCGTGACGTCGCACTATGTGGCGGGACACGCTGCCCGCGTACGCACACTCACGATGATCGATCCGGCGAGTTCGTCACCGGCTGTTCCGGCGGCGTTGTCGTGGCCGGTCGTCGGCCCGTGGGTATGGCAAACCACGCAGGTGCCGGGCATGGCCGACGGGCAGGCGTCGGACTTTCTGCATCCGGAGCGGTATCCGACCTGGATCGATCAGTATCGCCCGCAAATGCGCTACGACGGGTTCGGACGCGCGCTGCTGCGCAGTGCCGTGACGATGAGCCGCACCGATTTCGGTGCGCTGTTCGCCAGCGCGGCGACCACCGGCGTTCCGGCGCTGCTGGTGTGGGGCAAGCAGGACCAGACGGTGCCGATCGCGCTCTCGGAGGTTGCCCGCACCAACATGCCACAGCTCGAGTTCTTTCCCGTGGACTCAGCGGGACATCTGCCGCACATCGAGCAGTCGGCGGTGGTGCACGCGAAAATGCAGGAGTTCTTCCGCGCGCACTCCGCCAAATAGCGCGATCAGGCCGCCGCTGGAGCGTCCATGCCGGCCCACAGATTCATCGTGTTCAATTCTTCGCGGCCGCAGCTCTTCAAGTAGCAGAACAGCTGCGTGCGGTACGCGGCGCATCCCGACAACACCACGCTCACGAGCGTCGCGCCGCGCGACGCCGCGCTGCCGAACAGGTTGATCGTCGCGCGTAAGTCGTCGTCGGAGACATCGGCGAGCAGTGCGGCGTACACGCCGGGATGCGTGGCGATCTCCGCCAGCGTGCCGTCGAAGTCACGCGACGCGGCGGCGGCTTCGGCTGCGCCCCAGGCGGCCCCGTCGAACGTCCCGGTGACGCTGGCGCTCGTGAGCTGCGGACCCATCACCGAGAGATAGCGGAGCAGTTCGATCGTGCTGCGCTGAGTGGCGGTGGGGCGATAGTCGAGCTGTGCACGATCGATCTTGCCGGCGAGGTGCAGCAGGATGTTCGTTTCGTGCGTCAACCCGCTGATCAGTTCGGCCTTCGTGAGGACCATGTGTTACTCCAAGAGGGGCGTAGCGCGCATGACACCGCGTACTTCGCGTTCGGGTCATGGGCGGATGGTGACAGGCAATGATGCAGGGCGGAAGGCTGCACTGGACGGGCTCGGTTGTCCAGCGTGGGGGGCTGTGGGCTGTGGGCTTTGGGCTGTGGGCTTTGGGCTTTGGGCTGTGGGCTTTGGGCTGTAGGCTATGACTGGTCACGTGTCAGGCTTGTTCATCGCCCCTCACCCCGAGATGCTCGTGCGCTGCCTTCGTCGGTTGTCTCTTGTGGCGACTCTGGTCGCTTCCGCCGTTCCTTTTCTCGCCGCACCCACCACGCTCGCCGCGCAGAGCACATTCCCGAGCGGCGCGATGCAGGGCCCGCGATGGCGTCACATCGGTCCGTTCCGCGCCGGCCGCACGAAAAGCGCGGTGGGCGTGCCGTCGCAGCCGAACGTGTTCTACATGGCGGCCACCAACGGCGGGGTCTGGAAGACGAACGACGCGGGTCGCACGTGGAATCCGATTTTCGATGCGCAGAACACCGGTTCGGTTGGTGCGGTGGAAGTGGCGCCGTCGAATCCCAACATCCTGTACGTGGGCAGCGGAGAAGGGCTGCAGCGCCCCGATCTAAGCACCGGCAATGGGATGTATCGGTCGAACGATGCCGGTCGCACCTGGACACATCTGGGGCTCCGTGACGGGCAGCAGATTCCGCGCATCGCAATCGATCCCACCAATCCTGAGCGCCTGTTCGTGGCGGTGCTGGGGCATCCGTACGGTCCGAACGCTGAACGCGGCATCTATCGCTCGGTGAACGGTGGGCAGTCGTTCGAGCGCGTGCTGTTCAAAGACGAGAACACGGGCGGCGCGGATGTGGTGCTGTCGCCGACGGATCCGAACACGGTGTACGCCGTGCTCTGGGAAGCGCGGCAGGGGCCCTGGGAGAACGCGGCGTGGAGCGGACCGAATTCGGGACTGTTCAAGAGCACCGACGGCGGCGCCACGTGGACACAGTTGACGGGTGGACTGCCTACCACCGCCGATGGACTCGGTCGACTGGGTATCGGCATCAGCCCGAGCAATCCGCGCCGCATGTACGTCACGGCGACAGCGGGCAGCAAAAGCGGTCTCTATCGTAGCGACGATGCCGGCGCGACGTGGACCCGCACTACCACCGACAGCCGCATCTTCGGACGCGGCGACGACTTCGCGGCGGTCACGGTCGACCCGCGTGATCCGAATACGCTCTACTCGATGAACGTGGTGGCGTGGAAGAGCACCGATGCCGGCGTGACGTGGACGGCGTTTCGCGGCGCACCGGGGGGTGATGACTATCAGCGCCTGTGGATCAATCCGCTGGTGCCGACCACGATGCTGCTCGTGGCCGATCAGGGCGCCGTGATCACCGTGAACGACGGCGAGACATGGAGTTCGTGGTACAACCAGGGCACCGCGCAGTTCTATCATGTGACGGCCGACAACGCCTGGCCGTACCGCGTGTGCGGCGGCCAGCAGGAATCGGGCTCGGCCTGCGTGAGCAGTCGTGGCAACGACGGGAGCATCACGTATCGCGACTGGCGTCCGGTGGGTGCGAGCGAGTACAGCTACGTGGCGCCCGACCCGCTCAACCCCGACATCGTGTACGGTGGTACGGTCACGCGCTTCGATCGTCGCACGGGACAGACGCAGAACGTGAGTCCGACCATCGGGCGCACACGCGGTGCAGCCGGCAGCGGCCCCGATTATTTCCGCGGCGTGCGCACCATGCCGATTCTCTTTTCGCCGATCAATCCGCGCAAGCTGTACTACGGCACGAACGTGGTGTGGAGCACGGTGAATGGCGGTACCACCTGGAAGCGGCTCAGTGACGATCTGTCGCGTGAGACGTGGGACGTGCCGGCCAGCGTGGGCAAATATGCGACCACGCCGGCTGCCAAGCCGTCGCGCCGTGGCGTGGTGTATACCATTGCGCCGAGTTACGTGGACTCGAACACGGTGTGGGCCGGCACCGACGACGGCTTGATTCACGTGACGCGCAACGGTGGCGTGAAGTGGAGCAATGTCACGCCATCGCAGATCGGGGCGTGGTGGAAAGTGTCGATCATGGACGCGTCGCACTTCAGCGCGACGACGGCCTACGCGGCCGTGAACACGTTGCGCCTCGATGACCTGCGGCCGCACATCTATCGCACGCGCGACGGCGGCGCCACGTGGACGGAGATCGTGAGCGGCATTGCCACCGACGCACCGATCAACGTGGTGCGCGAGGACCCGAAGCGGCGTGGCCTGTTGTACGCGGGCAGCGAAACGCAGGTGTGGTTCTCACTCGACGACGGCGATCACTGGCATTCGCTGCGCGGCAACATGCCGGCGATCTCGATCCGCGACCTCGTCATCAAGGACGACGACATCGCGGTTGGCACGCACGGCCGCGGCTTCTGGATTTTGGACAACACGACGGCGCTGCGGCAGTGGAGCGAGGCGAGCGCATCGGCGCCGGCCACGTTGTTCAAGCCGGCGGTGGCCACGCGCGTGCGCTACTCGATGTATACCGACACGCCGGTGCCGCCCGATGAACCGCGGGCCGAGAATCCGCCCGATGGTGCGATCATCGACTACTACCTGTCACGTGATGCGCAGTCGGTGACGCTCGAGATTCTGAACGCGGGTGGTCGCGTGTTGCGCCGCTTCGCGAGCACCGATCCCACGCCCGCGCCGACCGACGCCGGCAACTGGCCGCGCTACTGGTTCCGCCCGGCGGCGGCGCCGAGTGCGAAGCAGGGATTGCAGCGCTTCACCTGGGACTTGCACTACGCGCGGCCAAGCACCGAGTGCGCACTGCCGATCTCCGGCACGCCGTACAACACCAAGTGCGAGCCCGAAGGGCCGTGGGTGATGCCCGGTGTGTACACGGCGCGGCTCACGGTGGATGGCGCGGTGCAGTCGCAGTCGTTCACGGTGCGCATGGACCCGCGCGTGAAGACGTCGCTGGCGGCGCTGAAGCAGCAGCATGACTTGTCGCTGGCGTTGTACGACGCGATGCTCGAGGCCAGGACACTGACGGGCGAAGGCTTCGCGGGCGTGGCCACCGCCCACCAACAGGTGATCGACGCGTTGCAGGACAGCGACGCGCCAGCCACGGATGTGATGGTGCAGACGGCGAAGGCGCGGTTGGCGGCGTATGCCGCACTCAAGGCGCGAGCGGGAGCGAAGTAACCGACGCCTGCGTGCGCGCGCGAACCGTACTCTGCTGTGACAATACCTTCATGAAGTGTCGCGTCGGTCGCACATCGCCAGGGCACAGGCAAAGGTAACATTCGCGTAAGTCGTTTCCCTGATGGACGTTGCGTGCAGACTACGGGCGCGGCTCGGTGGCATGCAAGTTGAGATAGCATGCCACTGTCCCGCTCGCTGTCCTATCAGTAGTGCCATCGCTCGATGGCGTCCTTCAGGAGATTCAATGCGTCGCTCTTCGCTCTTCGCCGTTGCCTTCGCTGTGCTGACCACCTCCGCTTCGGCGGGTGCTCAGGTGACCCAGTCGATGGGGGCGGGAAGCGCCGTCACGAGTGTCAGTGCCGCCGCCTCATTCGAGAACCAGAGCGCGCTGTTCGACAATCCGTACGTGGAGAATGGGCTGCGATTCTCCCGCACCGGGCTCAGCTTCGACAACAATGGCTGCGGGTTCGCTGGCTGCGCCGGGCATACGGGATTCGACGGCTTCAGCGGCAACTACATGTACGGCACCGGCTTCGGTGGCTTCACGATGCAGGCCGCCATCGGGCAGCGCTTCTACGGGTTGGAGTTCATGCTCGGCAGTGGCTTCGGAGAGCAGATCATGTGGAACGCGTCGTGGACGGCATTGCTGAACGGGACGGAAGTGGGATCCGGTTCGATCGCGGACTTCACGCCCGGGCAGATCGTCGGTTTCGCCAGCGCGAACGGCTTCGATGAACTGCGCTACTCCGATCTGAATGGCGACTTCAACGCGCCGGCCTTCGACGAAGTCCGGGCGCAGTATGCCACGGTGGTCCCTGAGCCCAGCACGTGGATGTTGATGGCCAGCGGTCTTGGCATGCTGGCCGCCTATCGCCGCAAGCGTTCCCACGCCAAGGCGTGAGGCAACGTCGCTGATCGGCAACGCGGAACCGTTTACGCGGGAACCGGCGGAGCGGTGAAGCGACGCGAGCGTTGTTCGTAGGCATGCGCCAATGCCAGCACGCGAGCATCAGTCCCTGGAAGTCCGACGAACGACAGATTCCCCGCCGGCATGCCGTTCGCTCCGTAGCCGGCGGGGACCGATACCTCGGGTAAGCCGAGCCAGTTGCCGTAGCCCAGCGTGGTCCGCACGTCGGGCCATGGGTCGGTGGCGGCGGGTGCGCCGAATGGCATCGTGGGGTACACCATGACCTCGATGCGCTGCGCCTGGAACGCCGCCGCAAGTTGCGCCACGGCACTTGCACGTGACCGCGCGAACGACTGACTGGCGGCGTCCTCTTCGTACGGCTGCGCGATGAGTCCCTTCATTGCTTCCCAGTCGGCGGGCAGCACGTCGTAGAACGCGCGAAACGCGGCGAGGCCACGCTGCACGTTGCGCTCGGCGTTTCGCGCCGCGTCCGGGCCGCCGTTGGCTTGCCGGGTGAAGTAGCGCAACAGCGCATTCGCCGTCGGTGCCGGCGCGTTGTGATTCGGCACCACGCGCGCGTGGGCCAATGCATCGGCGGCGAACAGCTCACGCACATTCGCGCGATGCACGGGTGCCGCGAACGCTTCCACGATCGCACCGGCGCGCGTGCAATCGGCGATGGCCCGGTCGAACACATCGAGGCACTCCGCGCTCATCTGCCCGCGCGGCACGTGCAGTTCAACGAGGCCGAGTCGCGCACCGCGCAGGGCGTCGTCGCGGAACGCGCCGAGCAGTCCACGCGCATACAGCGAACGATCGGCGACACCGTCTGACGCATCCGGGCCGGCGATGGCGTCAAGCATCAGTGCGGCGTCGGCGACGGTGCGCGCGAGCGGTCCATGCGTATCGAGATACGGCCACGTGGGAATCACGCCGCTGCGTGGTACGAGCCCGAACGACGGCTTCATGCCGACCACGCCGGTGAACTGCGCGGGAATGCGATTCGAGCCGCCGTCGTCGGTGCCGAGCGCAGCGAACGCCATGCCGCACGCGACCACGACAGCGGAGCCGGCACTCGACCCCCCTGGCGTCTTGAGTCCCGCGCGGTCGTGCGGGTTGCGCACCTGTCCGGTGAGCGAACTGGTGCCATTGCCGCGATACGCGAAGTCGTCGGCAGCGGTCTTGCCAAGCAACACGGCCCCCGCGGCGCGAAGTCGCTGCACTTCCAGTGCATCGCGCGTGACTGGCAGGGGAAACAGGCGCGCCCACTCCGCACTCGAGGCGGTGGTGGGCAGCCCCTTCATGTCGTAGATCGACTTCGCGAACAGCGGAACGCCGTCGAGCGCGCCGAGCAGCGCGCGCCGGCGCGCCCGTGCATCCGACGCGCGCGCCTCGTCGAGTGCCGTGTCGGCCAGCTGATCGATGGCTCGCAACGTCCCGTTCCAGGCACGACACCGTCTGAGCGCTTCGGTGGTCACTTCGACGGCGGAGAAATCACCACGAAGGCGGCCGGCTTGAAACTGCGCGATGGTGCCGGTGAGTGGATCATCGGCGCGCGGCGGCCAGCCAGCGAGTGGCAAGGCGAACAGCGCGCTGAGTTGCGCGAGGGCTTCGCGGCGTGTGGGCGACATATCGGGAGCGCGCTTAGGGCAGGTCGATCGCGCGCTTGCCGAGCGGCGCGAATGACACGGCCGCGAGACGGAAATGCGCGAAGCCGAACGGGATGCCGATGATGGTCACGAAGTACGCGATGCCGGCCAGCACGTGCGAGATCCAGAGCCAGATCCCGGCGAAGACGATCCACAGCAGATTCGCCACGCCGGTGCCGACGATCTGCTCTTCACCGACCGTGCGCGCGTCCACCAGTGTGCGTCCGAAGGGCCACGCGGCAAAGCCGGCGATGCGGAACGCCGCGACGGCGAATGGGATGCCGACCACGGTGATCGCGAGCAGGAGGCCCAGCAGCATCCACGCGATGCCGGCCACGAAGCCGCCGCCGATGACGAACCACAGGATGTTGAGGAGCAGGGTCACGGGCATGGCTCGGCTGAAGTGATCAACGCGCAGTCGTGGAGATCTTACGCGTGAGGTGACGCTTTTGCTTCATCCCCGGGAAACACATACGTTGTATGCGCCTTCTCTTCCTCTTCTCCGATCATCGATGAACGCCCTTCGCCTCCTTGCTCTCGCCGTCAGCGCGTCACTGCTGGCCTCCGCCGCGACGCTACAGGCGCAGGTGGCGTCCAAGTCTGCCGGCCCGACGACCTCGAGCGCACAGGCCACGTTCCTGGAGTACCACACGACGTTGCCAGCCGGGTGGACCATCGCGACCCCGTCGTCGAGCATGCGATTGGCCGAGTATCGCGTGCCGGCGGCCGACGGGGCGATTCCCGTGGAGATCGTCGTGTACTTCTTCGGTCCGGGGCAGGGGGGACCGCCGCAGGCGAATCTGGATCGTTGGAAGAGTCAGTTCAGCAATCCGGCCGGCGGCCCGGTGGCGGAAACGGTGCGCCGCGAAACCACCGGCGCATTTCCGCTCACGATCGCCGAGTACAGTGGGACCTACGCGCGCGGTACGGGCGCTGGTTCGTCGGCCGATGCGGCACGCCCCGGTCACACGCTGATTGCGGTGGTTGCCGAAACGCCGCGTGGCACGCTGTTCTTCCAGTGTTTCGGACCGTCCTCCGCCGTGGCAACGCAGCGTGTGGCGTATCTGCAGTTTGTGCGCGGGCTGCGCTGAACGATCGCGGCGACTAGCGTCCGCGGAAGAGCTCCGCGAAGGCGGCGTCGCCGATGGCGCGCAGTTGCGCGAGTTCATGCTCGCGGAAGGCGCTGTCGGTGATCACGCCGAACTCGGCGGCATCGGCCGCAATCCGTGCAGCGGCATCGGGGAGTGCGTCGGGCCCCACCAGCCGGAACGCCGCCGGCGATTGCGGGCCGAACAGCAGCGCGCGCGCCAGCTCGGGCCAGTCTGCCGGATCGGGCTCGATGCCGGCCTCGCGCGCGAAGAGTCGCGCGACGATGTGGCTACGCACGAGTTGCGGCGTACCCCGTTGGGCGTGTGTCGACGCGACGCCGGCCACCATCGCGTCGCGCGACGGCGTGGGACGCACGCCACCGAACGTGTAGGCCACCCAACGGGCTTGATTCTCGAGCGTCGGAAAGAACGGGCCACCGTGCTCGTACTGGCCCACGACGGCGAGTCCGGGTAAGTCGGGGTGGAACGTGTGGTGGTGCAAGTCGAGGTGCGTCGCATCCGGCCGCAGCGCGGCGCGCGCGGTCTCGCCGAGAAACGGCAAATGCAGCGTGAAGCCGGTGGCGAAAATGATCGCATCGTACGATTCGCACATGTTGTTCGCGAAGTGCACGGCATTGCCGGCCATGTGCGTGATCCACGGGCGCGCGTCGATGCGACCTTCACCCACCAGCGTGAGGTAGCGCGGCGCGTGCGTGAAGCCTGCGGTGAGCACATCCTCGGAGTGGACCGGCGCGCCGTATTGATGTGGATGCCCACTGGTCCGCAGGATCAACTCCTTGAGCCACGCCGACGTGACGGGAGGTGGTAACGCTTCCCACGCCATGCCCGCGGCGCGCGTGTACATGCGGTGCTCCATCGGAACACCGGCTGCCATTCGCTGCATGACGAAACGGTGCCGTCGCGCGGCGACCGTCACGCGAGCCGCGCCTTCCACCGCGAGGTCGCTGGCGATCTCCACGGCGCTGAGACTGTGGCCGGCAATCAGGACACGTTGGCCGCGAAAAGGCCCGGCGCCTCGGTATGCCGACGAGTGGGACACACCACCGGCGCCCGTAAATTGCGCGAGTCCCGGAATCGAAGGGGTGAACTCGCGGTGATGGCGGCCCGTGGCCACGACCACGTGCGAGAACCGCTCGTGCTGCGCGGTCCCGTCGCTGCCCCGTGACCGTACTGACCAGCCCTGTGCATCGGAGACCGGCTCTATCTCTTCGACGCGAGTGAGAAGACGCGCGTCGCGCAGCAGGTCGAATCGTTCCGCGTAACGTGTGAGATACGCCCCGATCTCCTCAGCTCGCGGATACGCCGCCGTGCCAGGCGGGTGCGGCATGTCGCTCAATGCCGTCGTGACGCGACTGGTGTTCGTGGGCATGCCCGGCCAGATGCTGCTGTGCGCGGCGCCCACACGCCACTGGCCACCAACACCGTCGCTCTGCTCGAAGAGGACCGCCGTGAGACCGACGCCCCGCAGATAGCGCGCCGTGGCAAGCCCCGAGGGACCGGTGCCGATCACGGCCACACGGTGCGCGTGGCTCACCGCGCGGTACTGTCCGACGTGTGCTCGTCGAGGACGCTGCGCACCTTTCGCGCGAGCGCGGACGCCGTGAAGGGTTTCTGCAGAAAATCGACTTCGGCCTGAAGCAGTCCGTGCCGAAGGACCGCGTCGTCGGTGTATCCGCTCACGTATAGCACGGCGATATGCGGTAGGCGGGCGCGCAACTGTTCGACCAAAGCGGGGCCGCTCAGATTCGGCATGACCACGTCGGTGACGAGCAGTGCAATGCGCTTGTCGCTGGACGATGCAACCTGCAGCGCATCGACCCCGTCATTCGCGGTGAGCACGTCGTATCCCATCCCCTGCAAGGCGCGCAGCGCGAGGGTGCGAACGCCGTGGTCGTCCTCGACCAGCAGAATCGTCTCGGCGCCGCCGGCTGTCCGCTCGCCAATGTCTTCAGTGACTGCGTGTTTCGGCAGGGCCACCGCGGGGAGGTAGATCCGGAACGTGGATCCCTGTTCCGGCTCACTGTGCACGTGAATACCACCGCCACTCTGCTGTACGATGCCGAACACCATCGACAAGCCGAGTCCCGTGCCTTTGCCGACGCCTTTGGTCGTGTAGAAGGGTTCGAAGATGTGCGACAGGATCTCCGGCGTCATCCCGGTGCCGCTGTCGGTGATGCGCAGCATGACATACGGCCCCGGCTCCACGCTCAGATGCATCGCGGTGAACGTGTGGTCGATCTCGACGTTGCCGGTTTCGATGCTGAGCGTACCGCCCGTCGGCATGGCATCGCGCGCGTTCAGCGCGAGGTTCATGAGGATCTGGTTCAGCTGGCTGGGATCGGCGCGAACCGCGGCCACCTGCGAGTCCAGGGTCGTGCTGAGCGAGATGTCCTCTCCGATAAGCCGCCGCAGCAGCTTCGACGTGTCGAGCACCACCGCGTTCACGTCGACGACTTCGGGCTGCATCAGGGCCTGCCGGCTGAACGCCAGCAGTTGCCGCGTCAGCCCCGCGGCGCGATCCGCCGCATCGGATATTTCCTCGACCGACTCCTGCACGTCGGGCGAAAGTTCTGGCAACGACAGCAGGAGGCCGCTGTGCCCGGTGATGATCGTGAGCAGATTGTTGAAGTCGTGTGCGATGCCGCCGGCCAGCTGCCCGACGGCCTCCATCTTCTGCGACTGCTGCAACTCCTGCTGCAGCTGATCGCGTTGCACCTCGGCCAGTTTGCGATCGGTGATATCACGGCTGATGCCGACCAGCCCCGTGATCTCGCCCTGCGCGTTGCGCAGCGGCACTTTGATGGCCAGGAACCAACGCACGGTGCCGTCGGGGCGCACGCGGAACGCCTCGAAGTTGAGCAGCGGGTCGCCGGCGAGTACGCGCGCATCTTCCGCATCGCGCTGGGCGGCGAACTCCGCCGGGAAGATGTCGCTCGCCGAAAGTCCGACGAGCTGCTCCTCGGATTCCTTGCCGAGTTGCTCACACGCGGCGCGATTGGCGAGTTCGAAGCGACCGTTCAAATCTTTGGTGAACACGACGTCCGGCATTGCATCGATCAGCGTGCGCAGCACGGCGCGCTGCTGCTCGAAGGACGAACGCGCGAGAATCTCCTGTCGTAGCGCCGCTTCCATGGCTGAGATCATGATGCCGATGGCCAGAATGAGCAGCGTCGCGATCAGCGCGAAGTTCAACGTGACCGTGATCCAGCCGCCGCGGCCCTGCGACTCGGTGATCATGAACATCTCGGGCGCCGCCCATCCCCAGAGACCGACCAACAACAGCGTGACGGTACTGAGTACCGTGGCCACCAATCCGGCTCGAGTGCCGAGCAGCAGCGCCGTGAGAATCGAAAAGCCGAGCAGGAAGATCTGACTGATCGCCCCGACCCAGATCAGCAGTCCCGTGCCGAGCGCATACAAGATGAGACAGAACACCGCAGCGCGCACGGTGAACGGCAGCTGCTTCAAAACGATCAGCGCGGCGAGGACGGCGATCGCGAACAGATCGATGACAATCACGCCGGTCAAGCCGGCGCGCATCGCCATGAGTACACTGGGGATACAAACCAGCACGCCGAGGATCAGCCCCGTGCGCATGATCACGTCGAGCAAGGACATCCGCCACTCGGCGGTATTCGCGCGCGTGGCGGTGGGCACCGCGATCATTGGAACACTGCGTGCTCGCCGCGATCGTCCATCACGTCACCGCGCAGGCGTTTGGCGAAGAATTCCACGAGGGTGTCCTGTCCCGTTGACGGTGTCGCCTCCGCATCATAGCGATTCGCTGCCGCGTCCCAGACCAGCATGGACTCGGTGGCGTAGTAGCGGCCGATGCGCGCCAGTTGCGCCTTGTCGGCAAGCGGTGGCACGACGCGCCCGAGCGCGCCGAGCACGCCAATGATCATGTCGAGGAGCGCCACAGGGACCTGCTTGAATTTCGGCTCGCGCCCGAGCAGGGCGAACAGCTGCTCCCCCTGCTGGCGCGGCGTCTGCGCGCTGCCGGGACCTCCGATAGGCAGCACGCGGTTGTGGCGCGTGGAATCGGTGAGGCAACTGACGAGATACTCGGCGAGGTCGTCGTCGCTGATCGGCTTGCACGATGTCAGCGTCCCGTCCCCGAATACGAGGAAGGGTTTTCCCTGCTTCACCCGATCGACTTGTCCGGACAGCGACTTGAAGAACGCCGTGGGGCGCACGATGGACCACGTGAGTCCCGAGTCGATCAGCGCCCGTTCGAAGGCCAGCTTGGCCTCCTGAAAGGCCAGCAGCGGCTTCTGCACGCAGATTGCCGAGAGCAACACCATCTGCGGCACGCCCGCGGCCTGCGCGGCGCGCAGCACATTCAGGTGTGCCTGATGGTCTATTGCCCACGCGTCGCGCGGCGTGCCGGTGCGCGATGCCATGCAGGAGATCACCGCATCGAACTGCTCGCCCTTGAATCCGTCACGTGTGATCGACGCGAGGTCGCTGACGTCGCCCACCCGCTCACTCACGCCGGGCTCGGCCGCGGGGCGTGGGGTGGACGCGCGACTGGCGCGACCGAAGCAGACGACGTCATGCCCCTGGCGTACCAGCGCGCGCACGGTGGCTCGGCCGATGGTGCCGGTGGCGCCCAGCATGAGCACGCGAAGCGAAGGCGAAGGCGTCATGCCGGAAAGATGGCGAGGGCCACGATTTCAGGGAATCTGTCCTGGGGTCAGGGCTTTGCTGTCACGAAGCGAATGCTCTTGAGGGCGTCGTTGGTATGCGTGAGCTCCACGGAGCCCGGCGGGAATCCGTTGAAGCGCAGCATGTAGGCGATCACGTCAGTGACCTGCTGACTGGTGTACACGCCGGGCGTGTCGGTCGGCATGGTGGTGCGTATGCGTTCGTGCAGGTCGGCGAGCGACTGTCCGTTCCAGCTGCTCATGAATGCGCTGCCGGTGAGCTCGCCGGCCTCATCGCCGCCGGCGAGCGTCTCCATATGGCAGCGCGCACAGAGCTGCTTGTAGGTGGTCTCGCCGCGGCCGGCCTGCGCCGCGGAGAAGACACTGTCCCACGTGGTCCGCTCCGCGCGCCACGCACGCGACGCGGTGTCGGAGTCGGGCGTGGCGGCGAACCCCGCCCACAGCGGCATGACGATGAGCGTGCCGAGCAGTGTGGTGGCACGACGACCGCGCGAAGGCCGCATTACCGTGCGCCTGCCGCAGGCAGGCGGAAGGCGATGTACTCACCGGAGTAGGGACCGCCGCTGACGGCGACCACGATGTACTGCTTCCCGCCGACGGTGTAGGTCATCGGCGATCCACTCTGCGGCGCCGGCAGATTCACGCCGCCGACTTCCTTGCCGGTGGCCTTGTCGTAGGCGCGCAACACGGCGCCTCGCGGACGCGGTGCCAACGTGGTGACTTCGGGATCACCCGCAATGACGAGCGTCTTGGTGACCAGCGTGCCCACCGATCCGGCTTGTCCCGTGCGCGGAATCGTGAGGCCCTTGAGCGCCTCGTGATTACGTACGGCGTCGGGCGTTTCGCCGTGCGGCACTTGCCAGACGATGTCGCCCTTGTCGAGATCGATCGCGCTGATCGTGCCGTAGGGTGGCTTCAGCAGCGGCAATCCCTGCACCGTGAAACCGCCTCGTCCGGCGCCGGGTGCGAAGCCGCGGATGTAGTCCATGTCGGACACGCCCTTGGCCGGCACGACGAGTCCGAGGGCCGACGGTGACGCGTTCGTGGCGGAGAGATACAGCATGTGCGTTTCGGGATCGTACGATCCGCCGGGCCAATTGCTACCGCCGTTCGTGGGGCCATTGGAGAACGTCGCCAAGGGGCCTTCGGCCTTGCTCACCACGGGCGGGGTGAAGATCGGCCCCAGCTTGAAGCGCGATGCGGCGGCGAGTCCGGCTTCCTTGAGGGCGGGTGTGAAGTCGATGAGATCGGAGGTCAGCACGCCGTTGCGTGCGTATGCCGCCGGCTTGGTGGGCAACGGCTGTGTGGGCGCGTACCACTCGCCCGGCACGTCGCCCTTTTCGACCGCGCGCTCTTCAAACGGCCAGATCGGTTTGCCCGTGACACGATCGAACATGTACAGGATGCCCTGTTTCGTGGGCAACGCGACGCTCTTGATCGCTTTCCCCCCCACCGTGATGTCGGCGAGGATGGGCGCGGCGGCAAGATCGAAATCCCAGATCGGATGGCGCACCAGCTGGTAGTGCCACTTGCGCACGCCGGTGAGCAGATCGACGCAGACGAGGCTTTCGCCGTACAGGTTGTCGCCCGGTCGATGACCGCCGTAGTAATCGCCGGTGGGTGATTCGATCGGCAGATACACGAGGCCGAGCTCTTCGTCGGCGGTGATCTGTGTCCATACGCCGGTGTTGCCGGCGTTTTCGGCTGAGCCGTTCAACCACGTGTCGTAGCCGAACTCGCCCTTTCGCGGGATGGTGTGAAAGGTCCAGAGTCGCTTGCCCGTGCGCACGTCGAAGCCGCGGATGTCACCCTTGTTGTTGCGATACGACTTGGGCGAGCCTCCTTCACGAAACGCGGCGCCGATGATCACGACGTTGCGGGCCACGGTGGGCGCGCCCTGATAGCCGATCTCGCCCGTCTCGAGGTCGGGGAGAATCGGCTGATCCATGTTCAGCTTGAGATCGACGGCGCCGCTGTCGCCGAAGCTGCGAATCCGTGCGCCCGACTGAGCATCGAGCGCGATGAGACGATAGCCCGGTGTGATGTACAGAATGCGCGCGCTCTTGCCGTCGGTCCAATAGGCCAGGCCGCGTCCGGAGAGTGGTCGCGGCGCGGCCGCTCCGCGCGCGCCTTCGTTCTCGCTGTGCATCCACAGCAACTCACCGGTCACGGCATCGAGCGCGACGACCGCGCGACGCGTACCGGCGGTGGTGTAGAGCACGTTGCCGACCATCAGCGGCGTGCCTTCCAGCTTGAACTCCGGGCGCGGGCCGAGTTGATCGGTCTTGAAGCGCCAGGCGACTTCGAGGGTGCTGAAGTTGGCGGCGGTGATCTGATCGAGCGGTGAGTAGCGCGTGCCGCGCGTGTCGCCGGTGTGGCTGGGCCACTCGCCGTTGGCCGTGGTGAACGGCGCCGCGCGTGGCGCCTGCGCGTGGGCGAGCATCGGTGACGCCGCCAGCAAACAGAGACAGGCGGTGCTGAATCGGGAGAAGAACATGCGGTTACGGTACCGGTTTCTTGAGGGCCTTCGCTTTGCGCGCCGCTACGAGTGTATCGAACTCCGCCTGCTCGAGATAGGTCACGTCGATCCAGTTGTGCGCCATCTCGTCGACCGTGCGATCACCCCAGCCGACCCACTGTGACGGGTCCGGATTGTTTTCGTTGGCGGCGGTGTTGTCGTGCCAGGCGGTGAACACCAGCGTCGTGCCCTTGGGCAGCAGCGGCGCCGCCTCGGTGGCATAGACGTAGTTGATGTGCCAGTTCCACTGGAAGTTGTTCACGGCGCTGATCACCTCGCGCCGGCCGTCTGGGAAGACGGCCTCGAGCGACATCGCTTTGCCGCGCATGTGCATGTGCGGCTGAAAGTTCTCGAGGCGTCCCGGTGCCGGCATCACGTAGAAGTTCTGCGTGACGGTCTTCTCGTTGGGCGGAATATCGAGATCGCGATCGCGCGACAGATCGAACATCCTGAGCACGGTACGATGCGGCGGTACGAACCCCTTCGGATAGAAGTACACCGCCATCTCGACCTGACTGTCCTTGATCTCTTCGCCGATGGCGTGCATGTGCACCTCCCAGCGAATCTGCGAACCGGGCAGCATCAGCTTGCCGGCATCCTCCGGGAAGATCTGCCCCGTCTTGCCGACGGCCCATTCCATGAACAGCCCGGCGTTCATCTGGTGATCGTGCGCCGAACTCGCCAGGCCCGTCACGCCTTGCTCCGGCTGCAGCAGATAGGCGAGCACGTGGTGCACGATCTTCCTGTCGTTCGCGCGCACCGGTTTGACTTCGATGGCGCGCACCCAACGGGGCTCGGTGAGGCCGGTCTCGACGACGGGGCGGAACCACTTATCCTGCGTCTTTGGCGCCAACGTGTACGGCTTCGAACGGATCACAAGATCGGGCTGCACACCCAACTGCTCGGCGAGCTGCCATCGGTTCGGATCGGGGAACGTGATGGCCGGCGGCATGTCTTTCGGATCGCCCATCGGCGTACCGGTGTCGACCCAGTCCACGATGGTCGCGAGCTGCTCGTCGCTCAGGCCGCCGTCATTCTTGAACTGCTGCACACCGATCGTGCGGTCGATGTGCCACGGCGGCATCAGGCGCGCGGAGACTTTGGCGCGGATCCGCCGCGAGTATTTCTTCGCGTCTTCATACGTGAGCAATGACATCGGCGCGATCGAGCCCGGCTGATGACACGACTGACACTTCTGCTGCAGAATCGGGGCAACGTCTCTGGTGAACGTGACGGCGCGTGGCACCGTCGGCACGCTGCGCGCCGCAAAGGGATTCTGCGCGGCGAGCGTGCCACCCGACAGCGCGAAGGTGAGCAGGCCGAGCGTCGTGATGCGCGCGTTCATGGGATCACCGTCACAGGTATGAAGCCGTTGGTCCAGCAGCACTGCGCGTGTCCGGCGGTCATGGCCGACAGATCGTTGGCACGCACGCGAATGAGATAGTCCCCAGCGCGATTGAACGTGGCCGTCGTGGTCGCCGCGCCGCCGGTGGGCGTGAGGCGATTGGTCGACGGGGCGAAGGTCACGTTGCCCGGGCCCTGATGCTTGAACCAGGTGAGATCGACGGGCGCTTTGGTCTTGGCGTCATCGGTCGCGGAAACGCTGAGGGCGAGCGGAATCCCGACGCGTGTGCGCAATGGCGCGCCGGTCACGCCCAGTGGCCCGCGTCCCTCGGGGCCAGCAGCGGAGAAGCGCAGCGCGGGCGGCGTGTTGTCCGCGCTCGCTTCGCCTTCGATCGCGTCGATTTCCCAGTCGGGCTTCAGGCTACCGGCGATCGCGAATGTCTGCCCGCGATCCTTGACCGTCCAGACGATTTGCTTTGTGCCGAAGTCGGCCGGCACGACAACGGCGAAGACGCCCCAATGGCGGCGGGGCGCGAACGACGACGGTTGTCCCTGATTCGCCGCGCCCGGCGAGACAAAGTTGTCAGTGCCGACCGGCACCTCCATCTGCTCGACGGTATTTCGATTGTAGTAGCCGAAGGACAGGCTGTAACTGCCATCCTTGTTGCGGTACCACCCTTCGAAGACCGGCGTGACAGTCTGGCCGCTGGGGCTCGGCGGGGCGAGCGATCCTTGCGCACGGGCGAGGGCTGTGGGGGCGAGAGACAGTACCGCCACGGTAAGCAGCACCGACATCCTGCGGGATCGCCTTCGGGCCTTCGGGAATCGCACGCCGCCTCCACATCAGTGAAATGGTCGTTGTCCGTGCCACGGCTCGCGCTAGTATGGCACCACAACTGCCACGGGGCGAGCTTGCGTGTGGGGGGAGCGCGTCCTCGCGCGGCCTCCCTTCATCTTCCTACTCATGCCATCCGGAATCCCGATGCCTGCTCTCACGGCGCGTCGCGCGCTGTTCGCGTGTGTCCTCGCGTTGCCCTTCGTGGCGCAGCCCTCCGCGCTCTTGGCGCAGTCGCCCGCGCTCGCCGCGCGCCTCGATCAGCTGGTTGACGCACACCGCGACAGCATCTCGGCCGATCTGGTGCGACTCGCCGCGATTCGTTCGCCGTCGGGAGAGGAAGCGGAGCGGGCGCAGGCCGTCGCGGCGCGCATGCGGGCGATCGGTCTGACCGATGTCACGGTGGACGGCCTGCCGAACGTGACCGGACGTATCCGGGGCTCGCTCCCCGATGCGTCGCGCCGCGCGATCGTGTTCGTGGCGACCTTGGATGATCTCGCCCCGGTGGCGCAGCATCAGCGGAACGCCGCGCGCCCGCCGTACGCGGAGGGGGATCGCGTGATTGGCCCCGGCAGCAACACGTCGAGCACGACGGCGGCGGTCCTCGGCGCGGCGCGGGCACTCATCGCGGCCGGCGTACGACCGGAGCATGATCTCGTCTTCGCGGCGGTCGCCCAAGAGGAGACCGGGCTGGTGGGGATGAAGGCGCTGTATGCCGACTGGAAGTCGCGCGCAGATGCGTTCGTGGATGTACTGGGCGATGGACGTTCGCTCACGTACGGCGCGATCGGCATTCACTGGTGGCGGGTGTGGGCGTATCACCAAGGCGGGCATACGCTCACGGGTGGTTTGCCGAATGTGAATCAGGGCATAGCCCGCGCGGTCGATCGCATTCTGGCCATTCCGCAGCCGCCGGCGAGTACGCGTTCGGTGCTCAACATCTCGATGATCCGCTCGGGCGACGTGGTGAATCGCAAGCCGGATAGCGCGTGGTTCTCGGTGGACATCCGCGCGCTCGAGGCGCCGGCGATTGCCCGCAACGAAGCCGCGGTGCGCGCGGTCCTCGACAGCGTGTCACGCGAGACGGGCACGCGATTCGACATGCGCGAGCTTCAGCAGACCGCCGGTGGACAGATCGCGGGCGCGGCGACGTCGAAGCTCGTGAGCAGTTCGGTGGCGATCGCGAAGGCCCTTGGTATGACGCCGCAATTGGGCAATGCCGGCTCGTCGAATCTGAACGTGGCGATTGCCGGAGGCACGCTGGCGATCGGCATGGGCGGCGAGCGTGGCGGCGCGCGGGCCGAGCCAGGGGAGTTCGCCGATATCCCGTCGATGCTGCGCAGCGCGAAGTTCGTGGCGCGCTTGGCGGCCGTGATGGGCGCGCGGTAACGCGGAGGAGTTTCCGGTTTCAGGAATTGAGCGTCGGCGTCATTATGTTGCCGAGTTCATGAGAAAAAGTACATTCAATGAATCATAAAGCTTTGTTCATCTATTGAGAGACTGCATCCTATGTCCGTATCCGAAGTCGGGCGGGGCGCGCGCGCCGTCGGTGTTCGTCGGAAGCGCCGGGGATCCACGCTGGTGTTCGTGGCGCTGTTCACGGTAGCGCTGGTTGGAATGGCCGCCTTCGCCATCGACATCAGCCGTTTGTACGTGGGTGTGAATGAACTGCAGACCGGCGCCGATGCCACCGCGCTCCGTGGCGCGCTGCATCTGCAGCGCTCACCGGGTACCGACGGCGCCTCGGTCATGACGTCCTTCGCGTCGAGCAACGAAGCACTCGGCCAGCCCGTGGTGCTCGCGAACAGCGACATCGAGTCTGGTCAGTGGCTCCCGGCCACGCGGACGTTCACGTCGTATGCGTGGAGCGATGCGCGGGTGAACGCGGTGCGGGTGTCGGCGCGCCGCTCGACCGGACTGCTATTGGGCCGGGTGTTGAACCGGCTGGTTGCCGTGCCGGAGCGCAAGGCCGTAGCGTGGGTCGCCAACGTGACGGGGGTGGATTGTATCAAGCCGTGGGGGATTGATCGGTCGATCATCGAAACGAAACTCGCCATCGACCTGACCACGCAGAGTGGGATCAACTCGCTGCGGGACCTGCAGAACACGGACGCTGGCAAGGCGCAACTCACCGTCGTGCTGAGTCCCAGCGTGAATGGAGGCCCGTCCGTGACGGCGCCTGACAATTTCTTTCAAGCGGTCACGGGCGATCAGAACGCCTCACCGAATTCCTATGAGAGCCTGATCGTCGGAAGCGGTTGCGGCAACGGCGCCTCGGAAATCGAGGTCTCCACGGTGTTTCAGCAGCCTGGACAGGGAAATCAGGTGGCGCAACGCGCGGACGCGATTGTACGGCAGACGAACCTCGAGAAGGGGCCCTGCAAGAAGGGGCTCACGCCGAATGATGCGACCTGCTACGATCCCGCGCAGGCCGGCTTCGTGGCTGGACCAATCATCGTGGTTCCACTCACACGTCCCGCCGCACAGCCGAATCGCACGGAGGTGAAGATGTTGACCCGCTTTCGCCTGATGTGCGCATTTACCGATGACCCCAGTGGAAATCCGCTCGGCCCATCACCGGAAAGCTGCCCGTGGTTGACGACGGTCGGTCGCACGGCCACAGGCTATCGCCGAAGCACGATCGTCGGCTATCCTGTCGGCGGCTTCGCTGACCTCGGACCCGGCAGCGAGCTCGGCAACACCCTCAGCACTGGTCAACGCCTCATTCTTGTGCGTTGACGTCCCGCCAACTGGAGCTCACATGTTCAAGAAGTTCGCCGCCGAGGCGCTTGGCCTCAGCGACATCGGTGTCATCGTCGAGTCCAAGGACTTCGACAAGGTGGATGCCGACGATTACCTCTTTCACGAAGACCAGGAGAAGATCTACTTCCTGATCAAGTCGCGGAAAGACGAATACTGCTTCACGAATCTGGCGCTCATTCACGTGGACGGTGAGTCGGCCATCTCCGCCAAGCGCGTGATTCGCCGGTACGACTATGCGCAGTATCCGATCGCCCACGTATCGATCGAAACCGCCGGCACGGTGGACCTCGACATCGAGCTCAAGTTCACGATCGGCGACAAGCCGTTCAGCATCGACGTGCGCAAGAGCCACCTGGAAGCGCTCAAGGACATGTACAAGGCGCTGCACACGATCGGCAAACTGCAGAAGCGTGATGAAGTGGGGCGCGCCCACGCGATGGCCGCCGCGTCCGTGCTGGGATCGATGATGAAGCTGAATAACACCGTCACCGATCCGGCATCGGTGGTGAGTCACTACCGCGCCGTGCTCGATGCCATGAACGATGCGGTGCGCGACGATCACACGCGTAAGGACTTCAGCGCGATCTTCGAGAAGTACATCCACGCGTAAACGGCGCGTGGCGCACTGCGCGCTATTTCAGCACGACCGCCTCGCCAGGTAGTGCCGGTGTCGTGACCGGCCGCCGGCGAGCGCGGGTGAGCTGCTCGAAGCTGTACCCCAGTGCAATGAGTCGCGGCTCGCTCCAGGCGCGGCCGAGAAAAGAAATGCCGATCGGCATCCGATTGTCGCTGAATCCGGCGGGAACGATCAGGTCCGGGAAGCCCGTGAGATTCGCGATGTTCATGGCATCGGGCGCAGAGCCGCTCCCTTCTGTCTCGATGCGCTCGGGCTTCATCGATTGCGTGGGATACACGATCGCGTCGAGCTGATTCGCCGCGAGCACGCCGTTCACCACGTCGCGCATCATCGGCAAGGCGTGATCGCGCACGGAACGATAGCGAAAATCGTCCGTGCTGCCGCTGGCGAGTTCGTTCACGAACTTCGCCCAGCGCGAGGCATTCGGGGCGGCGCCCGTCGCGCTGATCGACGACAGCCCGCGAGTGCGTTCGAGCATCTCGGCGAGCGTCTTCGGATAGCTGGCCGGCGTGTCCCGCAGATAGCCGGCGATTTGCGGCGCGAATTCCGGAAAGCGAATTGCCGTGTACCACGCATCCTTCGCCTCGAGCATCCACTTCGGGAAGCGCACGTCGACGATCGTCGCGCCCGCCTTCCGCATCGCGTCGAGTGACGACTCCACCACCCAGTCCACGTCGGTATCGAACCCGGTGTAGTCGCGGGCAATGCCGATGCGCGCGCCCTTGAGTGCATTGGGCTGCAGGTACTTGGTGTAGTCGCGTTCCGCGTGTCCTTCACTGCGTCGCGTGGCCGTGTCCGCCGCGTCAACGCCCGTCATGGCACCGAGTGCGATCGCAATGTCGGTCACGCTGCGCGCCATGGGGCCGCCGGTATCGAACGACAACGCCAGCGGAATGATGCCGGTGCGACTGAGCAATCCGAGTGTGGGCTTGAGCGCGACGATGCCGTTTACCGTCGCCGGGCCACGAATGCTGCCGCCGGTGTCGGTGCCCAGCCCGAACTGGGCAAACGCGGCGGCGATCGAGGCGCCGGTGCCGCCCGACGAACCGCCCGGCGAGAAGCCGGTGTGATGCGGATTCAACGTCTGGCCGCCGAGTGAGCTGTACGCGCCCGACGACGCGAACTCCGACATGTTCACCTTTGCAAGCACGATCGCGCCCGCATCACGCAGCCGTTGCACGAGCACTGCGTCGCGCGCCGGGACGTATCCCTCCAGCAACACCGACCCGCCGGTTGTGGGCAGATCGCGCGTGTCGTAGTTGTCCTTGAGTACGATCGGTACGCCATGGAGTGGCGACCGCTTCCCCTTGGCCTTGCGCTCCGCATCGAGTGCGCGGGCGGTCTCGATGGCCTTCGGGTTCAACGTGATCACGGCATGTATCGCCGGACCCTGGCGGTCGTAGGCCGCGATGCGCGCCAGGTAACGCGTGACCAGCTGCACCGATGACAGCGTGCCCGCATCGAAGGCGGCGTTGAGCTCGGTGATGGTGGCCGCGTCGAGGTCGATGGCGCGCTGCGCTTTGGCCGGAGCGGCAACCAACAGCATGAGGGCGACGGCCGCCGTGCGTGCGGCCGCGCCGCGTGTCATGATGCGCAACGATGGGCGGCGTTTACGAATGGATGTAGCTGTGCAGCGTGGCGATCGTCGTCTCGTGATCGGCGATGATGTCGTCCATGATGTCGCGAATGGAGATCATGCCGAGCACCTTGTCGCCGTCGAGCACGGGGAGGTGTCGGATTTTCTTCGCGCTCATCAACGCCATGCAGTCACGCGTGCGGGTGGTCGCGCACACCGTGAACACGTCGGCCGTCATGATCTCGGAGACGAGGGTCTCTTTGGAGTTGCGACCCTGCAGCGTGATCTTGCGCGTATAGTCGCGCTCGGAGAACACACCCGCCAGACGGTCCCCATCCATCACGAGCAGCGCGCCTGCGCCATAGAACGCCAGCTTTTCGACTGCTTCGTAGACCGTGACGTCAGGCGTCACGTGCCAGAGTGTCCCGTCGTGTTTCTTGAGGAGTTCACCGACAGCTTTCATGACACGGTACCGGGTGGGGGTGGCAGGAGACCCCTAGGGTACGCGCTGGCGGGCGCGCGCGCCAGAAGGCGGGGCGCCCAGGGCCTTCGCCGACACGAGAATCGAGAATCCGTTGAACGGCACGAGGCGTTGACCCGGCTCGGGCGTGGTGCCGCGGAGTCGGCCGGAACGCACATCGCGGATCGCTTTGGGGACGCGCGCGAGTACCGACGGGGCGACGGATATCACGTTGTGTGCGGGCAGTACACGTCGCAGCGTCGGCACGAGCGCCGCCAGCCGGTCCATTGAGCGTTGATAGGCCTCGAGGTCCGTCTCGGGCATGAACAGCCAGATCGGTCCGGCGTAGAAGCTGTCGCCGGTCCAGAGCAGGCGGTTGGCCCGATCCAGCAGCGCAATCGCATCCGGCGTGTGTCCCGGTGTCGCGATCACCTCCAGCACGCGACCACCGAGTTCGAAGCGCGTGCCGTCGCCGATGCGCGAGGCTGCACTCCACGGGCGAGAGCGAAACGTCGTCGTGTCGAGACCGGGCGGGCGGTTACCGCAGAGCGCGGTGGGACTCACCTCACTGGCCACGCCGGCGTGTGAATAGCCGGCCATACGCGCCGTCGTGAACGGTGTGGACATGGCGCGCACATCGGCGAAGTCGGCATTACCGCCCACGTGATCGAAGTGCGTATGCGAGTTGATCACCGTGACCGGCAGCGACGTGAGCTTCATCACGACCGGCTTGATCGGCATCATGCCGAGTCCACTGTCGAACAACAGCGCGCGCTCCGAGCCGACGATCAGCCACGAGATCACTTCTTCGAACTGGTACGGCTCGATGATCGCGAAGACGAACGGTTCCACCGCACGCACGTGGTACCACGGGGTGCTGGCCGGGTGCAGCGGGAACTTGGCGTTGGCGGCCGTGTGCGCGGTATCGCAGACGCGAAGGCCGGCCGCCACCGACGGCGCGGCCGACGGCGCGGCCGACGGCGCGGCCTGCGCGAGGCCGGCGGCGGGTCCAGCCGTCAGGACGACGGCGGCGATCAGGGTACGCAAACTGTGCGATGACATGCGGCTCGTGATTCGATAAACGGCGGCTCGCCCGGGCGATCTCTGGCCACGATGGGCTTGTCACCCTATTGTTGCCGAGGTCTGAGCGGCCACGCCCACGCTTCGGTGCGCACGGCAGCTCGGTGAGAAGGAGCACGAAAGGATGAAGCGAAACGTACTCGCGATCAGGGCGGTCGCGCTGGTTTTGGCGATGGCCGTCAGTGGCGCCGCCAACCTGCGCGCACAGGTACCGCGGCCGCGCTTCGTGCCGATCCAACCGGAACTGTTCGCGGCCGGCGGGGCCTTGGCGAATGCCTTCGCGGACATCGATCAGGATGGTGATCTTGATCTTTTCGTGGGCTTCAACGGCACGCCGAACCGTCTCTACCAGAACAACGGCGGCACCTTCCGCGACATTGCGGCCGAGGCTGGCGTCGCTGATGCGCGGGCCACGCGCGCGGCGGCGTGGAGTGACGTCGACGCCGACGGCGACCCCGACCTGCTGCTGGGGTTCACGCCCGGCGCCGGACCGGTGTTGCGCCTGTATCGCAACGACGGCGCGCGCTTCACCGACATCACCGCCGCGAGCGGGCTGACGGTGGAGACCGGCGCCGTGCGGCAGCCGGCGTTCCTCGATGTCGATGGCGATGGGGATCTCGATCTGTTCGTCGCGTTTCGCGATCGCGCGAACATGTTGTATCGCAACAACGGCGGCGTGTTCACCGATGTCGCGGCGAGCGTCGGGCTGGCCGATGTCCGGAAGAGTGTGGGCGCCGTGTGGTTCGACTATCAGCAGGATGGCGATCTCGATTTGTACGTGGCCAACCAGGATGGTGACGCCAACGGATTCTTCCGCAACGACGGTGGCGCGTTCACCGACGTCGCGGAAGCGCTCGGTCTCGCCTGGGGTGGTCGCGGGGCGAAGGTCGCGACACAGGGCACGGTGCGTCCCTGCGTAGCCGACGTGAACAACGACGGCGTGGCCGATCTCTTCTCCGCCAACTACGGACCCAACGGACTCTTTCTTGGTTCGGCCGACGGGACGTTCCGTGACGTGAGCGCGGCCTGGGGCATCGCGATCGATGGGCGATACGACACGTGCGCGTTCGCCGACGTCGATCACGATGGATTGCTCGACGTGTATGTGAACGGCACGGTGTCGGCCACGGAGAGCTTCCGCGACTATCTTTTCGTGCGCGCGGCGACCACGAAGAGCACGGCGTACGTGGACATCACGCCGGACAACCTGCTGGCGCTGACGGCGAGTCACGGTGTGCAGTGGGCCGATGTGGATGGCGACGGGGCGCTCGATCTGGCACTGGCCGGTTCGCGCCCCGAGGCGTCGCATCCGGTGTTGCGCACGGTGTTGCCGGCGGCAGTCGCGCGGCGATCGCTGCAGGTCCGTGTGGTCGATGCGAACGGTCGTGCCACCCTCGCCGGTGCCGAGGTGCGGGTGTATTCCGCCGGCACGCGTGAGCTGCTGGCCACGCGATGGGTGGATGCGGGTTCCGGCTACGACGCGCAGAGTGACATGCCGGTGCATATCGGACTCACGTCGATGAAGCCGGTGGATGTCGAGGTTGCCGCACTCGTGGGTGGATCGCGCGTGACGACCACGGTGCGCAAGGTCTCCCCTGCCGCGTACGCCAAGCGGGCGCTGGTGGTGAAGGTGGCCGCACCGAAGTCGGGCACCGGCGCGTCGGGCGCGCGGACACCCGGCCGCATTCGGATCGTGATCGAGACGACGCGGGGGACGATCACGGCGATGGTGGACAGTGCGCGCGCCCCGATCAGCGCGTCGAACTTTCTCCGGTACGTGGATTCGCTGGCGTATGACGGCGGGCGCTTTCACCGCGCGGTGACGATGCAGAATCAACCGTCCGACACGGTGCGCATTGAAGTGATTCAAGGCGGACCGAATGCATCGCGGACCGGCGCGCGATTTTCACCGATTCCCCTCGAGCGCACGCGCGACACCGGACTGCGTCATCGCGACGGCACGCTGTCGATGGCCCGCAGTGGTCCGGACAGCGCCACGTCGGACTTCTTCATCTGCATCGGCGATCAACCCGCGCTCGATTTCGGCGGTCATCGCAATCTCGACGGGCAGGGCTTTGCCGCGTTCGGTGTGGTCACGAGCGGCATGGACGTCGTCCGCGCGATTCAGCGTTCACCGGTCACGGCGCAGGCGCTCACCCCGCCAGTGCAGATCGTGCGCATCCGACGCGGAGCACGCTGATGTGGTGCGCGCTCACGGACTCTATTGCTTGAATGACAGCCAGGCGGTGTAGCGGTCCTGTGGCAGCAGCGGACCGGGCACCGCCGGATATGGCGTGAGGGAATCGAACACGAGGCGCACTGTCCCGATCAGGGTATCGCGAGGCGCGGCGCCCCAGCGCAGTGTCACCGGAACCGTGGGCCCCATGCCGTAGCGATAGCCGATCACGATCTCGGCCGTACCGGCCGACACGCACACCACGGAGCGCGGACAGCGGGAATCCTGCGCCACCGAGAGGAGCGCGACGCCGAATGCGTCGCTGCCGGTGGGATGCACTTCCTGGCCCGACCGAACCGCCTGTGACGTGCCGTTCACGATCGGGGCGGCTTCACTCGGGTTAGCATGACACGCCGCCGCCAACGGGGCGGCGAGGGCAACAGCCATGGCAAGGCGTCGGGGCACGGTAGGCATGACAAAAGATACCCAAAGCCCCGCGAGAAGTTCGGTCCACCCCACGCGCCCCCTAACGCTTGGCGCGATGGATCGACAGAATCTGTCGGTACGCGTCTGTCGCCGACCTTTGCCTGTGGAGCCGCCGTGAGCACCGCCCCGATCTCTCTCACCGTGAACGGCGCCCGTCGCGCGTTCGACGGCGATCCGACCATGCCATTGCTCTGGTATCTGCGCGATGAGCTCGCGCTCACGGGTACCAAGTACGGTTGCGGCATCTCGCAATGCGGCGCCTGCACGGTGCACGTGAACGGAGCGCCGGTGCGTGCCTGTCAGCGACGCATGCAGTCGCTCGCGGATGCGACGGTGACCACCATCGAAGGGCTGCATCCCACCGGTGCGCATCCGCTGCAAGTGGCGTGGCGCGACATCGATGTTCCCCAATGCGGATTCTGTCAGAGCGGTCAGATCATGCAGGCGGCCACGCTGCTCTCGCGCAACGCGAAGCCGACCGATGCCGACATCGATACGGCCATGAACGGACACATCTGCCGGTGCGGTACCTATCCCCGCATTCGTGCCGCGATCAAGGCGGCGGCGGAGGCGACGCGATGAGCGCGAAGCAGAGACTGCCCTGGATCACCGCGCCGGGCGACCCGACGAACGTCGAGACGACGAACGTCGATCCCACGGACGTCGAGACGACATCGGCCGGCGTGCTCGATACGCATCGTCGCGACTTCATGAAGCTGCTGGGCATGGGCGGCTTGCTCGTGGCCGCCAGCACTCTCGGCGTACGTCGGCTCGAGGCGGCGGACGGTCTGTTCGCACCGAATGCAGAACCGTGGGAGCCACATGCCTACGTTCGGCTGGGCGACGACGGCATCATCACCATCATGTGTCATCGCTCGGAGATGGGGCAGGGCATTCGCACCACGATGCCGATGATCATCGCCGACGAGATGGAAGCCGACTGGGCCACGTGCCGTGTGGAGCAGGCGCTCGGCGACGACAAGAAGTACGGCAACCAGAACACCGACGGCTCCACCAGCATCCGTGATTTTCTCCCCGCGTATCGCAACGCGGGCGCCACCGTGCGCGCGCTGCTGGAAGATGCCGCCGCCAAAGAGTGGGGCGTGGCGAGCGGCGAGGTGCGCGCCAGCAACGGTGCCGTGGTGCACACCGCGAGTGGCCGCACGAAGTCCTACGCATCGCTGGTGACCACCGCGCGTGCGATCCCGATGCCGGCGAAGGAGCGCGTGCGCATCAAGTCGCCGAGTGAACGGCGCTGGGAAGGCAAGCGGATGCCGTCGGTCGATCTGGTGCCGATGACGACGGGCACGGCGATGTACGGCGCGGACATGACGCTGCCGGGAATGAAGGTGGCGGTGATCAGCCGGCCGCCGGTGTGGGGCGGCAAAGTGGTGAGCGTCGACGACAGCCTCGCGCTGAAAGTGCCGGGGGTGGAGAAGGTGGTGCGCATTCCCGAGACACCCGTGCCGAGCGCGTTTTTCCCGTTGGGCGGTGTGGCCGTGATCGCGAAGAACACGTGGGCGGCGATCCGCGGTCGTGATGCGCTGCGCATCACGTGGGAAGGCGGACCCAACGCGACGTACGACAGTACGGCGTACAAGGCGACGTTGTTGTCGTCGGTGCGCGCGCCGGGCAAGGCGGGACGCGCCGTGGGCGACGTGCCAAAGGCACTGGCCGCGGCGGCGAAGCGCGTGACGGCAGAGTACTACATGCCACACCTGTCGCACGCGCAGATGGAGCCGGTGGCGGCGCTCGCACATGTGGCCGACGGCAAGGTCGAGGTGTGGGCGCCCACGCAGTCGCCACAGGACGCGCGCAACACGGTGGCGCAATACCTCAAGGTCGATGCAGCGAACGTCGCGGTGCACGTCACGCTGCTCGGTGGCGCATTCGGTCGCAAGTCGAAGCCGGATTTCCTGTGCGAAGCGGCATTTCTCTCACGCGAGGTGGGTGCGCCGGTGCGCGTGCAGTGGACGCGCGAGGATGACCTCCGCAATTCGTATCTGCATTCCGTGGCGGCACATCGTCTCGAAGCGGGCATGGATGCCAACGGCAAGGTGACGGCGTGGTTGCACCGCTCGGCCTATCCCGCCATCGGTGCCACGTTTGCGCCGAACGTGCCGGGCGCCGAGCCAGACGAATTGACGAATGGCGCGAGCGATATTCCGTTCGACATCCCGAACATGAGTGTCGAGATCTGTCCGGCGGTCGCGCACACGCGCATCGGCTGGTATCGCAGCGTGAACGCGATTCACCACGGCTTCGCGATCGGTTCGTTCGTGGACGAGCTTGCCTATGCGGAGAAGAAGGACCCGGCGGATTTCCTGCTCGGACTGCTGGGCGCCGACCGCGTGGTCGATCTGTCCAAGGCGGGATTGGTGGCACCGGCCAGCAACTACGGCGCCACCTGGGCCGATCATCCCCTCGATACCGCTCGCGCGCGTCGCGTCGTGGAGTTGGCCGTAGAAAAGAGCGGGTGGCGCGGTGCGAAGTTGCCGCGCGGCAGGGGACGTGGCATCGCGATTCACCGCAGCTTCCTCACCTACGTGGCGATGGTGGTGGAGGTGGAGGTGCAGCCGGACGGTACGGTGCTGGTGCCGAAGACCACGGTGGCCGTGGACGCGGGCTTCATCGCGAATCCCGATCGTGCGCGCGCCCAGATGGAGGGCGCGCTGATCATGGCGATGAGCAACCTGCTGACCAGCGAAGTGACCTTTGCGGGTGGCAAGGTGGTGCAGTCGAATTACCGCGACTACGGCGTGACGCGCATGCGCGCGGCGCCTCACGTGGTCGATGTGCACCTGGTGGCGAGCGAAGGACTGCCGGGCGGTATCGGCGAGCCGGGTGTGCCGCCAGCCGGCGGGGCGATCGCCAACGCAATCTTCGCGGCGACGGGCGTGCGCGTGCGGCAGTTGCCGGTGGCCAAGCAACTGGCGGGATGGCAAGCACGGGCGGCCGACGGCGTGCGGGGCGGCGAGTAGCGACGAGGCGAGTAGCGACGAGGCGAGTAGCGACGAGGCGAGTAGCGACGAGGCGAGTAGCGGCGTGGCGGTGCGCTTCGACGGTGGGCAGCGTCGCACTTGCGCCGTGTAACGCCTCCCGCCAAGCTACCTCGCTTACTGGTCATCACATTCATTGCACTACTGGGAACGCTATGCGAACGGCACGATGGA
>CAWJMR010000047.1:0-31287 GCA_963843965.1 uncultured Gemmatimonadaceae bacterium
GTGGTGTCCGACGCGCCCGCGTCGCAGTACGGCGTGCGCTGGGAGCCGTAGCCCTCAGCTCACCACACCACGCCGACGTTGACCCCCGCGCGCAGCGTGGCGCCCGTCGACTGCCCGAGGCCCTGCACGATCGCCTCGAAGAGCCACGGCACCGACCGCTTCCGGAAGCTGAACCCCGCCCCGAGCTGCGCCCCCCACGCCGTGCCGGGCGCGGCGTCGTCGTCCAATGATGCGATGGGGCCGCCCAGCAGGAACCACTGGACGTCGCTGCTGTTGCCGTCGGGCTCCCAGTGGAGCGTCACGCCCGCGTGGTGCGCCGCGCCGACGCCGAGCACGAAGCTCCGACCGTACTCGAGCGTGAGCGCGAGGCTGCCGTAGAACCGAGGCTCCGCTGTCGGTGCTCCCGCGGATGACCCGTCGCACGCCCACGCGTAGCGCCGGCGCGAGCGCGAGCTGCGCCCCGGTGTCCGTCGAGGCGCCGGCCGTGGCGCTGGCGAGGATGCTCACCGTGGGCTGCCACCGGGCCTCGGTGTAGGCGTGGTACGCGGGCTGGATGCGCGCGGCCTCGGCCACGGTGAGGCCGTTGCGGGCGAGCCACGCGCCGAGCGCGGGGTCGTCGCGGAGCTGCTCGATGTACGCGAGGTTGTGGTCGCGGGCGACGCGCCGGACGAGCGCGGCGTCGCCGGTGGACTCGATGAGCGCGGCCATGGCGCAGCGCGCCCCAGCCTCGTCGACGAAGACGGGCGTCGGCGAGGCGGAGACGCGGTTGAGGGGAAAGCGGCCCGCGGCGATGTAGCGGGCGAGGGCGCGCAGCGCGGCGCGGCGGCGGGCGTGCTGAGGGACGGTGAGCGCGTCGGTCGGGGCGGAGCGCACCGAGCGCAGGGCGCGCGTGAGGTGGTCGCGGACGCGGCGTCGCTCGGCGACGGGGGAGATCATCGCGGCCCCGGCGGGATGACCGTGCTGCCCGGGCGGATGAGCTTCGCGCCGCACGAGCCCGCCGCGCCGCGGAGCTTCATCGCGACGAAGGCCCCGCCCACGAGGCCCACCAGCAGGAGCAGCACCAGGCGCACGAGGAAGCGACGGTCGCGCTCGACCGGGAGGAGGGTGGACTCGTCGACGGCTCCGGTGGAGGTCGCCAGAGGGTTGTCGCTGGGCTCCGGGGCGTCACTCATGGCGTCGGAGGCGGAGCGTAGTCCTTCGGCGCGCCGGGGTACACTCCGCGCCGTGATGGACGAGAGCAGAGGGCGCATCCTGATCGTGGACGACGAGGCCAACGCGCGCGCGGCGCTCTCGGAGATCCTGCGCGAGGAGGGCTACGAGACGGAGACCGCGGCGGACGGCTTCAAGGCCCTGGGGAAGCTCGGGTCGTTCTCGCCCGACCTGATCCTGACGGACCTGAAGATGCCGGGCCTCGACGGCCTCGGGCTCCTGAAGGAGGCGCGTGCGGCATCACCCTCGACGGTGCTGGTCGTGATGACCGCCTTCGGCACCATCGACTCGCGCGGTCGAGGCCATCAAGCTCGGCGCCGAGAACTACCTCACCAAGCCGCTCGAGCCCGGCGCGCTCGTCGCGGTGGTCGAGCGCGCCATGGAGAAGGCGCGGCTCATGGCCGAGGCCGCCGTGCTGCGCGAGCGCCTCCGCGAGCGCAACGCCTTCGGGCACATCGTCGGCGAGCACCCGAGCATGAAGGCGATGCTGCGAGACCGTCGCGCAGGTGGCGCCGTCGCGATCGAGCGTGCTCATCATCGGCGAGAGCGGCACCGGCAAGGAGCTGGTCGCCGCGCGCCCTCCACCGGGCCTCGCCGCGCGCGCAGCAGCCCTTCGTGCGGCTCAACTGCGCGGCGCTCTCCGAGACGCTGCTCGAGAGCGAGCTCTTCGGCCACGAGCGCGGCGCCTTCACCGGCGCGGTCGGGCGGCGCGAGGGGCGCTTCGAGCAGGCCGACGGCGGCACGCTCTTCCTCGACGAGATCGGCGAGATCCCGCTGGCGACGCAGGTGAAGCTCCTGCGCGTCCTGCAGGAGCGGGAGTTCGAGCGCGTCGGCGGCAACGAGACCCTCAAGGTCGACGTGCGCATCATCGCCGCCACCAACGGCGACCTCGAGGACCGGGTGCGCCGCGGGCAGTTCCGCGAGGACCTCTTCTACCGGCTCAACGTGATCCGCATCGAGCTGCCGCCGCTGCGCGAGCGCCGCACGGACATCGCCGCTGCTCGCGAGCTTCTTCCTGCGCCGCTACGCGCAGGAGAACGGCAAGCGCATCGACGGCTTCACCGACGAGGCGCTGCAGCGGCTCATGGCGTGCGCCCTGGCCGGGCAACGTGCGCGAGCTCGAGAACGCCATCGAGCGCGCGGTGGTGCTCTGCCGCGGCGAGCGCATCGAGGTCGAGCACCTCCCCGGCCGATCGACCGTCGGCGCGGCGCGAGCGAGGGACGGGCGACGGGCGGCCGCGTGATCCCCGGGTCGACCATCGCGGAGCTCGAGCGCTACGCCATCCTCGAGACGCTGCGAGGCCGTCGGCGGGACCACCTCGAAGGCGGCGAAGCATCCTCGGGATCTCGCCGCGCAAGATCCAGTACAAGCTCCACGAGTACGGCCGCGTGGGGCCGGTGGGCGAGGGCGAGTCGGGGGCGTAGCTCAGGGGTCGTAGGCGCAGCGCACGCCCACCCAGGGCAGCGCCTCGGTGGGCAGCCGAAGCCGCCGCAGCGCGCTGGTGCGCTGCCCCCACGGGAGGCGGGCGTCGCCGCCGCGCACCACGCGCCACGGCCCGCGAGAGACCCCGCGAGGGTCGTCGTAGACGAAGAGCCCGCCGTCGGTGCGAGGCGGGAGCTCGGCCAGCGAGGCGTCGACCGCGGCGTCCTCGAGGGCGGCGTCGACCGCGGCGTCGAGCGGAGGGATCACCGGGAGCGCGGGGGGTGGCCCGTGCCGTTCCGACGAAGCGCCTCGCAAGACGCGGACGGGTACCGCCGAGAGTGCATCGAGTACGAGGGACTCGAAGGAGACCTCATCCCGGCGTTCCTCTTCACGCCGCACGATCGAACACCGCACGGCGGGGTGGTGGTCTTCCACCAGCACAACGGCGAGTTCCATTTCGGGAAGAGCGAGGTCGCGGGCGATGTTGGCAGCCCGTATCAAGCCTTCGGTCCAGCGCTCGCGCGCAGAGGACTCGCCGTGCTGGCGCCCGACGCGATCACCTTCGAGGATCGACGGGTCTCGGGTCGCGGCGTCGAGCCAGCCCTTCGGGATTGGGTCGAGCACTACAACGCCATGGCCTACCGGCTCCTCGATGGCGACCTGCTGATGCGGAAGTGCCTGGACGATGCGCAACGTGCCCTGAGCGTCCTGTGCGACGTCGCAGACTTGGACGAGCAGCGGATGGGCGTGGCCGGACATTCGTACGGGGGATACACGGCACTCTACCACGCGGCGGTCGATGCCCGCTGTCGCTTCGCCTGCATCAGCGGCGCCGTGTGCAGCTTCGCCACCCGACGGCGTGAGGACACCGGCATCACGCTCTTCGAGACCGTACCCGGGCTCGCTCAACAGCTCGACACGCACGACGTGCTCGCCGCCATCGGCCCTCGGCCCACGCTCGTCGTGTCGGGCACGGACGACAAGTACTCGCGCGACGCTGACCGCGTCGTGGCCAAGGTCGCCGGCGACTTCATTACCGAAGTACGCATTGACCGCGGACACGCGCTCGATCGGGAACGCTTCGACGCGATCGTGGAGTGGATTGTGAGTCGGGTGACAGAGCCGCGTGAGTGACGCGATGGTCAACAACGCAAACCGCAGAGCGCGCGCGTGCCGCGTGCGTCAACCAGTCGGCTGCAATTCGCTCGTGACCGCGACACTCTTCAGGTAGTTGCAACTGCCACCTCGAACAACGCGGACGTTGTTTCGCGTCCATGTCGAGTAGCCCGGCGCCTCAACGGTGATTGAATAGGTTCCCGGTCGTTCAATCGCGCCGTTGTAAACTCCTCCATTCCCCATCAGCGTCTCCCGGTAGTCGCCATCCGCTAACGTGACGGTCGCCCCGTTCGGTGACTGGCGTGTCCGCTGATCCAATACCGTTACCCGGATGCCAGACACGCCGACATCGACGCAATCGCCGGTCGTGATGAGCGAGCAGGCCGATGCAAGGATGGCCACGCTTGTCAAACCGACGGCTGCGCGAACAACACTGCCTATTGTCATTCTTCCTGGTGTCGGAGTGGGTTGGCCTCGCTGACGCTGCGCACGAGCGAATCGCGCCACGCGGCGGGTGTGCATGCGTCGTAGACGAACAGGGAATGGGCTAGCACGTGAATCCGACGGGTCACCGCAAGCGCGGCGTCTGCGTCGACATACCGCGCATGGGCGCGAGACCGCTACATCGCCGACCGACACCGGCGTCCATCGACGCCACGCGCTGGTCTAAGCTCGCTCATGACGCTCCCGTCGTCCGCACCGATTGGTTTCAAGCCCATCCATCCTTCGTCGCTCACGTCCCGAAGCTCCCAGGCAGTATCCCAGCACGTGAGGAAGGCGATGGGCGGATCGCCCGCACGCACGAGATCCCGGAGCGGATTCAGCGTGCCGCCGTAGAGCGATGCGTAGGTACCGGTTGCCACCCAGGTGCCGGTCGCGAGCGTGCCTTGGGAATAGGGACCACGACCGCGCAGCTCCTCCGCGACGGTCAGCGTGACAATGACGGAATCGCCGACCGCGGTCGCGAACCGTTGTCCAGTCGAGAGCCCGAAGTAGAAGCTGCTGTCGCGCGGCACCTTTCCGATCATCTCCCATCCCGCCGTGATCTTCCCGTTTCGAAAGATCACCAGCGTCTCATCGCGATCACGGTCTGCATTCATGATGCGCACCGTGAGCTCGCCAGACAGCAAGGCGCGGCGATCGAGGAACATCCAGTGGAAACGGGTCCCAGCGATCGGCAGCTTCAGATACAGCGTGCGCTTCACCGTGGGGCTCAGGAATGCGGGCACGCGACCGTCGAACCACGTCAGCCAGATCGTCGCGAAGAGCAAGAGAAACGGTACCGAGCGGATCAGCAGGCGCCGTGCTATCGCGATCACGGCCGCTTCAATGCCTTCATGAGGTCATCCGACTGGATGCGCGGTAATCGTGCAACTTGGTCGGGCGTGAGCGCGCTGGCGACCGCCCGGCGATCGGCCGCGAGTCCGAGCGTGATCTCCAATTGGACCGAGGACTGTTGACACAATGCGTCGCGAACGGCGGCTTCATCCACGGGCCCACTCCAACTGACGGCGGCCGCGAGAGCGGAGCTGGTGGCGTTGGTCCGCATTCGATCCACAATGCGCGCCTGCCGCACGCGGGCAGAGTCGCGCTGCACGATCGCCAGCGCTTCAAGTGTGGCGACCTGAGGAGCCGTCAGCGCGAGATCCGTCCGATGTTGCAACACGAACTCGGCAGGCCGGAGCTGTTGCTCGGCTTGAGCCTGCATGGCGGCGCGCTGCGGCGCATCCGGCGGCGTCACTTGGGAGAGAAGCGGAGTCGGCACCACGACGCCAACCAACAGGGTGAACAGCACCAATGGAATTCGCATGCGTGTCGATGGCAATGAGGGAGAGAAGCACGTTCGAATGGACGACGACAACACTACGACAAACCGCCCTGCGCGCAGCACCGATCCGTGAGGCCCGCCCGCTTTTTCCTCAGCGACCTGCTGTTCCCCGGCGTGCGCGCTCTGCAGCCTTCCGCGTACGCGCCGCGAGCCCTTCGGCTCCGACGCTGTCCTTCGCCGAAATTAGCGTCACGCCTCCTTTCGCATGAATCACCACGAGCGGCTCTCGCAGCGCATCCACGAAGAGCATCGCCTCGCCGTACGGATCCATCGCAAAGCGCCCCACGTACGTGTTCCCGCTCTGCATCCCGTTCCGTCGCCCTTGCAACCCGTCGAGTCCATGGCGAAGCGTCACGGAATCGATGCTCGCGTAGCGTATCTGCTGCTGGTAGCCTCGTGCACTGACCGACAACGACTCTGCCTCCTCTGCAATCGTGGGATTCGTACCACGACCGACAAAAGCCACGCTACCAATTACCCCCACAATGGCGAGGAGGAGGAAACCAGCGACCTGTTGATCCGCGCGGCCAGCACGTGCCTTTCGTGAAGCGCACGGGTTCCGAATGTCGACACTCATGTTTTACTCCGGGACAATGTCCAACGCTCTGGCAGCCTCACACGACGTTCGGATAACGTGCCACACCCGCAACGATGACTATCGCCCGAGTACTGCGGAGGGCAAAACCCTCGATGCAAGCATCGAGTACTTCCACAGCTCGCCCGCCTGGAGCGACCTCGGCTAGCGATCACGCGCGCTCACACTGACCCGACGCAACTGGACGGATTCCACGCCGTCAACGTCCCAGATGAGCAGTAACACGAGATCGTCGACGGCGTCCAGCACGGTTGCCTCTTCGGTCGATGTAACCCGCCCGATCAGCGTGCCGCGAGCATCCAGCACGCTCCATGAAACATGGGAGTCATTGATCCCACCGAACTCAGTGAGCCACAGGTGACCGGACGTGGTTGGGGCGAGCAGGCGAACTGCGTGTGGCCCTGCCCATCCTAGTTGCGGTCTCGTGCGGGGAATCGGCATCCGATCAAACACCTCGCCCCAATTCAGCCGTGCTGGAGCGTCCGCGGTAAAGATTCTGCGCGCGGCGGCCTTGTCCGCAGCGGTCACAGGATCAGCGCGCGATTGACGAGCGAGCGAACGAACGCTCCGTACCTTGCCGGATGGGTCCAAGATGCGAAGACATGAGTCCAGTTCCACCATCACAATGCCATCCGCCGTTACCGCGATATCGCTCTGCAGTCCGAAGGGGAGCTCTGCAACGGAGCGCCCACCTCGAGGCCGCGGCTCTTCGTACTGCTCCCCCTCTGCGAATTCTCCGATGCGTTCTGCCGACGATTCGTTGGCGAACCCATACCGCATCAGGGCGGAGGGCCGTGTCACAAGGCGCGGCGCCACCGGCGGTGGAATCAACGGCTGGGAGCGTGCCAGCAACGTCCCGTTTGGCAACACTCCAACAGCTCGAAATGCCTCACCCTCTCGTGGCTGCACCGTAGTGGCACGAACGAAATCACCGTCAACCGTGAACTCCGACAAACGGCGTTCACTCTGGTCATAGGCAAGTAGAAGTGAGCCGCGACGCTGGATCCAAGCCAGGTGTGTAAACTCGCCGGGCCCGTTACCCAGCCGACCAACTGTGCGCAGATGTGCACCGCGGATCGAAAAGAAGTGAAGCTCGCCACGGCTGCGCTCCGCGACGATCAGCGTGTCACCGGCGATTAGGCCACCGACCACTTGGAATAGCGGTTCAGCGCGGTTGCTCAGTATGGCAATGGGTACGGAGTCAAGCGACGACGTGGCCGCGGGCGCCAGGGGCGCCGCTTCACGACAAGAAGTGGCGTGCGCCATCGCGACAAGTCCAACCGCCGCAAGCGATAAGCGACGCCGACTATCAAATGTTGCGAGAACTGTCATTCTCCTTTCCGTCCGGCGGCCGCGTCATCACCGTATTCAGCATGTACCGGCCAGCCACGTCTTCAATCCATAAGCTGAGCTCCACGGGCATCGCGGTGCCTTCCACCTTGAATACGACAAGAACAAGTGGAGGCACTACGCCCTTCGCTGGAACGGCACTCCACCGATCGAGCGTAACGGTTGTGTGCGCGGGCGCGAGTTCATTGCGAAGCGCGTCCATGTTCGGCGCGTAGCCCTTACGCGCTCGCGTCGACTCCACCGTCATCGGAATCACACCGGCCGCTCCGGAGTCCCGAAGGACGCGCACGAATTCACGTGCGAAGAGCACTTCGGGCGGAAGTTGCGAGGACTGCGCGCCCACCTGTGGGACAGCTCCGAGCAGCAGCGAGAGAAACGCGACGACACTGACTCTGACAAGACGAATTGACATCGCACCTTTGAGTGAAGGGAATGCATCACGGCTCAGCGTTAGGCGCTGCGGGGAGGGCGCATCGGGACCTCGAGGCTGGGGAGGAGCCAAACCGTAGCGACGACGAGCGCGGCGGCCAAGGCGAGTTCGACGCCCCACTGCGCCGTGACGGCGAGCACCACGAGTTGCACGAGATCACACACGATGGCGAGGAGCGCCCCGCGACGCCGCCCATCGGCAATCCAAAGGCCGGCGAGGCAGGTCAGTGCGGCAACAACGCTGCGAATCGCGACGGCAACGACCATCAGCACGGAGAGCGAGTTCGCAAAGAGCAGCGCCAAGCCAACCGCGACGATGCCGAAAGCGCCGAGCAGCAACTGCGCAAAGCCGATGACGGTCGCTGGGGCAAATGGCGCCGCACCCATCACTTTGGGTGTGCGCGGCGCGCGGATGACCCTGCCCTTACTTCCTCTCGTCATTCATTGTCCACGGTGTGGGTACATGCACCTGACACTCCTTCGCTCAACCGACATCGCACATTCGCATCGATCGAATTCCGACGCCTCACTTACGATCCCACGTAGCCCGCCGCTCCGCAACCCCGCCCATTGGCGATCTCCATGCCTCTCGTCCCCGAGCGTATTCCTCTCTGGAGGTACGCTCGAGCGCGAGGGAGACAGCAATACCGCGTCACGCCGCGCGATGAGTATCGATGATACGCCACTATCGCGTCCCGCGGCGGTCGAGCTCCGCCTGCGCAAGAATATGCCGACGCCATAGTGATTCAGCACACACCGTGAGGATGCTCTGCTCAGGAGTGACGAGCGGTCGACGAGAGGTCGCCACGCCCCGGGGAACCAATTGGTGCGGTCGCGGATAGCTCACACAGGCATACGCACGGCGTTCGTCCCGAACATCACTGCGGGAGAGACTTTCGACGACGGCCAACACCCCGAGCAACGTGTCAACCGAACCACTGCCAACCGGCGACGCCCGATATCGGCACCTCATGGAACAGGCCGGTGACGGCATCTTCTTGCTCGACGACGACTTCTGCGTGACGGAGGTCAATCGAGCGGCGGAGATCATGCTTGGCTACGCGCATGGCGAGATGCACGGCCGTCGCGTAGCCGAGTTCATTCTTCCGGAAGACCTGACAGCCGAGCCGCCGCGCCTCGACGAGCTGCAGCGCGGCGGCGTCATTTTGCGCGAACGCACGATGGTCCGGCGCGATGGGTCGCGCCTTCGCGTCGAGGTGCACACGCGACGCCTCGCACCCGGCTACTACTTCGGCATCGCGCGCGACCTGACGGATCGCATGGTGCTCGAAGCGCGCGTACGGCAGGCCGAGAAGCTCGAAGCGATCGGACTGCTGGCGGGCGGGGTCGCTCATGACTTCAACAACCTGCTGACGGTCATCCGTGGCCACTGTGAGCTGCTGTTGTCGACGCTCTCGGAGGAGAGCGACGCCGCGCTGGACGTGCAGTCGATTCATCACGCGGCGCTGCGCGCATCTCGGCTCACGGCGCAGCTGCTGGCATTCGGCCGTCGACAGGTGCTCCAGCCGGCGGTGTTTGACGTCAACGTGCTGATCGAAGAGCTGTTGCCCATGCTGCGTCGCCTGGTGGGCGAAGACGTACTGTTGAGCCCCGAGCTCGTGCCGGCGCCGGCACACATTCGCGTCGATCGCACGCAGTTTGAGCAGCTGTTGATCAACCTCTGCTCGAACGCGCGCGGGGCGATGCCTCGCGGCGGTGTGATCGAGCTTCGCACGGCGCTCATTCCATGTCCGCTGGGGAGACACGACCAACGTGGTGTGGCGATCGAGATTCGCGACACCGGACATGGAATGGACGAGGCCACGCGCGCGCGGATCTTTGAGCCGTTTTTCTCCACTAAGGCGTTTGGCTCCGGTACGGGTCTCGGATTGGCAATCGTGCACGGTATCGTCACTCAGAGCGGCGGCGACATTGAGTGCGAGAGTGACCCCGGCCAAGGTACGACATTTCGAATGCGGTTTGGCGAAGCGACCGAGTCGTCGACGTCTGGGGCGTTGCCCGCATCGGCGCAGACACCGCCGCGCGGATGCGAAGCAATCCTGATTGTGGACGACGACGAACCGATCCTGAACGTCGTCGATCGCGTGCTGGGTCAGCTTGGCTACCTCACGATCAAGTCGCGGAGTGCCGCCGATGCGTTGGCGCTCGCGACGGAGATAGATCCACCAGCGCTGGCGCTCATCGACTTGGTGCTCGCTGACGGCACGGGGGATGTCCTCGCGCGAACGCTCATCGATCACTGGCCGAATACGACGGTGCTGTTTATGACGGGCTATCCCGACGACGAGCTGCGACGACGCGGCATCAATCCGGACGGCCTGGCTGTACTGGCCAAGCCGTTTGATACGCCGGAGCTCGCGGAGCTCGTGCGGGCGACGCTGGATGGGGATAGGGCATCGGTGTGCTGACCGTGACGCCATGGTCGGCTAGTCACTGGCATCACGTCCTCGTGAAAAACGGTGGGGACACCAGTAAACGTTGAGGTTCGTCAGGCCACGCTACAAGATTGGGTCGCCCGCGTGGGCCGTCTCCCTCAAGTGAAACGTAGCCCCGCACTCAATTCTGCGTCACGATCGACGATCCGCCGCTGACGATTCTTTCTGCGGGATGAACCGGGTGCTTCAGTCACTCGCCAACGACGAACTGTTCGAGCTCACGCTCGTCCGCACGATCGATGAGACCCTGGTGTTTCTCCACGCGCAGCGGTGACGCGCACTTGCGTGCGGGTCGTTAGGCCGTAGGTCAACCTCGGCGATGTCGCCGAGCTGTCACAGATCGCCGCGGCCGGCAACAACAGGTGAGCACTTGAACAATCCGTCGCGCGTTCTCTTCTCACCGCCGAATCACCCATGTCTCGTTCATACGACTCCAACCAGCCGATCCGGCAAGCGCGTTTCTCGCGCGTCGCGGTTCGGCTCGCCTTTACTGCGACGCTGTTCGCGACCGAGTCCGCCGCCGGACAGCCGCCCGCGACCGCGCATCCCGCGCCCACCGCGGCACTGACCGTGGCGCCGACGTTCACCGTTCGCGTGGTCGGACGCGGCGCACCGGTCATTCTCATTCCGGGGCTGATGTCGGGCGCCGACGTATGGGATGGTACGGTCGCTCACCTCAGCGCCCGCTACCAACTGCACGTCGTGCAGGTGGCGGGCTTTGCCGGAACACCGGCGTCTGCCGGTGACGACTTCGCCGGTCGGCTGCGAGACGGTTTGTTGGCGTATGCCCGCACGCTGCACGGGCCGCACGCCGAACGTCCCGTGATCGTCGGCCACTCCTTCGGCGCGTTCCTGGCCTACGCGATGGCGGCAGCTGCACCCGATTTCTTTGATGGAGTCGTCGCCGTAGACGGCGTCCCGTTCCTCCCCGCCCTACAGGATCCCTCGGCGACGGCAGACGCCATGCGGTCAGGCGCCGCCGGCATGGGCGCGATGTTCGCGTCGCTCAATGGGGATCAGCTCGCCGCCCAGTCGCGCGCTGGCCTTCCGCGGCTCATGCGCGATACTTCGCATATGCAACGGGCAATCGAATGGGCACGCACCTCCACTGCGCTAACGGTGGGACAGGTGATGGCGGCGATGATGACCACCGACCTTCGGCCTGTGGTGGGTACCATTCGTACACCGGTGCTGCAGATTGCCGCCGGCGGTGCCGCAGCGTCACCCGCCGCGATTGCACAGCTGCGCGCATTGTACGACGCGCAAATCACGACCATCGCGCATCATGACGTGATCGTGGCGGAGCACGCGTATCATTTCATCATGCTCGACGACCCCGCGTTCTTCCACGCGACGCTCGATACGTTCCTCGCGCGTGTTTCAGCGATGCGCACGACTGGTCGCACGCCATGAACGCGTATACACGACCGATCTTCGTCACCGGTGGCGATGCTGCAGCCCTGCGCCTGGCGCCGATCGTATCGCGTGCGGCCCATGGCGACCAACACGCCTTCACCACACTGGTGAAGGAAACGCAGGGGCTTGTCTGCGCCATCGCGTTGGCCATTACGCACGATATTGCCACCAGCGAGGACGTCGCGCAGGACGTATTCGTTGACGCGTGGCGTGGCCTCGCGAAGCTCCGCAACGCCGCCAGTTTCCTACCGTGGCTTCGTGAGCTCACGCGCAATAAAGCCCGCATGGCCATTCGGTCGGCCGTGCGGCGTCGCGCGCGGGTGATCGGCGCCGCCGACCTGTCCGACGACGCGATCGTTACCGGCGCCGCCGACGCACGCACGGACACCCTCGCGCAACTCGTGAACGCGGAGACCGCCGCGCTGCTCGCTGAGTCGCTCGCCGCCGTGCCCGAGTCCACGCGTGAAGTGCTGGTGCTGTTCTATCGTGAAGGCGAGACCGTGCAGCACGTCGCCGAACTGCTGGGCACTACCGAGGCCGCCGTGCGCCAGCGGCTCAGTCGCGCCCGGAAGACGCTTCGTGCCGAATACATGGCGCGCGCGGGCGAAGTGATTGTCGGCTCAGCGCCAGGCGTGCTGTTCGTGGTCAGTGTGTCCACCGCCGTCGCAGCTGCTGCCACCGCGGCCACACCAGGCATCGCCGCCGCGGCCACGATCAAGACCGCCGTGACCACCGCGCACGCGCTGACGGCCAAGGGAGCCTTGAAGGCCGGCGCCTTAGGCGCGGCATCGGCGGCAACCACCGGGATGTTCGCCGGCGCGCTGAGCGGACTCACGTCGATCAACGCACGTGTGCGTAAGCTGAACGCGGTCGCGCTCGACGACGAGGAGCGACGCGGCATTCGCCGTTACGCGCAGACGCAGGTGGCCGGCGTTCTCGTGTTCATCGGCGTGATGGTGTTCGCGCCACGCGCCCTGCCGGTTACGGTCACGTTCCTGCTCTGGCTGGCAGTTTGCTGGTGGCAGCAGCGCGCGTACCTGCCGCGCATCACGGCACGACGACGCGCGGTCGAACGGGCGCAGGATCCGGTCGCCGCGGCCGCACGCCTCGCGTCGGACGCGCGTGCCGCCCGACTCGGACTCGCGCTGGCGACCATCGGTGGCGGGCTGCCGATTGCATTGCTGTGGTGGCGGGAGTTGTCGCGGTAGGACGCGGGCCGCGACCGGTGGTCGCCGAGCGCGAACCGTGACGCGCCGGCGACCATACCGAAGCCAGTCCGCTGCATTGACTACGGCCGTCAGGCGGCCGGAAGCAGCAACACGCCCAGATGCACGCGCGGATTGGCGACGCCGACGACGGAGCTCCCCGCGTCGACATTCCCGAAATCGCGAGACCTCGCGTGACTTGGACGTTCGCGCCCGCGCCGAAGGCCGGCATCGTCCGTCAGGAGAGCGAGTGGTTGATGGCGCCGGTTCCGGCGTCGAGCGCCGCATCCATGTCCGCAGCGGACGCCGTCCGCGACGGCCCGCGCAAATGCCCGGGCACAGAAGCCGGCCTTCAACGTCTTTCAGGCCGAGCCCGACGACGAACGCCCGCCTGCGCAGCACTGGGGTACACCACCGGGCGCCCACTATTCCACCTCGCCACGTCCGCGCCGTACTCCTCACGCGCGTCGACGAGCGCGATCGCTTGATCCGAGCATGACGATGCACACCGCCTGCCGCACACCGCCTCGCGCTGCCGGCAGCAACGCTTCGTTAGCGTGCCTCTAGCCGGCGCGCGGCAGCGGCTTCAGTCGAGCAATGGCTACCGCTTCCGTGGAGCGCAACGCATGCCAGAGATCCCAATCCTGCTGTAGACCGAGCCAAAAGTCCGCGCTCATACCGGTCACCTGCGCCAAGCGCAGTGCCGTATCCGGCGTGACCGCGCGTTTGGCGTGAATCACCTCGTTCAACCGCGGGAACGATACGCCAAGCTGCACCGCGAACGCCGACTGCGAGATCCCGAGCGGACGCAGGAACTCCTCCAACAGCATCTCCCCCGGATGCGTGGGCGGGCGATGCGTGGGTAGGCGCCGCTGCACCAGCGCCGGCCGTTTAGTGGTAGTCCGTGACTTCGACGTCGTCGGCATAGCCGTCCTCCCACCGGAAGCAAATCCGGAACTGATCGTTGATGCGGATACTGTGCTGGCCGCGACGCGTGCCACGCAGCGCCTCCAGTCGATTTCCCGGAGGAATCGCCAGCTCCCGCAGTTCCCGTACGCGGTTGAGCTGCGTCAGCTTCCGCGTCACGGCCGACCACAACGTCGCGGGGCACGCACGGCGCGCGCGCCGACTGTCGAGTCCGTTGAAGAGGTCTTCGGTGGCGGCGTTGGCGAACGTGCGTATCACAGAATCTATTATAGCGGGTATCGTAGCACCGTGCCAGCTGCCCTTGTCTCGCTAGCGCTCGCTTCTGCAGCGGGCGATCATACACGTGACGTGTATTCATCTCGGGATGTTCGCTCCACCAAGCGAAGCGGTATTCGGCTCCACCGCACGGACGTTGTCGCGGCGATTCCGGTCGACGAGTTTGTAGAACGGATCGAGCACCACCTCGACCGGCCGACGACTGACCACCTCGACGTGCACGACACATTTCCCATCCGCCCGCGGGGTAAAGGTCGCCGGAGACGATTCCTCTGGGAGCGTCGAGCTTGTGGCCATGATTGTGGCCAAGCCGGCAACTCACGATCGGAGAACGCCGGCACGACACTTGGCCACGGTGCTCGAACGATCTGGCGTTAGGTATTGTTCTTGTGCTCCAGCACGACTCCTGCGGGTCTCCCATCCAAGACCGACCACAATGAGCACGACAGCACGCGACACCCTCACGCAGCAGCACGACTATCAGTTCTTGATCAACTTCCGCCCGACGCTCCCACCGTTGTTGGCGGATGAGCCGGCGCCGTTGGGCACAGACCGGGGACCGTCGCCAACCGAACTACTCCTCGCGAGCGTCGCAAACTGTCTCTCTTCCAGCCTCCTCTTTGCGTTGCGCAAGTTCAAGCAGGATGCAGGCGGCATTGTCACGACCGCTACGGCGCGCATCGAACGGAACGAGGAGCAGCGACTTCGCGTGCAGGCGATCGAGGTGATGATCGTGCTCGGCAAGCCCGCCGCCGGGATTGACCACATCGAGCGGATTGTGTCGCAGTTCGAAGCGTTCTGTACGGTGTCGCAGAGCGTGGGCCGCGGCATTCACATCGCGGTCACGGTCGACGATGGAGATGGAGTGCGCCTCAAGGGCTGACGCCCGCTGGGGCAAATGGCGCCGCACCCATCACTTTGGGTGTGCGCGGCGTGCGGATGACCCTGCCCTTACTTCCTCTCGTCATTCATTGTCCACAGTGTGGGTACATGCACCTGACACCCCTGCGCTCAACCGACATCGCACATTCGCATCGATCGAATTCCAGCGCCTCACGTACGATCCCACGTGGCCCGCCGCTCCGCAACCCCGCCCATTTGCGATCGATGCGACTCGCCTGAACTTGCTGCAGCTCCGAAAGATCGGGGATGCTCAGAACGTGTCCCGACGCGCGCCCTTCTCCGGATTCAGGCGACGCTGCCCCCGCCGGATCAGAAGCCACGCACCGTACGCGACCAGCAGCGAGAGCGCGGGCCACGCGATGATCGCCGAGGCGTGCATCAAGGCCCACGTGTTGAACACGGGGAGGTGAGCTAGGTCGAATAGTCGGCCGAGCGGCCACAGCAGTCCGTATCCGGCAGGGACGGCAATGCACACCGCGATCAGCGCGCAGACCGCGCGCGATGCCAGCACGCGCCTCAACATGGCAAACGGACGCCCGCTGCGGCCGGACGGGCGACGGGCGTGAGCGCGGCGACCGCCGGCCGCACACCGCAAGGCGCTGTCGGCCGCCACGTTTCGCGAAGCATCAGCGACGACCACACGACCGGCCAATGCGCGCGTCCTGGGCGCGAATGGATGTCGTGGCCGCCGCGATTGCGATGAGAAGACCTACCGTCGACTTGGCGCGCACTAGGACGCGGAGGGCGTGTGGCCCCGATCGGCGATAAGGCGCTCCGTAAACTGCTGCCCTTCGGCGAGACGACGGATCGAGATCACAAGGAAGGGTAGCATTTCGACCACAGTGCAAGCGCTGAAGTGAATTACAAGGTCGCCACGAGTCGCGACAGGAACATACCATGACCGAGAGTGAATCGCATCAACGATGACCGCTGCTGCGCATCACCATTCCGTTCGCGAGCGCGACGCCGCCGCAACCAATCCCAAATGGGCTGACAGCAACAACGTCCGCCGTTCGTCCCCAATCATCTTGCATAGCACAGACATAGCGCGCAACGTAGACTCTCGGAAGGTCCGATACGCCAATTCGTGTTGCGTGAATTTTATTTTTCTCAAGGTATCCCGATGCGCGCGCTTCGTTCCGCAATGTTGACACTGACCGTGATGGGTTGCAGCACAAAGGCACCGGCCCTCACGCCCGCTCCACAGCTTACCGCAGTACAAACGACGGAACGGGTAGGCGGAGGCTTGCCGCTCGCATCCGATACCTCGGCGAGAGCTCGGGGGATTCGTGAGGCGCAGCGTGTGGCGTTGGAGGCGTCGGCGCGCGTGCGAACCTTACGCGTGTCGCCCGCACGCATTGCGCTTGCCGTTGGCGAGGCGGTGCCGTTCAACAGTCTTCAGGTAACGGCACTTGATTCCGCTGGACGCGCTGTGGCTGGCTTCGTTCCAAGCTTCAGTATGCAGGACAACTCGATGGCCTCCCTGCGTGGAGGGTTCATCACCGCACTCGAGCCCGGCACCACCAGCCTGCGAGTAAGCCCGGTGAACTTCGCATCACCGCCCGGGAGTCAAACGTCCCGGTCGCAGGTCACGGCATCCGTCATCCTCGACATCTCGGCTTCCTCGCTCCGTACCGCAATCACCCGTCCCCCGGTTGGCATCGACTCGATGGTCCCAACGGAACTGGTGCGACACCTTCTCGGCGGTGCCAGACTCGTTGTTGGACAGCCGATAGCAGTGCTCGATTCAAACATGCTCCGGGGCGGGTACGTGCACGGGTCCCGCTATGGTCAGGGAGGCGAGACGTCGATTCTGTCATTTCCGTGGACGCGGTTGGCCACACTGGACACGATACGTCGGCGATTCGAAGTGGCGGGCTGGGTCCCACCAGCCGCGCCTCAAGTTGCGTTGCGACCGGGCTTTCAGAGCAGCGGGTTCAACGGGTCGTCCGCTCCCAATTCGATTTACTGTCGCAACCGCGAGCTGGTGTCGGTGGGCGTCCCCGAGGCGCGCGGGACTGAAACGGTGGTCTCGTTCACCCGTCAGCCCGGGCAGCGAACGGTATGCGATCCGGAGACGATGCGCGCCCAAACGGAAAGAGGCAGCAGTAGCGCGACGAACTTGATTCCTCCCCTCGCACCAATCGCTGGCGCGATCACGAGCGGTGGCGGCAGCGGGGGAGGAGCTGACGAGGCGTATGCCGAAGCGCGCATCACGACAGACATCGCGATCGCCGAACTCGCTGAGCACTATCGTCGTCAGCTATTGGCTGCAGGATGGAGAGACGCGGAACGCACCAATACGTCGAGCATTGCGGTGACCACGTTCACGATGCGTGATTCTACGGCCCGGCAGTGGAGTGGCGTGCTTACCGTGATCGGAAATCCGCCGTCGAATCGAGCCGCTGTGCGCCTGACACTTCAACTTGTACCGGACGTCCAGCGAAGACTCTGAGAGCGGTCGTTAACGTTTCGGTGGGGCATGCCGCTGCTGATACTGGCGAATCATGCGACTTCCCTGTCGCTCGACGCGACGGCGTTCCGCGATCGTCTGGGCCGATCGATCCAGTTCAGCGCGGAGCTCGTGCCACTGCTCGCGACGTTCCGGGTCCAGCGTGCCATCCTCCACCGCCGCTCGCACCGCGCAGCGAGGCTCCATCTGGTGACGGCAATCGGCGAAGTGACACGATTCCGCCAACGTGAGCAGGTCCGCGAAGAGACGGTCCACGCCATCGGCGCTCGCCTGCGCGTCGTCGCCCACGAGCCCCACCTCGCGAAGACCCGGCGTATCGATGAGTGTGACCCCGCCATCGAGCTGGTAGAGCGCCCGCCCGGTCGTCGTATGCCGGCCGTCGCCGTTCGCACTCACCGCGCCGGTGCGCGCGACGGTGTCGTGCGCAATGGCATTCACCAGCGTCGACTTGCCTGCGCCGGACGCCCCGAGCAGCACCACCGTCTTGCCGGGCGCAAGCCACGGGCGCAGTTCGGACAATCCGTCGTCGGCATGGGCGGACACCGCCACCACCGGCACGCCGGGACAATGCCGCGCCACGCGGACGCGCGCGGCGGCGATCGCCTCGGCTGACGCGAGATCTGCACGGCTCAACACGATCACGGGCATGGCACCACCGTCCCACGCGAGTGCGGTGAGGCGCGCGAGACGTCGCACATTCACGTCGTCGGGCAGAGAGGCGAAGAGCAATGCCACGTCCACATTCGCCGCCAGCGGCTGTGCTGCGGCGTCCGATCCCGCCGCGCGCCGCACGAGCAGCGATGTGCGCGGCGCGATCGCGTCGATGCGCCAGCCATCGTGCGCATCGGCGTGGACGAACACCCAGTCGCCGATGCACGGGCGATCACGTGCGTCGGCGGCGTTACGGAGCATCGGGCCCAGTGTCGCCGACGTATGGGATCCCGGCGGCGCGCTCGGCGCGGCCTCCGGTGCGAGGAGCAATTGAAAGCGGTCGCGATGGATCGCGGACACGCGGGCACGTGAAGTCAGCATGGGAGGTCGTTGACGGGCGCGCCACGTGGGGGCGCGCGACAAGGCGAGCCAGGCGTACGGCCTGGCGTGAGCGCGTGAGGCGCGCTCCGCAGCGTTCAACGACGGGTGCCACCAGCCGCATGGAGGGCTGGCAGCGGCCTACATCAGGTCAGAACGCGCGGAGCGCGACGAACCGGACAGCGACCAGGGTTATCACAGGCAACAACCGGAAGAAGAGATTGACGCCGAGCACCTCGGAAATCTAACGCGATTTGCGTCACGGGCCCACTCGCATACTTGGCCGCCGGCGCGCTCATTCCGGAATCGCCGCCGTGACGGTCGCACTCGTGGTCCTCGTGCCGCAGGACGGCCCGTTGGGATACGAGTCCGTGTACTTCAGCTCTCGGGTCGCTCGGGTCTCGCGCGTGCCGAGCGCCGTGGTCACCCGAACAGTGGGATAGGGAGTCACGAGGCCGGGGAAGAAGAGACGTGTGCTGACGCAGTCCAAGACGCGGTCGCAGCGATACACGTACGACACGGGCGCGGACGACGGCACCACGACCTCGACGGTGTAGGGCCCCGTCGGTTGGGCCGACAGCTCGACGGTTAGACCAGTCATACTGGGAAGCAGGGTGCACGTCAGGCTTTCGCTTCCGCAGGCACCGAGGAAGACCAGGAGCGCGGGGACAAAATGAGTCGCGCGACGACGCGTGCGACGCCAGCAGCTTGAATACCGCACTGTATCCATCCTTCACATTGATTGAGGAGCGTCCGGTGATCACGGACCGGGGAGCGCAGTAGTCTATCGCACCAGCGCCGACATTGTTCCGTCCACGCGCTCGCCAACGCAAACGTCCACCGCGGCGCCACTTCATAATGCGGCAGGCGAACGCAGTGAGCCAGCCGCCCTCCTTCGCTACTCAGTTCGAGTATTTCTTCTCCGCCTCGCAGTCGGCCTTTTCGGGCGACTCACCTTGATCACCCGCTCGACGGTGAGCTCGTACGTCGAGACGCCCATGTGCCCATACTGCCACGGCCCGCGCAGTCCCCCCTCCCACTCCACATAGAACGTTGGGTAGTACTTGTCGTTGGGCTTGGGCCACTTGGGTCCGCTGCTGTTGGCAGCTTGCGTGAAGGTCACCCACGCCCCGATTGAACCATCGCATGTTCTGAAGCGGCTCTCTTCGAAACACGGGCAGCTGCATCACCCTCACCGCCGTGCACCCGTCCACACCACGATCGTGCCGCAGCCGCTGAAGATGTCCTGGAACTCCGCCGGGCCGAAACCGGCCGGATACACCTCCACCGCCGCGACGCGCTCACTGGGCACGAAGCTGTCGAGCGCATCGGTGCCGGGCATGCGCACACGGTCGACCAACACGGTGGGCACGCACCGGCCGTACGTGCCGCGCATCGTGATCACGCGATCTGTCCTGCCGCTCAACTCGAGCCGCACACCGGGCACCGTGCGCAGCACGTCGGTGAACCGAAACAGTAGCATCTCTTCCAGGTCGGCCGGCCCGAAGAAGCGGCCGAGTCCCTGCCGCCGACGTTCCTCGAACGCGGTCAGTGTGTTCCCCAGCGCCGTCCGCGCCACGGCATTGGCGCGCACTTTCACCGTGTCCATGACCTGCGAACGCACCAGCGCCACCACCTGCGCCACGGTGTCGCCGGGCACGAGGTCCACCGGCTGCTGCTGCGGCGCGTAACCCAGCGCGCGCACGTCGAGCGTCCACGTGCCGGTGGGCGTGGCCGCAAGCACGAAGCGCCCTGTACTGTCGGTGCGCGTATCGAGGCCGGTCGCACTCAACCTCACCAGTGCGTTGGCAAGCGGACGTCCGTCGAGTGTCTGCACCGTGCCGCGCACCCCACCGACACCACGCAGCACGATGTCCACGACGCCGCTGTCTTCCGGTGCCTGCGGGCCACTCCGCGTTGTCACCACCGTGTCCGCACGCCCCAGCACCAGGTCGCGCGGCACAATCGCGGTGGCCGACGACGTGAGCGTGGCCACGCCACTCACCCCGTTGGCGCCCACCGCGCGCAACCGTACGACGGACTCGGTGGGCACGCCGCACACCACGTATCGGCCGTTGTCGCCTACCGGCACGTCCGTGGTCACGATGGTGCGTTCGACACGACCCGCCTCGATCCGCAGGTCCAGCCACTGCGCCGTCACCTGCCCGGCGCTGAGCGGCAGGGCGCTGACCGTCGCGGCTGCGCGCGGCGACGCGCTGGTCGGCACGGCCCGCCGCACTGTGCCGAACAGATAGCCGGTGCCCGGGGTGGCCGCGCTCCCGCACACGCGCGCCACGAGTGTGCGCACCGACGGCACCGCCGCGCGCACAGTCACGCCTCGCCCGGCGCGCACGGTGAACGGCACCGCCACGCTGCCCACACCGAGCGTATCGAAGCGTGCGTGGCGCGCCGTGAGCACCCACGGCCCGGCCGGCAGGCTGTCCACCCGTGCGCGTCCGCGCGCATCGAGGGTGGCGTCGTGCACGCGCGTCGTATCGAGCACCGACACGAGGCGCACGCTTGCACCCGCGAGCGACAGGCGTGTGATGCTGTCCACGCTCGTGATGTCCACGCGCCCGGGACTCCCCGGCGACGCGGACGCTTGCGCGTGCACACGCGCGGCGCCGAGCATGCTCAGGCACGCGACCATGGCGGCGACGAGGAACGTCGTACGATGCGTCATCATTTGCGCTTCTCCATTACACCGATGCGTTTGAGCCACTTGCGACCTGTCCAGAACACGAGCGCCCCGCAGTCCGAGGTGAAGCGCTGGAATTGCGGCGGCGCCAAGGTCTTGCGATTGTAGATCTCCACGCCGAGCACGTCGTCGAGATCGCCGTCGGGATAGGAGCTTCACTACAGCGGCCGCCGCTACGAACGCCAGTCCGTAGTACGGAAATCCTCCTCGAAGCGCGGTCAGCAGCGCGAACAGACCGAATACGCCAGCGCTAGCGAGCGCTCCGCGCAGCGCCCCGCCGAAGACGAGGCCCGCATTGGTGGCAACGACGCGAATCCACGAAGTCATACGCATTCTGTCAGAGTTGGAACAGCAGCCGAACGCCTTGCGTGCTGCTGCGGCGCATCCAACAAAATGCGGCCGGACGGGCGACGTGCGCCAGCACGGCGACCGCCTGCCGCACACCGAAGCGCGCTGTCGGCAGCAACGTTCCGTTCGGCAGTGCTCACTCTCGCGTCAGTCGGTCCCATGCGGAGTGCACGTCCATCCATCGAATCGCCTTGGCCGCGACGGCGGCGCAGCCGAAGAACCACAGGCCAGCAGCGAAGAAATGCGCGGGTGAGAGTACCGAAGGCAGTAGGATCGCGCCCGCTGCGCTGACCAGTCCAGCCGTGCACAAGAAATGGTACCAGAACTGTGCGCCGGTGCGATTGGGGACGCCGATCAGACAAAAGCCAACCCAGTCAGGCGGCGTGCCATCCGTCTCGGCCTCGAGCATCTCCGCGACCGCGTCATTGACCGCATCGACGCTCAGCCCCGCCTCAACTGCCGCTTCGCGAACATGGCGAAGCCGCACGGCCTGTCCGGCGTCGAGCTGACTGGCGCGACGAAGGAAGCCCGCCGCCTCGGCCTCGCTGAGCCAACGCTCGTCATTCGTATTGCGACCCGCCATTCGATGTCGCCTCAGGAAAGTATACATCTGCCGAACGCTCGCGTTGTGTTGCAACGGCTTGCAATAGTTTGCGGGCAGCGACCGGAGGGAACACGCCCGTAATCCTTGAAGCCGTTGTCAATGGCAACCTGTTCGACATCCGGCGCCGCACAAGCTACCACACGCGCATCGCCGGAAACGGTTGTTCGCGATTCGCGGTGAGAAACACGAACGACGCCACGATGACCGCATTTCGGCGGACATCCTCCGGCACGATGCGCTCGTAGGTGTCCATGTTCGTATGGTGGGTGCGCGTGTCATAGTCTAGCGCGTCCTGCAGGAACTGAAATCCCGGCAGGCCACGCTCGTAGAAGCTCACGTGATCCGAACCGCCGCCGCCACGTGCCGACACGATATCTGCGCCGAGGTCGCGCAGCAGGCGTGTCCATACGCGAAACGTCGAATCGGCTTCTGTTTTCAATTGCTCGCGCTGATCCACCATCGGACCCCGGATGGCGCCCCCGCCATTATCGAGATTGTAGTAGGCGGCGAGCTTGGCGAAGGCGGGACGGCGCGTATGCGTAACGGTATCCACGAAATGACGCGCCACGTACGCTCGGGAGCCCAGGCTCCCTTGTTCTTCGCCCGTCCAGAGGGCGAGGCGCACGGTGCGACGCAACGGCACATTGGACGCTTTGAGGATGCGCATGACTTCCAGCATTACGGCGACATTCACGCCGTTGTCCGTCGCGCCCGTCGCGAAGTGAAACGAGTCGAAATGCGCGCCGAGCATGACGACGTCGTCCGCTTTGTCGGTGCCGGGCAGTTCCGCGAGGATATTGAATGCGCTGTCGTTGCCACCGGTGAACTTGTTGCGCACGTCCGCTTCGAGGGTCACCGCGATGCCCTTGGCGAGGATGCGCGCGATGCGCCCGTAGTGCTCGCTCGCGACCGTCAGTGTCGTCAGCGGCACCGGCTGCGCGGGATCTGGTGACCCTTGGCGTTCACCAAAGGCGCCGAGAAGAACGGTCCCGCCGGACCCCGCGCTGGCATTGACCATCGCGAGCGCTCCTTCCGCCTTGAGGAAGGCTGCCAGCCCGCTGGCACCGTCGCTGCGCTTAGCCGGCGGGGTCAACGAATCACGAAGGCGCCGTTCCGGATTTGGCCACGTGCGAATCACGAGGTCTTGAGGACTGAGGCGTGTCGCCAGCGGCTGAAGCGGTGGTGGCTCGATGTTTGGCGTGGAGTCGACGAGGACGAACGCACCGCGCAGTGCACCACGATATCGCGAGAAGTCACTCGTGCTGGAGAGCTCGGGCGCGAACACGACCGGCCCACGTACGGTACCGCGTGTCCCCGCTGTCCACGCCTCCACATTTGCGATGATCGGAAACGGCTGCGGCGTTACGGCCCGTACCTGCACCAGCTCGTTTGTCCATCCGCGACCAAACGGCGCCCAATTCTCTCTCCATGTCTTCCGAATCCCCCACGAACCGAGTCGCTGCTCGACCCACGTAGCGGCGAGGCTGGCGGCCGGCGAGTTCGTCAGCCGACCTCCATAGACGTCCGTGAGCCACGAGAGGGTCTCCATCGCCTGCGAGTGCTGCAGTCCCTCCGCGCGAATCTTGGCGAGTGACGCGGTATCGGGCGCCTGCGCGCCGAGACGCAGGACCCATACGCACGCGAGCACACAGATGTGTACACAGGGATTGGCAATACGTCGACGCATGCGACTCCGGATGTGTAGTACAACAATGGTTGGCGCTGCCGAACGCCTCAGCGTTCTGCTGCCGCACACGGCATCGTGCTGCCAGCAGCGACGTTCCGTGAGGCAACAGGAACACGCAACGCTCGCTTCTACCTAGGGAATTCGAAACTTGACCAGCAGCTGCTGATCGTCCTCTCCGCGAGTGATCGCCCAGACGTGGCCGCGCGCGAATCGAATGAGGCTTGTCGACCGCGGGAAGCGGACCTCGCCTAGGTACCGACCGCTTAGGTCAAAGGCGACGTACACGGGGCGACCAGCATATGAGTTACGCGAGATGCACTTTCCTTCGTGGACGTTCGTACAGTACGGCGTGACCTTCTCACTCCTGACCTGCTTCTGCACCCAGATGCGCCCTTCCGGATCAACAGTGCCCGCACCTGCCGGCATTTTGTACATTGGCAGGCGATCAGCCTCCTCGCTTGCGGTGCCACGAACGCGACGGTCTAATGTTACTTCCCACTCCTTGCGCTCATCGTCGTTGTATTCGATCGACTCCGCAGGCACTTGAGCGATAAGTGGATTGGCGCGACCAGTCGGATCGACGAGCAAGAATCCGAGCACGTCGGTTCGTAGCACCACCAATCGTCCGTCCGGAAGCGGAAACCAGGACTCGCTCGGTGTCACAAGCGACTGTGTTTGCTTAGAGTCTAGCCAGTGACCGACGAACGAAACAGAGTCGAGAGCCGTGCCGGTGGTGTCGTAGCGAAACATCGTCCGGCTGTTAAGCGCGGTTCGGCCTCGCGCATCGCGATTGAACATCGACCAACTGCTCCATTTGGACGTCCCTGCCGCGGGCCGTACAGTGAGCGGCGTGAAGAAGGATCCGTCTGCGCCGCGAAAGAGCTCGGCGCGACCGCTTCCAGTTGTGACAGGAAAGCTGTTGCGGAAACGGCCGTCCGCACCGTACCGACTGATCAGACGCATCGGTTGATGCACTAGCATCGTTCCATCGGGCTGCACGGTGATTCGAACGGCTTCCGCCGAGTACTCACCCGGGCCGTTCCCCGCGCGACCGATCGTATGCGTAACTTGGCCATTGGCGTCAAATGCGCGCAGCACGCGGCCTTCGATGCCCTGAGCGTCGAAGACCAGAACTCCCCCGTTCGGCAGCGGTGCAACCTCGCGCACGAGTCCGAAGGTTGTCTCGTTCCGATCAGCTGGCACACGCAAGATCTCGACAGCATCGAACGCTGGCCCCCAGACGCCTTCGGTTCGGGTCACCACCCGAACGGTGTCTCGATCCGGTCCCGCGTCCGCGAGTGAAGTCTGACTTGCGCCGTCGCCCGTTTGCCTGCAACCCGTGGTGAGTAGCAAGACGCTACCAATGAGCCCGACACGGACGTGTCGCCGTACTCGCGTCCACATTAGCTCAGTGCAGTGCATGCCCCAACAATCCAAGGTAGACGTTGTCTAACGCCAGGTTCTACTGCGGGGCGACCGGCGGGCGCCGAGCCCCGAGCAATCTCTTGGTCGCCCCGGGATCTTGCACCACTTTCGTGGACACTCGTGGATTATGCTGCGCGGCGCTCGAAGGCGATAGGAGATGTGTAGTTGAGGCTGGAGTGGAGGCGTGTGCGGTTGTAGTACCTGATGTACTGGCGCAGCGCGGTGCGCAGCGCATGATCGTCGAGAAAGGCGACGCCGCGCGTGAGTTCCGCCTTGAGCGAGTGCCAGAACGACTCCGCGTGCGCGTTATCACCAGGTCCTCGCACACTCGCGCTCTGGCGCATGCCGTGGGCCACAATGGCGTCACAGAACGCTGCCCCCATGTATTCCGTCCCGCGATCGCTGTGAAAGATCACGCCCTCCGCGGGTCGGCGGCGGACAGCCTCGGCGAGCACGGCGCACGTGACCGCCGACGTGCGGCGCCGCGTCAAGGACCACGCCAAGATGCGGCGGGAGAACTGATCCATCACGATCGCGAGGTACCACCAGCAGCCCGCCACCTTGAAGTACGTGATGTCGCCGACCCACACCTGATTGGTCGTAGTCACCGTGGTCTTCCACAGCAAGTTCGGATGGCGAGCATACCGCTGATGGACGGCGGCCTTCGCGCGATACCCGCGTACGGCTTTGGCGCGCAGGCCGGCGGCGGCCATGAGTCGCGCGACCCGACGGCGACTGACCGTCCAGCCGGCGTCGACCAACGCACGGTGCAGGCGTGGGCTCCCGTACCGCTCGTGATGGCGCGCGAACAATCGGACCATCTCGGTGGTCAAACGTCGGTCCTGTGTCGCATGGTCACTCACCCCGCGGGCGCGCCAAGCATAGAAGCCACTTGGCGTCACGTCGAAGCGGTGACACAGCCACGTCACGCGGAACTGCGTGCAGTGCGCGTCGATGAAGGCGAACGTTTCGCCCGTTGAGCGGAACAGAACCGAATGGCTTTTTTTAGGAGCTCGTGCTCCTCCTGCAGCTCGGCATACCGCTGCTCGAGCGCCTGCAGCTGCGCGATCTCACGTGCTGGTCCCGGTGGCGGCGCCTTCACCGCCCGCCCGCGGATAATCCCGTCGCGCACGTCCTTCCGCCACTTCGACAACATGAAGGGATGAATCTCTAACGCGGCGGCGACCGTCTTGACCTGCATGCCCGGCTGATGACTGAGTCGAACAGCCGTCTGCTTAAACTCGTCGGTGTACTTGTACAGCTTGCGCGGTCCCGATCGTGGCACGTGTGACTCCCATTCTCGTTAGGTGGAAGTGTACACGAAACTGGTGCAAGAGCCGCTGTCAGCAGCAAGCATCGTTAGCGAGTGGCGGAGCAATCGAGCGACGATCGACTACCCGTCGATATACACCAGCCGTGCGCCGCGCCGCCGGTTCGTCACGGCAAACCAAGGGGCGACCACCTGCCTCACGTAGAGCGGCTCGTCGCCGCGAACCAGAGGCAAACTAAAGAGAGCGCGAGCAAGCTGTAGGAGATCGCGTATAAGCGCTTGCGCGCGAAGAGCGATGCGACCGCTTGGAGCACCATGCCCCCCGTCAGCATCACTGAAGCGAACGGCCGATACGGCGGTTCACTGCCGAACACGGGAATGCCGCGCCACGAAAGCACGGAGGCGACAAACAAGGCAGACGTCAGGATCAAAAAGGCGATGTTCACTCGATGCCACCGCCGGTCGTTGTATTGCCAAACCATGAATAATCATCCTCTTGATAAAGCATTCGGTCGTTTAAGCGCGCTAACGCCGGGTTCTGTTGCGGCGCCTCCTACAAATTGCGCGCGGAGCGCGCCTTCCAAAATGCGCCGTCAACAGCAACATGTGTTAGGAAGCCGTTCCCGCACACAGTTCACGATGACCTCACGCACCCCAACGCCAGAGCGTCAACCCGCCGATTGCGACCGCCAAAATGAAGTCTGCGATTACCGCCGGCCGCATCCAAGCGCGGATGGCCGTCGGTGCGGTGAGTTCACGTGCGCGTAGTGTGAACAACAGCGTTCTACCGCCGAAAAACAGACTGACACTGATCAACGCTCCTTCAATCAGTGGCCAGATGCCCCTTTGCGGCCATGAAAGCACGAATAGTCCGGTGACGCCTACCGTGCTGAGCAGGGACAGGCGAAAGAGCCGCACTGTTGAATCGACCGTGGATGCGATTGGGGACTGCGGATCACGCGAATTGGGCATTCACTTTGGCGAAAGGGATGACGTCTGTGCTACGCAAACTCTTCTTTCGGTGATGTCGATTTTCTGCAAAGCTAATGACAAATCGGGAGCACTGGGAAGGAAGGTGCTTGGCAGATCTAGAGACCGCGACGATTGTCGGACGTGGCAGGCAGGTCGTATACGACATCCTAGGCTTCCTAACGCCTTGCGTTCTGCTGCAGCGCATCAAACAAAATGCGGCCGGACGGGCGACGTGCGCCAGCACGGCGACCGCCTGCCGCACACCGAATCGCGCTGACAGCAGCAACGGTTCGTTAGCCCGCTCGCACCGTACGCTAGTCCAGGAGGTCCCATCCATGACGATCGGCCCATCGAATGGCCTTGCTCGTGCCCCACGAACAGTACAGCGCCCAGACTGCTAGAAATACTAGGAGGCCGCGCAATTCGATCAACTTCGACGGCCAGCCGAAGGCGAGTATGACGGCTGCGAGCAGCGTCGAGACCAGCGCCGCGTTGAAGAACAGATAGTAAGCGCTAGCCACTCGCCGAGTATTCACTCCGACGAACGCAAGACGGATGAACCATGGCGGCCTTCGCTTGCTCGGTGTGGGCGGCTCCTGTGTAGGCTGGAGCTCCTTCAGCGCGGACTCAAACGCGCCTGCATCGATTCCAGCATCGAGTGCTGCTTGACGAAGCGCGCCAATCTCCGTGCGCTCACCCTGACGCGCCGCATCAAGTGATGCGGCCCGCACAAGCAGACGATCGGCATCAGCCGCCGAAAGATCAGTTGGATGCACTCGCTGAACACTCAGGTCGTTGGACATTGGAGTAGGTACCGAGTAGAAGCCATCATTGACGGGCTAACGCTGCGCTCTGCTGCAGCGACTATCAACAAACAGCCGTGAACGGAGGCGCGCCAGCGCCGCAGTTACACGGCGCACCATAACCGTCGCTGTCAGCAGCAGCGTGCCGTTATGTAGCAGGCGCGTCGATATCCGATGCGAAGACGACGAATGCGCACCACACGCTGCCATTGCTCAAGGCCTCTGCGGGGATCTCTCGCAAGGCGATCTCGTACTGCGCGGGCTCATATCGCACCTCCCCGAGCCGGATCTGCAGTGGGAGATACACCCGACCTTCTGCATCGTGCACGGTGAGTTGTACCTCACGAGGAACACCCTGCGCCTCCTCTGGCGACAAGGGCTGTAGCTTGACCGGGCCGGGATTCACCTCGCGTGCGGCGCTGCGGCGCGCCCGGTCTGCGACGATATCCGGCTCAACGGGATACTGGTGGACTCCCGGGAATCCTAGGATGGGCGTGTGCAGCTGCCATACGCCGACCAGTTGCGCACTAGGCGTAGCAACAAGGACTGCCGACATCGATGGCGGTTTGTCACGACGCCGAGGCTGCTCATACGGATCCGGCGCCCGCGTTCGAAGTTCGCCGAGCAAGCGGTCGCCGCGCCAGAGCGTAAGCGTCATTCCCTTGATCCGACAGAAGAGTGTGTTGCTACATAACGCTAGCTTCTGCAGCGGGCGGTCAAATCAAACGCGAGCGAAGCGAGCAACCGCATCGCCCGTCTGCAGCAAGCACCGTTATGCGGCGCCGCGACGGCGCGGACGATGCAGTGCCTCGACAACGGCCGCCGGATTGTGGGCAGCCACCTGCAACAGCGCGAGCGCGGGACCGTCGGGCATCCGACGCCCTTGTTCCCAATTTCGGAGTGTCGCCACGCTAACGCCGATCATGAGCGCGAACTCCGATTGCGACTGGCCAAGATCGGCGCGCACCGCTTTCACATCCGTCGGCTTAAACGTGCGCGAACGGGACGGCTTGCGCTCGCCGCGGCGGACTTCACCGAGCTGGCGTACGCTGGTCAACAGCTCTTCGAAGGCTTCGGCTTTCACGTGAACTCCTCGCGTACCACGCGTGCCAACGCGCGGATCTGTGTCGGCGACAAATCGCCTTGCTCGTTCTTCGCGTACATGTACACCATGTAGCAGAGCTCGTCATCGACGGCCCAGTAATAGATCGTGCGAACGCCGCCGCGCTTCCCTCGCCCTTCGGCGCCCCAGCGCAACTTTCGCAAGCCGGCACCGCCTGGAATGAGCGCCCCCTGTTCCGGGCGCAGACTCAGCGCGGCCTGCATCGCGCGATACTGCTCATCATCAAGGTGCCGTCGGAGACTGGCGGTGAAGACCGGCGACTCGATGAAGCGCATACAGAACTATAAGCCATTGGCGTAGTCTGCGCTAGCCGCCGAATCGATCATCGGACTAGCCGCATAACGCTGCGCTCTGCTGCAGCGACTGTTAACAGAAAGCCGTGAACGAAGGCGCGCCAGCGCCGCAGTTACACGGCGCACCGCAACCGTCGCTGTCGGCAGCAGCGAAACGTTATGCGACCCGGAGCGGCTTAATCGATGCCATCTCGACCTTGAGCAGTTGCGCCGCATCCCACAGATCGACCGCGCGCTGCGCATTCAGCCAAAACTCAGGCGCGTTTCCGAAGAGACGCCCCAGACGCAAGGCCATTTCGGGACTGAGCGCCCGGCGACCGCGGAGCAACTCGTTGATCGACTGGCGCGACACGCCGGCGGCTTCGGCAAGTCCCGTGACGGTGAGGCCGAAATCCGGGAGGAAGTCCTCGCGGAGCATCTCGCCAGGATGTGTCGGGCGTCGCCGCACGGGCTTGGAATTGGGGATACTCATCGCGGCGTTCTCCTAGTGATAGTCACAAATCTCCACGTCATAGGCGTCGCCATCCACAAAGCGAAAGCAGATGCGCCACTGATCGTTCACCGCGATCGCGTGCTGCCCCTTCCGATCGCCCTTGAGGGCATGCAGGCGATTGCCCGGTGGTACCCGCAAGTCCTCGACGCCGGTCGCCAACGCGACGTACTCCAGCTTGCGGACCGCTCGCGCAGCAAGCTCTGGTGGAAACCGCTTGGCAACACCGTCGACGTAGAGGCTCTGCGTGCGCTTATCCGCAAACGACTTGATCATAGGACAATGTAACGCGTCACGTGACGCACGTCAAATACCCCTCGCTGGCTCGCATAACGCCTCAGCGTTCTGCTGCAGCGCATCAAACAAAGTGCGGCCGGACGGGCGACGTGCGCCAGCACGGCGACCGCCTGCCGCACACCGCGTTGCGCTGACAGCAGCAACGTCCCGTTCGGCAGTGCTCACGCTCGCGTCAGTCTGTCCCATGCGGAGTGCTCGTCCATCCATCGAATAGCCTTGGCCGAGATGGCGGCACAGCCGAAGAACCACAGGCCAGCAGCGAAAAAATGCGCGGGTGAGAGTATCGAAGGCAGGAGGATCGCGCCCGCTCCGCTGACCAGTCCGGCCGTGCACGAGAGTTGGTACCAGAACGGTGCACCGGTGCGATTGGGGACGCCGATCAAACAAAAGCGAACCCAGTCAGGGGGCGTGCCATCCGTCCCCGCCTCGAACATCTCCTCGGCCGCGTGATTGACCGCGTCGACGCTCAACCCCGCCTCAACTGCCGCTTCGCGAACATGCCGAAGCCGAACGGCCTGTCCGGCGTCGAGCTGACTGGCGCGATGAAGAAAGTCCGCCGCCTCTGCCTCGCTGAGCCAACGCTCATCATTCGTGTCGCGACCCGTCATTCGATGTCGTCTCAAGAAGGTTTGAATCTGCCGA
>CAWJMR010000048.1:0-8695 GCA_963843965.1 uncultured Gemmatimonadaceae bacterium
CGACGACGTGCCGGAAGTGGGTGGCGTGTTCGTGAAGAAGGCCGATGCGCGCATCATCGAAGTGCTGCGCGAGCGCGACGTGCTGTGGAAGGCCACGACGTTCACGCACTCGTATCCGCACTGCTGGCGCTGCGGCACCCCGCTGCTGTACTACGCGCGCGGCTCGTGGTTCGTGCGCACGACCGCCGTGCGTGAAAGCCTGATGGCGCGCAACGCGGCGGTCGACTGGCATCCCAGCGAAGTCGGCACCGGTCGCTTCGGCGAATGGCTCGCCAACAACGTGGATTGGGCGATCTCGCGTGACCGCTACTGGGGCACGCCGCTCCCGGTGTGGGTGAACGACGAGGACGCCACCGAGATCGACGTGATCGGCAGCTATGCCGATCTGGCGGCGCGCATCGGTCGTCCGCTGCCCGACGATTTCGATCCGCACAAGCCGCACATCGACCAGTACACGTGGCCGGCCCCATCGGGGAAGGGCACCATGCGTCGCGTGCCGGAAGTGATCGACACCTGGTTCGATTCGGGCTCGATGCCGTTCGCGCAGTGGCACTATCCCTTCGAGAACCACGACAAGGTCGAGGCGCAGTTCCCGGCCGACTTCATCTGTGAAGGGGTCGATCAGACGCGCGGCTGGTTCTACTCGCTCATCGCCATCGCGACCGGGCTGGGCGACGCGCTGCCGAACAACACCGATCGCACCGCGGCGCCGTATCGTCACGTGGTCGTGAACGACCTCGTGCTCGACGCGCAGGGTCAGAAGATGTCCAAGAGCAAGGGCAACACCGTCGATCCGTGGGAAGTGCTGTCGCGCCACGGAGCGGATGCGGTGCGCTTGTTCCTGGTCGGGACGAGTCAGGTGTGGGTGCCGCGTCGCTTCGACGAGAACGCGATCCGCGAAACGGCGGGACGGTTCCTGCTCACGTTCCGCAATGTCTACAACGGCATCTTCGCGCAGTACGCGAACTTCGGGTGGAGCCCGAGTGCGAACGATCCGGCCGTGGCCGATCGTCCGGCGCTCGATCGCTGGATCCTGTCGCGGCTCACGCGGGTGGAAGCCGAAGTCGATGCGCATCTGAACAACTACGACGCCACCCTCGCAGCGCGTCGCGTGATGCAGTTCATGGATGACGACGTGTCCAAGTGGTATGTCCGCCAGTCGCGCGCCCGCTTCTATGAAGTGGAGAGCGCCGACAACCGGGCGGCGTTTGCCACGCTGCACGAGGTGCTGGCCGTCACCTGCCGGTTGTTGGCGCCGTTCGCGCCGTTCATGACCGATGCGGTCCACCGTGCCCTGACCGGAACCTCGGTGCACCTCGCGTCGTATACGCGGGCAAACCCGACGCCGGTGGATGACACGCTCGAGGCCGCGATGGACGACATCCGGACACTGGCGGGGCTGGCGCGAGCGGCCCGCGATGTGGCCGATATCAACGTGCGTCAGCCGCTCCCGTCGGTGCAGTGCGTCGTGCCCGGCAACCCCGGGCCGGCCTCGGAGCTGGGCGCGTTGCTGGCGTCCGAGATCAACGTGAAAGTGGTGGAGTTCGTGAGCTCGACCGATGCCCTGGTCTCGCTCGAGGTGAAGGGCAACTTCCGCACGCTGGGTAAGAAGTTCGGCAAGGAAACCCCGTTGGTCGCGGCCGCCGTGCCAGATATGCCAGTCGAGCTCATCCGTATACTGGCCGGTGGCGAATCGGTCACGATCGAGGTGGAAGGGATTCCGCGCTTGATTGCCCCCGACGACGTCGCCATCATCCGTCGCGCCTCGGGCGCCGCCGTGGTTCAGGAAAACGGTGGATACGGGGTCGCGCTCGACCCCACCATTACGCCTGAGCTGCGGGCCGAAGGGCTGGCACGCGAAGTGATCAGCAAAGTGCAGCGTCTCCGGAAGGAAGCGCAGCTGGACGTGAGTGACCGCATCGCGGTGGCAATCGCCGGAGATGAGGAGCTGGAGGGCGCTGTGGCCACGCACCGTGGACGCATTGCCGACGAGGTGCTCGCCGTGCGATTGCTGCTCGGCACGGAGGCTGGCTCGCCGTTCCATGCAGATGGCAACGGTTCCACGTGGACCGCGACGCAGGCGGTGGACGTCGATGGACGTTCGATCCGCCTCGCGCTCACCAAGGAAGGGTCGTAATGGCTGGATCCAACGCTGCGTCGAAGGATGGAAAGAAGTCGAAGCCGATGCCCAAGAAGCAGCTTCAGCATTTCGAGAAGCGATTGCTCGAAGAGCGGAAGCGCGTGCTGAAGGAGCTGGGGCACCACGGGGAAGCGTTCGGTCCGAATGGCGAAGCCGACGGCGACACGAGTGCCTATTCCTTCCATATGGCGGATCAGGGGACCGACGCCATGGAGCGCGAAAAGGCGTTCCTGTTCGCGTCGCAGGAAGGTCGATTCCTGTTCCATATCGATCAGGCCCTGCGCCGTCTGTACAAGGAGCCCGAGACCTTCGGCAAGTGCCACCAGTGTGGGGAAGACATCGCTTTCGAGCGACTCGACGCCTTGCCGCATGCGCGCTACTGCTTTGCGTGCAAGCAGCGTGAGGAAGACGCCAAAAAGGGCTGATGTGAAGGCACTCGTCGCTATTCCTGTCCTGCTCGTTGTTCTCGTTCTCGACCTGATCACCAAGGCCGTGGCGGTCGCGACACTCGCGCCCGCCGGCGGGGCCAATCCGGTGTTCGGGAACTGGTTCCGGTTCGCGCTCGTGTACAACCCCGGGGCGGCCTTCGGGCTGCACCTGGGTGACTACTCGCGCTGGATCTTCATGGCGCTCACGTTCGGCGCCATTGTGATCCTGTGGCGGCTGTATCAGCAGACGGCGCAGGACGACCTGCGCAAGGCGCTCGCCGTGTCGCTCGTGGCGGCGGGTGCGCTCGGCAACGTCATCGACCGGATCCGGTCGGATCTGGGCGTCGTCGACTTCATCGATATCGGATTCGGGGCGCATCGCTGGCCCACGTTCAACGTGGCCGACATGGCCGTCAGCGGCGGCGCGTTCCTGCTGGCGCTGGTGTTGTGGGGCGAGGAGAAGCGTGAAACGGCCGCGGCGGCCGCTGCCGCTACCGCTACCGAGTCGGCTGACCTCTCGCGATGACCAACCCGACCCGTAGTGCCACCGCGTCGGCCGTCATCGACGACGTGCCGGCCGCCTCGGCCACGCCGCGCTTCTGGATTCTCGTCCTGCTCATCACGGCGGCCGATGCGATCTCGAAGGCGCTGGCCGTCGAGTACCTCGCACCGCGCCATATTCCTCATCGGATCATCGGCGACGCGGTGCGTTTCACGCTCGCGTACAACCCGGGGGCGGCCTTCGGCATGCACCTCGGTCCTGCGTCACGCTGGATTTTTGCGGCGCTCAGCGTCGTGATCGTCGTGGTGCTGATTCGCGCCACGGCCGACCTCACCCGGATCTCACGGCTCGCCGCGTTTGGCGTGCCCGTCGTGGTCGGGGGAGCCATCGGCAACCTGCTCGATCGTATTCGGCTGCGAGACGGCGTTGTGGATTTCATCGACATCGGGTTCGGCGACGTCCGCTTCTGGACGTTCAACGTAGCCGACACTGCCGTTACCATCGGAGCAGGTTGTCTCGTGATCGCATTGTGGCAGTTGGACAAAGCACAGCAGCAAGCGGCGGCGTCGTGAGCGCCACTCCGGGAGTCGTACACGACTTCGACGTCACGGATGACAGCGGCGATGTGGGTGAGCGGCTCGATCTGCTCGTGTCACGTCGCTGCGAGCTGTCGCGGACCCAGTCGGCGACGCTGATCGCCAACGGGCAGGTGACGGTCAACGGCAAGGCCGAGAAGGCGTCGTATCGCAGTGTGGCCGGGGATCGGCTGCATGTCGTCATTCCGCCGCCGCCCGGCCGCGATATCGTGCCGGAGAACATTCCGCTCGACATCGTCTACGAAGACGACTATCTGCTGGTCGTCGACAAGGCCGCCGGCATGGTGGTGCACCCCGCGCCGGGCAACTGGACGGGCACGTTGGTGAATGCCCTGATCGGTCGCGGCGAGCCGCTGGCCGACGGCGGCAGCGAGGAGCGCGCGGGGCTGGTGCATCGTCTCGACAAGGACACGTCGGGACTGTTGATCGTGGCCAAGACCGACGCTGCCCATCGTTCGCTCAGCGCCGCGCTGGCCGCCCGCAAGGTCACGCGCCGGTACGTGGCGCTCTGCTGGGGGCACCTGTCCACCGACAACATTACGGTGGAAAAGCCGATCGGCCGAGATCCTCGGGACCGAACCAAGATGACGATCGTCCCTGATGGACGGATGTCGCGAACGGATTTCGTGCGCCTCGGCCGCTTCGACTCGGCGGACCTGTTGCGGGCTCACCTGCATAGCGGGCGCACGCACCAGATCCGTGTGCACCTGTCGTCGATCGGCCACCCCGTGGTCGGCGACGATGCGTACGGAGGCGGCGGCGGTCGGCGCTTGGTGGACTTGCCAGGGAAGCGGCACTTCCTGCACGCGGCCTGGTTGCGCTTCCGTCATCCGGTCACCGGCGCGCCGATCGATCTGCGTTCGCCGCTCCCGGAGGACCTGCGACAGTCATTGTCGGTGGTCAGCCTCATGCCGGAACTCGCCACGCACCAGGATCCGCTCGATGTCTTCGGGTTCTACAAAACCGACGAAGTCCTCCCCGGACACAAGCCGGACGATCACGACGACGCCCTCGATTAGCGGCGACGACCACGACGAGCAGCGCCCACGGGTGCTGGTTGTCGCGGCCGACCGGGATGCGTTCGGCATTCCGGTCGAGCAGGTCCGTGAGGTCATCCGGAGCGCCGCCCTCCGCCGGGTGCCGGGAAGTCCGCCGGTGCTCCGCGGCATCGTCAACGTGCGGGGCGCAATCGTCACGGTGTTGGACCTTCAGGCGCTCTTGTCGGGAGAGCGTGCCGTCACGGCGGGGTCGGTCGTCCTGCTTGAGTACGGATCGCGCCTCATCGGGCTCGCCGTGCATGCCGTGCACGATGTCCGCGTGCTGGATGCGTCGCTCGAGTCCCAACCCGAGTCCGAATCCGCCCTCGACCGCATCGTGCCGCTGGACGCCGTGGCGCTCTGCGCGCGGCACCTGCATTCAGCCGACGAGAGGGAACGGTGAGCCGAACGGTACTCATTTGCGACGACGCGATCTTCATGCGCACCATGGTGGGGGACATTCTCACCCAGGCGGGCTTCGAGATCATCGGAGAAGCGGAAACAGGTGTCCAGGCGGTGGAGCGCTATCAGCAGCTCCGACCGGACCTCGTCACGATGGACATCGTCATGCCTGACATGGGCGGCATCGATGCGGTCCGCGAGATCACGAAGCTCGATCCCGCGGCGCGTATTCTCATGTGCAGCGCGATGGGCCAGCAGGCGCTCGTGGTCGAAGCCATTCAGGCCGGCGCAAAGGACTTCGTCGTGAAGCCGTTCCAGCCCAGCCGCGTGCTCGAAGCCGTGAATCGCGTCCTCGCGGCGTAAGTCGTCGCGGTCGCGCGCGCCGAGAAGGTTGCTATGGACGCCGCCCGTTACGCCGCGCTGTTCCTCAGTGAATCGCGCGAGCATCTCACGGAAGTCGACGACGCCTTGCTCGCCCTCGAGCGGGATCACGCCGACGCGGCGACGTCCGGTGCGCACATTGCGACGGTCTTTCGCGGGGTGCACACGATCAAGGGCATGGCCGCCGCCATGGGATACGCCGCCGTCGAACAGCTGTCGCACGCGCTGGAAAGCCGTTGCGAGCCGCTGCGGAGTGGCACCGAAGAACTCAGCGGCGATGTGCTGGCGTTGCTGTTCGACGGCACCGATCTGCTGCGAACCGCCGTTGACGCCGTGCCGAGCGGACGCACCGAGCCCACGTCGGCCGTGCGTGCCTTCGTGCAGCGACTGAGCGTGGTTTCCGAGCCTGCTCCGGTGGCGGTCGCGGACGTCGCCGGCGCGCGAATCGACACCGCCGACGCCAGCGGCGCGTTCGGCACCGCACGTCGGGTCGATGTGCGACTCACCGCCGACTGTCCGCTCAAGGGTGTGCGGGCCATGATCGTGCTGGCCAAACTGTCCGCGCTGGGCACCGTGCGCGGCACCGACCCGGCGCAGGAGCGCTGGCAGGACGATCTGTTCGACGGCGCCTTCCGCATCACGCTGCAATCGTCGGCGACCGACGACGAGATCAGCGCCGCGGCGCAGAGCGCCGGTGACGTGGCGAGGGTGTCCGTGAGGCTGGCCACGCCCACGCCGGTGCAGGGCACCGCCCGCGTGAGCGACGCGCCGCGCACGGTGCGCCTCGACGCGCGCCGGCTCGATACGCTGCTCGACCTCGTCGGCGAATTGGTGATCACGCGCGACCGCCTGCTGCGCGCCATCGAGCAATCGGATCATCCCGACCGCGCCGTGGTGCGCGCGGCCGCCGACGCCGCGCGACTGGTGGGCACGCTGCAGGATGAAGTGCTGCAGGCGCGCATGCTGCCGGTGGCGCAGGTGTTCGATCGTTTCCCGCGCCTCGTGCGCGACATCGCGCGCGATCTCGGCAAGGACGTGCACTTCACGATGGAGGGCCGCGACATCGAACTCGATCGTTCCCTGCTCGATGCCATCGGTGATCCGATCATGCACCTGCTGCGCAACGCGCTCGATCATGGCTTCGAGGACGCCGACACCCGTCGCGCGGCGGGCAAGCCGGCCAGCGGCGAACTCATTCTGCGCGCGGCGCGCGATCGGGCGGCGGTCGTGATTCAGGTGCAGGACGACGGCCGCGGGATCGATCGCGACGTGGTGTTGCGGCGCGCGCACGAGCAGGGCCTGGTGGACGAGAAGGTGACCATGCTGGCTGACGATACGTTGCTGCAGTTGGTGGCCCATCCGGGCTTCTCCACGGCGAAGTCGGTCACCTCGATTTCCGGACGCGGCGTGGGAGTGGATGTGGTGAACACCCGTGTGCGCGCCCTCGGCGGCCAGATCGATCTGGAAACGATCACGGGCGAAGGCACCGTGTTCACCATGCGACTGCCGCTGACGCTGGCCATCATGCGGGCGCTGCTGGTGCAGGTCGGTGGAGACACGTATGCGATACCGGCCGCGCACGTCATGGAAGTGCTGGAATTCAATGGCGCCTCCCGTCGAACCGGCGCGCTCACCATCACGGTGCGGGACGAGACCATTCCGCTGGTGGCGCTCCAGCAGCGCTTCGAGGACGACCCGCACGCGCCGGCCGCCGCCAATCCCGATGGCGTCCGCCATGTCGCGATTGTCGAGGTGGCGGGGCGGCGAACCGGGCTGCTGGTGGACGCCTTGCTGGCCCAGCAGGACATCGTGGTGAAGCCGCTGGATACTGTTCGCGGGGCCCGACCCTGGTTCAGTGGGGCCACGGTACTCGGTGACGGGAGCCCCGCGCTCATCGTCGATGTGAGTAGTGTGGCATGACCCCGTGAAGGCGACTCGTGACCGAAGGTGATTTGACCATGTCGGCGATCCGGTCTCTCAAGACCATCCAGCTGGATGCACTGCGTGAAACGGCCAACATCGGCGCGGGTCACGCCGCGACGGCGTTGTCGCAGATGACCGGCAGCACGATCATGATCAAGGTGCCGAGCATCACGGTCGCGAGCATGGAAGAGCTGCCGTCGCAGTTCACGCCGGAAGAGGAGCCGGTAGCCGCGGTGCTCATGCACATGTTGGGCGATCTCAGTGGTCGCACGATGCTCGTGTTCCCGAAACCCACCGTGATGCGGTTGGCCGAGCTGATGTTGCGGCGGCCCGTCGGTTCGTCCACCGCGTTCAGTGAACTCGAGACGTCGGCCATCAAGGAAGCGGGCAATATCCTGAGCGGCGCATACATGAACGCGCTCAGTGATTTCCTGGGCATGCTGCTCTTACCGTCGCCGCCCAGTCTGGTGATCGACATGTCCACGGCCGTGCTGACCAGCGCGATCGGCGAGTTCGCTCCCGATCCCGATGCCATCCTCTGCGTCGAAAGCGAGTTCCAGCTCATGGAGATGCAGCAGACGTTGCGTGGCTTCTTCCTGCTGCTTCCCGATCCCGCCTCGTTGCAGGTGATGCTCCGCGCGCTGCGGCTCGCCTGAGCAGTCGGAGCGGTCCGCTCATGTCGTCCGTCATGTCGGCTGGTCGCGACGTGGACCTGCTGCGCACGCTGATCGAACGCGTCGACCAGCACGATCCCGGGGCGTTCAACAACCTCGGCGTGCTGTATCACTCGCGCGGGCTGCACGCGGAGGCCGTCGATGCGTTTCTGCGCGCCCTCGCGATCGATCCGCGCATGCGTACCGCCGCGCGCAATCTCGAGATCGCGGCCGCCGCGCCGGCCGCTTGCGATGCGCGCATGGCCGCGCTCGATGCACGAGTCGCCGCCGATCCCGATGATCGCGCCGCGGCGCTCGAACGCGCCCGTCTGTCGCGGCTGGTGGGACGGAGTGATGCGGCGATCCGGCAGCTCGAAACGCTGATTGCCGAAGACCCCGATGATGCGGCCGCGCTCTTCGAGCGTGGTCTGATCGAGCAGCGCGCCGGTGATCTCCGGCGCGCGCAGCGCTGGTTCGAACGCGCAGTGAACGTGGGCGGCACCGACACGGACGCGCGGTTGCACCTCGCGGAAGTGCTCTATCAGCGCGGGCAGAACGAGCAGGCGCTCGAGTGCCTCGACATTCTGCTGGCCCGACATGCCGATAGCGCGGATGCCCATCTCCTGCGCGGCT
>CAWJMR010000049.1:0-16079 GCA_963843965.1 uncultured Gemmatimonadaceae bacterium
ATCCGGTGAACATCGGCGTCACCAACACCGCGCTGACCGCCACCGTGAGTCAGCTGCAGCCGGCCGGTTTCTCCCGCAACACGCAGGGCGGCGGATGGGGCGGCAACTTCGCCAACGGTGACCAGCTCCTCTGGACGAACGGCAACAACGGCCCGATGACGATCATGTTCAGCAACAACATTTCGTCGGCCGGCGCCAACTTCCAGGCGGACTTCTACGGCGCCTTCGTGGGTCGTATCAGCGCGCTCGACTTCACGGGCAACGTGCTCGCGTTTTTCGATTTCAACGGCAACTCCACCAGCGCCGGTGACGGATCGGCCGTGTTCGCCGGCATCACCAGCACCAACGGTGACATCCGCGGCGTGCGCTTCGAAGGCGTGTCGGCCGCTGATCAGCCGATGGATTTCGCGGTAAACAGCGTGTCGGTAAACGGCGCGACGACCACCGTGCCGGAGCCGGGCACGTACGCCCTGATGGCGAGTGGGTTGGTGGCGCTGGCCGTGGTGCGTCGCCGGAAGGCTCGCGCGTAACTGTAACAGCAACTCCCTACGAAGCAGCGTTTCAAGGAGTCCGTTTCAAGGGGTCAGAGTCGTTGAACGCGTTCAACGACTCTGACCCCTTGAAACGCTCCGGGGAGTTCGCAGTTCACCGACCTCAGAAGACGCGCACCGCCCTCATAGCCGCCTCGATCTCCTGAATCTCCCGCGGACTCTTCGTGAGCCACTCCAAACTCCCGTCCTTCCCAATCAGATAATCGTCTTCAATGCGCACGCCGATGTTGCGGTACTTCGCCACCGCCCGCGCGAGTTTCGCCGCCAGCACGCCGTTCCGCTCCGTCTTCGGCAGCACGTCCAGTACGTTCTCGCGCACATAAATCCCCGGTTCGATCGTGAACACCGATCCCGGTTGCAGCGTGCCGTCCACTTCGTATCGGTCGGGATCATGCACTTCGAGTCCGATGCCGTGGCCGAGTCCGTGCATGTAGAACAGTCGGTACTGCTTGCACTGATTCTTGCCGTCGGCCGAGCAGTCGTAGGTGGCCTCGGCTGACTCGATCAGCCCAAGCTTCGCGAGTCCCGCCGCCAACACCGCATTCGACGAATCGCTCATCAGCCCCGCGCGACGACCGCCGCGGGCCTGTCGTTCGGCGGCGGCCTGCGCATCGCGCACCACTTGATACACCGCGCGCTGCTCGGGCGTGAACGTTCCGCCTACGGGATACGAGCGCGTCATGTCGGCCGCGTAGCCGTCGAAGCTCGCGCCGATGTCCACCACCACCATCTCGCCACGCTTCATCTGCCGGTCGTTCGCGTTGTAGTGCAGCGTCGTACCATTGGGCCCCGAGCCCACGATGCTCGAGAAACTCGGCCGCTCAGCACCCTGCCTACGGAACGCGCGCTCGAGATCGGCCTGCACTTCGTACTCGAACCCATCGGCCTTCACCGCCTTGGCCGCATCGGCATGCGCCCCCACCGTGATCGCCGTCGCGCGCTTGATCAACGCCAACTCGGCGTCACTCTTGTACGCGCGCAGCTTGCCCACATCACGCGCAATGTTGCGCACCGTGACGGTGGGCACGCGCGACTTCACCGCTGCGATGTACTGATCGTCGAGCGTGAGACGGTTGGCAAAGCCCAGGTCGGCCACGACCTGCAACGTCGGCGCTGGCGACGCCCGCAACAGCGAGTCCACCACCACATCGAGCTCCGCCATCGAGCGCCCACGCACGCCCCACACCTGCACGGCGTTCTCCGGCCCCACGCGATTACCCGTCCACACTTCGCGCGACGGCTCCCTGGGCTGCACGAACAAGGTCCACGCCACCGACGTGCCCTGCTTCACGCCGACGAGCGCCGCATCCGGCTCACGCATGCCCGTGAGGTAATAGAAATTCGTCGCCTGAAAAAAGCTGACGTAGTCCTCGCGCGGTTCGCGGCCGCCGAGCGCCAGGATGACGCCGTCCGAGGGAAGCGTGGCCGCCAACGCCTCACGCCGCGCCGCATACTCCGCGCGCGCCACGGCCGGCGGCGCACCCACGGGCCGCTGACCGGCCGCGGTGAAGAATGGAGCGAGAACGAGCCAGAGTAGCAATCGTGTCATGGCCGCGGTGGGGAACGAGTGAGTCGGAAAGTGAAGCTATTTGGTGGCGAACGTGTGGGCGACCAGCGGAATCACCGCTTCCGGCCCCCTCGTAGCGGTACTTCCGCCAGCCCATACACGTTCCTGACCAAATTGCTTCAGGTGTGAAATCACTATTTGGCAACAGTGGCCAGGTCAGCGATCATCGGCCGGTGGTCCGACCCCACATCCGCGCCCACCCACGCCCCGCGCACCTTGAAAAACTTCGGCGCGCTCAGTACGTGGTCGATACGCAGACGCAGCAGGGTGCCTTCGTGCTTGCTGAAGCCGAAGCCCAGTCCCTTGGCGTCGAACGCGTTGGTCAGACCGCTCCAGTAGCGACGGTAGATCGAACTCTCCACCGGCATGTTGAAGTCACCCGCCACGACGATCGGGATCTCGTCCATCTTGCGCGCCGACCACACCGACGCGCGTTCGGCTTCACTCTCGCGGATCCGCGCGTTCAGCGCCACGCGATCTTCACCGTTTCCGCTCGCGCGCTGTTCCTGCTCGGGGCTCGGCACCCCGGTCGCGTTGTCGGGAATCAATCCGTCGTTGCCCAGCAGACCCTCGAGCCCTTTGCGCGCGGTCTCGAGATGCAAGTTCACGAACTGAAACGCGCCCGCCGGATGCGCGATGCCGTAGCGGATCACGATGCCGGTGCCGCCGTATCCCAGCTGCGACACCCGCCGGAACGCCGCGCGTGGCATCGTGTCGGCAAACTCGATCGGCCACCGGCTCATCGTGCACAGCCCCTCGTAGCGCGCCGTGTACCACCCGCGCTGCTGCGCCGCCACCGCCGCCAACTCGTCGCCGCACTCCTGCATCGCCACAATGCTCGGCGCATAGCGCTCGAGAATCCCCGCCAATCGCAGCTTCACAATCGCACCACCCTGCGCGTTCAGCGACAGCACGCGAATGCGGTCGGCACCCGGCGCTGCGCCAGGCGTGAATCCCGCCGTCGGTACCGCGACACGGAAACCCATGATCGGCATGATCGCGATCAGCGCACCGAGGGCCAGCAGCTTCACCGATGTGCGCGCGAACAACAACGCCATGGGCAGCAGCACCACGAGCGGCAACAACACCACCCACCGCGGACCATATGCCAGCAACGTGGCCGGCAACCAGAACTCCGACACGGTGAACAGCGCAATCCACGTCGCCACCATCGCCACCGCGTACATCACCGCCGCGCGAAACGTCCATCGCGTCGCAGCGCGTCGAGACGTCCACTCCGACACATCGACCACCGGCCACTGAAGACGGGGCATCCGCGGCATCCGCGCGAGCAACTCGCCAAGCGAGAACCCCGCCCGTTTCCGCGACCGCCGCTCCGACTTTCGCTCCGACTTGGTCTCCGACCGCCCACCAACCACCGTCTCCTTCTCCACCGGCCGCGCAATCACCACCGACCGCCCGCACCGGCACTTGATCGTCCGACCGAGATGCTCGTCGCTGCTGTGGATCACGGCGCCGCAGGCGCACACAACATCGAAGGACCGCGGTAGCGAACGTGTCATACCGAGAGGGAAGCTGTTAGGTGGTGAACGTGTGGGCGACCAGAGGAAGCGGCGCTACGGCCCCATCGAAGCGGTACTTCCGGTTGCCCCGTCACGTTCGCCACCAAATTGCTTCCGGTGTGAAATCAGGCGGTGACCACCGTGGTCAGAGGAGGGCAGACGTTATCACCGACTCCAGTATCCCGAGGCCGAAGTACGCGATGATCACCGTGATGTCGATCATGCCGATCGTCGGGATGACCTGACGCAGCGGACCTAGGAACCATTCGGTGAGCACGTACGACCAGCGCCAGTACTTGGAGTATGGACTGCCGCCCACCCAGCTCGAGATCACGCGGGCGAACAGCGCGAGCTTGAGAATGCCGAACGTCCAGCGTACCAGCAGCGCCGCCAGCGATGCGCCGGAGTTGCTCATGTACGCCAGCATCATGAGCTGGTCGCGCACGAAGCCCACGGCCGAGAGCAGGATCAGTCCACCGATGATCACGGCGGCCAGGGCCCACCACGGGGCGGCGTACGGCGTGCCGCCGGCGCGCATGATGCGGCGTTCCATGGGGGCGATCAGCCACGGGTCCACCTTGTCGCGGGTAAAGCGCGCGAAGGGGGAGAAGGGCGAGATCTTGCGGGTGCGCACGCTGTACGACACCACGGCCGCCACGGCGGCGAGGGCACCGGCCACGAAGACCGCGGGGCGCAGCACGCCGAGGAGCAAATCGAGAACACCGACGATGGATCCGAGCATAACCGAATGATACTCCCGAGCGACCCGCTCGGCTCACTCCGCTGGCCGTAACCGCGCGCGTCGCGCAGCGGTCGGTACGATGCGTTCGAACGGCCAGGTCTGCGCGATGCAGGTGGGTCATGTCGCGGCTCCGGGCCCTATTGTGTCGCGCTGAGTTCCTGGTTGCTCAGGCATAGCAGTATTGCTAACTTTAGGCCGTGGGTCGTCCAAAGTGCTCAATTCGCGGAAACCGATCTATTGGGTCAGTTCATCGCTCAAGGACATGCGTGCGCTTCCCGAGGATGTGCAGGATGTTTTCGGGCAGGCGCTATTGGACGTGCAGTTCGGCGACACTCCCACCAGTGCTCGGCGGTTCGGCGAGGGAGTCCGACCGGAAATCTGGAAACTCGCAACTGTACACGATGGCGAGACCTATCGTGCGGCCTACACAGCGCATTTCCCCGACGCGATTTACGTCCTTGACCTGTTCGTGAAGAAGTCGAAGCACGGCATCGGAACGCCGCAACAGGTACGCGAGCGTGTCATGTCACGATTCCTGTTGGCCGAGCAACACTACTTCGGGCAGAGGCGATGAACGAAAAGCGCGAAGGCGAGGAACAGAGCCTGTCTGATGAAATCGAGGCGGGCAGCGAGAACGTTTTTGCGGACCTCAACCTTCCGAATCCACAGGAGCGGCTCTCGAAAGCGCTCCTGGCGCGCGCGATCCGTCAGGTCATACAACGGCGTGGTTGGACACAGGCGAAGGCTGCGAAGTCCGTCGCGATGGCCGCTTCAGACATGAGTGATCTCATGCGAGGCAAGCTGGCTCGATTCAGCCTCGATCGGCTAGAAGCTATTCTACTGGACCTGCATATGGACGTTCACATCGTCGTCCAACCCGTGACGGGTGATCAGCGCCGCGGGCGAGTCAGTCTGGAGCTCTTGTAGCGACGCGCCCCGCGTAGCGCCCCGCCGCCGCGCCCGCGGCCAGCAGCGCCATCATCAGCAGCCAGTCGCGCCCCCCGATCGGCGCCACGCCGAAGAACCGCGGCATGGCCGCCGCGCCCACCCAGAGCCAGAGCATCGCCATACCCAGCACGCGCCTACTTCGCGCGCCGGCCTGAATACCCCACCATCCGATAGGCATCATCAGCGCAGCAAGCCAGCAGACATGCGCCAATAGCTCGAATCTCCCACCAAGCGCGAACACGGTCTGGATCAAACTCCAACCGATCACCGGCGTCAGCGCCATCGCCCGTGATCCCGTAAATGCCGCGGAGGTGGCCGAGAGGCGCAGCGTATCCGGGGCGCTCCACGCCTCGAGAACGACCGGCCGCGGGTCGCTCACCGACCGTCCGGCGAACACGCCATCCAGTCGCAGCGAGGGCATGGCCAGTCCCCAATCCCAGGCGCGTCGCGTCACGACCAGCTTCGCCGCGAGATCCTCCTCGCCTACGAACGCCACCGCCGACGAGTCGCCGGCACGGTGCAGATACCCGATCGGCACCAACGCGCCCCCTTCCTCGCGCCCGCGCAGCACCACGCGCATGGCCACCATGGCTGGCTCGCGCGACACCATCGCGATGAGCGGCCCCGTGCCGCGATGCGTGGTCGTGAAGCCGTTCACCACCAGCGTGTCCGCGAGTCCGCCAAACCACCCATGCCCCGGTGTGAACGGCAGCGGGCTGACGTCGTACCGCGTACGCCCCGCGCGGTCCGCCGCGGACTCCTCCCACGGCGCATCGAGATCCCCGGAACGCGGCCCCAGCGCCGCACTGGTGAGCGCAAACAGGGCTACGACGCCCGTCGCCCATCCCCAAGACAGCCGCACCGCCACGCGCCACGACGCCGGGAACAACCACCCGCGCAGCGCGAGCACCCATACCCCCACCAATCCTCCCAACGCATTCGCCACCACATCCGCCCAAGCCGCCGAGCGCATGGGCGGCACACCAATGCTCTGCAGCCACTCCACCCCGAGCGAGAAGCCAGCCGAAAGCACCAACACCCCCCACCACCGCATCCCCAACATCGCGAGCGCCAACCCAAAGGGCGCAAACAACACCACGTTGCTGATGCCATCGGTGAGCCACAGACCACCGCAAGCGAGGCACCACCGCGGCGGCATACTAGCGACGTCTATGGCCCCATACGGCGCCAAAGTGGCCACCACGATAAGCACCACGCTCGCCGCGAGCAGCAGCCACCACCGCCCCACTACTCCATACCCCGTACTCCCTACCCCTTACTTAGCCGTTAGCGAAGCACGGCTTTAGCAATGGTATTCAACTGCATATTGCTCGTCCCTTCGTAGATCGTGCCGATCTTCGCGTCGCGATAGAACTTCTCCACCGGATACTCGCGCGTATACCCGTACCCGCCGAACAGCTCCACGCACAGCGACGTCACGCGCTCGGCCATCTGCGACGAGTACAACTTCGCCATCGCCCCTTCACGCGCGATGTCCTGGCCCGCGTCCTTCAAACGCGCCGCGTTGTACACCATCAGCCGCGCCGCTTCGAGCTCCGTGGCCGCCTGCGCCACCTGGAACTGAATGCCCTGGAACTCGGATAGCGACTTGCCGAACTGCTTGCGCTCCTTGAGGTGCGCCACGGCTGCCGTCATCGCGCCCTGCGCCACGCCGATCATCTGCGCCCCGATGCCGATGCGCCCTTCGTTCAGCGTCTCGATCGCGATCTTGTAGCCGATGCCCACGTCGCCCAGCACATTCGCATCACTCACGAAGGTGTTCTCGAAGTGCAGCGACGTCGTGCTCGACGCGCAAATACCGAGCTTGTGTTCCTTCTTGCCCACCGAGAAGCCGGCCGCGCCACGCTCCACGATGAACGCCGTGATGCCCTTGTAGCCCATGTCGGGACGCGTGTTCGCGAACACCACGAACACATCGGCCTCACCGCCGTTCGTGATCCACGCCTTCGATCCGTTCAGCGACCAGCCGCCGTCTACCTTCTCGGCGCGCGTGGCCAGGCCGAACGCGTCTGAACCAGAGCCGGGCTCGGAGAGTGCATACGCGCCGATCGTTCCGGCCGTCATGCGCGGCAGAATGCGCGCGCGCTGCTCGGCGTTGCCGTAGCGATACAGCGGGTAGTTCACGAGCGTGTTCTGCACATCCACCTGAATAGCCGCCGACGCGTCTACCTTGCTGAGCTCTTCCACGGCGATGGCGACCATCATCAGCGATCCGCCGGCACCACCGAACTCTTCGGGCAGTTCGATGCCCATGAGTCCCAGTTCGACGAACTTCGCGGTGAGTACGGGGTCGATCTTTCCGGCGTCCTCCATCGCACGAACGCGAGGCCGCACCTCCGACTCGGCCAGATCGGCCACGGCGGCGCGGAACAGTTCCTCCTCCTCGGAGAACATCGTGAGGGGAGCGCGGGTGAGGTCGGAAGAAGACGGAGCAGTCATCGCCATCGGGGTGTGGGGGAGTGGTCCTTGGGATTTAAGGAGCGAGACAGCGAATGAGAAGCGGTAAAACCAGCAGGGTGATCACGGTCGCTGTGGTCGGCTACGCGCTCGGCATGGCCCTCGTTGCCGTGGCCGTGGCGATGGCCGGCGACAGCAACGCGCTCGGCATGCTCCTGCTGTTCGGGCCCCGGTGGCTGCTGGTGTTTCCCTGGGTCGTGCTGGTGCCGCTGGCCATGCTGAAATCGCGAGGCCTCGCGCTCACCGCGGTCGCCGCTGCTGTCGTTACGCTGTTCTGGGTGAGTGGTTTCGAGATGCCGCGCCCAAACGCGATCTGGAATGGGGCAGGGGCCGGGAAGGCGTTGCGGGTCGTCACGTACAACACCGATCGCTCGGCTACGTTGGCGCAGCGGATCGACACCGACATGCTGGCCTGGGACGCCGATGTGATCGTGATGCAGGACTGTGGGCCGGAGGTCGACGCGGCCATGAAGGCCGCGCCACCGGCGGGCGCGCCGTACCAGGTGTTTCGTGAGTCCGAGTTCTGCGTGGCCACACGTCTGCCCGTGCGTTCGCCGGTGCGGGTCGAGGGTACGCGCACGGACGGACGGGCGCTGTCCTTCGCCGTGGAGTGGCAGGGAAAGCCCGTGAACATTGGCACGGTGCACTTGCCGAGTCCCCGGAATGCGCTGTGGGCGGCGCGAAAGGGAAGCGCCGACTTGCTGGAGGTAAGCGTCGAGCAGCGCGCCAAGGCGTCGGGCGCGACGGCCGCGTGGCTGCTTGAGAGTCACCGCGGTCCCATGATCATTGGCGGCGACTTCAATCTTCCGGTGGAGTCGCAGGCGCTGCGCCGCGACTGGGGTGGGCTGCGCAACGCCTTCAGCGAGGCCGGGTGGGGCTTCGGGCACACCATGTTTGCCGGCCGGCACCGGGTGCGCATCGACCACGTGCTGGTGTCGCGCGAGTTCACGGTGCGAGGCGCCCATGTGCTGTCGGGCTATCCGTCGGAGCATCAACCGGTGGTGGCCGATCTCGTGGTCACGACCGCGGGGGGCGTCACCAAGTAGAAAGAATCGTGGCTTTATGGTCGAGTCCGGCACGCCAGTTGCTCCCTTCCTTGCAGAGTGAAGGATCGGGCCCACACGGTGACTGTCGAGCATATGACCATAACTGCATCCAATTCAACGACTTCCAATCGCCTCGGTCATTTTGGCCGAGCGACGCGTGCCGCGAGTGTGATGGCATGCGCTTTGGGGGTGTTGCAGGGATGCAGCGGCGCTGACGCAGTCGCTCCGCTTTCTCAGGTGAAGCCGCCCGCCGCGCCGCCGATTTCCGGGACGAACACCGCGCCGCTCATCCCGCGCCTCCTCCAGTTTTCGCCCGATACGCTGGTGTCCGGCGCCTCGGTGGTGATCACCGGCGAGAACCTCGCCCATGCGGTCGATTCCATCAGCCTCACCGTGGGTGGTGTGGAGCTGCAGGTGCGCAGTGCCAGCGCGACGCGTATCGACGCCATCGTGCCGGTGGGCGCGCTTCCTTGTGCCGCGACCTCTGCACAGCCGGTGACCCTCACGGTTGCCGGTACCGTACTCACCGCCTCGGTGCCCGTTCGCGCCGCCAACCGCCTGGCGCTCAAGACCGGCGAGTCGGCCAACCTGCTGTCGGCCAGCGAGGTGCGTTGCACCGAACTCGTGGCCCCGACCACCGGCACCGCGCGCTACATGGTGGCCGTGGTGAACACCAGCGACGTGGCCTCGGCCAGCAGCGCCTTCGAACTGCGCGGCACCGGCATCGGCGCGATGGCCGGACAGATGTCGGCCATGAAGAACCCGCAAGCGTTCGGCAACATGGTTGCTACGTCCAGCCCAAGCACGTTGATCAACGCCTCGCTGCTGCCGGGAATGCGCACCGAATCGCTGGTGGCGCAGCAGGCCGCGGCGGCGGAGTCGCGGCACGATGACCAGCTCGACGCGCAGCGCACGCTCGCCGCCCGCACCGGCTCGGCCACGACGCAGTGGAGCGCGGCGCGCGCGGCCAAGGTGAATCGTCTTGGTGTGGCGATGGCGTCGAGCGCCGCGAGCCTGAACGTGGGCGACGTGGTCACGATGAAGGCGCTGTACAACAGCTGCAGCGCCGGCCGCGATGTGCAGGCCCGCGTGGTGTACGCCGGCTCGCGCGCCGTGGTGCTGGAAGACGTGGCCGCCCCGCGTGCCCGCACGATGGACGCTGACTACCGCGCGATCGGCGACGAGTTCGACCGCGTGCAGTACCCGCTGCTGCGCGACAACATCGGCGACCCGTTGGCGATGAACGGCGCGATGAACGGCGACGGCCGCGTGACGATGCTGTTCACGCGCTTCGTGAACGATTCGGTGGCTGGCACCGCGGGCTACGTAAGCGCCTGCAACTTCTATCCGAAGAGCACGTTCGCCGCGAGCAACGAGAACGAAGTGTTCTACGCGCGGGTGGCCACGGCTACCGAAACGCCGGCCGACTGGCGTCGCGCCATGCGCAGCACGGTGATCCACGAAGGGAAGCACCTGGCCAGCTTCGCCGAGCGGTTGGCCAGCAACACGCCGTTCGAAGAGTCGTGGTTGGAAGAGAGCACGGCGCGCATCGCCGAAGAGCTGTACTCGCGCACCTTCACGAGCGGCGGCAGCTGGAAGGGCAACACCGGCTTCGCCACCACGGTGCGGTGCGAAGTGTACCAGTGCGACGACCGTCCGTTGATGATGTGGAAGCACTTCTCGATGTTGCACCAGTACCTGCGCGGCGTGGACACGCTGTCGCCGTTGGGCGCGTCGACGAACAACGACGTGACCTTCTACGCCAGCGGTTGGTCGCTGGTGCGCTGGGCGGCCGACCAGTACGCGACCAGCGAAGGCGCGTGGTTCAAGGCACTGGTGAAGGGCGGCGCCCAGACCGGCCTGGCCAACCTCGCGCAGCGCACCGGCCGTCCGGCGGGCGAGCTGCTGGCCGATTGGGCGCTGGCCAACGCGGTGGACGACGTGGCGGGCTTCACGCCGGCTCGCAAGCAGCTCACCTTCCCGAGCTGGAACGTGGCCGACGTATGGAGCGGCCTGGCCGGCACGTACCCGGGCGCGTTCTCGGCCGCTCCGCTCCGCGCGCGGGCGATGAGCTTCGGATCGTTCACGCTGCCCGTGCAGCAGCTGCGGGCGTTCAGCAGCAGCTACTTCAGCTTCGACGGCCCGCAGGTTGGCGGGCAGCTGATCGAGCTGCGCGGGGAAGGTGGCGCGGTGACGGCGCCGGCGGGACTGCGGGTGGCGGTGGTGCGGGTGGAGTAGGGGCGCCGGCCACGCGAACCCAGAATTCGCATTCATCGATCGGTGGTCGAAGCGTTCCTCTCGCGGCGGGGCGTCGTCGAAGTCTCTCTGTCGTCCTGACTAAGTTCCGATTCTTGCTAGGAATGAAAAGCGGAGAGCATCGCTTCGCGAGTTTTTGACGCTGGTGGGCCGATACCATCGCTTGCTTCTGACGGCGCTAAGCTCTCAGTACCGCCACAAGGTCGGCCCCCATGAAGTTCATAGGACCAATGTCATCGCAAGCGCGAATGAAGAGACACTCGATCGCTGTTGCAATTGCGGGCGATTGAAAAAACGGAATGTTACGATGAACCTCGACATTCGCTGAACTAAAGCCGACAGTCTTTGCGAGCGCATGAATCGCACGTGGCGTATTGGCGCGATAAAACGTTGGGAAGACATGCTCGGATGCTCGCTGTTCGATCTTGACGGCAAAATCTGTTCTCGCTCGTCTAGACAGCAATACCTTCGCCGCGCGGACTGCCGGGTGGTTCAGATTAGGAGTTACAAAGACGAATAGCCCGCCTGACTTTAGCACGCGAAAGACTTCGCCAAACACCAAGTGCGGTGCTTCGAGATGTTCAACTACCATGTTCGCGGACACGATGTCGAAGCTCTGATCGGCGAACGGGAGTGCATCTCCAAGAGCGCCGACGGCAGCGGTTAGGATCTTGTTTCGAGAAAGGTGTGTAGTTACCGGATCAGCACCAACGAGAAACCTTGCGCGTGAAGCAAGCTCTTCCGAAGAAGGAACGCCGTACCCGTCGTGCAGCTTTGTGCCGGCTCCAAGATCAAGCCAGTCAACGGAGTCTCCAACGCAGGCTTCGAGTCGACGCGCGAAGTGGTTCTGATGGAAATCAACTTGAGGAATAATCGTTCGACGGATCTTCTCATAAGAGAGCGGCATCTGTGAAGGGCTATGTATGTGAGGGTGACTAGGCGCCTGAAAACGCTTTGGAATTTCTCCGCAGGCTCAGGACGCCGATACGTCTTGCTAAGGTGTTCTCCCCGCGGCACATCCTCCTTATAAAGCCGTTCTCCCGTCATACTCAAGGGAAGCGGATGACGAAATTTACGATGCGTCAGGGCTGTTCACTAGAGAGTCGAACCCGCGCTCGCAAGGAGTCGAGTTTCGGAGCGCAGGCCCAGATTGGGATCTGTAGTGACCGACATCTAGGTTGGGTGACGCGCACTGCTGACGATGCAATGCCAATCACGGTTACGCGCAGTCTCCTGCTGATCTATCCAATCAGCGCGAGTGGCCTTGGCACTGCCCTGCGCGACAGTCGGCACCGTCATCGCACCGGCCGGAGTCGCATTGCGGCGCGGGTGCAGTAACTTTCCCGAGTGACAATTCTCGCTGTCATCGCGTTCGCCGCATTCGCGGCCATTCTCGGCATCTGGCTCGGGTATCCTGTACTGATCTGGCTAATCGCTAAGGTCGTGGGAAGCCCGAACGCGCCCAATGCTTCGGGCGGTGCTACGCGTCGCGTGTCGGTGGTGCTGGCCACGCGTGATCATGCAGAGGCCATCGACGCACGGATCGCCAATCTGCTCGACACAGCGCACGCGGCCGAGTTGCTAGAGGTCATCGTCGCGCTAGATGCTGAGGATTCCAAGGCAACCCCCGCATCATTCGGCTCGCTCGATCCGAGAGTTCGCGTCGTGGTCGGTGATGCGCCCGGCGGGAAAGCAGCAACGCTGAATGCCGGCGTGCGCGCGGCGACCGGGGACATTTTGGTCATGGCAGATGCAGCGCAACGCTTCGATGCGCGGACGATTCCCCAGCTTGTCGCGGCGCTCGAGGACAGTCGATTCGGGGCGGTCTCGGGCGCCTTGGACCTTGGTCGCGCCGGTGGCACGTCGCCGGTGGATCTGTACTGGAGACTGGAGAAGTGGCTTCGCTACAACGAGTCGCTCATTCACTCCAGCGTCGGCGTCACGGGCGCGGTGTATGCCACTCGACGCGCGCTATGGACGGAGCTTCCGGCGGGCACGCTGCTCGATGATGTGTACGTGCCCATGTCACTCGTACTGCGCGGACATCGCGTGGGCTTCAGCTACGAAGCGAAAGCGCGCGACGTGCGCACGTTCGATTCGAAAACGGAAGGTGCACGTAAGACGCGGACGCTGACCGGCGTAATGCAGTTGCTCGGCTTGCTACCAGCGATCAAGAGCGGCAGCAACCCCATTCGCGCACAGTTCGTGATGCACAAGTTGGCGCGGCTCACGACGCCGTTATGGTTGGCGATTTCCGCATCGGCCATTTTCGGAATCGCTCTGCTCGTCGCAGTGCGCTTCCCTACTGGTTCGGCGATTACCGGTGTTGTACTCGCGCTTCTGTTCGCGGCTGTTCCTTCGCTTCGCCATCGCGCCGTAAGAATTGCCGAATGGGGAATCTCACTGCAACTCGCCACCGCGAAGGCCGTGCTGAATGGACTTCGCGGGTCGTGGTCTGTGTGGCACAGTACCGAAAAGAAGTGACTATCCGAACACCTCAAGAGCCAGCTCGATCCGCCCAAACGGCGCACTGACCTGCACACCCTGCACCGATCCGCGCACCCGCTCCAGCGACTCCCGCGCGATCGCGATGCCTTCGGCCAGCGCGTGCTCCTTGCTTTTGTCGTTCGCCTTCCGCATGCGGTCCAGCACTTCCTTCGGCACCGTCACCCCTGGCACTTCATTCGCCAGGAACTCCGCGTTGCGAGCCGACACCAGCGGCCAGATGCCCGCGACGATCGGAATCCGCACGTCGTCGATGCTGGTCAGGAAATGCTCCAGCTGCGCGGGATCGAACACCGGCTGCGTGATCGCATACTCCGCGCCGGCCTCCACCTTCCAGTGGAACCGCTTCAACTCGTGCGCCGGATCGATCGCCGCCGGATTCACTCCTACGCCCACCACGAACCGCGTGGGCTCGCCAATAGGGTTGTTCCCCGGGTCGAGACCGCGATTCAGCTTGCTCACGAGATTGGTCAAACCGATCGCGTCGATGTCAAACACCGCTGTCGCGTCGGGATAGGGGCCCATCTTTGGCGGATCGCCAGTGATCAGCAGCATGTTGCGCAGCCCGAGGGCCGATGCTCCTAGCAAGTCGCTGAGCATGCCCAGGAGGTTGCGATCGCGACAGCAATAGTGCGTGACCGCCTCGATACCATGTCGCTCGATGATAAGGCTCGTGGCGATCGCTCCCATGCGGCTCTGTGCACGCGGACCGTCGGGCACGTTGATGGCATCTACACCCGCCTTGTGCAGCGCCGCGGCATCGAGCTCCAGCTTCACCGTATCAACACCGCGGGGCGGCACGATCTCCACCGACGTGACGAACTGACCGTTCGCGATCTTGGCGCCGAACCGCGAGCGCTGTGCTAGTGGCACCGGCGTGCGTCCCACCGGTTCGTCGCGTACGGCACCCGTCTCGTCGTGCTCCACGATCACCCGCGTGCGCGGCGCCAGCGGTCGCACGCCTTCTACCATCGCCTTGATATGATCGGGCGTGGTGCCGCAGCAGCCACCCACGATCTTCGCGCCGGCCTGAATCAGGTGGCGGGCATACGTCGCCATGTACTCCGGGCTCGCCATATACATCGAGCGGCCGCCCACATCACGCGGCATACCGGCATTCGGCTGCGCCGACAACTTGCGCGTAGTCACGGTGGCCATGCGCTCGATCGCTTCCAGAATCGTTTGCGGCCCTACAGAGCAGTTCAGCCCGATAACGTCCACGCCCCAGCGATCGAGCACACGCGCAATGTCTTCGGGGCTCGCGCCAAACGACGTGCGCAGATCTGGGCCAACGGTGGCCTGTGCGATCACCGGCGTGCCGGCATCGACCTCACGAGCCGCCAGAATCGCCTGCTCCAGCTCCTCGAGATCGGTGAACGTCTCCAGCAGAAAACAGTCGGCACCACCGGCTTTCAGCGCGAGCATCTGCTCGCGGAACAGACCGCGCGCTTCGTCTTTGCTCGTGGGGCCGTAGGGCTCCAATCGTACGCCGAGTGGTCCCACCGCTCCGGACACGAGGCGGTGCTCGCCCGCCGCTTCGCGAGCGAGCTGGGCGGCCTTCGTGTTGATGGCGGTGACCTGTCCCTCGAGCCCATACTGCGTGAGCTTGGCGCGGTTGGCACCGAACGTGTTCGTTTCCAGCACCTCGGCGCCCGCTTTCACATACGCCGCGTGGATCTCACGCACGAGATCGGGGCTACGCAATACGAGCTCGTCATAGCACTGGTTGATGAACACGCCACGCGCGTACAGCATGGTGCCCATCGCGCCGTCGAACATGATGACTTGCTCGGGATCGAGCAGCCGGGCCAGGAGTTCGGCGCGAGGGCGCGCATCCGTGGCACCATTCGCGGTGCCAGGCGTGTTTGTCGGGTGCTCTGAAGCGCTCATCATAGATAAATTCAAGATATGTCAAAGCCAGCATCCGGCGTACTCAATCGCGCCTCCCGTCTCGCGCTGCTCCCCGATCTCCTCGCCCGCCGCATCCTGCTGCTGGACGGCGCCATGGGGACCATGCTCCAGATCTATCGGCTCACCGAAGCCGACTACCGGGGCACGCGATTCGCCGACTGGCCTAGCGATCTCAAGGGCAACAACGATCTGCTGGCCTTGACGCAACCGCAGATCGTCGGCGCCATCCAGCGGCAGTACCTCGAGGCCGGGGCCGACATCCTCGAGACGAACACCTTCAATGCCAACACCATCTCCATGGCCGACTACGGCATGGAGTCGCTGGCCTACGAGATCAACGTGGCCGCGGCCGGTATGGCCCGCGGCCTGGCCGACGAGTTCGAGGCCGCCAACCCGGCCAAGCCCCGGTTCGTGGCCGGTGTGCTTGGCCCCACCAACCGCACCGCCTCGCTCTCCCCCGAAGTCGAGAACCCGGGTGCCCGCAACGTCACCTTCGACCAGCTGGTGGCTGCCTACACCGAGGCCGCCAAGGGGCTGCTCGACGGTGGCGCC
>CAWJMR010000050.1:0-6293 GCA_963843965.1 uncultured Gemmatimonadaceae bacterium
TTTTTTCGCGATAAGGATTTATCCCAACATTGGAAAACCTGGAAAGCCACGCGCGGCGCGGGAGACGGCGCAAGGCGCAAAAGAACTGTCGGATTTTTTAGATACTTTAGTGACTTCTGAAGAGGGTTTGTTACGCGCTGCATCGTTGCGAAAATTAGGTACGGCATGGCTGGGTAGCCGTGAAAAATTGCGCATCATTCTTGATTTTACTAAGCCTGAATTGCACAAGCATGACGAGCCAATGCGCATTGAATTTGCCGAGCAGGTGGTGCGCCATTTGGCAGCAAAAACTAAAGAAGTCGATAACCGCGTGGCGGCTGTTTTTGATGTCGATTTGGTTGCGGAGTCAGAAGGTTTTGGTCTGGATGAGTTGCCAACTGCACCAGAAGATAACAAGAAAAAATCCGCCGTGCCCGCTGGCACACCGCAATCTGCCTCGGCTTTAGCGGCATCACTCGATGCGATTACTTTGCTTGCGGCGTTAAATTTGACTGAGCAGCAAAAGCTAGAGCTGATAGAAAAACTCAAAGCATTTTTGCAAGTGTTATTCGGCGTGATTGATACGATGGCAAAAACGTGAATCAAGATGTGCATCGCAAAATGGTCATGTCTATGCACCACACGGGCGCAGATTTTGCGTGGGAAGACCGTTACGCGATGTTCAAAACCTTGTCGGATTCGGCGATACTCAACCCGAAAAATTTATATGCACGCGCATCGCAAAGCCTTCATCGAACCCTTGCTAAAACGCGCTGAACTGGTGATGACGGCGTAGATCGCACGCACCCGCACGGGCGCCGTGAGTGCGAGATTGCCGATGGGCGCCGGATGCGCCAGCCACCAGAGCCCGAGCGAACAGAGCACCAGCACCGACAAGGCGATCAGGGCGATACGGCGACGATCGTGACTGTCGGCCACATGTCCGGCGAACAACGACATGCTGATGGCCGGCAGGGCTTCGGCCAAACCGACGATTCCGAGCGCGAGCGGATCGTGCGTCAGATCGTAAATCTGCCAGCCGACGACGGTACCCTGGATCTGGATGCCGAGCGTCAGCGTGAACAGTGCCAGCAGATAGCGCCGGAAGTTCGGAATGCGGAGCGCGGCGTAGGTGTCGCTTGGCGGGATGCTTGGAACTCCGCTCACGTTAGCGATCGGCGCGCGCCTCGTCCTGACGTTCTTCGAGCCGACGGCGGCGACGGGCCTGCGCGGCCTCGTAACGGCGGACCTGTTCGTCGGTTTCGGGCTGTACCAGCGCGATCGGCACAGGCCGGCCGTTGCGGTCGATGGCGACGAACGTGAGATAGCAGGTGTTCGTATGCCGACGCGCGCCGGTGATGAGATCTTCGGCCTCCACGCGGACGCCGATCTCCATCGACGTGGTGCCGACAAAATTCACCGACGCCTGACAGGTCACGAGATCCCCCACATGAATCGGCTCGCGAAAATCCACGCGGTCGATCGATGCGGTGACGCAGGCGGTGCGGGCGTGACGGAACGCCGACACCGCGGCCGCCTTGTCGACCATCGCCATGATGGCACCACCGAACGCATGGCCAAGGATGTTCGCATCATGCGGCATGATCAGCTCGCTCGTGACATGCTGCGAGGCCGACACCGGACGGGACAGGCGGACAGCGGACAAATCGGTCATTTGTTGCGTGAGAAGGAAGTAGTGCGCAGCGGTGTCGGCGCGCGATGCGGCCAGCTGGCGCGCTGAACGAGGCCGTCGAGCGATGTCGAGATATCGAAGGCACGCGACAGCGCGGCACGCGCGGCACTGTCGATCGGCGGCGTGTCGAGCGGAATGAGCTGGTACGCCGGTGAAGCGACGGTGGCGATCGGCCACTCGTGTGCCTTGCCCACGGCACCACCGATGAGCACGAGGGCCAATGCATCGCCGTCGGCCGATGGACGCGCGGCCACTTCGTACTTGGCGCGATCCCAGGTGACTCGCACCGAGTCCTTGGCCCATTCCGGCAGCGTGGCGCGCACCGACTTCCACCACACCGGTGCCTTCACCGTGATCGGCGGCAGATACAGCGCGAGCGCTTCGCCATCGGTGCCATGTCCCGGCACCATGAACGCCACCGCGGGATCACGACCGATGTCGGTGATCCCGAAGCTGGTGGAATCGAACCGGAAGCTGTCGAGCGATTCAGTGGCGACCGAGGCGCGTTCATCACCAGCGGCGCCAGCGGTGCGGATCGAGTCGATCAACTGCGCCAGCGATGCCCGTGCGGCGGCCGTGACGCGTCGCGCCTCGTCGGCGCCCACGAGGACCTCCAGCGGCGCCGTGGCGCCGCTGCGCACGTCGACGACCATCCGGCGCCCTTCGTGCCGATGCGGCGGACCACCGTCGATATCGACGTTGAGCAGATGCTCGACGGTGATATACGGTCCGTGCACATCGATGATTTCGATCTCGTCGTTCACCACCGTGCGCGGATCATCCGGCATTTCCTCGTCGGCCGGATCGATCTCGGCGTCGCGAGGATGGGCGCGTCGCCACACCGCAAGTTCGTGCAGCACGGTGGAGTCGCCGAACAACAGCGTGCTGTCCGGATGCTGCAATTCGCGAGACCAGAGGCGTGCGCTCGCGAACGAGGCGTCCGGATACTCCGCCCCATCGTCGCCCAGGAAGATCTCGAACAGGCGGCCATCGACTTCGGTGAGCAGGATCGGTGCGCTGCGCACGCGCATGCCGTCGTCGCCGCTGCGCACCCAGTAGGTGGAGTCACCGGCGGCAAACAGGAACTCCGCCGGCGGCAGCGCCTCACCGCCCGACGCACGATCCCCACAGGCAGCCGCCAGCGTTGCCGCGGCGACGGCCGAACACGCGATGAGGGTGCGCGCATGGCGCGACGTCCATCGCCATGGCCATTGCCATGCGGAACGCAGCAGGGGCGACGTCATTCAGGCCGTACCCTGTACGAGCGCGCGCACGCCGTCGAGCAGGCGTGCGATCTCACTGGCGGTGGTGTAGCACGAACATCCCACGCGCACGAGTCCTTCGTGGGCGAGGCCAAGCCGGCGCGCCACCGTGGCCGCATAGAAGTCGCCGTGCGACACATACACGCCGCGCGGTGCGAGGAAGCGCGCGACCTGCTCCGCCTCATGTCCTTGCACGTGGAACGACACGGTGGGCGTCCGCGCCGTGCCCGGCGGCGGCCCGAACACGGTCACGCCCTCGATGGAGTGGAGCCCCACCCACAGATCGCGAAGCAGCGCATCGCCCCGCTCGTGCAGCGCGTGCATGACCAGGCCGAGTCGCTCACGCCGCGAGGCCGTGCTGTCGACAGCCAGCCCCGCGAGGAAGTCCACGGCGGCGGCAGCGCCCACGATGCCTTCGTGATTCTGCGTACCGGTCTCGAGCACTTCCGGCACGTAATCGGGCGCCGGTTCGAGGCGCGGCACGTCGAGGGCGGCGGTGGCATCGTGACGTCCGTAGCAGATGCCGATATGCGGGCCGTAGAACTTGTACGCGCTGCACAGCACGAAATCGGCACCGATGGCTTTTACATCAACGAGCGCGTGCGGAGCGTAGTGCACGGCATCAATCACGGTGATGGCACCGGCCGTCTTCGCCAGCGCCACCATCGCGGCCACGTCGCTCACCGTGCCGAGAATATTCGAGGCCGCGCCGATGGCCACGACTTTCGTGCGCGGTGACAACAGCGACTCGAGCGCGCCCACTTCGTGACGATACGTCTCGAGATCGAGCGGCAGCCACTTGAGCACGGCGCCGCGTTCCTTGGCCAGCGCCTGCCACGGCGCCACGTTCGCATGGTGATCCAGTTCGGTGACGATGATCTCATCGCCAGGCTTGAGCGAGCGGCCGATGGCGCGAGCCACGTGAAACAGAATCGTGGTCATGTTCGCGCCGAACGAAATCTCCCCCGGCGTGGCGCCCAGAAAATCGGCCAGTGTCACGCGCGCCGCCGCCAGCATCGCATCCGTCTCGACGCTGGTGGGATAGGCCCAGTGCGTATTGGCGTTGTGATGCAGCAGATAGTCCGTCATCGCCTCGGCGACGACCCGCGGCACCTGCGTGCCACCCGGACCGTCGAAGAACGCCACCGGGTGGGCGCCTTCGCGACGCGCGAGCGCGGGAAAGTGCGCGCGGATCGCGTCAACCGACGCTACGGCAGTTGTGCTCATGACGGGCGACCGCGGTTCGATGAGCCGCCGATCTGCGCGCCACCCAAACGTTCCACGACTTTGGCCGCTTCCACGTGATCGGCTTCCTCGCCGAGTTCGTTGTGCGCCATGCGAAACAGCTCGGCGGTGAGTTGGAGCAGCGGTGACGGCACCTGCTGTTCGCGGGCGAGTTCGGCGGCAATGCCGACGTCCTTGTCGAGCAGGGCCAGCCGGAAGGTGCGCGGGAAGGCACGCGTGAGCACGCGCTCGGGGAAGAGATTCATACTGCTGTTGGAGCGGCCGCTCGAGGTGTTGATCACATCGAGGGCGATCTCGGCCTTCACGCCGGCCTTCTCGAGCGCCACGAGCCCTTCGGCGGTGCCCCAGATGTGCATCGCGAGCAACGCATTGTTTACCGCCTTGAGGGCATCGCCGGCACCCACCGCGCCGCAATGCACGATGCGCTTGCCGAAGCAGGCCAAGACCGGCTGCACGCGTTCGAGCGTGGCCGCATCACCGCCCACCATGACCGTCAGCGCGCCCTGTTCGGCGCCGGCCACGCCACCAGACACCGGCGCGTCGAGAAAGCCGATGCCGCGTTCGGCGAGTCGTGCGGCCATGCGGCGTGATGTGGCGGCGTCTCCCGAGGTGCAATCCACGAGCACGGCGCCCGCCCGCATGGTGGCCAGCAGTCCATCGGGCCCGTCGAGCAGCGCTTCCACGTTGCGCGAGACGGGCAGGCAGGTGATCACGACATCGCATTCGCGCGCCGCATCGGCCGGCGTGAGCGCATGGCGCACCCCGAGCTCGCTCGCCATGACTTCGGCTTTCGACGCGGTTCGATTCCACACGGCCAGATCGAATTCAGGACGCGCGAGGTGACGGGCCATCGGAGCGCCGATGGCGCCGAGTCCGAGAAAGGCGACGCGAGGCATTGCGAGACGGGTAGAAGGGCACAGCGCCGTCGATCAGCCGGTTGAGGTGGCGGGGCCGATCGTGGAGATTGAAAGATGCCACGTCAACGGATCCACGTGCAGCTCGACGGCCTCGTGGCCGTACACGCCGTGCGCGCGGTCTGGACGGCGCTGGGGGCGGTTCCCGGGGTGCTGAGCGCCGAAGTCAGCATGCAAGGGGCCGTGCTCGAGGTCGAGGGGGAGCTGGATCGCCCGGCGCTGGACGCGGCCTTCGACGCCGCAGGGGTGTCGGTCCGGAGCATCCGGGTCGAGGCGAGGGTGCTGCCCGTTCTGTAGCGCGGCGGGCCCGGCCTCCTTGTGACTTTGATCGCTGGGTACGCACCACTAACTTGACGGCCTGACCGCCGCCCTTCGCCGATGCCACCTCACGCAAACAAAGACCGGCCGCTCGCGGCGCTGATCGTGCCGGATCTTCTCGAGTTACTCGAGGAGCACCCGGAGAGCATCGGACCGCAGACGGAGGAGATGCACCCGGCCGACCTCGCGGACATCGCGGAGGCGCTGCCGGAAGACATGGTGCGCGCGTTCCTTTCGGCGTTGCCGAAGGAGCGGGCGGGCGAGGTTCTCGAGTATCTCGATGAGAGCCTCCGCACGATGGTGCTCGAGGAGCTGACGGCCGTCGAAGCCGCCTCGATCATGTCGGAGATGACTCCCGACGAGCGGGCGGACGCGCTCGAGGAGCTCGACGACGAAACGGCGGACGAGATCCTCGCCGAGTTCGAACCCGAGGAGAAGGCCGAGACCGAGCGCCTGCTGGAGTACGACCCGTACACCGCCGGCGGTCTGATGACCACCGAGTTCGTGTCGGTCGATGAGAATCTCACGGCCGAAGAAGCGCTCGTGGCGGTCCGTGCGATGTCCCGGGCCGGCCGTCGCGAAGCCATGTACACCGTCTATACCATCGACGGGAATGGACGACTGCGCGGCGTGCTGTCGCTGCGCGAGCTGTTGGCGTCGCCCGACGGCACGCCGCTGAGTGAACTCGCCTGGAGCGAGGTCGTGAGCGTCGCGCCCGACCTCCCGCAGGAAGAAGTCTCGCAGATCACGTCGAATTACGACCTGGTCGCGCTGCCGGTCGTCGATTCGGAGAAGCGGCTGCTGGGCGTGGTCACGGTCGACGACGTCATCGACGTCATTCAGGAAGAGGGCACGGAAGACGCGCAGAAGTTCGGTGGTATG
>CAWJMR010000051.1:0-37792 GCA_963843965.1 uncultured Gemmatimonadaceae bacterium
TCGATGCGGTGGTGCGGGCGCTGTATGACGGCCTGCCGTACGACCGCGATGGCCTGATCGCGGCCAGTGGCCAAGTGCTCGAGCCGGTCGTGCTGGCGGCACTGCAGCATCCGTATTTCAGCGACGCGCCGCCCAAGAGCACCGGGCGCGAGCTCTTTTCGCGGGCCTATGTCGGGCAATTCATCGACAGCTGCCGGGCGGCGGGGGCGGCTCCCGCCGATATCGTGGCGACCGCGACCGCACTCACGGCGCGCTCCCTGGCCGACCAGTATCGCCGCTTCATCCCTGAACCCGTTCAGGACGTGGTGCTTTCCGGGGGCGGTGCTCACAATCCGACGCTCGTCCGTATGATCGAAGCTGCTGTGGCCCATGAAAACGGGCCTCAGGTGTGTATCTTTGACGGATTGTATTTCGATGGAGAGGCGAAGGAGGCGGTGGCGTTTGCACTGCTGGGCTATCTCCACATTTCGGGCCGCGCCGGCAATGTGCCCAGCGCAACGGGAGCGCGAGGTCCGCGTCCCCTCGGTTCGCTCACTCCAGCCGTCCGTTAGTCGCTCATGAGCGAACAGTCCCGTCGTGAACTCGCGCAGTTGCTCATCCCCGTGCTCCGTTGGTCGCCGTCCGGTGGCTTTGCCGACACGCGTCCGCTCATCGAGCAGTCGCTCGCCCTCGGCGTCGGGGGCTTCCAGCTCGTCGGTGGTGAGCAGGATGGTGTGCGTGCGCTCGCCAAGGAGCTGCAGCTCAAGTCGCGGCACCCGCTGCTGATCGCGGCCGATCTGGAACGGGGGGCCGGGCAGCAGTTCGCCGGCGCCACCGGTTTGCCGCCGCTCGCGGCGATCACGTCGCTCGACGACATCGAAGCGTTGCGTCGCGCGGCGCGGCTCACGGCCCGTGAAGCGCGCACGATGGGTGTGAACTGGAATCTCTCGCCGGTGTGCGATCTCGATCTGCTGCTCGAGAACCCGATCATCGGCACGCGCGCGATGGGCACCGATGCGCGCAAAGTGGCGCAACTCGTGACCGCGTGGATCGAAGCCTGTCAGGCGGAAGGCGTGCTGGCCTGCGCGAAGCATTTCCCCGGCATGGGCCGCGTCACGCGTGATCCCAATCTCGAACTGCCCGTGGTCGAGACGCCGGCCGATCAGCTCAAGGAGCAGGATCTGCAGCCGTTCCGGGCGGCCATCGCCGGCGGAGTGGCCAGTGTGATGACGTCGCATGTCGTGTATCCCGCGCTCGACTCGAGCCGGGTACCGGCCACGCTGTCGCGCGAGATTCTGCAGTGGCTGCTCCGGCAGCAGCTCAAGTACGATAATCTCATCGTGGCCGACGCGATGACTTTGGCGGCCGTGGTGGAAGGACGCACGGCGGCGGAGGCGGCGGTGCTCGCGGTGCGTGGTGGCTGCGACGTGCTGATGGCGCCCGGTGATCTCGAGGACGCGCTTAACGCACTCGAGCGCGCGTACGACGACGGAACGCTCGAGCCGGAGCGCGTGAAGCACTCGGTGCGTCGCCGACTCAAGTGGGCACAGTGGGCCTCACCGCCGAACGACTGGCGTCGCCCGAGTGGCGCCGACACGGCGTGGGGCGCGTTGCTCGCCGACAAGGTCATTCGCGTGGAGCACGGTCCGCTGCCGCCGGTCGGCACGATCACGGAAATGGCGATCGTCGATGACGATCACCATGCAGAGGGTCCGTCGGTGGAGCGTACCGGTATCGCCGAAGCGATGCGGCTGGGCGGCAACGACGCGCGATTGGTCGATGCGCCCACGCCGGCGAGCGGTGGCCCGTTCGTGATCGCGCTGTTCGCCGACTACGTGGCCGGAAAAGGCCGGACCACGCTGCTACCGGAGACGGTGGCGCAGGTGCATGCGCTAGTGGCACAGGCCGAAGCGCTGCAGCGCACCGTGATTCTCATCGGTCTCGGCGATCCGCGCTGGGTCGCGCAGCTCGGCATGACACACCCCACCGTGTTGGCGTGGGGCGGAGATCGCGTGATGCAGCAGGCGGCGGGACGCGGTCTGCTGCGCAACAAAAAGTAACGCGCAGGTTATCCGAAGAGCTCGAACAGGAACCAGATGACGGCGATGAGCGCGATGAGGCCAAGCACCATGAACACCGGCTGCACCGCCCGTCGTCGTTCTTCGACCACCGGTTCGGGCGCGCCCAAGAGCGCGTGATCCTCGGCCGACCGCGCGCGTTCGAACTCCTCCTCGAGTATCGCGCGCGACGGGACGGGAGTCCCGAACTTCGGGGTCGGGTCACTCTTCAGCGTGGTTCTCGCCTCGCGCTCCGCAGGCGCTGGATCGCGCGCGTCATCGTTCAACGTGCCGGCGAGCGGAAACGTGTTGTAGCCGAACGAATCACCGTTGCTGGAGGCGCGCAGTGCTTCACCATCGAAGCGTGCCGCGATGACCGTAATGTTGTCCGGTCCACCGAGCTGATTGGCGCGATCGATGAGGCGTTTGCAGATCGAGCGCACGTCCTGCTCTTCATTCGAGGTGCGTGCGATCTCGGCAGCGCGCACCAAGCCCGATAACCCGTCGCTACACAGAATCAGCGTATCACCGCGTCGGACTTGCTGGTGCGTGAGATCGATCGTGACGTGCGCTTCGGGGCCAAGCGCCTGCAGGATGATGTTGCGGCGCTCGCTGACCTCGGCTTCCTCGGCGGTCAGCTCGCCGGCTTCCACGAGTCGCTGCATGAGCGACTGATCCTTGGTGAGCTGCTGGACGTCGCCGTCGCGCACCATGTAGGCCCGACTGTCGCCGACCTGCACCAGAAAGAGCTGATCGCCCAGCAAGCCGGCAATCGTGGCCGTGGTGCCCATACCGCGATGCTCGGGGTTTTCCCGGGCGTGCTGGTGGATGCGCGCGTTGGCCAGCACGGTGGCATCGCGGAGTGCTTCGGCAAACGCCGACGGCGACGGGTCCGTGGCCTTCCAGGTCTGCTTCAGCGCCTCGAGCACGAGGTTGCCCGCCATGCTGCTGGCGAGCTCGCCAGAAGCGGCGCCGCCCATGCCATCGGCCACGAGAAAGAGCAGCCCGTGCGGATCGGCGGTGATCTCGTGGTAGCCGTACGTGAAATCGAGCGGCGTCCCCGTTTCCAGATCAGCGACGAGGAACGTGTCCTCGTTGTGCTCCCGAGTACGTCCCACGTCGGTAAGCGCGAAGACACGAGTGACCACACGGTGGTCACCCGGCAATCGTTCAGTATGTGAGGCGGGAACGGTCACAGCATCATGGAGCAGGCCGGTGCGCACAGGGGGACAAATGTCCGTACGGACGGGAACGCCGGGAGTTACAGCCCGGTATCCCTTCAGTACTCTCGGATCTGGGTCGGCTTCGACCCCGTTTCCGGAGGCTGATCCGTAGACGCTAATAAAATGGGGTTCGTTTCACCGATGGGTCAAATCGTTCCGGCAAATTTGTCCGATTCACCCCTCGCCGAGCGCGTTCGGGCCCAGTTTATCCAAAAACGTCCACCGCAGATCGCTGATTTGCGGCTGGACGCCTGTCTCTACGTCCGTCAGCTTCGACTGGATGACGAATTACCCCGGACCGATGCAAAAGCCCAGCTCGCTCGTGCTACTCGGCGCCGTGCTCGTGGTGAGCGCCTGCGCCCGTCCGACCACCGTCGTGTCGCCGCCGACACCGATGGTCGCGCCGCCGGCGATCGTGTCGGGCCTGCCCGCGGTACCTGCGGTGCGCGGTGCGCCGATCGACGTCCGCGTACGCTATCCGGCCGAGAACCAGCTCCTCACCAGCCGGGATTCCAATTTCGTGCTCGGGAGCCTTGGCAGCGGCGACGTATCGCTCACGGTCAATGGGCAGGCGGTTCCGGTGGCGCCGAACGGGGCCTTCCTGGCGTGGCTACCCAATCCACCGGCCGGCGCGCTGCGATATGATGTCGTGGTGGCGCGCGCCGCGGATACGGTACGACGCACGGTGAAAGTGCGGCTGCCGGTACGCACGCCGTTACCCGGCACGGGCAAGCTGCGCGTGGACAGCGGATCGGTGCTGCCGGTGCGCGGCATGTGGGCCAAGCGCGACGACTACGTGCGGGTCAGCCTTCGGGCACCGGCGAACGCGACCGTCATGGTGCAGGGCGGCGACAGCGTGCTGCGGCCGCTGGTGCGCGGCAACGGATTGACGGCAGCACCGGGCGTCGCAGCGGGCGATGCGAGTGGCGACGACCTCTCGTCGGTGTTCTCCACCGACATCGCCGCGCGCTTGCTGGCCGACAGCGCCCGCGCGCCGCGGCTTGTGGCGATCCGCGGCGGCGATACCGTGCGGCTCGCGGTGCCGCTCGTGCGCGCGCTGCCCGCCGACACGCGCGTGTTGGCCATGCTGCGCAGCACCTCGACGATCGGGAGTGATACCGATCGCGTGGTGAACGCGCGCACGATCGTGGACGGCACGTACAAGTGGATGTTGTTGAACGGCACGATCGTGGAAGTGACGGGGCGGCAACAGGGCTACACGCGCATTCGCCTCGATGGCACGCTCGACGTCTGGGTGGATAGCAACGATCTCGTGGTGCTTCCCGAAGGCGCTGCACTGCCGCGACGCGTCACGGGTGGATTTCGCGTGACGCCCAGCGCCGAGTGGGTGGATGTCGCCATTTCCACCGGTGATCGCCCGGCGCATCTGGTGGAGCCGGATGGACGCACGCTGGTGCTCACGCTGTATGGCGTGCAGGCGAATCCCGAGATCTCCCCGATCTTCGGCAACGACACGCTCGTGCGTCGCATCAGTTGGGATCAGGTCACGAGCGATCGTGTGCGCATCACGTTCACGCTGTCGCAGCCGGTGTTCGGTTGGCAGTCGATCTGGGACGAGAGTCGTCGGCAGTTCGTGTTGCGTGTGCGCCGTCCGCCGCTGATCGATGCGGCGAATCCCCTGCGCGGCCTCACGATCGCGGTCGATCCCGGTCACCCTCCCGCTGGCGCCACCGGTCCGACCGGTCTCTATGAAGGCGACGCCGTGTTTCCGGTGGGCGAGCAGGTCGCGGCGCTACTGCGCGCGCGCGGCGCGAACGTGGTGATGACGCGCACGTCGTTGGCACCGGTGGGACTCACCGAGCGCGGCGTGACCGCCCGTCGCGCCAATGCGCATGCGTTCATCTCGGTGCATCTGAATGCGCTGCCTGATGGCGTGAATCCGTTCACGGCCAATGGTACCAGCACGCTCTTCTATCATCAGAACAGTGAGCCGCTTGCCCGCCCCGTGCAGGAAGAGCTCATGAAACGGTTTGGCCTGCGCGACCTCGGCGTGCACTACCAGAATCTCGCCGTCGCCCGACCCACCTGGTATCCGTCGGCGCTCGCGGAAGGATTGTTTCTGATGCTGCCGGAGCAGGAAGCGGCCATGCGAGACGCGGGCTTCCAACGGAAGTATGCCGAAGGGCTGGTGGTGGGGCTCGAGCGATATTTCAAGATGTTCGCGCCCGTGTTAAAGCCGTGATGCGCAGAATTTCCCGTATGGCCGTACGCACGGTGATGCCGCTGTGCACGCTACTGTGCATGCTACTGTGCATGCTACTGTGCATGCTGCTTACGATCGCGCCGGTCGTGCACGCGCAAGTCGATCCGCGCGGGGCGATGCGCACGATCGCGATGCCGCATTTTCGTGTGCACTTCCGACCCGATCAGGAGGCATTGGCACGTCGGGCGGCATTCCTGGCGGAGACGGCCTACGCGCAGCTCGCGCGCGAACTGGCGCCGCCTTCGGGGCCGGTGGATCTGCTCATTGCCGACAACGTGGATGCCAGCAACGGCTATGCGCAGGTGTTTCCCACCAATCGCGTCGTGATCTACGCCGTGCCGCCCATCGCACTGCGCGAGCTGCGCTTTCACGACGAATGGCTGCGTATGGTGATCACCCACGAGATGGCGCACATCTTTCAGGTCGATCGCGCGCGTGGGGCTTGGGCATTGGGTCGCGCGGTCTTCGGGCGGAATCCGCTGTTCTTCCCGAACGCGTTCACGCCGAGCTGGGTGAAGGAAGGGTTGGCGGTACACTATGAATCGAAGCTCACCGGCAGCGGACGCTCGGTCAGCACCGACTTTCCGATGATTGCGCGGTCTGCGGTACGCGATGCATTCGTGCCCGGTCCGCAACGATGGAGTTTGTCCACGTCGCAGTTTCCCGGCGGACAGACGGCGTATGCGTGGGGCTCTCTGATGATGAATCAGGCGGCCGCGCAACGTGAAGGGAGTATGCGTCGCTACGTGGATATCACGGCGGCGAATGTGGTGCCCTTTCTGCTGAGTCGGAACAGCCGCGCGGCGTTCGGCGCCACCTTTGACAGTCTGTTCGCGCGTATGACCGATTCGCTGCGGCGTGTGACGACCGCGCTGCCGGGCGACAGTGCATGGCACACCGTGAGCGCGAACGGTTGGTACGCCGCCGCTCCGCGATGGGTGGGCAACGACTCACTCGCCTGGAGCGCCAGTAACGGTCGCGAGGTGTCGGGATTGTACGTCGCAGCGGTCAGCGCAAATGGCGCATCGCAACCACAGCGCCTGGCGTGGCGCAATACGCTCGATGTGAATGCGCCGATCCCCGGTGACGACAACGGCGCGATGGTGTTCGCCCAGTCGGAGCGCATGGATCCGTATGTCGTGCGTTCCGATCTCTATCGTTCACGCAAGGCGTATCGTGGCGCCGATCGCGGCGGTGAGACGCGGTTGACCAAAGGCGCCCGACTGGCGCAGCCCGATGTGCGCGCCGACGGCAGCATCCTGGCGGTGCAGCTTGGCGCGGATCGCACGCGATTGGTGCGAGTCAGTGCAACGGGCGAAAGTGTCGTGCCGATCACGCCCGACGTGGCGTCGGAGCGATGGGCGGAGCCGCGTTGGTCGCCCGACGGACAACGCATCGCCGCCGTGCAGCTTCTGCCCACTGGCGAGCAGCGCATCGTGGTGATGGACGTGAGCGGCGATCTCCAGCTCGCGGTCGCCGGGGCGCGTGGTGTGTTCGCGAGTCCCAGCTTCACGCCCGACGGCAAGCGCCTGGTATGGGTGAGCGATCGCAGTGGACGCTCGCAACTGGAAACGGCCCCCATCGCCGCGCTCGGCGCACCGATCGACACCATGCGTTGGCGCGACGAGCGCGATGACGTGCGGGTCGTGTCGTCGGTGAGCAGCGGGGTGTTCGATCCGTCGGTGTCGCCCGATGGCACGCGTGTGGCGGCGCTGTTCTATCGTGCCGACGGCTATCACGTCTCGTGGACGCCGCTCGACACGGTCGGCGTGATCGCACGCTCCGCGTGGTATCCAGCGAAGAATGCGACCGACTTGTCGGTGCCGAACGTGGCCGAGCTGGGTGGCCGTGCGGAGTCGGCGGTGGCCACGGGGTACGCGCCGCTGCGTCAGTTGGTGCCGCGCTACTGGATGCCGTTGATCGGTGAGGGTCGCCTTGGCGGCGCGACGTACGGTGCGTCCACCAGTGGCGTCGACATTCTGGGACGGCATTCGTGGACGGCCAATGCGCTGGTGCAGCCGCAACTGCGCGAGACAGATGCGTTCGCGTCGTATCGGTACGCCGGTCTCGGGATTCAGCTACTGGATGTGTCGGCGCAACAGGAGTGGGACGGCACCTTCCGGGCGGTGAGCGATTCGGGGGCGACGCTGGGCTTGATTGCGCGTCGTCGGCGATTCGTGACCGGCTCGAGCACGTGGCGCGTGCCGCGGGTGCGGCGCTCGGTGAGTGCGACGCTTGGCGCACAGTACGAGATGCGCGATTTCACGAGTGATGTCGACTCGGCACTCGGTGCGCCGAACTCGCTGCTGCGCACGGGCACGCGTTACGGCTCGTTCTTCGCCAGCAGTAGTGTGAGTACGGCGCGGCTGGGCGCGCGCGGTATCTCGGTCGAGGAGGGATTCACGCTGAGCGGCAGCACGGCGTATCGCTGGCGCGAAGACGACGCGCTCGGCTCGGGTGCGTGGCGCTCGATTGTGGGTGCGCGACACTATCTGCCGCTCAACGTGCCGGGCTTTTCGCGTCATGTGATCGCGACGCGCGCCACGATCGGTGTGGCGCAGGAGTCGTCGACCACCGAGTTCAGCGTGGGTGGCACGAGTGGTCAGTCGGCGGAGCTGCTGCCGGGCGTCGTGGTGGGTGATCCGTCACGCACGTTCTCGCTGCGCGGTGTGGCTCCGGGGACGCAGCGTGGCATTCGCGCGCTGGCGGGCGGCGTGGAGTATCGCGCACCGCTGGTGTTGTTCAAGCGGTTGCCGAGTCCGTTCACGTTGTTCGTGGATCGCATGTCGGTCACGTTGTTCAGCGATGCGGCGCGGGCGTGGTGTCCGGGCGCCTTGGCGCGCGCGGAGAACGTGGTGTGTGAACGTCCTGGTGAACGCGACGGCTGGTTGGCGTCGGCCGGCGCCGAGTTGGTGGTGGATCTGGCGGTGCAGTACGACACGCCGTATCGCCTGCGCATTGGTGGTGCTGCGCCGTATGTCGCGCCGCGTGATGTGTCGCGGCGAGGGGCGTTCTACGTGACGTTGGGCGGGTACTTCTGAGTATGGGGTATGGAGTATGGGGTATGGAGTATGGGGTACGGAGTGCTGGGTTCTGCGATGGCGGGTGTGCATCTGGTGAGTGGGATGCCGGCGGATGGCTCAGAGGTTCACGCGAAGGCCGCGAAGGGCGCGAAGGAACGCGAAGAACCGCACACGGCGCGCTGTTGGTACTCCGTACTCCATACTCCCTACCCCTTACTGTTTTTATGTCATCCTTCTGGATTCATGACTCGGCCATCGTCATCGGTGATGTTGTGCTCGGCGATGACGTCAGCATATGGCCTACCGCCGTGATTCGCGGCGATGTGGAGCGCATCGTGATCGGGGCGCGCAGCAACGTGCAGGATGGCGCAGTGATTCATGCCGATCCTGGGAAGCCGACGATCGTGGGGGAGGATTGCGTGATCGGGCACCGGGCGGTGGTGCATGGCACCGTCCTGGAGGACGGCGTGCTGGTGGGGATGGGGGCCATTCTCCTGAACAACGTGCGGGTGGGGCGGGGGAGCATCATTGCGGCGGGCGCGGTGGTCACGGAGGGCACACAGGTGCCGCCGGGATCGCTGGTGGTGGGCGTGCCGGGCAAGGTGGTGCGGCAATTGAGTGTCGAGCAGCAGGCGGGGACGCTGGACAATGCGGCGCGGTATGTGGCACTCAAGGAAGTGCACCGGAGCGGGTCACTGGCTCGGCTCACCTCGTGATAGCGGGCAATTGCCTGCTTCCGGTGTGACTGCAAGCAAGCGCGCTCTGGCGAGCGGTGTACGAATGTGATCGGAGCGCTGGCGGGCATGTCGGCGTGCTGTGTTGATGCTGCCGTTGCCGGTCTGAGCAGGAGCCTTGTAAGCGCTTACTGGCCAATGGCTTGCGCGATGCTGTCGGCACTGTCGAGACAGCTGGGACGGCTCGGAACGGTTGTGTCCGCTCTGCCGTGACAGCTGCCATGCTCACAAAAGCTGGCCTCGGTGGAGAACTTTAGGCTCTTCGCACATCCGTGATGTGTCTCGTACAACGCGTTCACGGGGAACGACTTACACCGCTACTTGTGCGGCCTCACGAACGGAGGCACCATACCCGCCCACTCGGCCCCCCGCCAAGTTCTCGAGGACGCGCTTGAGAACGTCGAGTTTCGGTCATTTTGCACCGCCCCACGCCAACTGCAGGAGCCCCACGAATGCCCTTTTCCGCCACGCCACCGGAAGGACTGGTAACGCTGTCCGCGAACGCTCGGACCGTGCTCGACAAGCGATACCTGGTCAAGGACAAGTCCGGAAAGTCGGTGGAGAAGCCGGAGGACATGTTCTGGCGTGTGGCCACGGTGGTGGCTGAAGCTGACCGCCGGTACGGCGCCAGCGACGGGGCCGTGCAGGCGGTGGCTGAGGAGTTCTACTTCCTGATGACGCAGCGCCGGTTCGAGCCGAACTCGCCGACGCTCATGAACGCCGGCCGTCCGTTGGGCCAGCTCTCCGCCTGCTTCGTGCTGCCGGTGGACGACGCGCTCAGCAACGGCCAGAGCGGCATCTATGACACGCTGCGCAGCATGGCGCTCATCCATCAGTCGGGCGGCGGCACGGGCTTCTCCTTCTCGCGCCTGCGCAGCAAGGGCAGCATGGTGCGGAGCACGACCGGCGTGGCGTCGGGGCCGATCTCGTTCATGGAGCTGTACGACGCGAGCACGGACGCGGTGAAGCAGGGCGGCACGCGTCGTGGCGCGAACATGGGCATCCTGCGCGTCGATCATCCCGACGTGCTCGATTTCATCACGAGCAAGGAAGACCTCACCAAGATCACGAACTTCAACATCTCGGTGGGTGTGACCACCAAGTTCATGGACGCGGTGAAGGTCGACGGTAGCTACGATCTGTATGATCCGAGCACCGGACAGGTGACGGGTCAGGCGCGGCGCGCGTGAGGTGTGGGACAAGATGATCCTCGGCGCGTGGCGTACCGGTGAGCCGGGCGTGTTCTTCATCGACGAAGCGAACCGGTACAACCCGGTGCCGCATCTCGGTGCGTACGAAGCCACGAACCCGTGCGGCGAGCAGCCGCTGCTGGCGTACGACGTGTGCAACCTGGGCTCGGTGAACGTCGGCTACTACGTGAACAACGGTGAAGTCGATTGGGAAGCGATGCGTCGCGACATCGCGCTCAGCACGCACTTCCTCGACAACATCATCGACGTCAACAAGTACCCGCTGCCGGAAATCGATTCGCTCTCGAAGCGGATCCGTCGTATCGGCCTCGGCGTGATGGGCTTTGCCGACATGCTCGTGCGTCTCGGCATTCCGTACGACAGTGCGGAAGGCGTGGAGATGGGCCGCAAGGTCATGGAGTTCCTCGACGTCGAAGGCAAGAAGGAGAGCGAGCGGCTGGCCAAGGAACGTGGCGCATTCCCCGAGTGGGCGCGTTCCATCTGGGGTCCCGACGAAACGTGCGCGCGCGATGAGAAGGGCGAGCGGATCCGCCCCATGCAGCTGCTGCGCAATTGCAACGTGACCACCGTGGCGCCCACCGGCACCATCTCCATCATCGCCGGCTGCTCCAGCGGTCTCGAGCCGCTGTTCGCCGTGGCGTTCATGCGCAATCAGGCCGGCGTGATGATGCCCGACGTGAACGAAGACTTCGTGGCGATCGCGAAGGCGGAAGGCTGGTACAGCGATGAACTCATGGAGCGCATCGCGAAGACGGGCACCGTGAAGCACGCCGACGTGCCGCTCAAGTGGCAGGCCGTGTTCAACACGGCGAACAACATCGCGCCGGTGTACCACATCCAAATGCAGGCGGCGTTCCAGCAGCATTGCGACTCGGCCATCTCCAAGACCACCAACTTCGGATACGCCGCCACGCAGGACGACGTGCGCGCGATCTACGAGATGGCGTACGACATGAAGTGCAAGGGCGTCACGGTGTACCGCGACGGCTCACGCGACAACCAGGTGCTCAGCACCGGTGCCACGCAGGACGCCGCCGCCAAGCGTGACGATGCCAAGGCGGCCGGCGCCCCCGAAGCGCCGAAGAGCGACAAGGCCGCGCCCGACGCGGCCGCCGCGCTCAAGCGTGAACTCGGCGAGTTGCAGGGCACGATGGCCGAGTTGCAGAACGAACTCGATCGCACCAAGAAGGCGCTGTTCAGTGCCGAAGCCGAGAACGCGAGCCGTCGTGGCAAGCGCTCGCGCCCGGAAGTCATGCGCGGCACCACCATCCGTAAGGAAACGCCGCTCGGTGTGATGTTCGTGAACATCACCGAAGACGAGAAGGGACAGCCGTTCGAAGTGTTCCTGAATCTCGGCAAGGCCGGCGGTTCAGCGATGGCCGACGCCGAAGCGATCGGTCGCCTAGTGTCGCTGGCGCTGCGTTCAGGGATCTCGCTGCAGGAAATTCACCGTCAACTGCGCGGCATCTCCAGCGACCGCGCGGTGGGCCTCGGACCGAACAAGGTGCTGTCGCTGCCCGATGCCGTCGGTATCGCGCTGGAACAGTGGTGGCGTGACAAGCAGGGCGTGCAGACGGACCTGCTGTCGGGTGGTGCGGTCGCGGGAATGCCGACGCCGGTGAGCTCGATGATGCCGCCGATGCCGACGCCGGCGGCCGGTGTGCCGATCACGCGTCCGCCGATGAGCAACAGCGCCGAGCAGATGCAGCCGATCGAGTTCGGCTCAGGTCACGGCGAAGTGTTCATGGGCACCTGCCCAGACTGCGGAAGTCAGCTGGAGTTCGCAGAAGGGTGCGTGAAGTGTCACGTGTGCGGGTTTAGTGAGTGCGGGTGAACGCGCGCTGCCTAGCGGGAAGTCATAGGTGACGCATTCGGCCAGTCATAGCTGACGCATTCGGCAAATCATAACTGACGCAGCTGCTAACTCGTTGCAGGTGAACTGCGTGGCCTCGGCGATCTGCCGGGGCCATGCGCACATTAAGGGGCGGCGGATGGCCCACGACAAGGAACGCAAACCATCGTCACCCTCCAAGCGCTCGAAGCAGCATGGCCAGCGCTCGGAGTTCGAGCGTGAAGTCTTGCGTGCGGTCGGCCATGCGATTCGCATGGCGCGCTCGGGGCTGGGGCGGACAATCGCAAGCGTGGCCGCCGAGACCGAGTTGGACCCTGCCTACCTGGGCGAAGTTGAGCGGGGGCGGGCGAATCTAAGCGTCACCACACTGGCAGCTTTGGCTGGGGCTTTGGGCGTGCCCCTGCATGATTTGCTGACGCCACCATCGCAGCACAAAGTCGAGTAGTCGACGGAAGGAAAAGCAACTGGGACGCCGTGGGGGCCGGTGCGCGAGTGAACCTTCTTGGCCGTCGTGCGCCTGGCGACGGCCGCATCAACAATCTCATTCACCTCCCCAGTTTGAACGATGGGGTGCGGACGCTTGGTCGGACCCCGCAGCATTGTGGGCGAGGCCAATACTCTTTCTCCACGAGCAGCCAAAAGTTGTGAACCGCCCGCCCGCCATTCTGACAGAACCCCACTGAGTCCTGAGGCGAGGTCCATCGGAGATACCTGTCCTGGCCTGACGCTTACACCTGGGGTGCGCCCGGCGATAACGTTACCTCACACCGAGGATTGCTTATGACCGCTTCGCCAACGCGGACCCCGACGCCTACGCCGCCGCTGAACGTTCGTGAAGCGGCGTATGCGCTTTCCGTCAGCCTGAAGACCATCAACCAAGCCTTTGATCGGGCGAAGCTCAGCTATGTCCGCATTCGGGGGCGCCAGCCACGAAAGAAACCGCGCACGGTCCGCGTACCGGATCTGCTGGCGTATGCGCTGCAGGAGAAGACCTCAGCGCTGCTCACGTTCACCAAGGCCGGCAAAGCGGCGCTGCAGCGGGAACTCCAGTCCTCGTTCGTTCAGGATCGGTTTGCCGACGTCGAAGCGCAGATGGAGGCGTTGCGGACCCGGAGGACGGATCCACGCCGCTTGAGCACCGTAGTGCAAGAGACGACGACCCGCGTGCGACAGTCGCTACAGACCCTCGAGCTGTCGATTGGCCCCGTGCGCGTGGCCGTGGGCGATATCCTCACCCCGATCGTCACGAGCCTCGCGGCGGTGGCGGCCAGCCGGAGTGCGGTGACCTGCGATCAGGAGATTCGTGGCGGGGAGCCCGTCGTGAGCGGCACGCGCATCCCGGTCTACATGCTGGCCGATCTACGGGCGCAGGGCGTCGAGGACGATGTGCTGTTGGCGGACTATCCATCGCTCACACCGGAGCTCCTCACGCTGGCCCTGCTTTACACACGGCTGCACCGGCCGGTCGGACGGCCCAAGCCGTTAGCCGCGCCGTGGCGTATGAACGGGCCGCTCCTTACGCTCGCATCTGGTGCGACGCGTCCGAACCAAGGCGCGAAGAAGAGTGTCAGATCATCCTTGTTGGGTAGGTCGTGAGAGCACACCCTGTGGTGTGGCACGAGGTGGGAGTGTCCTTTTGCCGTTTTGCGCACGTGAGAACGCCAGGCCGTGTCCGAGAGCAATGCCGATGCGTACGTTCGAGACGACAGTGACGCGCTTGGTGTCCGATGGCACCGCGACGATGTTTCGTGCGCCTGACGCGCACGAGGCGACTGGACGGTATTACGCGCTTCCGCTCGACCGGCTGTCTGGTCCGGCTGTCGTGCAGGTGCACGTGGGCGATCGCGTGCTGGTCATCACCGACGGCTCCCCCGAGCGTGTGGTGTCCGCCACGCTTCTTCGATCAGACACGTAGCGTAAAGCCTCGCTTAACAGAGCAGCGGCCCACGGATCGATGAGGACACGTTGTTCTCGACGGGCTGCCTGGCACCGCGAGATATTGCATCTCTGTCAGAACTCTCGGGCGGTGTCGTCGAGTCCCCGTGCGACTCCTCCGCCGAAATTGGGCGCTTTGCATGTATCGCATCCATGCTCGTTCAGCATCAGCATGGCCCAGTGGCGCAGTGTCAGATGGTCGGGATTGCAGAGGACCGCGAAGAGCGCCGGCGTGCGCACGCTTGGCGCAGCGTTCAGCAGCTCATGGGCGATAGCGGCACGCTTTCTCCGCCACGTGGCCGTGCGACGTGGACTGCCATCCATGCTGACCATGGTGCACGCGAAGGCTAGCTGCGTGGCTAAGAGGCGGCCGTGCTCCCATGGCTCACGCGCCTCATGGTACTGCTGACCGACGCGAGGTGCTCGTCGGACGCCGTGGGTCGCGGGCACGGCGGGTGGTGCGGAGCTGGAAGCGGAGGTCGTCGCAGCCGCGCACATGCGCCGGCGCTCGATGGAGTAACGGTCGGTTTTGCGCATCGCGCACGGTGCGCCGATCCACACGGCTCAACCAGTACGCATCCGGCCCGAACGTTCCGTAATCGGCCGTTTGGCAACGCGCCACGCTCCCGTGCCCCCAAACGGGTCGGCGACGCACCGGTCGCACCGCGCCGTTGAACTGACTACATTCGAGGAAGCCGCCACGGTGACGAACCAGCGGTCAGGGGGCCTTATCAACCCGAATGCACCTCTGATAAGGGTGCTTCGTTCTGGCGCTTGCTCAACTGAAATACTGAAGCCGGACTGAGTCCGCCTTCCCGAGGCCCCGGCGTGACGCTGGCCCACCCCGCGCTTTCGATCGAGCAAGCCTTGCGGTACGACGAGGTCGTGCCGACAGATCCCGTCCTCAAAGCGCTGCGGCCGCAGCGTGGCGATAGCGCCAGCTAGGGCGTGAAGAAAATACTTCCCAGGCATTCATGTCTGGCGCGCCAGACCTGATCGGATCCAGCCATGCTGACCGTCAAGGTCGTACGTGTGGATGTCGAGGTGCGCGTCAACGTCGAACAGGTGATCAAGTATCTCCTGTGGGCGTTGGTCGCACTCCGCGCCATCTAAGCAAAAGCCCCGGGGGAGCAATCCTCCGGGGCTTCGTACGTCCTGGGCGCCGTGCTGATGCTTACTCTGCGGGTGGCACACTGGGGATCGGGATCTGCTCGGCGAGTGCCCGTACCGCCCGCGACGCGAAGATCCGCATCGACGCGTCGCCCCAACTTTGCACCCGGCTCGGGAGGCGGAATCGATACGCAGAGAACAGCGCGAGCGTCCACGGGGCGTGCTCGAACGACAGCGCACTCAAGAACGCGATCTGCGCCTCCTCGTCCATCGCGAGAAATGCATCGACGAGGGGTTTGGCTGGGCTGTAGGTCGTGCCCTCGGCCGGGGAAACGGTGCCTATCATAGCGGGCCTCGCTAGGTTATCGCCGTCGCGTGAAAGACTCGCGGTTAGCCATATCGAACCGACGCGAGCACGCCTTTGACCTAGTTGCCAGTCCCCCGCCGATGTCCAGCCGCACCTTTTCCCGAAGCTTTCCCGATGGCGCCGTCAACGCCACACTCACTGATGAAGACGTGCGCATCGACATTCGCGCAAAGGTCGCGTTTCCCCGGGAAGCCGTCGAGTTCTATCTGCAGCTGCGTCGCGAATCCGCGAGCGGCGAGATCGTGCGACTGTCGGAGGTCAATGGTGAGGGCTACGCCAGCAACAGGTACGGCCCATATCACCACCACGGCGTGGGCACCTTTCTGATGAACACGGCCGTGCAGTACCTCCAGACGTTACCCCTGTCGGCGAGTGCGGCCCTCAAAGGCGACATCACCCGCGATGACTCCGACGTCCCGGGCCAACACGCCTGGCGGCACGCGTTCTTCCTGCATCATTTCCCCGAGGATGGTTTGTCGAAACCCGAGCGCGAGTACACGAGATTCCATGTGCCGGTTCCTGCCCTGAAAACGCACGCGCGTGCCTTATTGGGTGGCCCAGCTCTGATCATTCCGCTCCACCAGTTTACGTAGGGCGTGTGCGTGCACGGGTCGGCGATACCCCGACTACGGGATGGATGCGGCGTCGACATCGTCGTCGGGACGGTCGCGGCGCCGGTGCGCGCCTGTGGTCAACGGCAGGTCGTCTGGCGCGAGCAGAAGACGTTCCCCCACGCGCGAGACCCCGGCCACCGACAGCTGCTGAATGACGGCTTGGACAATGGCCGCCGAGGCCGTGCGCATCGTGAATGTGGTGGGCGACTCGTGCATCAGAACCGCGAGGCGGGCGAGAGTCGTCGTCGGCACCTCCAGCGTGTAACCGAGCGTCGCCGCCAGTTGCGTGGCATGCAGCAGCCCACGGGGATCATGCTGCAGCCGCTCGATCAACGCGGGGAGGGATTGCGGGGCAATCGTAAGCCGAATGGGCAGTCGGCTGGCGAGCTCCGGGCTCATGCCCCACGCGATGAGTTCTGTATCGGTCGGCGGACGTTGCTCCGCGACGAATCGAGTCGAGGCAAACGCCCCGCAGGCGGCGACGATCCATCGGTCGGTCTTGATGGTCTCCCCGCTTTTGAGGCGGATCGGGGTGCCTCCCCACACGAGTCCGAGCATCGTGTGCTGACGCTCCAGTCGCACTTGGGTGCCGTGGCGATCGTCCGGGGCGGCGCGACACGCTTTATCGATTTCGTCGAGCACCAGCACCGCGCCGTTCTGCCACTCCTCAAGCGTGAACTGCCCCGGACCGACGCCGAGCTTCGGGCCAATAAGCTCGCTCACGTTGGTGCCACTCCACCCCTCGGGCGTGATGATACTCGCGTCGATGTGCAGACTGGGGATGCCCAGCGTCTCCGCGAGTGCTCCCAAGAGAAAGGTTTTGCCCGCGCTCGGTGGCGCCGTGAGCAAAAACCGGGGCCCGAAGCCCTGCGCGCGGTAGCTCGGCGAGACCAAGAGCGCGATCGTTCGGATCAGCGCATCGTGGCCCGTTACCCCGCACTCGCGGAGGCCCTCGACAATGCGGTCGATCTGCTCCCACGCGGTCGCCGGCGTTTTCGGCGGCGCTCCGCACATGAGGGCGTCCAGCACATCGTCGATATCTTCGACAGATTCGCCGTCGTCCTCGTCGGTGCCCAGCTCGCCGTCGCGCAGGTACTCGCAGACGCCGCGCACCTCGTTCCATCGGCTCGGAAACACGAGCTCGAGCTGCACCGGCAAGGCATAGCGATCGTCGCCGGGTGCGGTGTCCGTGGGCTCCGCATGCCATCCGCAGGCCCCTTCACGGCTCACCGCGGCGAGCGCCCGATCGATGGCGAACTGCGTCGTCAGCGCCTGGTCGCGTGCCGCCCACCAGGCGGGCGATGGAGCAAAAGGGAGGACGAATTGAACAGGGAGCATTTTCGGTAAATGTTCGGGGCGCCCGAAACTTCACCCATTCCGCTCCGACGGCAAGCCAGCACATCCATACCGTTCGCCGTGCGGTCAACGTGACCGACTTGGGCAGTGCCGCGGGTGAACACGGCCATGTCTTCCGGATGACTCACATACGGGAAGATAAGGAAGATTGGAGGGAGCCCGAACTCGATGCACCCGTACACTGCGGGTGAGCAGGGATTGGATGCCGCCGGGCACGCCACGCCGACCCTGTCAGCCGTGCCCATCCGCTCGTTGTGCCGTCATGGTGACAACACTTTGCAGGCGGCCGATCTGACCGCCATTATGAACATGATCTCTACCAGCGGTAGAGGTTCTACAAAGGCTTTGGTCGATGAGCCGGAATCAACGACGGGCAAAATGGCCACCGAGCAATCGGTGGCCATTTTTCGTTTTGGGGCCCCAGCTGCACTTCGCCCGATCTGGCAGATGCCGGTCTTGGGCTTGAGTCGGTGTCCGATCCGTCTGCTCAGGCTCTCCCCTGGCCAAAACAAAAGGGCGGCAGGCCAGTTCACTCTGGCCTGCCGCCCTCGCCCGTGATCTTATCGGATTGAAACGGAGCTACCGGACCGCCACGCGCATACCAACGAGAACGTGGTTGCCGAGCTTCTTGAAAGTCGGCGTGTTCTCTGGCACCTGCTCGCGCAGGAGGCGCTGAACGGAGTCTCGCGTCTCAGGCTTGATCAGTACAGCTCCGCGAGAATCTCCCTTCGCAAGAAAAGAATTCCTCTTGCTCACGGACTTCTTGAAGATGGATCGAGTCATCGTATCTCCGAGGTTTCGACACCATGGGCGCCAAAGTTTATCACCCTAGTATTGTATAAGCTTCTCATGGCGTCTGACAATACCGGCGCTTAGAGCGATGGTTCCGACGTCACTGCGGCTCCGTCGAAGCACCTCCGGAACCATCGGGCAGACTGTCCCGATCTACGGCTGCTGGCTGGCTGACGTCCATCTGAGCTAACTCGTCCATTACCAAAGGGATGTAGTCCTCCAACGCTTCTTGAAGGAAGATGAGGATCGGAGTGACGAGCGCCGAGAAAGTCACGTAGTACTCGGGCTCAGTGCCCAGCACGCGAGTCTTGTCGCTGTCGATGTTCAAGACGCCGACGGGGTCGTCTCGAGAACCTATACGCCATGACGCAAAGCTGGCGATGTCGCGGCCGTCTCCCTCCGGCGAAAAATACTTCTTAATACGGTCTCGAATCCGCTGGTCAAACCCGGTACACTCTCGTTCGATAGCGCGTGTGTCCTCGTGTACACTCAGGCCGCATTCGTCCTGCTGAATAACCGCCGCCGGTGCACCCGGAATCGCCAAGTCGTACTCCTGCGTCTCGTCGTTGCGGCGGAGGACAGCAAGGCAGATAGCGGGAATGTGGCGCTTTGCGCCCGTGCTAGCCCCCGCATCATCGGCATCGGCGGCATCCACGTCTGGCAGTAGTAGTTCTGCCGTCAGGTACAGCAGGCCTTGGAACGTGGCGGCGGCCGACGGCTCATGAAAACGAAGCGTGTCGAGAACGCGACGCGGATAATGCGTTAGCGTGTCCGCGACATTCGGCAGATACAGCATGACGTTTGCGCCGTAACGCGCCCCGTCCGCACGCGCAAACTCACGCGCCATTAAAGCGATGGTGTATAGCGCCGACCGAATGTTTGTGGCGATGATCTCGCGTCGCTCATCGGGCGACTGGCTCCCCTCGGGCCAGTTGTCGAACAGCGCCGCTCGAACGTTGGCCAACCACGCGGGATAGTCGCGAACGACGTTCAAGTTCGGCGTACGATGGAGTGCGTGGATGAGGGCGGAGGTCCGCTCAACATCCTTCTCGTCGTCGGCTTTTAGTCGACGCCACAGCGAGTACGTCAATCCGATCAAGACGAGCCAAAAAAAGATCACGGACCGGTCCCACGTTACCGACTCCATCGCAATGCGTCGCGGCATAGCACTCGCCGCGCGGGCTGGATTCGCAAGAGCGGGGCCCTGTTGACACGAGTACGTCGCCAGCGTGTCTCGCGCCCAAGCCTTTGCTGCGTGCTGTTGCACCACGCAATATCCGAGCTTCGTACTCTGTTCGAGATGATCTTGGTCGAGAGCGGTCCACACGCCGATGATGAGCGCTCCCCATGATAGCAAGAACGCAACCAACGGCGAGTGAACGAACCCGCGATGCTTGGCTAGGATCGGATGCTCGGTCGCGCGGCGATTACGAGCGCTGCTCCAGCTCGCGCGGAGATTGCCTAACCACGCCTTCGCGCTGAAGTCCCGTCGCATCATAATTGACAATCGGCTCGAAGAATGGCGTAGCGCCGCGTGACCCAAGTACAAAGGCGGCCGCCGTGTACAATCGATAAACTATTCCCCGCTGTACGGGGTGCCAACCCTTCACGGCGCAGCCTCACGGGACCGATGCAATCGCGCGGAGTGCGTGCTCGGGGCGCACGGAAAGCGAAGAGGCGAAGGAGCACGTATCGCGAAGCGCATGCATGTCGCTCCCCGAGAGACGATCGGGCAGTTGGTGGAGACGTCGAAAGTCGCGCACTACCGGTCCGACCAGCTGGTAGGCGCTTGTAATCGCCGTCGAGATCTTGGGTAATGGCAAACGCTCCGCGATCGTAAAAGCCGCGTCCAACGGATCCACGCGCATCTCTCGCCCCGCACCGCCGTTCGCGCACTCGAAAGGCGTGAGGCGTGGCGCGAGGTCTACCCACCTGGCCATGCGGCCGTCCGTCGAGTCTCCAAGCTGTTCGGCCACCCAGTTCACCAGCGGTCTCAGCGACTCCGCGGGCACTGCCGTCTTCGGCCCTTTGATGATCCCCCGCCACGGCCGATGCGGCAGATCGAGCAGCTGCGGGAGCATCGCCGCGTGGTGCAGTAGGCGCTCGGTGATGACGCGGCCGTCGCGATACCGATCGCTATCGCCGGCGGTGATCTCGCCGTGCCAGGCCTGCACGTACCCCAATCGGACAATCTCCAGGTCTGCCATGCGTCGGAGGTCGCCCTCGACGTCTGGGAAGGCCTCACAGCGCCCTAACGCGGTCGCAAAGGCATAGCGCGCCGCCCCGGCGCGTTCGTCGGCCCACGCGGCTAATACGGGGGCGGCGATGGTGCTGTCGGCGCGCAGGGCGACGATCTGTTCGTAGTCGATCGCCGGCTGGTATCGATCGAGCGCGAGCAGGAACGAGACAGACGCGCGATCGGCATGGCTCGGCCGCCCGCACGTGACGAAGGTCCCGGCCTGCTCGAGGCCCGGATCCAGCGGCCGCACGCGATGGAGCCCCCACGCCTGATCACCCTGCGCCTCGTCATACCGAATCGTTGCGTGCAACTGCGGCAGCGCCCCAGCCTCGAGGACGACGGTCGCTTCGGGGATCAGCGGATGTGCGCGCGCCCAGAGCTTGAGCTCGCGCAGATGCACCGGTCGACCGAGCGCCCGCACGGCCATACTGACGGCGAGTCGGAGTCCGTGGGATCGCGAGGCCACACCGGGCGGGGCGGCCGGCCCGCCGAGCGCGATCGGCCACCAGAAGGCGGCGGTCCGCCCTGGCGCGATCAGCCGCTCGGCGCGGTGGACGCGGGCTGCGCGCGTGGCCGCTGCGCCACGTGACCGTGTGGTGGAGAGGGTGCGCAGCCGCACGCGCACCGCGTTGACGTCCGCGGAGTGCAACGTCCCGCCCGCCGCGTCTAAGGCCGCGCCCACCTGTTCACTGGTCACCCAGGTCTTGGCCTCCCGGGCGGCGCGACACAGGGCGGCGTAGACCTGTTCGACGTCCTGCGTCCGCCGTGCATCGGGCGCCGAGGCGGCCATGAATTCCCTCGGTTGGCGACCGGTCTCCTCGAGATAGCGACTCACGACATAGCGCGTTTCGCCGAGCGCCCCATCTACCGCCGTAAAGCCGCCGCGGCGCGCGTGGCTGTAGAACGTGGCGGCCAGCGTGGCCCGTGAAGTCGCTACGGCCGCGGCGACGACCGCGATCACCTCCTTCGCGAGGACCCCGTGCTGCGCATGCACCGGCAAGTCGATGGCGGCCGCCTCGAGCCGCGCCGCGAGCGAGCCGGCCTTGACCGCCGGGATGTGCGTCGAATGCATGGGAGCGCTCGCGACCGTTGTCAGGCGGCCTTCGCCATCGCGCTTCGCGCCTCGTCGGCCACGTGCGCGAACACCAACTCGTCGAACCCGATGTCGGCGATCGCTGCGATCGGCGCCTGCTCGGCGGCGCCCATCGCGACCATGCGCACGATGTACGTGCGGGCCAGTCGGGCGAGGCGACCCACCGGCACCGCGCCGACCATCGGCACGAACCGCGACACGATCGCGTGCCACGCGTCCGGCTCCGCCGTCGCCACCTGCTCGAATGCAGGGAGCAAGCGCGCGAGCACCATAGGGACATCCTCGCGTTCGACGCCGGTCACGCGTTGAATGCGACCAATGCGGACCCCGGCCTCCTCGTGTCGACGGAGCGTTTCCTCCAGGATGGGGGTCCCGACCAGCAGCACCCCGATGCCCCGGACGCGGGTACTGGATTCCGAGGCGTCGAGCTGCAGCCGAGACGCATCGGAGGCTCCCGCGGCCGACACGAGGTCGCGAATCGCATCCACGACGGCCGGCAGCAACGTCTCGGCCTCATCGACTACGAACGCCACGATCCGATGCTTGCGTGCGCGCTCGATGAGGTCGTCGCGCAACTCGTCTGTCGTCCGCTTGCGCCCGCGCGCGCGATCCACCATCCCGACGCCAAACGCCGCCTTGTAGCAGGCGTGCACAAAGCCGCGACCGTCCGCCGCGCGGACCGTGCGCACAACGACGATGCGCTGCTCGTCGTACAGGTCGTTCTCGAGCTTCTGCCGCCGCTCGGCCGCGTGAAACTCACGAACCGCCAAGTCGATGGCGTCGGTCTTTCCCACGCCTTTCTCGCCGATGAGGGCGGCGATATGCCGATGGGTGCGCACGTCGTGGAGCACGTCCGTGCCCCAGGCGATCGCCGTGCCCGCGCCTTCTCGCACGATCGGCAATGGCAGATCATGGAGGAGCGCTTGCGACGCGGGCGAAATGAACCCGATCGGCAGGTGGTACACGGAGGGCGCGATCGCCTCGTCCGGGTCCAGCGGTGGCACATCATCAGCAAGAGTCATCCGACACGCTCCTCAGACACACGGGGGGACAGTGGCGGGACCGCCGCCGCGGGGGTCGTGCGCGTGGCCAGCCGGAGCGGGCCGCGCGACAGGGTGGGCCCGGCTGGTCGACCGGATGGCGGCTGCGGACTGACGCGCGGCAGCATCGCCGCACGCTGCAGTCGCGCGGCGATTGACGTCGCGGCGGTCGGCAGAACGGTGACCGCTGGTGTCCGGCAAACCGCCCGCGCGTGATCGCTGGCGCGTCCGCGTCGCTGGCGGTCGCGTGGAGGTCTCCGTGCGGGACTGGGCGGCGGATGTCGTCGAGCGCTCCCCATCGGCAACGAGGCCTCGCTGTTCGACGACTTCGAGTTCTTGATTCACCACCGCGGCGACATCGCCGAGCGCCTCCCGCATCGTGGTGTCCTGCGCCACTTGCACGCGGACGCGGGCCGCCCGTCGCGCTTGATTGTGTTCGTACGCGAGACTCGCCGGATTGACGCCCCGCGCCCACTCCGCATGCGGGGCCACGACTTCGTGGCGATCGCCGAAGGCGACAAACGCGCCGCTCCACAGTGGGTGCAATCGGATCGTGGCGGATTGTCCGACCGCGAGCGCCGTTCCCTCGCGCGTGATCGATGCCATGCGCCCGATCTGGTGAAAGCGAATACCCCGCGGTTCGACGCGACACGTCAGCACTTCGAGCAGCGGCCACCCATCGCGCCCCGCGCGCAGGCGATCCAGCTGGCGATGCGCCATGAACCGATGATGACGCGTCGTCATGCCACCAGCGGGTCCTTCGGGGACGTCCTCGTGGTTGATCTGGTGCACCAAATCGTCGAACGCCTCGGCGAATTGCGGGAACGTGGGCAGGTCGTCGAGGCGACACGGCAGGCGCCAGCGTTGCGGCTCTGCGCGTTTCAGATTCTCGGGATCCCAGGCGGTGGCCGGCTTCTTCGCGGTGGCGCCCTGCAGCAGCGCATCCGCGTCGAGCACGCGCCAATGCTGCGTGCTCCCCACCAGTCGATCCACGAGCCGTTTGACGAGCACGTGGGTTGATTCGACTTTGCCGTTGCGGTGCGGCGTGTAGCCCGGCAGGTTCGGGATCTGGACCCCATAGTCGGTGAGCGCCCGCACTTCGTGGTGCATCGCGGCGCGATCGAATCGCAGACCCATGGGCAACGCGCCGCTATACGGCACGCAGGCCGGCATCGCGAACTCGGGATACAGCACTCCGCAGAGGGCGGCATGCACGTCCTCGGTCACATACGAGCCGGTGCGGGCGCGCAGTGACGGATCGACAAGCGTGTAGCCGACGATGACACCCGAGAACCAGTCGGTGATCAGCACGACGCCTGGCTTCACAATCAGCCGATCCGTCTTGCCTTGCGCCCGCACCGCCATGGGGAGTTCGGCGAAGTCGAGCGAGAGCCATTCGAGCGGCATCGAGGTCGAGACCGCCCCGTGCCGGAGTGCCCCGGATTTGGCCGCGTGTGGACCGTGCACGGCAATGCGACGAAACTCCGGAGGCAAGCGCCGATAGACGCGCTTGATCGTATTCTCGGATGGCGGCGTGTGTCCGTCCGCGGCGGCCGCCTCGCGGACCTTCTCGACGACGACCGAGAGCGGCAGCGCGGACCCCACCGCCGTCTCGAGCGCCTGGGTCATCGCGGGCGACCACGCGAGGCGCGGGCGTCCCGAGCGTGCCCCATCGCGGAGCGCGTCGATCCGCGCGGGGATGCCGGCCTTCTTGTCCCACCGGACCAGCGTGACGCGCGAGGGAATGATCGACTCCACCGAGACGCCCGCCGCGAGTGGTGGCACGGGCGTCGCGCCGGAACGGATGGTCGCCGCGACGGCGTCCACACGCACGCGCATCGACCCCGTCGCCTCGCGAAAAGCCAGCGTGCAGTGATAGCGGAAGCGCGCGACCGCATCGCGATCCACGACTGAGGCGCGTTGACGGACGCGCTCACTCCGTGGATCGTGATGATCCACCGCATAGCGCGTCATCGGGCCACCTCAACGCGGTGCTCCGACCTGACCAGCGCGAACACCGAGGGCGCGAGGCCCACACACGTAGCTCGGCTCATGGCCGTGCGCGACACGAGAGATTGGATTGACATGGGACGCACCGTGCCGGGAGGCGCGACGCTATCCCAAAGACGGATATTTTGGCTGCCCGAACATATCCCGAAGATTTCGGGCGCGCCAGTATCCGCCTTTCGGATATAGCCCCGCTCGGCGCGAAGTTTGGCCCTGTGTCTCGCCTGGATTCGCGCGCCGCCGCACGGCGCACTCGAGAATGGGGATTTCGACAGCTCGTGGCCTTCCGCCTGCGGAGCCACCGCGCGAGCCATATCCCTGAGCACGCCGGACGCGTGCTCACCCAAGTAGACATCGCGACGCGCTTGGCCCGACCCCAGAGCTACGTGTCCAACTTGGAGCTCGGCATGCGCAAGATTGATATCTCGGAGATCCGCGAGGTCGCCGCCGCCTACGACATCGCCGTCGAGCGCCTCTTGGCCGAGCCCCGATCGGTGCGCGAACGACAGGCCTTCAATGGCGACGCGCCTCGACCGAGCCGCCGGCGTGACTAGCGAGCCATGGCGTCCCGCCGAAGGAGCTGCGCGAGGCGGCGCCACTGCGCCGCGCGGCGTTCATGATCGTCGGCGAGCGTCGATGACGCCGCCGTCGGCGCATCGCATCGCGGCGGGAGGTAGTGCTGCGCACAGGCGTCGTGATAGGCGGCGCGGGTCAGCATGCGCGCGACGCGGTCGCCAGGATCAAGAGGGAGCATCGACCCAACGTATGCGTGACTGTCATTCGAGCGTCATTTCGGCGGCCGTCCAGACGCCACGTCCGCGTCGCCCCAGAGGAGATGCGTGGTGAGGAAACGGCCGCGTGGGGCGCGCAGCGCGAACAGCGGGACACCGACCTCTGGCGTGGGCGTCACGTCGGAGATCCTCGCGACGCTGCGCGAAGACGTGTTGCGGGAACAGGTGCTCGATCCCCTGTTCCGCGCCATGCCGTACCTCCACGTGAAGTACCATCACGGTGGCGTGTTGGAGCGCGGGGCCGACTTCCTCCTGTGGGAGACCGCCCCAACCGGTCGGACCAAGTGCATCGCCGTGGTGGTGAAGGCGCGCGATCTCAACGGCGCCGTGTCGGCAACCAACGGCCCAGGGGAAGTACGCACGCAGTTGGATCAGGCGTTTGGGACGGCCTTTACCCATCCCACCAGCCTCGAGAAGATGTACCCCTCGGAGTGCTGGGTCGTGGTGGGTGGACGGATCGACAAGAATGCGAAGGCGGCCATTGAGCCGCTCCTGCAGACCCGCGCGCCGTTTGTGACGTGGCTTGAGGGGGCCGACATTCTTCGGCTGCTGTCGCAGTACCGGTGCGCCCCAGCGGCCCTTGCGCACCTGCAGAACGCGCAAGACATCCTGCAGCAGAGTGCCCCCGCAGGGTACGCGATTTCGACCACCGGCCATTCGAGCGGCGCGATGCTCGTGGGGGTGCATCCACACCCTGGCGCCAAGCCTGATGGCATTCCGTTCTCCATCACCTTGCAACAGCCACCCGGACCGGACGGGGAACAGCAGCTCCACACGGCGGTCCGCTCCATCTTGTTCGGCGGCGAGGTCACGTCAGACAGCGGTGTGCTCGCGTCATGGACGCCGCCAGCCATGGTGGCCGCCTTGCTGCCTGCCGGGGAAACCTTAAAGTCCTTCTCCATCGAAGCAATTCCTCGGCCGCTCGCTCGCGTCGTCGACCTCCGTGCGATGGCGGCAGCAGAGGAACTGGGACGTTGGGCGAGCGTGTTGGTGGACGTCGTCGCGCCGATCGCCGGCGCGACATCGATACGCGCTCGTCCCGAGGGAGAGATCCTGCGATTCGAGCTGACCTTCCTTCAGGCGCGCGCCACCTTTGCGCTGCGCGTGCGTCGGGAGGAGGAATCCTCGGAGGCCGTTGACGCGGCGCGTACGCTCGCCTCGATGCGTTTCTTGCTCGCCTCCATGCGCGCGGATCGTCTGGAAGTGGTCGACACCCGCAGCGGCATCCTGGTCACGACGATTCCGATTGGGCCGCGCACGGTGCCCGAGACCCCGCCGGGCCTATTGGAATTTTACGAACGGGCCGACTTGCTGCAAAAACAGCTCGGCGTGCGCGTGGCACTTCCCGTGGGCGACATCCCCGAGGACTTCGTCGCGACGGTCATGTTGCTGTCAGACGTGCTGGCCGGTCGAGCACCGACCGATCAGATCTATGAGGCGGAGTACCCCGGCTCGCTCACGCCGACCGATGCGGCGGCGCTGCTCGCACAGGACGCCAAAGACGCCCTCATATTTCAGCAGGACGTAGCGTTCAGCGCCCGACTGGGCGGCTGGGTCATTGCCGTACCCCTTCGGATCATCTTCGCCGGTGGGCGACTCTGCGACGCAACGCGCGCGAGACTGACCGCGATCGTCGAAGCCGCGACGGACACATCGGCGCCGTGTACGGTGCGCGTGATCCCGCACCGCGGGCATCTCCAGCGCACCTTTGCGCAGAACGGGCCGGTCACCACGCAGTTTTCTCCGCCCGAGAGGGCGCCTGCGTCTGCGCCCGAGACATCCGGCGCAGACGGACCCTCGCCGCCGTAGCCGAGAGACGTCGCAGGGTGCGCCTGCCTCACGCGAGTCGAAAGAGCACCGCCTCGAGATCAAGCGCGCGGATGGCTGGCATGTGCGTACGCTCAAACGCTTGCAGGTTCGGCACTACCACCGGTGCATACGCGCGTGCCGCCGCCATGAGGAGTTGGAGATGCCACGTGCTCGCATAATACGCCACGAAGGCGAACCAGTCCGGATTATGCGGATGGTGCACCGCGACGCCGTCCTCCTCGATGGTCAAATCACTCGACCAGCCGCGCACGTGGACCTGCCCCGACAGTGCTTCGTAGATGACATCGTACTCCCACGCATACTGAAACGCGTGCGCGAGCTGCTTAATGCTGATGACGGGTTTGGGCGCGGCGTCGAAGGATGCCGTATACCACGCGGGTTCACGGCCAGCGCTCTTTCCGCTCAGGAGCTGTTCGGGCGTCAAATCTCCGAAGTACAGCCACTCGCTCGCGTAGTTCGCGCGCAGACGCGCAAGTTCGTCAAGCAATTCGCGATACAGTACATCATACTTCACCGGGTCCGTGACGCGATACGGCGACGCGGGCGCCAAGAGGAGTGCACGGGAGCGGAGACCACGGCGCTCATCCGCGACGCGATAAAGACGTCCGCGCAGGACGCGCGCCTCTGTCGTGATCGGGGTATCGAACGAGGACGACGCACTCCCGTGAATAAGTACTCGGTACGAAAGCCACAGTTCAAAATGGGTCCGGGTCAGCGCTTTGGCCGGATCAATAGCGGCCGCGCCGAGCAGCGTGCGGGTGCCCGCGAAGGTGGCGACCGCCCGACGCAGGAGCCCAATGCCCGTAAGCCACTCTTCGGGATGGGCCCGGTCGACGGGGACAGAGTCGCTCGCGCGCTTGAGCAACAGGTGACCCAATCGATCGATCTCCGATAGCGTCGTAAACGCCGCGGCGTGAGTGGTTCTCAGAGCACGGGCGTTCTGTTCCCCGACGTGGGAATGCCAATCATTTTCCATATGGTCTCGACGGCTCAAGGAGGAGGGGTTCGCCAGGTCGCACTGGCCTCACATCCACCCTAGGGTGCGACTATGCTCCACAACAACCCCCTCGCCAGGGCGCGGCCGACACGGCAGGGATGAGACGCATCGCTGGCGCTTCCGTGCCACACGCTGAGAAAGCATGTTTCACCGCGCATGAGAGAGTGCTCATGCTGATGCTTCCTTGGACCTCGCGAATGGCAGAAATCCAAACGAACCTGCAGGCGCTCGCCGCACGGTGGGTTGATGCGGCCCCGGGCGAACGCGCGAATCTGCAGCTCTATGTCATGGAGCTCTGCCACGCGTTGATGGTGCCGGCCCCAGGCTTTCGCGGCAGCGGGTATGAGTTCGAACTCGCCATCAGTGCCATCACGGTCGAGGGGACTGAGTCGAGCAACTTCGTCGACTGCTGGAAGGCCGGACACTTTGCCCTTGAAGGCAAAGACGACGACGCGAGTCGCAAGGGGAAAGCCTCGAACGACACGCTGCTGCGTAAAGCCTACGGCCAAGTGCGCAACTACGTGCACCACGTCTCGGGCGAGGTTCCCCCGCCGTATTTGATGGTCCTCGACGTGGGGAAGACGCTGGTCGTCTGGGATCGCTGGTCGGGCACCTATGGCGGGTTTCAAGCGGGCCACCGGATCGACCTGGCGACGCTACACGAACGCCCACGCGACATCGACCTGCTGCGCGACATTTGGGTCAACCCCACGGCGCGCGATCGACGCGGTCGCGCGCAGGCGGTCACCGTGGAGATCGCGAAGAAGCTTGCGCAGCTCGCGGCGGCGCTCGAAGATCGCGGACATTCACCCGAGGAGGTGGCTCGCTTCCTCATGCGCGTCGTGTTTTCGTGCTTCGCCGAGGACATCGGGTTGTTGCCGGCGGAGTCCTTCCGGCAAACGATCACCGAGGCGGGGCTCAACGGCTCTCCAAAGGAGTTTCAAGAAGCCGTCGAGGGGATGTGGCGGATGATGGACGTGGGCGGCCGCGTGGGGCCGTTCAAGTTCCTCAAGTTCAACGGTCACTTCTTCAAAGAGGCCACGGCGCTCCCGCTTACGCGTGTCGAGTTGGGGCTGCTCGAGGAGGCTGCGAAGGCCGACTGGTCCGACGTGGAGCCTGCGATCTTCGGCACGCTGCTCACGCGTGCCCTTGACCCCGAAGAACGTCATCGCTTGGGCGCTGAGTACACGCCGCGCTCTTTCATCGAGCGATTGGTCCGTCCGACCATCGAGGAGCCCGTGCTGGAGCGCTGGACCGCCGTGCAAGCGGAAGTCTTGCAACTCTCGGAGTCCGGGAAGCCGAAAGATCGTGTAGCTGCGGAACAGCGTCTGCGAGATTTCCACGCGTGGATGCGTGGGCTGCGGGTGCTCGATCCCGCGTGCGGCAGTGGCAACTTCCTGTACGTTGCGATGCACGCGCTCAAGCGGATCGAGCTCGAAGTGATTCGCAGCATCGAGCGGCTCTCTCGTACCCTTGAGGTGCGCTTCGAAGAGATTGGGCCGTGGCAGTTTTTGGGCATTGAAGTCAAGCCGTGGGCTCGCGAGATCGCCGAGCTCACCCTGTGGATCGGCTTTCATCAATTCTGGCGACAGCATCACGATGTCCAGCCGCCGGAGCCTATCCTTCGCGATACGGGCACCCTTGAGTGTCGGGATGCGGTGCTGAGCTGGAGTGGCACACAGCGACTGCCTGAGCGAGACAGAGCCGATACGACTCCTCGCCTCGTCCATCCGGTCACGGGCGCGCTCGTTCCAGATCCCACCGCGAAAATCCCGTACGTTGAGCATCGCGATCCGAAAGAGCCCGAATGGCCAGAGGCCGATTTTATCGTCGGCAACCCGCCCTACCTCGGGAACAAGCGAATGCGCGATGCGCTCGGCGACGGCTACGTCGACGCGCTCCGCCGCGCCTATCCGGGAGTGCCCAACAGCGTCGACTTTGTCATGTACTGGTGGTATCGAGGCGCCCGACTCGTCGCATCCGGCAAGACGATCCGCGCTGGATTTATCACTACGAGTTCGATTACACAGATCGCTCACCGTCAGGTGGTGGTGAGTGCAGCAGAACGCGGAGCAACCGTTGTCTGGACCGCTCCCGATCATCCGTGGGCGGCGGACGCCGATGCGGCGGCGGTGCGAGTGGCGTTGACGGTATTGGCACGTCCGACGGGACGCGCGGAACGGGTCGAAGTCGACGATGATGGCGTGGTGACCCGTACACTTCGAGGCATACGCATGAACGCCGACCTTACCGTCGGGGCCGACGTGGCGGCGGCGGCCGCCCGCCCGCTGGCCGCCAATGGTGAGTTGTCCTTCCGGGGCCTCAACGTGGTTGGTCGCGGGTTCATTCTGGAACGCCCCGAGGCCACACGTCTGCTCAAGGAACCCGGGTATCACGCAATTGTTCGGCCGCACGTGAACGGCAAGGATCTGGCAGGCACTCCGCGAGACATCTTCGTCATTGACTTTGCGCTGCGGTCGGAGGAGGAGTCGAAAGCGTTCTCCTTGGCCTTCGAGATTATTCGCGATCGCGTGAAGCCCGAGCGCGATGCAAAGAAGGATGCCGGTATGCGCACGAAGTGGTGGCTCCATGGTCGCGCGCGCGGCGAAATGCGAGCGGCTCTGGCTGGCCTATCCAGATACATCGCGTCGCCGTACGTCACCACGAATCGCTTTTTCACGTTCTTGGACGCCGAAGTCGCCCCTGATGACAAAGTCGTGGTCATTGCATTGGACGACGCATTTGTCTTGGGTGTGCTGTCGTCCTCGATTCATCTAATGTGGGCCAGCGCGGCCGGTGGACTGCATGGCGTCGGCAACGACCCGACCTACAACAACACGCGATGCTTTGACTCGTTTCCGTTTCCAGATGCATCGTCAGTCGCCCGGATGAAGATCGCTGCTCTGGCGGAGCAGCTTGATCAACATCGACGCGCAGGCTTTGCGCGCGACGCCAGTGCGACGGTGACCGCTCAGTACGGCGTGGTGCAGAAACTTCGTGAGAGGGCCCCGCTTACCGCCAAGGAGCGGCGCATCCACGAAGCGGCAGCGTGCGGTATTCTGCGCGACCTTCATGACGCTCTCGACGCCGCCGTAGCGGATGCATACGGGTGGAGCCCTATCGAACCAGAAGCCCTGATTCTGGAGCGGTTGGTCGCGCTCCATGACGCGCGGCTCGAAGAGGAGCACTACGGAACGATTCGATGGTTACGTGAAGCCTTCCAAAAATCCCAAGGCCGTAGCGGGGGCGTCGTCACCATGGCACTGGACGACGAGAAGGACGACGAGACACAGGAGCCCTCGCGAGAGATCTGGCCCACCGATGTGATCGATCAGATTACAGCGATTCGCCGGCTGCTCGTCGCAGAGCCCCAGACTCAGGAGAGCCTCAGGTCTTCCTTGGTGGGCGCCCGCCGCGACCTACTAGAGCGACACCTCGATACGCTGGAGCTCCTCGGTGAGATCGAGCGGCGTGCCGGTGGGGTTTACGCCATGTCGCGTGGCGGATCGATTGCTATTGTGTAGTGGGACCTACGTCATTCTGATCTATCGCGCGATATGCAAGCACACGTGATTCAACAGCTCCTGGCAACCGCTATCGAGGAAGATCGGAAAGCGCAAGCCCAACTCGACAGCATTGTTTTGATCGGTGGGGCTAGCGCGCTTCTCGCGTCGATCACCTTTCTGAACGATATCGCCAAGACACCAGCGCGCTGGACGCTTGGCGTTCTGACGGCGGCGTGGCTTCTCATTCTTGGCGGATGCTTGTGCGCCATGGTCGCGCTGCTTCGCACTCGTCACGCATCGCGTATTCTGCAAAACACGCTCTCTACGATGCTTGTAGAATCGCGCGAGCGCATGTCGCCCACCGAGGAAGCGGCCTTTGATCAGGCGAACAAGCGTACGCGTTCGCTTTCTGGGCAATCACTGGGTCTTTTTGGTGGCGGTATCGTACTGCTTGTAACTTTTGCTGTCGCCAACTTGCCCTGGCGGACCGCGCAGGGCGTCACTTCAACTCTGTCTTCGGGCACCCCTATGCATCGACCCAACCCGCAGTCGCCGCCGACGCCGCCGAAGGACGACCCATTCAAGCGGGGCTACGACTTCAATGTGCCGCCGACGATTCGCCCGGAGCCCCCTCAGCCGACACCGCAGCCCCCTAAGTCGGAACCCAACAAGTAGACGTTCGCTCCCAATCCCTCAATGACCATGGCCACCAAGAAGACGCTCTTTGTCGCGTTTGCCATTGAAGACGTGCGCATCCGTGATCTGCTTCGCGGGCAATCATTGCTCACGACCACGCCCTTCGAGTACGTCGATATGTCCGTGAAGGAGCCTTACGTGAGTGATTGGAAGGACAAAGTGCGAACGCGCATTCGCCGCTCGCATGGAGTGATCGCCCTAATCAGCAAGAACTCGCTCTCGTCCAGCGGTCAGAAATGGGAGATCGCGTGCGCCCGTGAGGAAGGTGTTCCTATTCTTGCCATGTGGGGATACAAGGACGATCGCACGCTCATCTCCGGACTGTCGGTTCAGGAGTGGTCCTGGGCAAAGATCGCGGCGTTCATCGACAAGTTGCCCACCTGATATGCGTCGAGCGCTCGTTATTGGCGTTGACGGCTACGTGTCCCTCCCAGCGCTTGAAGGCTGTACCGTCGACGCTCACAGTGTCGCGGAGGTGCTTCGTCGCAATGCGGACGGCACCCCGAACTTCGACGTTCGTGCGATTGTCGCTGGTGACGGGGAGTCCGCGACGGTTGCGGCGATTCGGGAGGCAATCGAGGAGCTGTTCCGCGACCCCGCAGATGTCGCGCTGCTCTATTTCGCCGGACATGCGAGCCATGGCGCCACAGGCGGCTATCTGTGCGGCAGCGAGTCGCGAGGACATGGAGATGGTGTGAGTCTGGCGGACGTTCTTGTTTGGGCGAACAAGAGTCCTGCTGGTAACAAGGTGATCGTGCTTGACTGCTGCCACGCGGGAGCCGCCGGCTCGGATCCGTTGAGCCCCGGAACCTCCCAGCTTGCCGAGGGCATCACTATCCTTGCTGCGGCCACGGCGACTCAATACGCGCTCGGCACTCGCGTGGGCGGCGTGTTCACGTCACTGTTTGTTGATGCGCTTCGCGGCGGCGCGTGCAACCTCGTCGGCGAGATTACGCCCGGTGCGGTGTATGCGCACATTGACCAAGCTTTAGGTGCGTGGGAGCAGCGCCCCGTCTTCAAAACGAACGTGCGCAAGTTTGTTTGGCTGCGACGAGTTCCGGCTCCCATTCCGTATACCTCCCTCCACAGGCTCCCCGAGCTGTTTCCGTCGGCAGATCATGAGCTCTTACTGGATCCCACCTTCGAGCCTGAGGGGCCCAGTCCGATCGAAGAGAACACCGCCATTTTCGCGATTCTGCAGCAGTATCGGACAGTCAATCTGGTAGTGCCAATCGGGGCGCCACACATGTATCACGCCGCTATGGAGCGTAAGGGGTGCCGCTTAACCCCGCTCGGGAAGCACTATCGCTCGCTGATCGCTGCCGGACGTCTGTAAGTCGAGCTCAGTCCTCCTTCCAGGATCCGTCTGCGTTGCCACATTCGCTGACGGCGATACAACGGCATCTGGGGGCCGTATTGCCGGAGATTTCATGGCCCTGGACCACAGTGTGTCATTCATTCACCCACGCTTTCATTTGACGTTCTGTGCAGAAGATCCTTGAGCTTCTGATCGTCCCATTCATCGTCAACCTTGCGACCTCCGCGTTGTTTGCGTGGATGGAGGCGCGCTGGCGCCCTGATCACACCAGTAGTACGAGGGCGACGGCCACCTCACCGAGCAATGCAGCAGCGCTCGACACCGTCGGAAGGCGGCTAGGGGTGGCGAATCGCCCGATGTTCTTGGGAGAATCGGTGCTGGTAACGATGACTCAGGGCCTCATGCTCTGGCTCGCATGGTGGTTCCCACCTGCTGTGCTCAGTTTCCGAACGCCGATGTACTTTGACATGGCACGGGGAGTAGGTCCCTTTCTTCCCCATTGGCGTCTCAATGAGTCGGTTGGGTCTAGCGCGCTGATACTTGGTTTCTCGTTGGCGTCCCTGATCCTTTTGCGTTTTCTGTTATCGCGACCGTCAGGTTGGATTGCTCAACGGGTCTGGCCGCAGAACCTCGCTTGGCAAGGACGCGCTACCCGGGTGTTTGAGACCTACGCAATAGCCCTTGTCAGCGCAGCGATCGCCATCGCAAACGTGTGGGCGTTTACCGCGCTCTCTGTGCCGAATGCTTTTCGGGTTGTGATCGGCGGCCTTGTGGCGGCCGTGATCTTTATTGGGTCGAGGGCTCGAACATAGGGTTGACTGCGGAGGGCGGCGTGGACGACGGTATCCCATGGAATCCGCCATTTCCCCACTCACCGCGGCATCAGCTATTGGTATCACGCTGATAGCGGCCGCGGTCATTCTCCCGTCCGTTTTCATGTTGGAGTGGTCGCTTGAACGCGACGAACGAAGGCCGCGAGTATTTGCGGTCCTAATCGCCGCCCAACACGTTTTTGTCTTGATGGCCTCTTTCTCGGCGGGGGTCGCCTATCCGCTTCTGGCGCTGCCACTCCTGGCGCTCTTGGTTGGAGGGCAGTTGATCAGCAGAGCACTTCTTAGGATGCCCGGCCCCGCGACAAATAGGGGAAATGCGGATTTCGCTTGATGGCGATCACCCGTTTCGGTCGAAGCCGATCACCCGTTTCGCTCCAAGCCGATCACCCATTTCGGACGAAGCCGATCACCTCGTGAGCTGACGCCACGGGATCCGACCGCGGCCCACCTTCCTCTGGACTTTCATCCGGAGTGAGGCGGTGCCCGCAGAGAGGATTCCCATGCGACAAGTGTTCGAGGCCCTGCGCCTCGTGTTCGACCAGGGCCGGAGCCAGCGTGAAGCGGGCCGTGCGCTCGGGCTGTCCCAAAGCACGATCAACGAGTATCTCCGCCGCTTTCGGGCGTCGGGGCTGCCGTGGCCCTTGGCGCCGGACGCCGATGAGGTCACCGTCGCCGCGCGCCTGTTCATGGACCACACGCCGCCGGGCGGGGCGCGGCCGATGCCGGACTGGCCGACGATCCACGCCGAGCTCAAACGCAAAGGCGTGACGCTGCAGCTCCTCTGGATCGAGTACAAGCAGCGTGAGCCGGACGGCTATCAGTACACGCAGTTCTGTCGGCACTATCACGCGTGGGCGGACACGCTCGCCCCGGCGCTGCGCCAGGTGCACATCGCCGGCGAGAAGTGCTTCGTCGACTACGCGGGGCTGACGATGCCGGTCGTCGACGTGCACACGCGCGACGTGCGGGAGGCCCAGATCTTCGTCGGCGCCCTCGGCGCGAGTCACTACCTGTACAGCGACGCGCGGTGGACGCAGTCGCTGTCCGACTGGATCGCGTCGCACGTGGGGATGGTCGATACTTCGGCGGCGTCTCCGCGCTCTTGGTGCCGGATAATCTGCGCTCAGGCGTGAGCGCCGCGTGTTTCTACGAGCCGGTCGTGAATCCGACGTATCAGGATTTCGCCACGCACTACGGCACCGCCATCCTTCCCACCCGCGTCGCGTCGCCGCGCGACAAAGCCAAGGTCGAGACGGCGGTGCAGATCGTCGAGCGCGAAATCCTGGCGCCGCTGCGGCATGACGTGTTTCACTCGCTCGCCGAACTACAGCACGCCATCGCGTACTTGCTCGAGCGCGTCAACGAGCGCCGGTTTCAGAAACTCGCCGGCAGTCGGCGCAGTGTCTTTCTCGCGACGGAGCAGGCGATGCTTCGCCCGCTGCCGCCGACGCGCTATGAGCTCGCCGAGTGGCGCACGGCGAAGGTGAACATCGACTACCACATCTCGGTCGAGGGGCACCTCTACAGCGTGCCGTACCGGCTGGTGGGCACGAGTGTCGAGGTCCGCCTCACCGCGACGATGCTCGAGATCCTGCAACACGGCGCGCGCGTCGCGGTGCATCCGCGCAGTGTCCTCAAAGGGCGCTACACCACCGATGCGATGCATCGGCCGAAGGCGCATCAACGCCATCTCGAGTGGTCGCCGTCGCGCCTGATCGCGTGGGGCACGAGCAACGGGCCGGCGACCGGCCAGCTCATCGAAGGCCTGCTGCGCCGACTGCCGCATCCCGAGCAGAGCTATCGCGCGTGTCTTGGCCTGCTCGCGCTGCGCCGTCGCTACGACGCCGTCCGCCTCGAAGCGGCGTGTGCGCGCGCGGTCGCCGCGGGCACCATCGCCTATCGCTCCGTGAAGTCGATCCTCGAGGCGAATCTGGACACCGTCCCGCTCGAATCGCCCGCCATCACCACGCGCCTGCCCGCCTCGCACGCGCATCTCCGCGGGCCGGGCTACTACGACCCCCCCCCCGCGATGTCACCGCCGATCTCTTCGCCGATGATCGTCCCCTCGCGCTCTCCTGTCCGGAATCGCTATGCTGATCGAACAAACACTCGCGTCACTGCACGCGCTCAAACTGCCCGGCATGGCGTCGGCGCTCGATGAGCAACGTGCGATCCCCGATCTCGCTGCGCTGTCCTTTGAGGAGCGGCTCGCGCTGCTCCTTGAGCGCGAACACGCCGTCCGCCACGACCGTCGGCTCACGCGGCTCTTACAACTCGCGCGACTGCGCTACGCGGCGTGCATCGAGGATGTGAACTTCCGCGCCAAGCGCGGGCTCGACCGCCATCGCGTCTTGCAGCTTGCGGGCGGCGAGTGGATCCGGCAACACCAGACGCTGCTCATCGTCGGGCCCACGGGCACCGGTAAATCGTGGCTCGCGTGCGCACTCGGGCAGAGTGCGTGTCGCCAAGGGCACAGCGTGCGCTACGTGCGCTTGCCCCGCCTCTTGAGTGAAGAGCTGGTGCACGCGCGCGCGGACGGCTCGTACGGCAAGGTGATGCAGACGCTCGCCAAGACCGAACTCCTGATCCTCGACGACTGGGGACTCGCCCCGCTCGGCGACCGCGAACGGCGCGATCTGCTCGAACTCATCGAAGATCGCGCGGGCCGGCGCGCCACGCTGATCACCAGCCAACTGCCTATCGAGCACTGGCACGACATGATCGGCGACGCCACTTTCGGGGACGCCATCCTCGACCGCCTGGTACATCACGCGCACCGACTCACCCTCACCGGCGGCTCCCTCCGCCGTCTCGCCAGCACCGACCCGACTCCTGAACCAACGGACTAACTGATCCCGTGGCGTCCGCTCACCCGGTGATCGGCATCAACCGAAACGGGTGATCGACTTGGTCCGAAACGCGTGATCGCTTAGGTCCGAAACGAGTGATCGACATCGCCGAAATA
>CAWJMR010000052.1:0-14210 GCA_963843965.1 uncultured Gemmatimonadaceae bacterium
CTTCGTGGCCGTCCCATGCTGGTGATTCACGCCGAGCACGACCCCTTCGTGCCGGTACAGCACGCGCGGGATCTCGCGATGGCGGGCCAATGTGATTCGTGGATCACCGGTGGCTCCCGACATCTGGCGTCGTTCGGCGCGACGGGACCGGAATACCTGGATCTGGTCGGCGTCTTCTTTGCTCGGCATCTCCCGGCGAGAGCGGTGGTCGAAGACCCAGTGGACGCCCCGGTGGTCCCCATCACGACGCAGCCGATGGCCGCTGTCGCGTAAGCCCGGAGTTTCGCGCGACATCCTTAACTGGACGCGAATGGTCGTGCATCTGCAGTTTGACGTCGACGGTCATGGACCGTCGACCAGCCTCCCTGATCCTGGAATCCAATGGCCGACGCGCTACCGCTTGACCCGCTGTTGTATGCCCGTGTCGGACCGCTCCTGGATCAGGCCCTGGAACTCCCACCAGATCGTCGTGCACAGTGGCTCGGCGGCCTACGCCATGAGAGCGCCGAGGTGCTGGACGCCCTCACTCGATTGCTCGCGCAGGATGGGGCCACCGGTGCATTCCTTCCCAGTGGGCCGGGCACGTACTCGCTGGAACAGCTGCTCGGCGGTTGGGCCACCTCGCTGGCGGGGACACCGATCGGCGCGTGGATTCTCGACGAACCGATCGGCCAAGGCGGCATGGGCACGGTGTGGTTGGCGCACCGAGCCGACGGCACCTTCACCGGACGCGCGGCGATCAAGCTGCTGCACCTGTCGAGTGTCACGCCAGCCGCGCTCGACCAGTTCCGTCGCGAGGGCACGCTGCTGGCCACGTTGTCGCACCCCAACATCGCGCGCCTGCTCGACGCTGGCGTGACCGAGGCTGGCCAGCCGTATCTGGTCATGGAATACGTGGACGGCGTCCCGCTCGATGTGTACGCGCAGACGCAGCAGCTCTCGCAAACCAAACGCATTGGCTTGATGCAGCAGGTGCTCGAGGCGATCAGTCATGCGCATGCGCACCTGATCGTCCATCGCGACCTGAAGCCGTCCAACATCCTCGTGCGTCCCAATGGACGCGTCACGCTCCTCGATTTTGGTATCGGCAAACAGCTGCTCCAGTCGCCAGGCGAGGCACGCTCCGAGGTGACCGACGTCGGGGCGCGCGCGCTCACGCCGCTGTTCGCCTCACCCGAGCAGCTGCGGGGCGAGGCTATCGGCACCGCGAGCGATACGTACAGCGCGGCGGTCGTCGCGTACCAGCTGCTCACCGGCACGCATCCGACCGCCGGCGACAGCCGCACGACCGCCGAGATTCTCCGGACGACGCTCGAGACCGAGCCGCGGCGCACGGCGCTGGGCGATCTCGACACGATTCTCCGCAAAGCATTGAAGAAGGTGCCGGGTGAACGGTACGAAACGGCGGCCGCGTTCAACGACGATCTGCAGCGCTATCTGGAGCACAAGCCGGTGCGCGCGCGGCCCGACACGCTGAGCTATCGCGTGCGTCGCTTCGTACGGCGCAATCGGGGCGGCTTGGCGGGCGCGTCGGTGGCGATCGTCGCGGTGATGACCGCGGCCGGTGTGGCGGTGCGTCAGGCGTGGCAAGCGGAGCGCGCGCGCGATGGTGCACAGTTTCAGACGGAACGCGCGGAAGCCACGCGACAGCTCCAAACGCTGCTGCTGTCGCAAGTCGGAACCACCGCGCTCAGTCAGAAGCAACTGCTCGACAAGGGGATGCAGATGTTCGAAGCGGGAAAGTCCACCGACCCGCGAGTGACCATCTCCATGCAACTGAGTTTTGCCGATCGATACTCGGAGTTGGAGCGGAATGAAGAAGCACGAGCCATCTTGCTGCGCGCCGATTCTGCGGCACGACGCATTGTGGATGTGCCCGCCATGTTTGCAACGGCGTGCGCGCTGGCGCGAAACTATATCGAGAGGAATGCGCCGGAGTTGGCCCGACAGCAGTTGGCGCGCGCCGAGCAAGTCGTTGCCGGCACGGAAGCAGAGCGTCGAGTCGATCGCGTGGCGTGCCTGCTGGCGCGGGCCAGTCTGTTGCCGAGGAACGCCGGCATCGACTCGACGTTGATCCTGTATCGTCGCGTGGTCGCGATTCTCGATAGCACGGGCCGTAGCAACACGTTGCAGATGGTCGCGGTGCAATCACTGCTGGCATCTCACCTGGGTGACATCGACCGCGGCCGCGAGGCCATCGCGGTGTTGGAACGCCAGCAGGACGCGTTGACGCGTCTCGGCCTCTCTGGATCGTTCGCGTCCGTCGGCGTCATGGCCAACATTGCAACCGCGCGAGGTGAGCTTGGCGAACGGGCCGCTATTCTGCCGATCTGGAGGCAAGTGAATGCGCGGATCATAGCGGCAGACACTGCGGGCGGCGTGAATCCAACCACCGGTTTCAACTTTGCCGCCGAGTTGTTGGCTGATGGCCAACCCGATTCGGCCTTGGTGTGGTATCGCGCGGTCGCGGCCAGCGCGGCCAAGCGCAAGAATGCGGTGGTTGAAAGTCGCGCGCAGTTCGGCATTGTTCGCAGCCTCACGATGCTCGGTCGTGCCGCCGAGGCGGCGCCCGCCTTCACCACGTACCTGGCGATGTTGCGCGCGCTCAAGCGGCCGACGGATCGCGACAGTCTCATTCTCACGGCCGGCCTGACGGCCGCGCGCAACGACACCGCCGGCGCCGTGGTGCTCCTCGAAGGGGTGATGACACTCGACAGCGTCCTCGTCACGCCGCAGACCAACCGACGGTCGTGGAGCGCCTTGCGCACGCTCACACCGCTGCTGCTCAGCCGTGGCAATGCCGAGCGGGCACGGACCTACGCGCAGGTGATGCGTCAGATTGCCAACACCGATTCGCTCACGGCCACGCAGAGTGCGGACGTTGGCCTGGCGAATCTGTACCTCGCGCGGGCGTTCGCGGCGCAGCGCATGCCCGACAGCGCGCGCGTGTGGGCGAGCGCCGCGCGAACGGCGCTCCGGGCCGGCGCTGGCCCGAAGCACTCGGCCACGCGGGAAGCCGAAGCACTGCTCGGCACGCTGCGGTAAATTCGGGATATGCGTTCAAACATCGTACGAATCGCGCTGGCCAACGTTTCGTATCCGGATACCCCGGCGATGTCCGTCGCGATCACCTGCGACGCGATCGCCCAAGCGGGCGCCGCCGGCGCCCTCGTGGTCTGTTTCCCCGAGTGTTTCGTGCCTGGCTACCGCGCGCCGCATCTCCCGGTGCCACCGGCGGATGCCGCGTTCCTAGAGTCTGCGTGGGACGCGATCGGCACGGCGGCGGCGAAGGCCGGGGTCGCGGTGGTCTTGGGCACCGAGCGTGTGGTGCCGGAGCGCGCCGACGGCCTCCCGGTCGCGACCGTCGCCGTGTTCGATACGCGCGGTGCGCTGATGGGCTTTCAGGACAAGGTGCAACTCGACCCGTCCGAAGACGTGGTGTACGGCCATGGCGACGCGCGGCGCGTGTTCACGGTCGGCCCGCTCACCTTCGGTGTCGTGATCTGCCACGAAGGATGGCGATACCCGGAGACCGTGCGATGGGCGGCGCGACGCGGCGCGCAGATCGTGTTCCACCCTCACTTCGCTTGGGCCGAAGCGGGATCCTATCGCCCCACCAGCTTCGCCGACCCGGCCAACACGTTTCACGAAAAGGCCATTCTGTGCCGCGCCGCCGAGAACAGCTGCTGGTTCGCATCGGTGAATTGCGCGAGCGAGGGCGTACCCATTACCTCGGCCGTCGCGCGCCCCGATGGGACATTGCACGTCTGGCAGCCGTACGGCGAGGCCGGACTGCTGTTCGCCGACTGCGACCTCTCACTCGCAACCGGCTTGCTCGCGAAACGCTGCCGGACGGGTCTCTAGCAGCGCGCCAGCGGCAAGTCAGCGGCGGCCCTTCGTCGAGGGCTCACAGAAAGTCGGCGACCAACGACACGATGCGACCCGGCTGCTCGCGATGCGGCACATGTCCACAGCCTGCGATAATCTCGAGCTGCGACGCACCCTGTACACCGCGTGCGATGCGCTGGGGAAAGGCAACAGACCCGAATTCATCGGCATCGCCGTGTATCACCAGCGTCGGACACCGCACCAAGCTCAGATACGGATCGAGCGTCCAGTCGTTGAACGCGGGTGACGTCCACGTTTCCGTCCAGGCATCCAGCACCCACTGCGCCTTGTCGCCGTGAAAGCGTGTCAGTTTGGCGAAATACGCCGGGTTTTCGAACTGGCGCTTGGCGGCACGAATGCCGTCGAGTGTGTGCGGTTCGAGGAACGACTGCGCCGACTCCGAGATCACATGCTCGCAGAAATCCGGCATCGTGGCCGCAATCACGATGGACATGCCGCCGCCGACGCTGTGTCCGAACAACGCGAAATTGCTGAAGCCGAGCGCCTGTCGCACTGCCGGGAAGTACACCTCGGCTTCTTCATCGATGAAGCGCAGCGACGGCGGCTCGTGCCGCGCCGACGACCGTCCGAAACCCAGTCGATCGTACGCGATGACCGGTCGCTGCACCGCGCGCGCGAGCCGCTTCGGAAAATCGCGCCAGAGGTCGACGGAGCCGAGCGAGTCGTGGAGAAGCACGAGTGGCGCGGCATGGACCGCACCACCTGCCGACGTCATCTCCGGCGTCCACGTGCGGACAAAGATCTCGCCGCCGGGCACCGGCACCAATTGATCATGGACCACGACATCCGGCATACCGCAACAACCTCCGCGCGCACCACAAGGAGTTCCTGAGCGAACGCGCGGAAGTTATGCGATGGACCACGCGGCGTGGTGCTACCGCGTGGCGTTACCGACCGATTTCGACGCCGATTCGCGCGGTGCGCGGCATGCCCAGGGTAATGATCGGCGTGGCGGCCGAGCCGGAAAGTCCGGTGTAATACTCTTCGTTCGTGATGTTCTCCACGGCGCCGACCAACGTGACGCCATTGAACACCGCGCGGCGGTAGCTGACGTCGGCCACCTTGAACGCGGGCAACGTGAAGCTGTTGCCGAAGGTGGTCACGATGCCCTCCGTCCGTCCCAGCAGCGTGAACGTTCCGGCCACGGGGGACTCGTACGACAGGCGCATGGTGCTCTTCTGGGTGGGTACCCGCGCCACGCGCGATCCCTTGAAGAGCGTGGCCGTCGGTGTAGCGGTACCCATGTCAGTCACCTTCGCGTCGTTGTAATTCAGACTTCCGCTGATCGTGAGTCCGGTGAACGGCACGACGGCGAGGTAGACTTCTCCGCCCTGACTGCGGGTGCTCTGCACATTCTGCCGCTGCCGCGTGACCGGCGTGACACCGGTCGCCGAGGTCGTCACGAACGTGTTGAAATCGTCGTAGTCGGCGCGGAAGTACGTGCCCTTCAGCTGCAGCCAGCTCACCGGCTGCCAGTCGGCGCCCGTCTCCCATGCGGTGGCATACTCCGGCTTGAGACCGGGATTCGGCAAGCTGATCGTGCTCGGCGACACTTGCCGACGATTCAGCTCGGCCAGATTCGGCGCGCGGAACGCCTTGTAGCTGGCGGCATGCAACGACAGCTGCGATAGCGCCTGCCACTGCACGCCGACCCGAGGCGAGAAGGCGCTGCGCGTCTGATTGGCGAGGACAGTGCGGCCCGACGCATCGAGCACGTAGCCGTCGTTGTTGCCCCATCGATCGCCGCGCGCACTGAGCTCGACGCGCACGGTGCGCGTGGGCGCGAGCACACCGCTCACGAACACGCCGCTCAGCAACTGCTCGCCGCCCGACTCGATGCGCGTGGTGGGCGCATTCGCGGCGTTGTTGGCGTACGCCTGCTCTTCATAGTGACCGCCATAGAACCGATAGTCGCCGCCGATGGCGATCTGTTCGAAGCCCAGCCACTTGTTACGCGACCATTCCACCGCAGCGCCTCGATCCTGACTCGGAATGACCGCCGTGGCGTTGCGTCGTTCACCGGCGCGGGCCACGCTGCTCACGGTGAGCAGCGTAGCACTGGCGCTCCGCTCCGTCATGTCGCGCCACCAGCCGCGCGCGGTGAGCAAACCTCCGGCCAATCCGTCGGCGTTGATGCCACCTTCGGTGGACTGATCTTCGCGCGTGGCACGGGCCAGTGGTGTGCCGAGCGCCCGACTGTCGCCGAAGCGATGATGCGACGCGAATGCACTGAACCGGTTCGATGGGGCGTACTCGAGACGCGCGATCCCATTACGCACGATGGCTTCCGACACGCCATCGATGGGGCCCGCACTGCGCTTCGCCACCAACTGATACCCACCACCGTCGGCGTAGTCGCCGGTGAGTCCGAGGGTGAGTCCACGCACGATCGGTACCCCGACGGAGCCGAAGCCATGGCGTGCACTGCGGCCGCCCCCTTCCAACAGCATGGTGTAGCTGCCCGGCGCAATCGGGCGCGAGAACAGCGAGATCACTCCACCCATCGCGCCGTTGCCGTGCAGGTTCGATCCACCGCCTTCGAACACTTCCACGCGATCGATGCTGTTGCGCGGTGCGCGGCTCCAGTCGATCCACTCGCCCCACGCATCATTGAGCGGAATACCGTCAAGCAACACGGCGGTGCGTCCTTCATCGACGCCACGGATGGAGACGATCTGCGCCGTACCGCCCACCTGACTGCTGCCGCGCGGCATTTCGATAGCCGAGATCTCGCGCAGCATGTCCTGTGTTTCGCGGGCTGGTGACGTGCGCACCTGTTGCGGCGTGAGGAAGTTCACCGTGGCCGCCACCTTCGACGCTTCGACCGCCTGCTTAGTGGCCGAGACCACGAATCCGGGCAGCAGAATCGATCCATTCGTCAGTGCGAAATCGAGCGACGTCGTCTGTGCAGCGGACACGGTGATCATCGCGCGCATCGGCGCCCGTCCCACGGCGGTGGCCGTCACCTCGTACCGACCGGCGGGCAGATCGCGCAGCACATAGGAACCGTCTTCACGCGTGAGTGTCGATCGCCACGGCGTCGCGATCGAAACCGTTGCGCCGCTCACGGGTGCCTTGCTGTCGGCCGCCGACACGATGCCACGAATGGTGGCGCGCGAAGACTGTTGCGCCTTCGCGGCGAGAGGCATCACGCCGACCGATGCGGCAAGCACCAACATGACCCGCGCTGCATAACACCGTGCAGCTTTCACCACGATTAACACCATGTGCGTTCAGACCCCGATTGAGCAGTGGTTCGGGGGCGGGACCGAGGACACAGCGTGTTCGCGTTGTACAGCAGCATACGATGTGCACTGTGCGTACGTTGAGCAATGCTTCGCGTCGATCATCTCACTCATGCGTTTGGTCCCGTGCACGCGCTCGACGGCGTGTCGTTCACCGTGGCGCGCGGCGACGTCGTGGGACTCATCGGTCCCAACGGTGCCGGAAAGAGCACGGCACTCGCCGCGATCGCGGGTGTGCTCGATCCACACGGAGGCGTCGTGTTGCTCGACGATCGGCGGTGGCCTGCGGCACAGCGACGGCAGCACTGTTTCTATCTCGCCGACGCGATCGCGCCATGGGACGAACAGCCGGCCGCGTACGTGCTCGATTTCGCGTCGCAGGTCTTTGACGTCCGTGAGTCCTGGCGCGAACAGCTTGCCGATGCGCTCGCCATCTCCGCCTTTGCGTCGCAACGGATCGGCGCATTGTCGAAGGGGCAGCGCAAGCGCGTACTGCTGGCGCTCGCACTGCTCGTCCCACGCGCGCTGACGCTGATCGACGAGCCATTCGATGGACTCGATCCGCGACAGGCGCGCGCCTTCTCGGCACTGGTGCGCACACGCGCCGCGGCGGGCCGCACGTTCGTGCTGTCGGTGCATTCCTCAGGCGACGCCATGCGCACCTGTGATGCGCACGTGCTGCTGCACAACGGGCGCGTGCTGGCGCACGGGCCCATGAGTGCGCTGCGGGACAAGGCGCAGTTGCCGCCCGAGGCCGGGCTCGACGAGGTGTTCCTTGCGCTCACGTGAGCTGGCGTTGCTGCGCCACGAATGGCGCACCATGCACCACGCGCGCGCGTGGCTGTTCGTGTCGGTGTTGGTTGGGCCTTTGGTCGGCATGGCCTGGCGCGATGCGTCCGCCACCTTCGCCGAGATGAGTGGCGGCCCCGGTGCGGCCGCAGCGCTGGCGAGCGCCCTCAGTCCGCTCGACGGGATCGTATCGCCGGTGTTCGGGGCGTATGCCGTGATCGCCACGTTGCTCTTTCCGTTTGTCGCGATCCGGTCGTTGGCCGCAGAAAAGGCGAGTGGGGCGTACGCGCTGCTGCTGCAGGTCAACGTGCCGGCCTCGCGTCATGTGGCACACAAGTTTCTCGTGCTGCTTGGCGTGTGGATCGTGTGGTGGACGCCCGGACTGCTCGCGCTGGTGGCGTGGCGTACACACGGTGGCCATCTGGCTGCCGCCGAAACTGCGGGTGTGCTGCTGGGGCATCTGTTGCACGGAGCCTTCGTGGCGGCCCTCGGTATTGCCTGCGCCGCCATCGCCGATTCTGCCGCCAGCGCTGCGGTGATCGCACTGGCGGTCACGCTGGGCGGCTGGGCCATCGACTTCACGGCCAGCGTGCGCGGTGGGCTCGCCGCAATGCTGGCGCCGTTCACACCCGATGCGATGCTGCGCACGTTCGAGCACGGACTCATCGCCGGCAACGAAGTGTTGGTGGCGCTGTTGCTCATTGCCTCCATGCTCACGCTGGCCGTGATATGGGTCGAGCCGGCGCGAACGCCGCGCGCGAAGCTGTGGCGCAGCATCGCGCTTGGCGGCGCCTGTGCTGTTCTGCTGAGCGGTGCTGCCCGCATACAGCGGGCGTGGGACGTGAGTGAGGATCAACGCAACTCGTTCGCGCCCGCCGATGCGGCTTTGCTCGCCGACATCGCCAGCCCGCTCAGCATCACGGTGCATCTGGGGCCCAGCGATCCGCGTCGGGTGGACCTCGAGCAGTCGGTACTGCGCAAGCTGTCCCGCGTGATGCCGCACGTACGGATCGACTACGCGGCGCAGAGCAGCACGGGTCTCTTCAGCGGCGCCGGCTCGCACTACGGCGAAGTGTGGTACGCGATGAACGGCCGGCAGGTGATGAGCAAGTCGAGCACACCGGCCATCGTGCTCGAAACGATCTATCAACTGGCGGGCAAAGCCCCTCCAGTGGCTGAACCCGACGGCTACCCCGGCTATCCGGCGCGCATCAGCGCCACGGCGTGGCAACTCGCGTTCGCCTACCTCGTGTGGCCCGCCGCCGTGCTGTTCCTCTGGTGGCGCCGCCGACGCATTCCCGCCCCACTGCCACCATCCAGCATTCCCCAGTTGCCCTCATGAACTTCGCCTTCGTCATCCCCTTCGCCATGCCGCTGGCGGTCACGCTGCTGTTGCCCGCAGCCGCACTCGCCCAGCGCACCGCGCCCTCCCGTCCCGCGGCCGCACGCACGTTCAGCTTTGCCGCCGACGCACCGGGCAAAGAGCCCTCGCAATTCCTGCCGATGGTGGGCAACTGGGTCGTCACCACCGACGGGGGCCAACGCGTGCTCATGGTCGATGGTCGCATCTGGAAGAAGGGGCAGCCGTCGGGCGGATTGGCCGAGAAGGCGCGGGCGATCTATGGCGCCGAGCATGAGGAGTTCATCGACAACGTGAAGGCGTTCGCGTACTACCCGATCGCGGTGAACAAGTCAGTGGACAACTTCAGCAATGGCGCCCTCAGCGTGCGCTTCAAGATGATCGGCGGTGCGCTCGACCGCTGCGCCGGCATCCTGTTCAACGTGAAGCCGAATGGCGACTATCTCGCCGTGCGCTTCAACGGCACCGAGGACAACGTGGTGCTCTGGACGTTCAAAGAGGGCAAGCGCTCGTTCGTGAAGCGAGGCACCGAAACCGTGCCGCTCGAACTGGGCACCTGGAACGATCTCCGCGTCGAGATCGCCGGCACGTTGATGAAGGCGTACCTGAACGGCAAGCTGAATCTGGAGTTCGCCCTGCCGGAGCCGGTGTCGGGGAAGGTGGGTCTCTGGAGCAAGACCGACAGCATGACGCTGTTCGACGGATTCACCGTGACGCCGGAGGTCCGCTGATGCCGTCGACCCGATTCGTCGCCTTGAGCGTGAGTGTGGCCGTCGGTGCGTGCATCATGTCGCAGCCGCTTCGGGCCCAGTCCCGGCAGGTACAGCGCACCGCCTGCCGCGTATCGCCGACGGCCTCGTGGTATACGCAACAGCGCAGCTTCAGCGATTCGGCCGGGGCTACGTGGAGCGACAACGCGCTCCGTCAGCAGTTGCTTGCGGCGGCCGGCTATGACCCGGCGCAGGACTTCCGCCCCGAACTCGGCGTTCGCTTCGTTGGCGCCGCCCGTACGAAGGCCGGCACCACGGACTCCACTCACGTCGCGGCGGCGCGGGCGACGCTTCGCGAGATGGCGGGGAAGCGGCAGTGGCCGTCGCGCGAGTCGGTGGGAGCCGCCGGCGTGCAGGCGGCGTGGATCCTGTCGCAAGGCGACAGTGCGCTGGCTGCGGTGGCCATCCATCGCATGATGGAGGCGGGCATCGGCGAATCGTCACCGGCCGCGGTCGCCGTGATGGAAGACGCCAATCGGGTGCGCGTGGGGCGCGGACAACTCTACGGTACGCACTTCGTGCGAAACGCGCGCGGCGCGCCGACCCTGTATCGACTCGAAGATTCATTACACGTCGATCTGCGGCGGGACGGCGCGTGGTTGCCACCACTGAAGGTGAGCGCCTGTCTCGCCGCAGAAGCGACGCGGGAGTAATCAGAAGACGATGTCGACGGCGATGTGATCGCCCGTCTTCAGGTTGAGCGCGCGGGTGGCGACATCCGTGCCGCCGACCGGGCGGACAAACACGCGGATCGCATCACCACGCTTGATCAGGTCCTTCGGGAACGACAGCGTGGCCTGCGTGTTGGCCGGGATTTCGCCAAGGCGGACCGAGCGCACGCCCTGTTCGGCGAACACGATCATCGGCTTGTTGCGCGGGTTGTCGATCGTGATCGTGGTGCTGGCGCGCTCTTCGGCGGTCAGCGGCACGGGAACGCTGTCGATGCTGGCGATCCCGCTGGGCGGTACGAGCAGGCCGACGCGCACGGCGCCCGAGAGCGGGAACAACGGCGTGGCGACGCTGACGCCGGCACCTTCCGGGCGAGCGAGCAGACGCACGGTGCTCTTGCCGTTCACCGCCCACGCGGGCAGCTGCAACGTAGCCACATCACCGGCCGCCACCACACCCAAACGCCGATCGATGCCAGCAGCTTCCAGATACACCGTGACCGGCGTCGTACGATCGTTCTGGACGGTGACCAGCTTCATCGTGTCGCCGATCACGCGCGTCACCGGCAGGCGGGTCGGTGGCTGGGTTTGCTGGGCCGCCGCTTCAGTGGAGAGCGTTGCTAGGCCAATGGCCAGAATCGTGAGATAGCGCATCGTCGGGTCCTCCCGCTGGGTCGTGTGGCAGCACCGGATGCGGTACCGCTACATAAGCAATACGGCGCGATTTTCGGCCGCCGCGTAGGGGAAATCCCGAACTTGGACGGAATGTTCCTGACAGGCGCAGACGGTACACCCGACGCGTTCAACGCTACCGTCGGGTCGTGCGTTTCATCGCCTCGGCCTCGTAGCAGCGGTCAATATTTTCGCTCACAAACGTCGACGCCGACGGCGCCCGCAACAGCGCTTCGACGACCGCAGGCGGCACGTGCCGGTAGCGATAGATCCGATGGCCGATGTACTTCACGAACAAGTCAGCCGTGCTGCTGTTGTATCCCACCGAGATGATGCCCGACGGCTTCACGAAGATCTCGAGCACGGAGGGATCGGGAAAGCCATCGCCCGACGCGGGCATGGATGCCGGCGCGCGCGGGGCATCCGATGGAACACGGCGCGCCTGCTCGCGCTCGAGTGCGGCCAGGAGAAACGCGTAGGCGTCGTTGATTGCGGTCGCGCGGGCAAGGGCCACGGCGTGACTCGCTTGTCCGTGATGCCGATCGGGATGCCACTCACGGATCAGTGGTCGATACGCGGCGTTCAGCTCTGCGACCGTACGCACGGTGCGCACGCCGAGCACGGCGCAGCATTCCGATCGGTTCACGCCATCCTGTCCGGCAGCGTCGCCAGCCCCGCCCGAACGGCGCTCGTAAGCTCGGATACCGTGAACGGTTTCTGAAGCAGCTGGTGGGCAAGGCCAGCCTCGGCTTCCCGCTCGAGAAAGTCCGCGGCGTAACCCGACATATAGATCACCTTCAGCGCGGGCCAGCGCACCGCGATTTCACGCGCCAGCTCCGTGCCGCTCATCGCATTCGGCATAACGACGTCCGTGAGCACGAGGTCCACGCGTTCGGCGGCGTCGATCACGCGCAGCGCCTCCGCGCCGTTCTCGGCGCTGAGCGTCGTGTAGCCCGCCGACGACAGCGTGCGCAGGCAGAGGCGCCGCACATTGGGATCGTCCTCAACGACGAGCACGACGAGATCGCTCGACTCGGCGCGGTGCAGCACCGGAACGACCGACGCGCGCGCTTCGCTCCGATGCGCGTACGTGGCCGGGAAAAGCAGAGTCACCACCGTGCCCTCACCTGGCGTCGACTGCAGTAGCAGTTGCCCACCGGACTGCTTCACGAAGCCATATACCATACTCAAGCCGAGCCCGGTACCGCGCCCCGCCGGCTTGGTCGTGAAGAAGGGCTCGATAGCGCGCGCCGCCACGTCCCGTGTCATGCCGACACCGGTATCGGACACGATCACGCGAACGCATGATCCCGTCATGGTGTCATCCGGCGCCTCCACGCTGTCGGCAGCGATCGTGAGCGTGCCGCCCCGCGGCATTGCGTCGCGCGCGTTGATCGCCAGGTTGAGCAGCGCGTTGTCGAGCAAGCCTACATCGATCATGATGTCCGGGAGGTCAGCCGCCGCGCGCACGTCCACGTGAATCGTTTCGTCGATCACGCGGCGCAGCACCTGACTCAGATTGGTGATGACCTCACGGACATCGATCACCGCCGGCCGCAATGGCTGCTGACGCGAGAACGAGAGCAGCCGCCGCGTGAGATCGGCGCCGCGCCGTGCCGCATTGGCCGCCTCGGTCACGAACTCCCGCGCGGCCGTCGTATCGACGTCGTCGCCGGCCAGCAGGTCGAGATTGCCGACGATCACCGCGAGCAAGTTGTTGAAATCGTGCGCCACACCACCGGCCAGCTGACCGATCGCTTCCATCTTCTGCGACTGTTGCAGCCGCTCTTCCAGCGCGCGCTTCTCGGTGAGGTCGCTGTTGGTGCCGGAGAGGCGCTTCGCCACACCAGCGGCATTGCGCAATACGAAGCCACGCGACAGAATCTGCAGATAGTGCCCGGCCTTGTGTCGCATCCGGAATTCTATCTCGTACGTCGTGGCCGCGCTGTTCATCAGGCGCTCCAGGTGCGCCGGAACGCGCGCCTGGTCGTCCGCATGCATCAAGCGCACCCACGTGCCGGCATCGGCGGCGATCTCATCGACCGCGTATCCGAGCATCTCCCAGTAGCGCGGGCTGTAGTACGTCTCACCCGATTCGACATCCCAATCCCAGGGCGCGTCGTTGGACCCTTGCAACACGAGTCGCAGACGCTCTTCCGACTTCTGGAGCGCACGCTCGGCCTGCTTGAGCGACGTGACGTCGGTAAAACTCACGACCACTTCAGACACGGCGCCGGTCGCGTCGAGCACGGGATACGCGTTCCCCATCAGCCACACGAGCTGCTGGTCACTGTCGCGCGTCAGGCCGAGCATGATATTGCGCACGAGCGCACGACTCGCGTTGGCGCGGGAGACGGGGAACTCCTCGATCGGCAACACCGAACCGTCTTCGCGAATGAACCGCCAGCGCGGGTCGGTAATGAGTGCGCCAAGCGCGGTGTCGTAACTCACGCCCAGGAGTTGCGTGGCTTTGGCATTCGCGTAGGTGAGCTCACCGGTAGCCTTGTGCACCACGATGCCTGCCTGAATCAGATCGAGCAGCAGCCGATCCATCGCTGCACTGCTGCCGACCGTCTGCTCGGCTGTACGACGGGCCGTCACGTCGCGGAAGATCGCGACCATCGAGGCATCCGAACCGGGCGGCCCCTGCACCGGCATGAGAATCAGATCATTCCAGAACGGGGCGCCATTCGGTCGGTGACACAGCAGTTCCCCCGCGAACATCTGCCGGGAGGTGAGGGCGTGCCGCACGCGCACAACGACCGGCAGCTCGGTATCGTGACAGAGCGCCTCATCG
>CAWJMR010000053.1:0-19235 GCA_963843965.1 uncultured Gemmatimonadaceae bacterium
GGGCCGAACATTGCGTCGGCCGACGTGCAGCTCCCCGCAGTCCGTGATTACGAGCAGGTCGATCGCGATATCATCGCGACGCTCGGCTTCACGAAGAAATGGTTCATGGGCCTCAGCGTCGCCGTCCTGGCGATGCTGATCGGCGCCTCCGCGTGGATCTATCAGATCTACTGGGGCCTCGGTCAGGCCGGATACGAGCCGCCGGTGATGTGGGGTAACTTCATCATCACGTTCGTTTTCTGGGTCGGTATCGGTCACGCCGGTACGCTCATCTCGGCCATCCTGTTCCTCTTCCGCGCCGGCTTCCGAACCTCGATCTACCGCGCCGCTGAAGCGATGACGGTATTCGCGGTTATGACGGCCGGTCTGTTCCCGATCATTCACATCGGGCGCCCGTGGAAGTTCTTCTGGTTGCTGCCGTATCCGAACTGGCGCTTGCTGTTCCCGAACTTCAAGTCGCCGCTCGTGTGGGACGTCTTCGCCATCTCGACGTACCTCACCATCTCGACCACGTTCCTCTACATCGGCCTGATCCCCGACATCGCGGTGCTCCGCGACAAGGAAACCAACCCGATGCGCAAGCGGATCCTCGCGATCCTCTCGCTCGGCTGGCGGAACAGCGACCGTGAATGGCGTCACTTCGCGAAGGCGTATCTCTTCCTCGCCGCCTTCAGCACCCCGCTGGTGCTCTCCGTGCACTCAGTCGTTTCCTTCGACTTTGCCATGGCGCTCACTCCGGGTTGGCACGCCTCGATCTTCCCGCCGTACTTCGTGGCCGGTGCCATCTTCTCCGGCTTCGCGATGGTGTGGACGATCGCGATCCCGATGCGGAAGTGGTTCAAGCTCGAGCATTACATCACGCTCAACCACCTCGACGCCACGGCCAAGGTCGTGCTCTTCACGTCGATGGTCGTTGGATGTGCGTACCTGATCGAGTTCTTCATCGCCTGGTACAGCGGCGTCCGTGCGGAGCAGGAGTTCTTCTGGAACCGCGTGTTCGGTCAGTGGTGGTGGGCGGCCTGGATCATGTTGCTCTGCAACATGTCCCTCCCCATGTCACTGTGGTCGCAGAAGCTGCGCCGCAATCCCACGTGGTTGTTCGTACTCTCGCTGTTCATCAACCTCGGCATGTGGTTCGAGCGCTTCGTCATCGTCGTGCCGTCGCTCTCTCATGAGTTCGAGCCCTGGCAGTGGGGCAGCTACGCGCCCAGCTGGGTCGACATGGCGTTCCTCGTCGGCTCGTTTGGCTGGTTCTTCATGTGGTTCCTGCTGTTCGTGAAGCAGCTCCCCGTGATGGCCATCGCCGAGCTCAAGGAAATCGTCGCGCCGCGCGTGAAGCACGGCAATGGCGGAGGGCATCACTGATGCAAGGTGTTGTCGGAGCATTCCATGAGATCGACACGACGGTTGCGGCCATCGAAGATCTCAAGAAGAAGAAGCTTGGCGAAGTCACGGTCTATTCGCCGACCATTCGTCACGAACTCGAGCACGCGATCGACGCCCCGCAAAGCGTCGTTCGCCGGTTCACCCTGATCGGCGGCCTCCTCGGCGTCAGCTTCGGCTACTGGGTGGCTATCTGGTCGTCCACCTACTGGCCCCTCGTGACCGGTGGCAAGGCGATCGCCTCGTGGATCCCGTATACCATCATCGGATTCGAAGTGATGGTGCTCGTCGGCGCGCTCTCTACGGTTGCCGGCATGTTCATCAATTCGCGCATCCCGCGCCTCAGCACCACGTCGGGGTACGACGCCCGCTTCTCGGGTGGGTACTTCGGCATCTTCATCGCTTGCGACGCCAACAAGGCGGGCCAGGCGGAAGACCTGCTGCGCCAGCACGGTGCAGTGGAGGTGCGGCGTGAAGCCTGAGCCTACGTTCTTCATGACTTCTGTCGTCGCGCGCTCGTCGCGCCTCGCGGCCGCCGTCGTGCTCCCCTTTGCGTTCGGGGCGTGCACGTGGTTTACCGACTTCAAGAATCAGCCCCGCATCGAACCGTGGGAGCCGCTGTCGCAGAACGACGCCGACTCCCTCGTGCCGCCGCGTGGCAACCCGCAGTTCAGCGTGCCCGTGCAGGGAACCGCCGTCGCCGGTTACCAGATCTCGTACGCGCCGCTGCCGCCGGTTATCGATTCGTTCTCGGCCATTCCCAATCCGCATGCGGTGTCGGAAGCGTCGTTGGCCAACGGCAAGTTGAACTATCAGATCAACTGCGCCGTGTGTCACGGCATGGCGGGTGACGCCAACGGTGGACTCAAGAAGGTCAACCCGGCGTACGGGTTTGCCCCGAGCCTGATGACGCCGTCGGCAATGGGCCGCACGGATGGATACATCTACGGCATCATGCGCAATGGCCGCGGTATCATGCCCAGCTATAACCGCATCGAAGAAGCCGACCGCTGGGACGTGATCAACTACGTCCGGGCGCTGCAGGGCAAGACCACGCTCAAGGCCGACACGATGCTGGCGGGCTACCCCGGTCAGAACGGCACCACGGTGCCGGGACCGACGCTCACCGCGCCGAACGTGCCGTCGCGTTACTTGCACCCCACGCAGCAGCCGACGCCCGGTTCCTCGGGCATCAATTCGGCCACCTTCAAGGGCAACAACGACAACGACACCATGCGAAAGTTGCATGGCGCTCCGCACTCGGAAAAGGCTCCTGCGGGTGAGACGTCCAAGGCCGGTACGCCGGCCGCGAGCCAGGAGAAGCACTAGTGAGCCAGCATTACCACTACCCGGCGCGCGCGGAGTTCGCGAAGCGTCTGGCCGCCACGCCGGTACCGGGCGGAATCAAGATGGCCGCGCTCGGCGCGGCCGTGGTCGGCATCGCGGTGTTCGTCTTCGGTCTGTTCAGCAACGCGGATCGCGCGTGGCAGGCGCTGCATTTCAACTGGTTGTTCTTCGCCACGATCTCGTCGGCTGGCGCGGCGTTCGCCGCCGTGCAGCGTATCGTGACGGCGCGTTGGTCGCGTCCGGTCGTCCGCTTCGCGGAAGGCTACGTGGCGTTCCTGCCGGTCGCGTTCGTGATCCTGCTGCTCATTCTCTTCCCGGGACGCGAGCACATCTTCACGTGGGCGGGCCGCGAAACCATTTCGGTCGCCGAGAAGGCGCGCTATCTCCAGCCCGGCTGGTTCGTGATGCGCGGCATCTTCTTCTTCGGCGCCATGATGGTGCTGCAGTTGCTGTTCGTGTACCACTCCATCCGTATGGACGTCGCCGTCCTTCCCGAGTACGGCGCCAAGTGGGCCGCCGGACTGCGCGCCAAGATGCGCGCTGGATTCGGCGATGAGCGACGCGAGCTGCACACCCAGCATTCACTGCAGGGCAAGCTCGGTGTGGCCGTCTGTATCGCCTTCGTGGTCGGCTGGTGCTTCATGGCGTGGGACTACTCCATGAGCATCTCGCTGCACTTCCAGCAGACCATGTACGCCTGGATCGTGTTCATGGGCGCGTGGCTCGCCATGCTGATGTCGCTGTCGCTGCTCAGCATGTGGTGGCGCAATCATCTGCAGGCCCCTGATCTGGTCACGATGGATCACTTCTGGGACCTCGGAAAGCTTGGCTTCGCCTTCACCGCGTTCTTCGGATACATCAGCTTCGCGCAGTACCTGGTGATCTGGTACGGCAACATGCCGGAAGAGACGCACTTCTATCGTCTGCGTTTGTCCGGCGTCTGGAAGAATGTCACGCTGATGGTGGCGATTCTTTCCTTCGTCATGCCGTTCTTCGGGCTCATCTCGAAGGCCGCCAAGGTGTATCTGCCCACGTTCGTGCTCTTCGCGGTGTGCAGCCTCCTCGGCATCTATCTGCATCGCTACATCGAGATTTATCCGTCCATCTACGGTGAGGCCACGAGCCTGCCGTTCGGACTCCAGGAAATCGGCACCACCGTCGGCTTCCTCGGTCTGTGGGCGTTCTGCTACTTCTCGTTCATGGACGCGTTCCCCGTCATGCGCGTGTTCATGATGACGACGCCGGCCAAGGATGAAGTGCAGGTCCCGGTCGACGCGCGTACCATGGAGCCCCTCCCCGCGCACGAGTAGTCGTCGCGAAGCATGTAAGGGCAAGCAGGAACGAAGCGGGCGTGCACTCCAGTGCTCGCCCGCTTTCGCTTTTCGCGCCGGAGAGATTGGCTCCGGACGATGAATTGGTTATTCTTGTCTTGTTGGTAGGGCTTTGGGGCGTTAGCTCAGCTGGGAGAGCGCGCGCTTTGCAAGCGTGAGGTCATCGGTTCGATCCCGATACGCTCCACTCCGAAGTCATCGATGATGTACGCAACAAAACGGGGGCAGCCAGTCGTGGCTGTCCCCGTTTTGTTGTTCGCGCTACGCCAGCGCGAACTCAGTAGATCGCGCCGGTCGTCGATGACAGCACGCCGTTCGTTGCGCTCAGCGCATATGACGTCGCCGTTGGCGCCGTCCACGTGGGCAGACTGAATTGCGCGCCCACCGGCACGCGTACGGTGGTCACTGGTGTGAAGGTCAGCGGCATGTTCGCCGTGCAGACGCGCGTCGCGTTACTGGTGACGCTCAGAAAATACGCGCCGTTGCCGGCGCCGAATACGTGTGCGGTACCGTTCGCGAGTACACCAACCGCCGACTTCTCGTCCACACCGATGCCCCGCGGCGCCGTCGATCGGCCATCTTGCTGCAAGCGCGCCAGAAACGTTACCAGGCGTCCCATCCGATCGCGCACCATGAAGTGCGAGTCGGTAATGAGATTCTGCAGCACCGGCACGGTGAAGAGGGCATCGGTGATGGTGACCGAGGCGTCATACGGATTCGCCAGCACCGTGGACGAGAGCGACGACACGTTGAATGCCGCATAGACGAACGGACTCAGCACGGCGAGTCCCGCGCTCGTGCCGCCGATCGGATACCCCGCCGCCACTCGTGCGTTGACCGCCGACTGCAGTGCCGTGCCGGTCCACAAATTCACGTACGTGGACTGATCGCCGCCGGCGATGAACACCACCTCGGCCTTCGCGATGGCGTTCTTCACATAGTCGCTGTTCGCGCCGGCGACGGTCGAAATCACGATGCTCGTGACCGAGTTCGCCCCGAAGTTCACGAGATACTTGTTGTACCCATTCGTACCACTCGTGCGAAGCACCACGACGTCTCCGTACTTGCCGGCACTACGCGCGCCGCCTTGTGCCAGAAGCCACTGCATGGCCGCGTCGCTGTCCGTGCCACCGCCGGCGAGGAGCGCACCACCAGTGGGTGTGGTCTGCACGTCGGTCGCGCTTCCCAAGACATACGCCGTGTAGCCGGGATCCACCTTCGCTTTGCCTTGCATCGCCGTCAGGCCGTCGAGCTCCGACTGCGTGGTCGGTGCAGTCGGTGCGTTGGTGCGGCTACTGCAAGCGGCCAGCGCCAGAGAGAGTAGCAGGGCAGAGCGCGCTCGAGTGATCATGATCGTGGTGGCAGGGGAGGCGTTCAGACCGGCGACGAGGTCGCCGTGCTCTCGCCAATATACGAGAAACCCCGCGCCGCACGATGCGCGTGCGACGCGGGGGCATTCTCGTAAGGGCCGGCCAGGATCTCCGAGCGGGCTTACGGCGCAATGGCGATGCCACGGAGCGGCGCGGCGTTGGCCACGCCACCCACCGGGAACAGCGCGCCGTTCGCCAGGTTGATCGCGTAGAGCGTGGAACCGCTGAATCCGCCACCGGCCGTGAGCGTGACGTATGCCGAACCGTTGTTGCCGGCAATGTCGAAGCCGACGTCGCCGGTCGTGTTCACACCGAGCGCGCCAACCGTGGTCATGATGCCATCGTTGGGATTCGCCAACGTCACGAGCACATCGCGCGTGAAGTCGATCGCGTACAATACGGTCGTCGTCGCGCCGCTCACGCTGTTGGTGTATGCCGTGCCACCGATCGACGGCGTCTGCAGCATACCGCCGTCACCGATCGCATACGTCAAGGCGCCGTCCACCGCCGCGACGGTACCGTCGGTGGCACCGTTCAGGCGCGGCACGAGTCGAAGATTCTGATTGGTGTTGCCGTGGACGCGAATACGATTCGGCACCGGATTGAAATCGAACCCGAAGTTCGTACCGCTCAGCATTGGCGTAAAAGCCGTGGTGCCCACGATCGTCGCCGCGCCGGTGAGCGTGTCGAGCGTATAGACGCGGCTCGTCGAACCGAGCGCATACAGGCGACCATCGACCGGACCGAAGTCGATCCCCTGCAGCGTCTCGCCCGCCTGCAATCCAGCCACGGTGACGCGCCGCATCACCACATCAGGACGGATCGCGCCGAAGGTGATCAGCGAGTTGTTGCCATCGACCGCGTAGATGGTGCGGCCGTTGGCCGAACCGGTCGGGCCCGTCGGACCAGTGGGGCCAGTCGGACCAGAGGGGCCGGTCGGGCCGGCGGGGCCCTGCGCGCCATCGGCCCCGGCAGGTCCGGTCGGGCCCACATCGCCCTCGCAGGCAGACAAGGCTGCCACGGCCAATACGAGGAACGGGCGAACGAGGGAAGAGGGCAGAGAGATACGAGGCATCGCGGGAGTTCCTCGCCGACATCGGCTCGGGTGAACGGGACGATCGGCCGTACGCGCGTGTGCGACGTCGGTGATCGGAGTTCTTCCGCTACGCCGCGCGACCGCCGGTGGATCTCCCCGACGATCACGCCATGTCCGCTATGCTCCCAACGCCTCGGGACGACGCACCCGCCAGGCGCGCAGGTTGTTCACCGTCGCGCGTGAGCGCGAGGCAAGCAGTGAGTCGAGCTCGAGGGCCGGCAGTGCTTCGCCGAAGTGACGCCCTTGCTGCTCGAAGCACTGCAGCCGCGCGAGTCGCTGCGACTGTTCCGCATTCTCGACGCCCTCGGCCACGACATCGAGTCCGAGCCCCCGGGCCAGTCGCACCATCGAGGATACGATGGCCTGATCGCGTTGATCGACCAGCAACTGCGAGACGAACCGGCGGTCGATTTTGATGCCGTCCACCGGTGCTTCGCGCAGAAAGGTGAGCGACGCATGTCCGACACCGAAGTCGTCGACCACGAGTCGCAGTCCAAGCCCCTTGAGCGCCCGCAACGTCTCCATGATCATCTCACCGTCTACCATCGTGCTGTTCTCGGTGACCTCGAGCGTCAGTGCCTCAGGGGGGCAGCCGGTCTCCTCGAGAATCGCCGCGACGCGCTGCTCGAATCCGTGCTCGCGCAGCTGCACCGCCGACAGATTCACCGACACGCGGAGCGCGCCGACATCGTGGTCCCGTCGCCAGCCGACGATCGCGGTGCAGGCGTCGCGCAACACCATTTCGCCGATCGGCACGATCAAACCGGTGTCCTCAGCCAACGCCATGAACCCGGACGGGGAGAGCAGACCGCGATCCGGATCGCGCCAACGCAGGAGGGCCTCGGCGGCGACGATGCGATCAGCCACCACGTCCAGAATCGGCTGGTAGAACACCTCGAACTCGCCCTGCGCCAGCGCCGCGCGCAGGCGAGACTCCCGCCGATGCGATACGGAGTCCGCGATCTCCAACGCGTCTTCGTCGTCGCTACCCACCGCGGCCATGCCGGCCATCGGCGTCAACATGCGGCCGCGGCGACGCTCGTATTTCTCGCGGTACATGTCTGAGTCGGCCGCGTCCAGAAGATCCTGTGCCGTGCCGCCATCGAGGGGCGACATGGCGCTGCCGATGCTGGCCTCGACGACCATCGCTTCGTCGCCGGTGAGCTCGACGGCGGACTGCAACGATTCGAGGATCGTGTCTTTCACGTGCGACACGTCACGACGGCTGGTGACGTCCGGCAGGAGAATCACGAATTCGTCTCCGCCCAATCGCGCCACGGCGTCCGATCGGCGGACGCACGCCAGCAGGCGCGCCGACACCGCCTTCAACAGCGCGTCCCCCTTCGCATGCCCCATCGTGTCGTTGATGGCTTTGAAGCCATCGAGATCGACGAAGAGCAATCCGGTCTTGCGATTGTAGCGAGACCCGAAGGCGAGCGCACGGTCGAGTTGATCCAGAAACAGTTCACGGTTGGCGAGGCCGGTGAGCGGATCGTGCGTGGCACGGTGCGCCGCCTCCACGCGGGCGGCCTCGAGCGTGGCGAGCCGACGCTGGCGTTCAATGGCGAAGCCGAGCATACGGGCGAGCGCGTCAGCGGGCACGTCAGCCTTTCCGAGGCACTCGTGCGCGCCGGCACGCAGCGCGCGAATCGCGGTGGCGTCATCGAGATCGCGCGTGTACACCACGATCGGCACCGTCGGTGCCGCGCCGCGAACGCCGGCCAACGTCGCGATGCCACTCGAGTCCGGCATCCCAAGTTCGACCACGACTGCATCGAACGCGGTCTCCATCAACTCGCGGATCGATTGCGCCAAGGATTGCACACGCGTGACGTGCACCCGATCGCCCAGGCGCTGCCGAAGCCCGGCTTCGGAACGACTCGCATCAGGCTCGTCGCCGTCGATCAGCAATACGCGCACGACACCATCGGTGATAACCCTCGTTGGATGATTCATGACTGATCCATCGCGGCGTTCGGGACGAGAAGCTCGACAGGTGGGGGCACGGTCATCTCAACGATATTGGCGTTCTCAACATTTGCCAGTAGTCCGATAAATATGTGACTTGGCCGTTGCGACTTCCGTGACGTGTCTTACGATCGGCTTCCCGTGGGCCACTCGCGGTCCTTCCGTAAGTGCGCACGAGGGTATGCCGTAGCGAATTGCGTGCCCGCAGTGGCAATTCCGTCGACATCGCAGCTCGCAGCATATAAAGCGTTGTTGATGAACGAGATGCGGCGCGTCTGTTAAAGTCAGTTGGCAAGAAGATCGGCGCGCTATTCACGCCCGTGCTTCACGCAACCTGCGGGCCACTGGCTGAACTCGCTATAGGGCATTCGGCACCCGCTCGGCACCTCGCCGGATGGACACGGGGGCGGGCCGATGTCTCGGCCCGCCCCCGGCACTACGCCAAATGATTTCGGTTGGATCTCACGGTCCAGCTACGCCGTTTCGGACGGCGCCTCCGCCGGCGTTTCGGACTGCCGCTGCGTCGGCGTGTCCGCGGCCGTCGCGACGGTGATGGGCACGCGCCGCGGCTGCGCCGGCGCAAGCTTTGCCACCCGAACGGTCAGCACGCCCAAGGCATAGGTCGCCGACACGGAATGGAGATCGGCGCTCTTCGGCAGGCGGAAGCGCCGGGCGAACTCGCCATGGGCGCGTTCGGAGAAGGCCACCTGCTGCCCCGACTGCAGCTCCGGCGCGCTCTTGATTCCTCGCACCGTCAACAGCCCGTCCTCGGACAGGACTTCCACAGCCGACGGCGACACGCCAGGCAGCTCGATGGACAGCGTGTATCCGCCGGCGTCCTCTCGGGCGTCGGTGACCGGCTGCCAGCTCGCCGACGACTGGGGGCGCGCGTTCACGACTTCGTCGAGCAGCCGGTCCATCTCGCGGCGAAATCCGTTGGCAGGAAACGCGGCGCGGAGCGGGACGGAATACATAGGCATCGTCAGAATCTCCATCATCGGGTTCAGAAGCGGTGCGGCAGTCGCCGCGGAGTACGGGCACCGTGCGCGGTGCCACCGGTCTGCGGCAGGTGCAGCCGGCGTGCCGTGGTCTGTCGGTCACGTCGGCAAGGGATCGCCTGTCGTGTCTGCTGAATTGACACGCGGTCTGTAATTACGGCAGAGTGCGCTGGGCGCATTCGGAGACGTTCGATCGGTCAGCTTGTCCGATGGTTCGGTGGGTCCTACCTTGCATGCGTGACCCCGCTTCTCGTGACACACCGATGAACGCCGCCGCCGTGCCAACCCTTCCTGAGGTGCTTGGCCTGCTGGCGCGCGCGCCCAATGTCACCGACGGCGTGACGTCCGTGTTCGATCGCATGGGCCCGTCCATCGAAGCGGCGCGTCTGGCGCTCGAATTCGCCGACGGGTCGAAGGCGCCGATTGTGTGGCGAGATCCCGCCACGGTCGGTGCCGCGTTGCCGACCACGCCGGGCCAGCTTCCGGTCGCCACCGCGACGGGCGTCCTGGCCACCCTGGTGGTGCACCGCGAGCAGCCGTTCAGTCCGACGGACCATCAGCAGTTGGCCGCCGTAGCCGACCTCTTTGCAATCGCGTTGGCCCGCGACGCTCAGCTGGACGATCTCCAGCGGGAGCTGACGGCGCGTGTGCAGGAAGTGGCCCACCAGCGCGCGTTCATGGAATGCGTCGTGGACTCACTCCCCGACGGGCTGCATGTGGTCGACCGCGACTACCGCATTCACGCCTGGAACCACAAGCGTGAAACCGGTCTGCAGGGCGTGGCCCGCACCGCCGCCATTGGACGCACCATCTTCGAGGTGTTGCATCGCCAGCCGGCCGCCTTGCTGAAGCGGGAGTTCGACGAAGTCTTCGCTTCCGGCCGTCTCCAGCAATTTCAGATGGAGAGCAGCGCCTTCGGCGAGCCCCGCACCTTTCGCATTTCCAAGATCCCCATGCGGATGGGCGGCGGGCCGGTCACGCATGTCATCACCATCGGCGAAGACATTACCGACTGGAAGGCCGCGCTCGACCGCACGGCGCAGTCGGAGAAGCTGGCCGCCTTGGGCCAGTTGGCGGCAGGCGTGATGCACGAGATCAACAATCCGCTGGCCACGATTGCCGCGTGCGCCGAATCGCTCTCGTTGCAGCACGAATTGGGAGCGCCCGCCACGCCGCCGACCGAGTTGCTGCGCATCATCGATCTCGAAGTGCAGCGCTGCAAGAAGATCGTGAACGGGCTGCTCGACTTTGCGCGCCCGAAGCCGGCGCACCGCGAACTCTTCGATCTCGATGAGGTGGTGCAGCAATCGTTGTTCCTGCTGCAGCATCATCCGCGCTTCAAGCGGGTAAAGCTGGTGATGGAACTTGCGGGGAGCGGTCAGGCCATGGTACACGGAGACGCCGATCAACTCGTCCAGGTGTTGATCGCCCTCGCCATGAACGCGCTGGACGCCACGCCTGAGAACGGACGGGTCGTCATCCGCACGTCGACCGCGCGCGCCGACGATGGTCGGTCGCTCGCGCAGCTGGAGGTCGAGGACGAGGGTCCCGGCATTCCGCGCGCGTTGCAGGCAAAGGTCTTCGAACCCTTCTTCACCACCAAGCCGCCGGGGCAGGGCACCGGGCTGGGACTGGCGATCTGTTATGGCATCGTGAACGACCACGGCGGGCAATTGGAATTGGTCTCTCCTGAAGGCACGGGCGCGGTCTTCCGCGTCTCGCTGCCGACCGGTACCGCGTCGTGAGCGCGGCGCCGTTCCGCCCCATCGATCCGGCCTCGCCGATCCGCGTGCTCATCGCGGAAGACGAGCCGAATCTCGGCATGATTCTCGAACAGTTCATGGCGGCGCGCGGCTTCGCCGTCACGATCGTACGCGATGGACGCGCCGCCCTCGACACGCTGCGCGCCGAGAGCTTCGACGTGGCGCTACTCGATGTCGTGATGCCTGAAGTCGACGGGCTCGAGGTGCTGCGGCAGATCCGCGAAGAGCCGATGCCGCCGGAGGTCATCGTCATCACCGGCAATGGCACCATCGAAACGGCGATCGCCGCGCTGAAGCTGGGCGCGTACGACTTCCTGTCGAAGCCCTATCGCATGGCGGAAATCGAGGTGCTGGTGAAGCGCGCGTGGGAGAAGCGCATGCTGGCGCGCGACAACTTCCATCTGCAGTCGCGTCTCCGCCGAACCACCGCCGATCCGCAGTTTCTCACGCAGTACGCCCCGTTGCGCGCGGTTCTGTCGCTCATCGATCGCGTCGCGCCGAGTGCATCGACGGTGCTGATCTCCGGCGAGTCGGGATCCGGCAAGGATCTCGTGGCGCGGCTGCTGCACGCCCGAAGCGATCATCCCGATGGTCCGTTCGTGGATCTCAATTGCGCCGCCTTGGCGGAGGCGCTGCTGGAGACGGAACTGTTCGGCGTCGAGCGTGGGGCGTTCCCGGGCGCCGATCAACGGAAGGTCGGGTTGGTCGAACTGGCTGCCGGCGGCACGCTCTATCTCGACAACGTGGGGGAACTCGACCTCAAGTTGCAGGCCAAGCTCCTGCGCGCCTTGGAGACGGGCAGCTTCTATCGAGTGGGTGGTACGCAGAAGGTGCAGGTGAACGTGCGGGTGATCGCGTCGAGCACGCGTGATCTCTCGCGCATGGTGCAAGCCGGCACGTTCCGCGACGACTTCCTGCACCGCATCAACACGATCCGCATCGCATTGCCCCCGCTGCGCGATCGCGTGGTCGACATCCCGCTGCTGGCCGCGCATTTCCTGGCACACTTCGGGGAACAGTTCGGGCAGCGCACGCTGCAGCTCAGCGCCGACGCCACGTCGGTGCTCGAACGGTATCGGTGGCCCGGGAACGTGCGCGAACTGCGCAACGTCATGGAGCGTGCCGCGCTCCTCGCCACCGACGGCCTCGTGAGCGCGCTCGATCTCCCGTTGGGCGTGGACGTCGGCGGTGCCGCACGACCCACGCCGGTCATGGCGATGGAGTCGGTGCGTGACCCACGGCGCGAAGACGCACGCGACACCGGCGCCCACGTCGTGGAGCCGGTCTCCACCGACGGACTCACCCTCGAGGAACTCGAGCGTCGGCACATTGCCGGCGTGCTCGACCAGACGCATTGGCATCAGGGGCGGGCGGCCGACATGCTCGGCATTTCGCCGAAAACGTTGTATCGCAAGATTCGCGAGTATGGCTTCAAGCGCCCCACGGGCGGAGCACGCACATGAAGATTCTCGTGATCGAGGACGATCCCACGGTCGGTGAGTTCGTGCGACGTGGGCTCGAGGAGCAGCGGTGGCAGGCGGATCTGGTGAACAACGGGCTCGAGGGCGAGCGCATGGCCGTGTCGCAGCCGTACGATCTCGTCATTCTCGATATGCGATTGCCGGGGCGGAACGGGCTCGATGTCCTGCGCACGCTCCGTTCGCGCGGATTCGAGCGTCCCGTGCTCGTGCTCACCGCGCAGGACGCGGTCGATGCGAAGGTCGAGACGCTCCGCGCCGGTGCCGATGACTATGTCACCAAACCGTTTGCGTTCGAGGAGCTGCTCGCCCGCGTCGAAGCCCTGCTGCGCCGTCCGCGCGCCATGGCGTCACCGTTGTTGCGTGTGGGGGACCTCGAACTCGATCAGGGCACGCGCGACGTGCGCCGTGGAGAAGAGTCGATCGAGCTCACGCCGAAGGAGTTCGCGGTGCTCGAGTATCTGATGCGCCACGCCGGCCGCGTCATGAGCCGCACGCTCATCACGGAGTATGCGTGGGGCTATCACTTCGATCCCGGCACGAACATCGTCGATGTGGTGATCAATCATTTGCGGAAGAAGATCGACGCCAAGTTCGAGAAGAAGCTGATCACCACGGTGCGTGGGGTCGGCTACATGATTCGCGGGTAGCGGAGCGCGCGTGGGGTCGATCCGGGCACGCCTCACGGCCGCCTATACCGCCGCCTTCATCGGCACCCTCGTGATCTTCTCGATCGCGTTGCTTGCCGTGCGCCGCGAGATCCTGTTCCGTGAGCTCGAAGCGCGCGTGCAGTCGGAAGCGGACCAGGTCGTGCGCGCGATCAATCTCGCGCGTAACACCGGCACCGATCCCATCGTCGCGCAGAAGGATCCGCTGGCCGGACCGAGTGTGTCGTTTCGCATGCAGGCCTTCCTGTCGCTGCTGGAAGGCTACGTGCTGGTGCAGGACAGCAGCCAGTACGACATCTATGCATCGACAGCCGTGCAGAAACTGTCGTTGTCCGATCGCGAAGTCTTCAGCACCGCCGCCCGCGTCTCGACGCCGACGCCGGCAATCCGACGGGTGTCGATGCGTTCCGACGACGTGCTGCTGGCCACGCGCGTGGTGCCGCTGAGTGAGAACGCGCGCTATCGCGTGTATGCGGCCCTGAGTACCTCGGATATCAGCTACACGCCGAGGGAGCTCGTGGGGACGATGCTGGTCATCGCGCCGTTTCTGCTCGTGATCTCGATGACGTTCGCCTACATCATCGCGGGACGTGCCTTCCGGCCCATCGACCGCATCATCGATCAGGTCGAGGCGATCACCGACGGTCGCTCGCTGCACCGGCGGCTCGCGATCGGGGCGGCGGGCGATGAGCTGGCCAGACTGTCATCGACGCTCAACGCGATGATCGAGCGACTCGAAACGTCCTTCGGCGCGCTGCGCCGCTTCACGGCCGACGCGAGCCATGAACTCAAGACACCGCTCGCGGTGATGCGCGCCGACATTGAACGCTCGTTGTCGCCGACCTCGACCGCGACCGAGCAGGCGGTCGCGATCGAGGAAGCGCTGCAGCAGGTCACGCGCATGGCCGATCTCGTCGACTCGCTGCTCACGCTGGCGCGCGCCGATGAAGGGCGCTTCGATCTGTACCGGGAACCGGTGGAGCTCGGGCCGCTCATGCGTGAGGTCGTCGAAACCGCGCGCCTACTTGGGGAAGACGCCGGGCTCACCATCGACGCGCCGTTGATGGAGAACGCGGAAGTGCTCGCCGATCTCACGCGGCTGCGGCAGCTGTATCTCAATCTCGTGACGAATGCGATCAAGTACACGCCGCGCGGCGGACGGGTGGAGATCACGCTCACGCGCGGTGACGCGGATGTCACGTTTGCCGTGAAGGACACGGGCATCGGCATTGCGGCGGCCGACTTACCGTACATTTTTGAACGCTTCTGGCGGGCGGATCGCGTGCGCTCGCGCGCCTCGGAACGTGGGGGCTTCGGGCTCGGTCTCGCGATTTGCCAGTGGATCGCCCAGGCCCACAGCGGCAGTCTCACCGTTCAGTCGCGCTTGGGGCGGGGCAGCACGTTTACGGTGGTGTTGCCGCTGGCGGGTTCGCCGGGCTCGGGCATGACTGGTGAATACGAGTCGATTGTCAACAGCCACAGCCAAGAAAATTCTTCAAGCGGAATGCTAACTGCGGATTAATCCGATCCTAATGTTCTTTCCATTGCTCGATCATCTCCGCGACGTAGAATCGCCGTAGTCAGTTCCCGGGCCTCTTGTCCGGGCGCTGCGATCCGTAGCCCGCACCCCGGACAAGCGAGATGTTCAACAACCTGCTTGAATCGAAGGCTCAGAAGCAGAAGCGCTTGGGTGGGTCCGTCACCTCGATCGTCGTCCATACGGCTATTGTTGTTGCCCTCGTGATCGTTACGAAGAATTCGGGCATCATCAACGAGAAGCCGAAGGAAGAGAAGGTCGACTTCGTCGAGGTGAAGAAGGACGAGCCCAAGCCACCCGAGCCGGAAAAGGCCCCACCGCCGCCCGACGCCGTGGTCGCGCCGCCACCGCCCAAGGGTTTCCAGGTGCTTTCGGCCCCTATCGAAATCCCCAACGTCATCCCCGACATCGATTTGTCCAAGAAGGTCACGGACGAAGCCGACTTCTCGGGTAAGGGTGTCGCCGGTGGTATCGCCAAGGGTGTCGAAGGCGGAAAGGGACCGGTCCCTCAGGGTGACCAGCCCTACTTCGACTTCCAGGTCGAAAAGCCCGTCGTCATGGCGCCGGGCGCCCAGGGTCCCGCATACCCCGACATGCTCCGCACCGCGGGCATCGAAGGCACCGTGCTGGCGCAGTTCGTGGTCGACACCACGGGACGTGCAGAAATGAACACGTTCAAGGTGCTCAAGTCCGACAACGATCTGTTCTCCAACGCCGTGAAGAATGCGCTGCAGCGCATGCGCTTCCTCCCCGCCGAAGTGGGTGGACGCAAGGTAAAGCAGCTCGTGCAGCAGCCGTTCCAGTTCTCGTTGAACCGCTAAGGTTTCCCCCCTCGCTCTGCGGAGATTTTCGTCATGAACATGTCGTTGATGGAGCTGTACTCGTCGATGGGCTGGTTTGCCAAGGGCATCGTGTTCACGCTCCTTGGTATGTCCGCCTTCTCGTTCACCGTGCTCATCCAGAAGTGGTGGAGCATGCGGAAGGCGCAGGCTGAAACGCGCAAGTTCGCCCCCGAGTTCTCGCAGTTCCTCGAAGAAGACAACCTCATCGAGGCGATCAAGCTCGCCGAAGGCTACAAGAAGTCGCATGTCGCTCGCGTGCTCGGTGGTGCCCTCGCCGAAATCCGCCCGCTCATCCAGGATGGCTCGGTGACGGTGTCGGACATCAACACGTCGGAGCGCGCCGTCGAGCGTGAAATGCTCATGACGATCGTCGACCTCAAGCGTGGACTCGGCGTCCTCGCCACCGTCGGCGCCACCGCGCCGTTCGTCGGTCTGCTCGGCACCACGATGGGTATCGTGAACTCGTTCACGGGTATGGCCTCGTCGGGCGCCGGCGGTATCTCCGCCATCGCCGCCGGTGTTGCCGAAGCCCTCATCACCACCGCCATCGGTATCGGCGTCGCCATTCCCGCCGTGTGGGCGTTCAACTTCTTCCAGACGAAGATTGACAACCTCACGGCCGAAATGACCTACACGTCGAAGGAAATGATCGACTACCTCATCAAGGGTGTCTCGGGTGAGTTCGGTCGGTCGCGCTTCACGCGTGAGTTCAACACCGCTGGTCAGCAGTCGATCTCGCAGTAATCACGATCGGTCCTCCGGTGGGCGCTCCGTACGGGGCGCCGCACTGGAAGGCTCAACGCCAGGAGTCGCGCGATGGGAATGAGTGTCAGCAGCGGGGGCGGCGTAAAGGCCGAACCCAACGTGACCCCCATGATCGACGTGATGCTTGTACTGCTCATCATCTTCATGATCACGATCCCGCAGATCAACGCGGGCTTCACTGCGGTCCCGCCGGAAGGGCAGAATCTCAAGCCCCACCCGGAAGAAGATGGTGATCAGGTGCTCGGCATCGACGATCAGGGTCGGTACTATCTCAACAAGAATCGGATCCGCAACGAGGACCTCGAAGCCCTCGTCGGCGAGATCTATCTGAAGGAGCGCGAGGATTACATCATGTACGTCAAGGCCCATAAGGACCTCGAGTACGTGAAGGTCGTCGACGCCCTTGATCGCCTCTCGCGGTCTGGTGTTCGCGTCGCCGCGCTCATCACAGATCAGACACCGAATACGGAATCGCTCGTCGAGAGCGACCGCATCATGCCAGGGAGCAAATAACCATGGGCATGTCCGCACCGAGCGGTGGCTCGAATCTGAACAACGACATGAACGTCACGCCGATGATCGACGTGTTGCTCGTGTTGCTGATCATCTTCATGATGATCATTCCGATGAGCCGCAAGGCCATCGACACGCAGCTGCCTGATCCGACGCCGCAGCCGCCGTCGACGCAAGTCAATCCCGACCAGATCGTGCTCGAAGTCCTCCCGGACGACAAGTACGCGGTCAACAAGGAGCCGATTGAAAAGGCCAAGCTCCTCGAAAAGCTGACCTCGATCTACGCCCCCCGTCCGGAGAAGATCATCTTCGTGAAGGGTGACACCACGGTGAAGTACTCTGCGGTGATCTGGGCGATGGACCAGGCTCGCGGCGCCGGGGTAAAGGTCATCGGCGTTCCGCCGAAGTGATGTGTGGCGCGGACCCGGATCCGGGAACGCGCCCACCCACGAGATCCACGTCGTGACCACGGCGGGCGAACCCATGGGGATCGTCCGCCGTTGTACGTTGTATAGGTCTCACCCCTCGATCCTCAATGACGCCTACGCCTCCGTCGCTTCCAGATACCGCCGACCTCCCGCCGCCGGAACGCCCGCGGTACCGACCGCCTATCGGCGTGCCGGTGGGCAACCAGCGTCGGGTCCGCAGTCTGCTGATCAGCATCGGGATTCACTTGCTGATCATCATCCTGCTCATCGTGCCCTTCACGTCACCGGAGATGATCCGTGAAGTGCTGGGGGCAGGCGGCCTCGGCCCGGCCGGTGGCGGCGGTGGTGGCAACCGCGGGACCGGTGGGATCGCCAAGGACGAACGACTCCAATTCGTTCGCGTGGCCCCCGCGCCGACCCCGCCGCCGCCCACGGTCAAGCCGCCTACGGTCAAGCCCATCGTGCCGCCCCCGCCGGTGCCGCCGGTGGTCAAGCCACCGCAGCAGCCGGCCGCGCCCACGCAACCGGCCGCGACCGACGCCGCCGACGCGAAGTCGGCGGTCACGGGCACCGGTGGTGGCTCAGGAAGCGACGGAAGCGCCGGGTCGGGCCCGGGCAGCGGTGGAGGGGTCGGATCCGGTGTAGGCACCGGCAAGGGCACCAGCGTGGGCCCCGGAACCGGTGGTGGTCCTGGCACCGTGTATCCACCCGCGCCCACCGAGCTCTTCTTGCCGCCGCTGCCGGTGCCCAACAAGGCCAAGGGAACGGTCGTCGTCGTCTTCGAAGTCGATTCGACCGGCAAGGTGCTCGATCTGCAGTTTACGCCGACCAAAGACGGCGCGTACAACCGAAAGCTGCGCGAGGCGCTGGTCGCCATCCGCTTTCGCCCCGCCGTCAATGCGCAGGGCGTCCCTGTCCGCGGCAAAGCCGAAATCACGTACTCGCTGTAGGCTCGCAGTACGCGTGACCCGACAGTAGCTTGCGCGCACGATATACCCGCGCGCCTGCCTCCGCCCTCCCCACACGGCGCGCTCCTCCCCCCGATCCGAGGGCCCATGGGGCTGTTTGATCGAAAGCCGATCGCCACCGCCGACGAAAGCGGCACCGGTATGCGCCGAACACTCGGCGCTGGCGACCTTATCATGCTGGCCATCGGCGCTGTCATCGGCGCCGGAATCTTCTCGTCGCTCGGTACGGCGGCGGCTGGAGAAACGCTCGCCGACGGCACCGTGATCCGATACGGCGCCGGACCCGCGCTCGTGCTCTCGTTCGTGTTGCTCGGTGCCGTGTGCGGACTCGCGGCGCTCTGTTACGCCGAGCTCGCGGCCATGATTCCGCAAGCCGGCAGTGCATACGCCTACTCGTACGCCACGCTCGGCGAAATCGTCGCGTGGATCGTCGGCTGGGCGCTCATTCTCGAATACGCCGTCGGCAACGTGGCCGTCGCGATCGGATGGTCCGGGTACTTCACCTCGCTGCTCTCCGGATTCGGCGTCGACCTCCCCGGATGGCTCACGCACGGCTACTGGAATGTGAAGGCCAGCGGTGATCCCGCTATCCGCGCGTTGATGGACTCGGCACCGCACATCGGCAGCATCCCTGTGCTGGTGAATCTGCCGGCGTTCGGCATCGTGGTCGCCATCACCCTGCTGTTGCTCAAGGGCGTCAAGGAAAGCACGCGCGCCAACAACATCATGGTCGTGATCAAGCTGCTGGTCCTCGCGCTCTTCGTGATCGTGGGCGGTATG
>CAWJMR010000054.1:0-143982 GCA_963843965.1 uncultured Gemmatimonadaceae bacterium
AGAAGTTGCGAGGCACCGAACTGCACGTAGTTGAGCACCTCGGTGACCGTGTCGCCTTCCACCAGGTCCGTGATCTCATAGGCGCCCTGGTCGTTGAGGCGCACGTGCACGGCATTCGTATCGCCGAAGAGGTTGTGCAGATCGCCCAGGATTTCCTGATACGCACCGGTGAGAAAGATGCCGAGGATATAGTCCTCGCCGTCGCGGAACTCATGGAGTTCGAGGCTCGGACGACCCTTCTTGTCTCCCACGAAGCGATCGATCTTTCCGTCGGAGTCACAGGTCACGTCCTGCAGCGTGCCGCGCCGAACCGGCTCCTCGTCGAGCCGATGAATGGGCATGATCGGGAAGAGCTGGTCGATGGCCCAGCTGTCGGGCAGCGACTGGAAGAGCGAGAAGTTGCAAAAGTAGCGATCGACCAGCGACGACTCGAGCTCGGGGAGAATGTCGGCGTAGGTATCTTCGTCGGCCTTGGCAATGCGATAGATCGCGTTCATCGTGCCGAGCCACAGGACTTCAGCCTTGGCCAGTCCGCGCAGATTCAGTACGCCGCTATTGAAGTAGTTGCGGGCGCGATCCTTGTCGAACGACGCGTCGTGGAAGACCTCGAGCACCTTGCGAGGCTTCGCCCCACGCTCGGTGAGCGTGCGCCAGTCTTCGTACATCTCGTGCAGCAACGAATGCTCTTCGTCGTCGAGCACCGGAATCGGCTGCTCGGCCTGCGACTCGACGTCGATGACCTTCACCAGCAACAGCGCATGGTGCGCCGTCAGCGCGCGCCCCGACTCGCTGATGATATGCGGCATCGGCAGCTCCGCATCACGGCACGCCTCGGCGATCGTGTAGATCACGTCGTTGGCGTACTCCTGCAGCGAATAGTTGACGCTCGCGTTGTTCGTCGAGTTGGTGCCGTCGTAGTCGATCCCCAGCCCGCCGCCGACGTCGACATGCGTGATGTCTACGCCGATGGCCCGCAGCTCGAGATAGAAGCGCGCCACTTCCTGCAGTCCCGACTTGATGAAGCGAATGTCGGTGATCTGACTGCCAAGGTGGAAATGGATCAACTTCAGGATGCCGAGCTTGCCGAGCGCCTGGAGTTTGTCGATCAGCTTGATGAGTTCAGCCGAGCTGAGGCCGAACTTGCTCTTCTCGCCGCCGCTCTGCGCCCAACGACCGGCGCCTTCGCTGGCGAGCTTGATACGCACACCGCAGGTGGGCGTGACCCCGAGCTCGTCGGCCACTTCCAGCAGCACATCGAGTTCACTGACCTGCTCGAGCACGATGAACACCTTGTGTCCAAGCTTCTGTCCCATGAGGGCCAGCCGCATGAACTCGTGGTCCTTGTAGCCGTTGCAGACAATGAGATGCTCGGTGCTCTCCGAGAGACCCAGCACGGCCTGCAGTTCGGGCTTGGAGCCGCACTCGAGGCCGACACCATGTGTCTTGCCGAATTTGACGATCTCCTCGACCACGTGTCGCTGCTGATTCACCTTGATCGGGTACACGGTGGTGTAGCCACCGGAGTACTCGAACTCCTTCATGGCGCCATCGAAACGCTCGCTCAGCGTTTCGATGCGCGACTTGAGGATGTCGGAGAAGCGCAGCAACACTGGGAGGGCGATGCCCTGGCCTTCGAGATCATGCGCGAGGTCGCGCAGATCGGCGGTGAGATCCGGCCGGTCCGGATTCGGACGGACGATGACACGTCCGCGCTCGTTGATGTCGAAGTAGCCGGCGCCCCAGCCCTCTACGTTGTAGAGAGCGCGCGCCGATTCGATGGACCAGGCTGCCGGAGTCGGCGCCTCGGTGGTGGGCTGAGTACGAGTGGCCATAAGGGTGCAAAGCTAGGGGGTTCGCGGCGGCGGAGGGAGCCGCCGCCACGAATTCCCTTGTCGCCGGCCAGGGCGACCACCCGGACGACCGCCTAGTTGTCGCCGTCGAGGAGACCGCCGAGCCCGCCGAGGATCGACCCTTCGCCGACGCGCTTGCCACCGGCACGCGGTGCCGCCGCGATGATGCGGTCGGCCAATCTTGAGAATGGCAACGTCTGCAGAATGACACGACCGGGGCCTGTGAGCTGGACAAAAAACAATCCTTCGCCACCGAACAGTGCCGTCTTGATGCCGGGCACGCGCTGGATGTCGTAATCCACCGTAGGCTGGAATGCCACGAGGCAGCCCGTATCCACGCGCAGCGTCTCGCCCGGAGCGAGATCGATGGCGTGCAGCGTCCCGGACGCGTGCAGGAACGCGAGACCGTCGCCCTGCAGCTTCTGGAGGATGAAGCCTTCCCCGCCGAAGAAGCCCGCGCCGATCTTGCGCGTGAACGCGACGGAGATGTCGATGCCGCGCGCGGCGCACAAGAAGCTGTCCTTCTGCGCGAGCACGGTGCCGCCCCAGTCTCGCAGGTTGAGCGGCACGATCTTTCCCGGGAACGGGGCCGCGAAGGCCACGTCGGCGCGCCGCGCGCCGTTGTTGCCGAACAGCGTGACGAAGAACGAATCACCGGAGAGCACACGCTTGCCGGCGCCGACCAGCTTATCGAACAACCCGCCACCTTTCGCATTGGGATCGAGGGTGGTCGCCATCGTGATGCCCTCGCGCATGAACATCATCCCGCCCGCCTCGGCGAAGACGGCTTCGCCGGGGTCGAGCGTGATGATGACCGCCTGCAGGTCGTCGCCGATGATCTGGTAATCGATTTCGTCCGCTGCCATCACTTTCCTCCGTTGGGGCGAGCCGGCGCCGCGCCGCCCGCCGTCGTGTTGGTCATCTTCACCTGATCGCGTCCCTTTTCGAGGAACGGTATTCCGCGCACCATCCACGACGGGGCATCGGCCCCCTGAAGTTTCACGGCGAAGAACTCGATCATCTTCTTGTCGATGTCTTTCTGGTTGGCCCGCTTGGTCGGATTATGCTCGTCGCCGTTGTAGACCACCATGTACGCTTCCTTCTGCAAGCGACGCATGGCGACGTAGAACTCGATGCCCTGATACCACGGTACCGCGCCGTCATTGTCGTTGGCCATGAACAACACCGGCGTCGACACGCGATCGAGCTTGAAGAGCGGCGAGTTTTCGACGAAGCGCTCCGGGTACTGCCAGAGCGACCCGCCGATGCGGCTCTGCGTGTGCTCGTACTGGAACGCGCGGGCCAGGCCGGACTGCCAGCGGATTCCACCGTAGGCGCTCGTCATGTTCACCACGGTCGCATTCGGTACGGCGGCCGCGAACATGTTGGTGACCGTGATGAGATACGCCGACTGGTAGCCGCCCCACGACTGTCCCGTGATGCCGACACGCTTGGGATCGACGAAGCCCTTGGCGATCAGCGACTGCACACCGGGAATGATCGACTTCGCCGCACTCGGTCCCGGCTGTCCATCGGTGTAGACGATGTCGGGCTGGAATACGATGTAACCGAGGCTGTTGTACACGAGCGGGTTGACCGTATTACGTCCCGAGGGCGCGACGTAGTTGTGCAAGCCGTCGGTGAGCTTCTCGTAGAAATACACGATCATCGGGTACTGCTTCGACGGATCGAAGTTCTCCGGCTTGTGCAGCAGTCCACGCAGCGGAATGCCGTCGCCGTTCAACCACGACACCAGTTCCACCGTGCCGCGCGGATACTGCGCGTCCTGCGGATTGGCATTGGAGATCTTCGCAGTGCTGGCGATCGTCGTACCGGTATACAGATCCGGGAAGTCGCGATACGTGCTTTGCGTGAGGAGATACTGCTCCGCGTTCCGCGCCTTCTGCAATCCGTTCAGGTTGCGGTCGGCCATCACGATCTTCTCCGGCTTGCCGTCGACGCCCATGCGATCGCGCCAGAAGCCGGACGCCTTCGTGAGCGAATCGACCGCGCGCAACAGCAGCGGCGTGTTCGCATCGAGGAACGGGTCTTCACGATCGAGGTCGACGACGCGGAACGTCATGCCGGCACGACGCCCCTCGCCATCGGTGAGATTCTTCGGCGCGGCGACGCCGGCAGGATCGACCTCCCAGATGTCGAAGCGGTCGTAGACCAGCACGCGCTTGTCGGCCGTGCTCCAGCCACCGAGTCCGTAGGGCGGCGGGACATCGGGCGAATCGAACTCTTCGTCCTGGAACTTGACCGGCAGCTTGTCGGTGAGGATGGACTTCTTGCCAGTGGCGACGGCGTACGACACCCACTGTCCCTTCTCGAACCAGGTGACGTAGTTGCCGCCCGGCGAGAGCTGCGCGTTGCCGTCGAGGCCCTTGGCAATGAGCGTGCGGGCGCCGGTAATCGGATCGATGAGATACGCGTCGCTGGCTCCTTCGCCCCAGAACTGCGGAATCGCGTACTCGACCGAATTGACGCCGAGCACGCGACGTCCATCGTTGCTCACGGTCACGCGCAGGCTGTCGTTGGCGAGCTGCGTCCACTTGCCGCTGGCGATGGTGTACAGCGCCGTGTACGTGCGATTGCGATCGCGATTGGCGCTCACCTTTTGCTGCGGCTGGATCTGCGTGTCCTTCCAGTGCCACAGATCGTAGCCGGCCTTATCGACGAGCGAATCGGCGGGGATCGAGTCCATCGGCACGTTGCCGAGGGAGAAGATCACGCCATTGCCTTCACGCGTGAAACTCACGGCGCCACGCTCGGCGATCAGCAGGCCGGCCGGTGCTTCCGACGCAGCGACGATCTTGCGCGCAGCGACCGGCTTGCCCTTCACGGGCACGAGCGAGGCGTGATACACCGCCATCTTCGGCTTCGGCGTGGAATCGCCGACGTCGGAGATCAGGGCCACCTGCGTACCCTTGCGGTCGAAGGTCATGCCGCGATAAGTGGCCTGCCCCGTAAGGAGCGGCGTGACCGCGCCCGACGCCAGCGCGCGTACGAAGGCGCCATTGCCGGCACCGTCACGCGTGGTCACCGTGTACCCGAGCCACTTCTCATCGTCGTCGAACGTAAAGGCGGTCACGCCTTCGATACGCTGCTCGGTGCCGGCGGACAGATCGCGCAGTACCAGGGTGACGCCGTTCTCGCGACGCGGCCCAACCGGCGCCGTCGGCGCGGCGGCCGCGGCACCAGCGCCAGCACCAGCGCCAGCACCAGCGCCAGCACGAGGCGCGGCGGTGGTGTCTTCCAGCAAGTAGGCGAGGAACCGGCCACCATTGCGCGCGAGGCGGTAGGAGCGCACGGCGGCCACGCGCGTGACGGTGCCGTCGGCCAAATTCATGATGCCGAGGCCGTTCCGCGGCGCCGGCGTCCCCCGGCGCGTGCGGGCGCGTTCGACGTCGGCGCGCGAGGCGTAGATCGTGAAGGCGACGAACTTGCCATCGGCGCTGAACTGCGCCGGCTGCGCGGAGAATTGCGCGGCCGAGTCGGCAGCGGGCTGCAGCTGCGGCCGGCCGGTGAAGCCGCGCGGGGCACGATACTCCGTGGCGGCAGCAGTGGCGCGAACAACCAGTTCGCCTTCACCGACCACGGGACTGAGCGTATACGCCGCCCACTTGCCATCGTTCGAGAGCGACGACCCGGAGATGGTGCGCCATTCGTCGTACGTGTCCTGCGTGATCGGCTTCTTGCCGGCCGGGAGGGGCGGCGGCGTCCAGCGCGACACGCCGGTATACGGATTGGCGGGTGCCGGCGCCTGACCCGAGGTCGCCGACTGCGCGTCGAGCGCTGAGGCGCCGACGAGGCCGGCGACGACGGCGGTCGCGAGGACCGCACGCGTGGTGCGGTTCGGCGTACCGCGGGACGAATGAATCACTGGCGATCGCATCATCTGGAGGGCGAGGCGTGAGACGGGCTGGTCGTTCGGGGCACGGAGCCCCAACTTGGGCCAGAACCTGTTGGGGAAAAGCTTAACGGCGCGGCTTTGACCGCGTGAGGAATTCGATGAGACGGTTGCTCGGCTACTTTGCCCGCGGACTGGTACTACTTGCCCCACTGGTCGTGACGGTCTGGGTCTGCTGGCTGGTGTTCACGAACGTGGACGGCTGGCTGGGATTACCCATTCCGGGCGCCGGATTCGTGGCCACGATCGTGCTGATCACCGTGGTCGGCTTCCTCGGGTCCAACCTCCTTACGCGATCGGCCGTGAACGTGCTGGAGGGGCTGATGGGGCGCCTGCCGTTCGTGCGCCTGCTCTACGGCTCGACGAAGGACTTGCTGAATGCCTTCGTGGGCGAGAAGCGGCGCTTCGACAAGCCGGTATCGCTCGACCTCAGTCCCGATGGCGGCGTGCGCCTCGTGGGCTTCGTGACGCAGGATTCGCTGGCGCACCTCGGTATGTCGGAGTACGTGGCCGTCTACTGCCCGCATTCATACAATTTTTCCGGCCAGCTGCATCTGGTGCTGGCGACCCGAGTGCGCGCGCTCGATGTCGCGAGTGCCGACGCCATGGCCTTCGTGGTGTCCGGCGGTGTGTCCGGACTCGTCCCTGCCGCGCTCTCTACTGGCGAATACGCCACTGTCCGGATCTCCTGATGCCTCACTCGATTCGCATGTCGTGGGCCGCTTTGGCACTCACGTCCGTCCTTGGCGCATCGGCCGCGTTCGCGCCGTCTGCCGCCGCCCAAGCGGCCCCCGGACCGGCCCCGACGGCGAAGCCGATTCTGCTGGTGCCCGACGCCGTATTCGATGGCGCGAGCGACGCGCTGCAGCGCGGATGGGTGGTTCTCGTGCGCGGCGCGCGCATCGCGGCCGTTGGCCCCGCGGCGAGTGTGACGGTACCGGGCGATGCCGAGCGCATTGCCTTGCCCGGCACGACGCTGATGCCCGGGATGAGCGACTTGCACAGTCACGTGCTGCTGCATCCGTACGACGAGACACCGTGGAATGATCAGGTGCTGCGTGAATCGTTGGCGCTGCGCACCGCGCGTGCGGTGAATCACCTGAAGGCGACGCTCGACGCGGGCTTTACCGTGCTACGTGATCTCGGCACGGAGGGGGCGGAATACGCCGACGTCGGACTGAAGGAAGCGGTGGACCAGGGCATCATCCCGGGACCGCGCCTGTTCGTGACGACCAAGGCCATCGTGGCCACGGGGTCGTATGGTCCGAAGGGATTCGGCGTGGAGATCGGCGTGCCGCAGGGCGCCGAAGAAGCCGATGGCATCGACGGCGTGACGCGCGTCGTGCGCGATCAGATCGGGCACGGCGCCGACTGGATCAAGATCTACGCCGACTACCGCTGGGGGCCGCGCGGCGAGGCGCGTCCGACGTTCACAACCGAGGAGTGGGCGGCGATCGTGCGCACCTCGATGTCGAGCGGACGTCCGGTGGTGGCACACGCGAGCACGGTGGAAGGCATGACCCGCGCGATTCTGGCCGGCGTGGAAGACATCGAGCACGGCGACATGGCCACGCCGGAGGTCTTTGCGCTCATGCAGCAGCACAACGTCGCGTTCTGTCCCACCTTATCGGCCACCGAGAGCACCACGCGCTATCGGGGCTGGAAGAAGGGCGTCGATCCGGATCCCGCCGGCATCGTGCAGAAGAAGGCGATGTTCAAGGCGGCGCTGGCGTCGGGAGTGACAATCTGCAACGGCAGCGACGTGGGCGTGTTCACGCATGGGACGAATGCGCTGGAGCTCGAACTCATGGTGGAGTACGGCATGTCTCCGGTTGCCGCCCTCAAGGCCGCCACCAGCGTGAACGCGCGGGTGATGCATCGAGAGAACGAGTTCGGCCGCGTGGCTCCCGGACTGCTGGCCGACCTGGTCGCGGTCACCGGCGACCCCAGCCAAAACATCCGCGCGCTCCGCGCCGTGCGGCTGGTCATGAAGAACGGCGTGGTCGTCCGTCGCTGACGGGGGGCAATCTCGCTGTTGCACTGGACATCGGCAGGTCCGGGCGGAAACGTTACGGCCTGCGATAGGCGGCCCGAACCGCTTTTCCGCTGTCAGACTCCCTTTCCCACCAATCGGAGCACGCTTGTCTTCGTCCAACTCCGGCTCGAACGAAGCTTGGGGTAGTCGAATCGGTCTCATTCTCGCTATGGCGGGCAATGCGGTCGGTCTCGGCAACTTCCTACGCTTCCCGCGTCAGGCCGCCGCCAACGGTGGCGGCTCGTACATGATCGCGTACTTCATCGCGTTGTTGCTGCTCGGCATTCCGCTCATGTGGATCGAGTGGGGCGTCGGCCGTAATGGCGGACGGTACCGCAAGGGCCACCTGCCGGGCATGTTCGCCGCCCTGTGGAAGCACCCGGCGGCCAAGTACGTCGGCGTGGTGGGTATGGTCGTGCCGCTCGGCGTGATGATCTACTACACGTACATCGAAAGCTGGACACTGGCCTTCGCCATTTTCTCGGCCACGAAGGACTACTGGGGATTGACGACGCAGGAAGGCATGTTGGGCTATCTGCGTTCCTTCCAGGGCCTGACACCGGCCGGCGGAACGCCAGTGCACGCGTCGTACACCCCGTACGCGTTCTTCGCGTTCACGATGTTGATCAACATCTACGTGCTGTCGAAGGGCATCTCGGGCGGCATCGAGAAGCTGGCCAAGATCGGCATGCCGGTGCTGTTCCTGTTTGCGATCGTGCTGGCCGGTGTCGTGTTGACCATGCCGGCGCAGCCGGGAGTGGGCGCCACGCCGGCGCAGGGTCTCGAGTTCATTTACGCGCCGGACTTCTCGCGACTCGGTTCGCCGGGCATCTGGTTGGCGGCCGCCGGACAGATCTTCTTCACGCTGTCCGTGGGCATGGGTTCGTTGCAGGCGTACGCATCGTACCTGTCCACCAAGGACGATATCGCGCTGAATGGCATTGCGACGGCGGCGACGAATGAAACCGCCGAAGTGGTGCTGGGCGGTTCCATCGCGATTCCGGCGGCTGTGACGTTCTTCGGCGTGGCCGGTGCCATGCAGATCGCGCAGGGCGGATCGTTCGACCTCGGGTTCGCCACGATGCCGGTGGTGTTCCAGCAGATCGACAAGACCTTGCCGATCGGCAACCTGCTCGGCGTGATGTGGTTCGGCCTGTTGTTCTTCGCCGGTATCACGTCGTCCGTCTCGATGCTCACGCCGATCACGGCCTTCTTCCGTGAAGAGTTCGGCATCGCACGTGAGAAAGTGGCATGGACACTCGGCGCGATCTGCTTTGCCATCGGTATGCTGCACGTGCACTGGCTCGGCCACGGATTCCTGGACGAGTGGGACTACTGGGTCGGCACGTTCGGCCTCGTGCTCGTGGCGATCACCGAAGTGATCATCTTCGTGTGGATCTTCAAGCCCGAGAACGCGTGGAAGTCGATCCACATGGGCGCGGACATCAACATTCCGAAGATCTTCAAGTTCATCATGACGTACGTCACGCCGATCTACCTGCTCATCATTCTCACGTGGTGGGGCAAGGACGAAGCGTTGCCGATTCTGTTGAATCAGCGGTCAGCCGGCAGCTCGAACCCGGTGTCCGACATCGACATGCCGTACATCACGATCTCGCGCAGCATCCTGGTGCTCTTCATCATCGTGTTCCTGTTCTTCATCCGAACGGCGTGGAAGCGGAACGGCTACGACGACCGCAAGGGCTTCGTCGAGATCGACACCAACCGCGCGGAGGCCTGATGTCTGGAGGAGCCATTGCCTTTATGGCGGTCAGCTGGACGTTCGTACTGGGCCTCACCGCCTGGTCATTCGCCAAGTTGCTGACCGACCAGAAGCATTTCGATCCGGATGGCATCGGGCCCGAATCACCGCCTGAGCCACCGCACGCGAAGAAGAAGGTCTAAGCAGCACCCACTGAAGTGTTGGCACGAGATCGGGTCGGAGCGCGTTGTACAGCGTGCTCCGACCCGATTCTTTTCCCGACTCTCTCGCCGAGCGGATTACCGACCACTCGGCCCGCGCTGCCTCTGCCTCCCACGGCAGTTTCGTGATCTACTGGATGCGAACCGCCGTGCGGGCGCACGAGAACCCGGCACTGGATGTCGCGCTCGCAGCCGGTGCGCGACTCGGGGTTCCGGTGTTCGTGTATCACGCGCTCTCGGAGAAGTATCCGTACGCATCGGACCGGCATCACACCTTCATTCTCGAGGGCGCGCGCGACGTCGAGGCGGAGTGTGCGGCGCGCGGCATCGGCTACGCCTTTCACCTCGAGCGCCCCGGACATCGCGGTCCGGCGCTCCGTACGCTGGCCGCACGCGCCGCGTTGGTCGTCACCGAAACCCTGCCGGTGGCCCCGCTGGACTGGCTCACCGATGCCTTGGCCGAAGCGGTAGCCTGTCCCGTGTGGAGCGTGGACACGGCGTGCGTGGTGCCCATGCCGCTCGTGGGGAAGGCACATACCCGCGCGTTTGCCTTTCGCGACGCGACGGCGGCACTCCGCGCCGCGCGCGTCGCCACCGACTGGAACGATGTCGCCACGCACACGCCCGCGTTCGTACCGACCGACCTGCCGTTCGCACCAGTGCAATTGGCCGACGCCGACATCGCCGCGTTGGTCGCGGAGTGCGAAATCGACCATGGCGTAGCACCCGTGCCCCACACGCCCGGCGGCACCATGGCGGGCTACGCGCGCTGGCGTGAGTTCGTGAGCACGGGACGCCTCGACCGCTATGCGGCGAAACGCAATGACGCGAGCATCGACGGCGTGAGTCGCATGTCGGCGTACTTCCATTACGGCATGGTGTCCACGTTCCGTATCGTGCGGGAGTGTACCGCGCGCGGTGGTGACGGCGCCGACAAGTATCTCGATGAACTGCTCGTGTGGCGTGAGCTCGCGTACGCCTTCTGCTATTGGCACGATACCCCCGAGACGCTCGAGGCGATCCCCGCGTGGGCGCGAGAGACGCTGACACGACATGAGTCGGACACCCGCACGCGGCATTCGTGGGAAACGCTGGCGCGCAGCGGCACGGGCGACGAATTGTGGGACGCCGCGCAGCAGTCATTGCGGGTGCACGGCGAGTTGCACAACAACGTGCGCATGACGTGGGGCAAGGCGATTCCGATGTGGTCGTCGAATGCGTCGGAGTCGTTGGAGCGCCTGATCGATTTGAACCACCGCTACGCGCTGGACGGACGGGACCCGGCGAGTTACGGAGGCCTCCTCTGGTGCCTGGGGCAGTTCGACCGACCGTTCACGCCGGAGGTCGCCGTGCTCGGCACCGTTCGACCGCGGCGATCCGACGAGCACCGGCAGCGCATGCACTTCCCCGCATACCGGGCGCACGTGAGCCGGTCGGCCGGCGTGTCACCCCGCGTGACCGTGATCGGCGCCGGCATCTCCGGGTTGGCCTGTGCACGCACGTTGCAGGATCACGGCATCGCGGTGAGCGTATTGGACAAGAGTCGCGGGGTGGGCGGGCGGATGAGCACGCGACGCGAAGGCCCGTGGATGTTCGACCATGGCGCACCGTCCCTCCGACTCGACGACCCTCGTCTGGCGCGCTACGCGGAGTCGTGGATTCAGGACGGCGTCCTGCAGCCGATGCACGAGGGCGAGTACGTGGGCGCGCGCGGAATGAACACGCTGCCGAAGCACCTGGCGCGTGACCTCACGGTGCAGACGGGGGTGCAGGTCGCGTCGATCACCCGTGCGGGCGCTGGATGGACCCTTGCAGACCGCGATGGGGCTGCACACGAGTGTGACATCGTGCTGCTGGCCACGCCCGCGCCACAGGCCGCTATGCTGATGAGCACGATCGAGCAGCCCGTGCCGTTTGCACCGTCGCTGGCGGGCGTCAGCATGCTCCCCTGCTGGAGCAGCATGATTGTGTTTGACGCGCCACCGCCGGCACGAGTGAGCGTCGCACTCGTGGACGGTGAGCTCCGCACCGACGCCCCGATGTTGCACCGGGCCTGGCGGCAATCCTCGCGCAGGGGGCGCTCCACGGACGAGGCGTGGGTCGTGCACAGTGAAGGCGGCTGGAGCGCCGAGCACATCGAGGCGGAGCCGGCCGACATCGCGTCGTGGGTGTCCGACGCGCTGCGCACGGAGCTTCAGATCGCCGGCGACGTCACGTACGCCGTCTCACATCGGTGGCGCTATGCGCGCGTGCAGACGGGGCTCGACGACGCGTGTGTGTTCGACGCGTCGCGAGGGATCGGTGCGTGCGGCGACTGGGGAGCGGCCGGCGCCACGCGGCGCTCGCACCCGTCGGTGGAGCGCGCGTGGCTGAGTGGTATTGCGTTAGCCGGGCGCGTACTGAGTCGCGCTACTTCGCGATCCCGTCGGGTGCCTTGAACAGCGACGGATCGGGCGGCGTGAACGAAACTTCGGCCGTGGTGAGAATCACATCGCCCTGCGGGGTGACCTGCACGACTTTGGTCGGGATCAGCTTGCCTTCGAAGGCCTTGTAGTCGCGGAACATCGACTTCTGCTCACCCATCGGCGTCTGGCTCACCGCGCCGCGGCGGAGACCGGTCGCCACTTCGAAGTACTCGGTACGCTCTTCGCCCAACTTCGAGGTGATCGACAGTTTGTAGCATTCCACGCCGTCGAACACTTCCTTGGCGTCGACCGACGCTTTGGAGAAACGGCTGACATCAAGAAACGCGGCGCCCACCTGAATGGCCTCACCAAGCGACTTTTCCTGCTCGGCGGGCATGCGCTGCGCCTGACCCATCGGCTGCACGGCCCATCCGACGGAGCCGTCGAAGCCCTGATCGACCTTGGCCATGCCGAGGTCGATGATCATGCGCATCTTGTTCGGCGCGCCGCTGTGCCGTTCGTAGCTGCCGGAGATGCCCGCGAACGTAATGTCGGCGGTACCCTTGTCACTGCGCCCCTGCACCTTCGACCACGCCTCGCGACCACCGACCGCCGTCGCGAATTTGTCGAAGACCTGCTGAACGGTGGGCAGCTGCGCTTCGGCGCGCGCAGACATTGCGCTGAGGACCAGTGCCGCCACGCCGACGTGTCGTGCGAATCGCATTGAAACTCCGAGAGATGAGGTCATGTCTCGGATACGACTACGAGGGACAAAAGTTTCGTGGCGCCGGCCGGATCACACCGGCACGACCCCACGAAACGGCGCATCAGCGCCAGCCCGCAACGCGGCAATCCGCTCCTCGGCGAAGGCCACCAGTTCCGCCATCGTTTCCGCGTCGAACACGAGCTTCACGCCGGCCGCCGCGTAGAGCTCGGGCAGCGGACGCGTGCCGCCGAGCTTGAGGAACCGCTTGTAGGCCGCCACGGCATCACCGGCGTCGGCCACGGCGTTGCGGAACACCTGCAGCGCACCGAGCTGGGCAAGCCCGTACTCGATGTAGTAGAACGGCAGCTCGAAGATATGGAGCTGACGGTACCAGCGGCCCACCCGCTCACGCTCGAGCCCGGACCAGTCGACGCCCGATTCGAATTCCTTGCGGATCTCGAGCCACTTGGCGTCACGCGCGTCACGGTCGGCGCCGGCGGGATCGGTGTAGATCCACGCCTGAAACGCGTCGACGCTGGCGATATGCACGAGACTTCCCAACACATCTTCGAGGTGCTCGAGCCACGCGACACGCGCTTGGTCGGGCGTGTAGTAGCCATCGGGCGCCACGAAGTACGGCATGGCCAGCAGTTCCATGCTCATCGACGCCAGTTCGGCGGCCTCGTGCCCCGTTCGGCGCTGCCACGTGAATGGGAGCGAATGCGTGGCGAAGTCGTGGAAGCAATGTCCCGCTTCATGCACGAGTGTCTGCACGTCGTCAGGCACGCCGACGGCATTCATGAAGATGAACGGACGACCGCGGAAGGACAGATCGGTGCAGTAGCCACCCGGTGCCTTACCCGGCCGGCTCTCGAGATCGAGCAGCTTCTCGTCGGCCATGATGCGGAACTGGGTTCCCAATTCGGGATCGACGCGCTGAAAGATATTCTTGGCGCGATCAATGAACGTCTCGACATCAGCGAACGGCTTGAGCGGCTCGTCGGCATTCAGGTCGACCGTGACATCCCACGGACGGAGGACGTCGACGCCGAGTGACTCGCGGCGATGCTCCATGAGGCGCGCCACGGCCGGCGTGACCGTCTTCTTCACGGCGTCGTGGAAGCGCGCGGTGTCTTCCGGCGTGTAGTCGAAACGATGCTTGGCGGCGAAGCAGTAGCGCTGGTAATCGGCGAATCCGGCTTCCTTGGCGACGGCGTCGCGCAGCCCGTACATGTTGTCGAACAGATCGGCGAACTCGTCGCGCTTGACCATGTACGCCTCGGCGCCGAGGCGGAACGCGCGTTCGCGCTCGCTACGATCGGCCGACTTGAGGTACGGCTGCAGCTGCGGAATCGTTTTCGGTGTACCGTCCCAGTCGACACTCAGGCCGCCGGTGATCTTCTGATAACCCGCGGACAGCTCCTCGATCTGCGAGAACCGGGCGACGTTGGCTTCGCGGAAGATCTCGATGTCGGTACGGAACCGTCGAATCGTGGTTTCCAAATCGTCGCGCGACCACCCGAGCTCGAGCAGCCGCTTGGCAAGGCGAACGCCCTGCTCTTCCAGCTTCGGGAAGATCTCCATCGAGAAACGCAGGTACGCCGTTTCAGCGGCAGTGTCGGCGGTGTTTCCCGTATACGCAATCATGGCGAGCGTTCCCGCCTCGCCGACTAGCGTATCGAGGCGCGACCACGTGCTCAGCCACGATTCAACGACGGGCGTCGTCGCATCGAGGTCGATCGTGGCCAGCTGCTCGTAATACGGCAGGATGTCGTCCCACGCAGCGTCGCGGAAAGCCTCAGGAGAGGCCGGGAGTTCGATCATGATGTCGGAGTTGGGTCGCATGAACTGCACACTACGTCAAGGCGTCGCTACGTCGTCAGCGGAGCGCGTTGAAGTGCGCGCTCCTGCGTGACAACACGGCGTTATTCGCCGTACGGAATCCAGATGTTCTTGACCTGCACGGCACGCCGCAGGAACTCGCGGCCTTCGCCCACCCGCGGATCGAGCCATTCGCGCCCGTCCCATTCGGTCCAGGTGCGCTTGAGATTCGCGGACGAGGCCTTTTCGACCGCGGTCGCACCGGCACGTGATCCAACGTACCACACGGCGTCGACATCGTCATGCTCCGCCAGCACTTTGGCAAGCGCATCGCGTGGACCGGTCACGATATTGACCACGCCGGCCGGCACATCCGACGTCTCGAGGACGCTGTAGAAGTCGGTCGCCGAGAGCGGATAGCGCTCGGACGGCACGGCCACGACACGATTGCCGGTAGCGAGCAGCGGGGCGATCAGCGACACCAGCCCGAGCAACGGATACGGGTCGGGACACGCCACGCCGACGACGCCGATGGGTTCGTGCATCGCCAACGCGACGCCACGCAGTGGCACGTCATGGATCGCGCCATCGTGCTTGTCGGCCCACGCACCATACGTGAACAGCCGGGAGATCGCAGCCTCCACTTCACGCATCGCGTCGTCGTGGGTCGCGCCCGTCATCGCGGACAACCGTGCGGCGAATTCCAGTTCGCGGGCCGACAGGTTTTCCGCGATATAGAACAGAATCTGCGACCGCTGATGTCCCGTGAGCTTGGACCATCCCGCGCCGGCGTGCGCCGCTTCGACGGCATTGCGCAGATCCTTGCGGTTGCCGTCGCCTACTTCGCCGACCACGCGCCCGTTGGCGCCCAGGATGCGTCTCGAATAACCGGAGTCGCTGCGTACTTGCTTGCCGCCGATGAACAGCTTCGGCGTCCGGTCGATCGCGGGGAGTGCCGATGTCGTCAGCGTCGCGTCATCCGCCTCGTCCCCATCGGAGAGCACCGGCGGCACGGCGCCGGTGTCGACTGGGGCCGGCGCGTGGTCGTGCGAGCGAACCGGCTTGAGATACTCGCCTAGTCCTTCACGTCCGCCTTCGCGACCAAACCCGGACTCCCGATACCCACCGAATCCAGCGGCCGCATCGAACAGGTTGGTGCTGTTGATCCACACCACACCGCACTTGAGCTTCGGTGCGATATCGAGCGCGAGATTGATGTTCTCGCTCCACACGCTGGCGGCGAGTCCGAACGGCGTGTTGTTCGCCAGCGCCACCGCTTCTTCCGGCGTGCGAAACGTCATGCTGACCAGCACCGGGCCGAAGATCTCGACCTGCGCGATGGTGGCCGACGGCGCGACGTTCGTGAACAGCGTGGGCGGATGGAACGACCCCTCGGCGGGCGTGGCCCAGGAGGGCTGCCAGCAGGTGGCCCCCTCTTCGACGCCCTGCGCGCAGAGTTGCTTGATGCGCTCGAGTTGCACCGGGGCGACGATGGCGCCCATATCGACGGTCTTGTCGAGCGGCGAGCCGATGCGGAGTCGCTCCATGCGATCGCGCAGCTTCGCGATGAGCTGGTCGGCCATCCCTTCCTGCACGAGGAGGCGCGATCCGGCGCAGCAGACCTGTCCCTGATTGAACCAGATCGCGTCGACCACGCCTTCGACCACGCTATCGAGGTCGGCGTCTTCGAAGACGACGAACGGACTCTTGCCGCCCAGCTCGAGCGAGAGACCCTTGCCCGAGCCGGCAGTGGCGACGCGAATGGCACGACCGACGTCGGTGCTGCCCGTGAATGCGATCTTGTCGACGTCTGGATGATCCACAATCGCGGCGCCGGTGCGACCGTCTCCGGTGACGAGATTGAACACACCAGGCGGCAACCCGATTTCGTGCACCAACTCGGCGAATCGCAGTGCCGTGAGCGGCGTAAACTCGGCGGGTTTGAGGACCACCGTGTTTCCAGCGGCGAGTGCCGGCGCGACTTTCCACGCAAGCATCAGCAGCGGAAAATTCCACGGGATCACCTGCCCGACGACGCCGTACGCGTGCTGGCCGGGAAACTCGGCCGAGAGCAGTTGCGCCCAGCCGGCGTGATAGGAGAAGTGCCGTGCCACCAGCGGAATGTCGATGTCGCGCGTTTCGCGAATCGGCTTGCCGTTGTCGATCGACTCGAGCACGGCGAAGTGGCGCGCGTGTTTCTGAATACCGCGGGCGATGGCGTACAACCAACGGGCACGCGCATGATCGTCGAGCGCTTGCCATCCCGGCAGCGCCGCACGGGCCGCCGCGACGGCGGTATCGACGTCGTGCGCACTGCCCTGTGCCACGCGGGCGAGTGCCGCGCCGGTGGACGGATCGTGTACTTCGAACGACTCGCCGGCGGCCGGATCGGTGAAGGCCCCGCCGATGTAGTGTCCGAAGCGGTGGTGGTGACCCTCGAGCCAGGCGCGCACGATCGCATCGCCTTCCGGCGCCGGACCATAGCTCATGGCATCGAAGATTTCGCGGACCGTGCCGCCCGTGGGTGTCGTTGTGGTGGCCATGCGGATCACACCATGGGTTGGCGATAGGCCGCAGCGTAGCGACCCGTCACGAAATGTTCGAGCTGGCGTTCGACATCGGTCAGCAGTCCGCTGGCCCCGAAGCGAAACAGATGCGGCCGCAGCCAGCGATCACCGAGTTCTTCTTTCATGAGGATCAGCCAGTCCAGCGCCTGCTTCGCCGTACGGATACCGCCGGCAGGCTTGAACCCTACCTCGAAACCCGTCCGAGATCCGAAGTCGCGGATCATGCGCGTCATCACCACCCCCACGGGTAGCGTGGCGTTGCTGGTTTCCTTGCCGGTGCTGGTCTTGATGAAGTCGGACCCAGCCATCATGGCGACCTGGCTGGCCCGGGCGACATTCGTGAGCGTGGCCAGTTCGCCGACGCCGAGAATCGTTTTGAGGTGGGCGTCACCGCAGGCGTCGCGGAAGGCGCGCACTTCGTCGTACAGCGCTTGCCAGTTGCCGGTGAGCACGTGAGCGCGCGTAATGACGATGTCGATTTCCGTCGCACCGGCGGCCACCGAGGCATGAATCTCGGCGAGTCGCTGTTCGAATGGCGAGAGACCGGCGGGGAAGCCCGTAGAGACGGCGGCCACGGGCACGCCCGATCCGTGCAGCGCCTCGACCGCGGTGGCGACGTACTGGTGGTACACGCAGACGGCACCGACCGTGATCCCCAAGTCGCGCACGCCGAGCGCATCGACGATCTCGCGACGCAGCGGATGGCGCGCCTTGGCGCAGAGTCGCTGCACGTTGCCGGGCGTGTCGTCGCCCGCGAGCGTGGTGAGGTCCATGCACGTGATGGCGCGCAACAGCCACGCGGCCTGCCACTCCTTCTTCACCGTGCGCCTTCCACCCAGGGACGCAACCCGGCGTTCAACGGCGCTGCGATTGACCTTGGTCGCCCGTATGAGGGCGAGGTCGAGGGCCGTGCCCGGATTACGTGCCGGCGGAACATCGGGACCCAATCCGGTGGGCCAGCGGACCCCGTCCGGCGACCCGGAGTCGGTCGACCGGAGCGGTCGCGGAGCGTGCAAAGGAGTTACGGTCATGGGATCACCAATCTAGGTGACGGAAGGATTCGGCGCTCGACAGCGTGCCCGGAAAAGTCGTGCTCAACTCGGTGGGACGACCGGCCGATACTGGTAGGCGGAGAGGAGTACCCCGACCGACGAGACCATGCGTTCCGCCCGACCCACACATCTGCTTGCCGCGCTGTTCACGGCCGTCCCGACGCTCCTGGCGTTCCCCGGTTGCACCAAGACCGTGGAGGCACCCGCCGCGGCGCAGCTGACGATCGTGCAGGGACATCTGCAGACCGCAGCCGCGGGGACCCTGCTTCCCACGCCCGTGGTGCTGCGGGTCATCGGCACCGACGGCGCACCCATCGGAAAGATCCCGGTGAGCTTCAATGTGCTCGCAGGCGGTGGCTCGGTCGATCCGGGCACGGTGGTCAGCGACGCCAACGGCGAAGTGAAGGCGCGCTGGACGCTCGGCCCCGGCGCGCAGGTGCAGACGATGACCGGAACGGCCCCAGGCTTGGATCCGGTGACGCTGAGCGCCAACGGAATCCTGCCGAGTGATCTGGTGATCGCCCAAGGCAACAACCAGACTGGCAAGGTGAGTGCCGCGCTGACCGTTCAGATCGTGTTGCGGGTAACGGGTGGATTCAACGTCCCGATTCCCGGACAGACCGTCGGTCTGGCGATCACGAGTGGCGGTGGCAGCATTTCGCCCCAGTCGGCGGTGACCAATGCGCTTGGCGAGGTGACGGTGCGATGGACGCTCGGTCCGCAGGCCGGCCAGCAGACGGCCACGGCCACGGCCGGCACGCTCGGCCCCATTGCCATCGCTGCGATCGCAAACTGACCGAGCCGGTCGTCGGGCGGTTCACCGGTTCTCGCAGGATCTTACGTCGTCGATTCGCCAATTCGCGCGAACCGACGACGTTCTTGCATCGTTGAACGGGTACGACGCGTGCGCACGCGGCATTACCCTCAACCTATCCATGACGACTCCCCCCGCTCCGAACGCCTTTGCAGGCAAGACCGTGGTCGTGACCGGCGCCAGTGATGGCATCGGCAAGGCGGCGGTGCGAGCGTATGTCGCTGGCGGCGCCACGGTGGTCATGGTCGGTCGCAACGAGGCCAAGACCGCAGCGGCGGCACGTGCAATCATGAGTGAGGTCGGCACGGCTTCCCATGAGGCGACTGGCCGTCGCGCAATCACGTGGGAAATCGCCGACCTCGCGCGTCAGGAGGCCGTTCACGAGCTGGCCGACCGGTTGCTGGCCCGCCTGCCCCGCATCGACGTGCTGGCCAACAACGCCGGCGCGATGTTCCTGGATCGCGAAGTCACGCCAGACGGATTCGAACGCACCTTCGCCCTGAACCATCTGAGCTACTTCACGCTGACGCTTCGCCTCCTGGCGCCATTGGTGGCGGCCGCGCGAGCGGGTGCGCCGGCGCGCGTGCTGAGCGTGTCCAGTCGTGCGCACGAGAACGCGAGTCCGGCGCTCGACGATCTCCAGTTGGAGCGTCACTTCGGCGGGTGGAAGCAGTACGCGAACTCGAAGCTGTACAACATCTGGTTCACGCGTGCGCTCGCGCGTCGCCTCGACTCGTCGCGCGTAGTGACGCATGCGCTGCATCCCGGCGTCGTGAGTACGCGATTTGCCACGAACAACGGGCGAATGGGGCGCCTGCTCCGGCGCGTCATGGACGTGGTGTCAGTGACGCCGTCTCAGGGGGCCGACACACTGGTGTGGCTGTCGTCGGCGTCGGAGGCGCTCGAGGGCTCGGGCGATTACTGGGTGAAGCGCCGTCGCGTGAGTCCCTCGCGGACCGCTCGCGACGACGACCGCGCCGAGCAGCTGTGGACGACGACGTCGCGTCTGACTGGGCTCGATGCCGATCGACTCATCCTCGACGCGATGGCCCATGCCGTGGCGTGATCTGCCGCGGCTGATCGTCATTCTCTGGCGATTGGTACCGCTGGTCGTGTCGTTTCTGCGCGACCGTCGCCGCTGGATACGCTGGGGTGGCCCGGTCGTGCGCCCGCCCGCGTTTCACGAACGCCGCGCCCGTCGCATGGTGCACGAGATTGCGGTGCTCGGTCCGGCGTTCGTCAAACTCGCGCAGATTTTTGCGACGCGAGCCGATCTGGTGCCGGAGCCGTATCTCGCTGCCCTCGGCACGTTGACGGACCGCGTACCGCCAGTGCCGTGGACGCAGATCCGTGCGGCGCTGCAGCAGGCGTGGCATGCCGACCCGGATAGCATCGTCGATCATCTCGACCCGGAGCCGATGGCCGCGGGCTCGCTGGGACAGGTGCACCGTGCTCGCTATCAAGGGCGCGATGTCGTGGTGAAGGTGCTGCGGCCGAATGTGGAAGCGGTCGTGGTGCGCGACGTCCGTCTGGCGCGAGCGATCGTGAACGCCGTGTACGCGCGCTTCCCGCATCACCATGTGCTGGGATTCCGCGTCGTGCTCGACGAGTTCGACCTGCACGTGCGCGAAGAGATGGACTTCGAACGTGAAGCGATGCAGTGCATGCGGATGCGCGAACGGTTCTCGGACGAGCCGCGCCTGCGCATTCCCCGGGTGGAGACGGCGCTCACGCGACGCGACGTGCTGGTGCTCGAGTTCATGGAGGGCACACGTATCGATGCGCTCGACGCGCAGATCGCGCGCGGGCTGGTGTCGCCGAAGGCCCTCGTGGAGACGCTGATCGAGAGCTACGCGCGTATGATGCTGCGCGACGGCGTGTTTCACGCCGACCCGCATCCGGGCAACCTGCTGGTCGACGCACAGGGACGCATCGTGCTGCTCGACTTCGGCATGGTAATCGACGTGGGGGTGCCGGTGCGCAAAGCACTGTTCGAGACCATCATCGCCGCGATTCGCCGCGACCCGGACGCCACCACCGACGGCTTCTTCGCGCTGGGCATGGTCGCGCCGGGCACCGAGCGCGAATCGATGCGCGAGTTGGTGCGCGTACTGCTCGACATCGCGTATCAGGATACCGCGATGGAAGACCGGGCGCGCGCGATCGCCGATCGCGTCATGCGCGAACTGTTCAACTGGCCGATCGTGCTACCCGGCGAATTGGTCTACTTCGCGCGCACCGCCGCGCTGATCGAAGGCGTGGGCGCACGGTACGACCGCAACTTCAACAGCATCAAGGTCGCGTCACCCGTGGTGCTGAAGCTCCGTCGCGAATTGCTGGCCGTGCTGCTGGGCGACGACGGCACGCGCGAGCCGATCATCACCTTCGCGGCAACGCTGGGTGCCCTGGCTGGCGGCGCGACCGCGGTCATCGGACGCGCCTGGCGCCGTCTCCAACGCGACAATCCCCCGTCGGTTCGATAACCAGACGGGGGATGCGCTATGTCCGTTGCGGCATGGCCTGATCCGACGGCCCGCGCACAGTAGGTCAGCTTCGCGTCGGCTTCTCTTCAGCTCCGCTTGCGACGGCGCGAGACGAGGCCCAGGGCCAACAAGCCGGCACCCATGAGCGCGTACGTGGACGGCTCCGGGACCACCGAGGTCGTGGAGGGCGACGCCGTCGTGTACGTGAGGTACTCCTGACTCGACGCCTCGCCGTTCACGTTGTCATCCGAGAGCACGAACCAATTGCGCGTGAGCGTGATCGTCGTCGGCAACGAGAGGGTGTAGAAATCGCCGCTGCCGTTGAACGTGCCGCCGAACATGTTCCAGATCGTGCCCTGGATGTTCTCGGCGTTGAACAGACCCGCACCGGAGATCGCGGCGGTGGCATCGTACTGCTCGATCAGCCAGGCGGCCTTCATGTAATCGGCCTGGTTGTTACGACGGGTCTTCGAGAAATCGCCGTTCCCGATGATGCCGCCGCTGTTGGTCGTAAACGCAGTCGAGAAGTAGCTGTCAGCGCTCGTGTTTGCCCAGTTCTGAAAGTCGACGCACCAGATGATGGCGTTGTTGAGCGGCGTCACCCCGCCCACGCCGAACTGCGCGTTGAATCCCGTGAGCGTGCCCTGGTACGGCGACACGGCGTAGCCCCCGACGGTCCCGTTGCTGGATACGTCGCCGTTGAAGTCAACCGTTCCGAGCACGGGGGCCTGCGCAGAAAGCGCGGCCGGCACGGTCAGGGACGCGGCGAGGAGGAATGAGGCCAGCAGCGGAGCAGTGCGACGACGGTTGGTCATTGGGCCGTGTGAAAGAGGACGCGAACTTCGATGCCCTCATGGATAGGCAATCATGATGCCAGCTCCGTGTCGTGCATCACACACCGCACGAGCCGAGCTGAACTATTGCAAACGATTGCCGCATAAAGCCTTACGTTTTCCAATCCACGTAACACGGGGCGCTCCGCCACGCCGAGCGTCGCAGAAGCACCACACGGATACGCCACAATGCAAGCTCTACCGTAAAACGCGAGACCTAAAAGATCCACTCTCGGAACAGGTCGAAGCCGAACTGCAGACGCGGGAAGCCGTTCGTGCCGAGCTGGGTGCAGGGGGCGGAACCGGGATCCATACCGACCTGCCCGGAGAGATTCCGCGTGATGCGGTACTCGGCTGAGAGGCCGATCCACAGCGAGGAACGCGTGGAGGCCGCACCACCACGGCAGACGCCCGTGTTCGCGCGCAGGAACGTGCGCTCGCCGATCTGTTTGCCAGCGCTGATGCTGAGATTGTCGATCAGCGACAAGGCAGAAAGGTCCTGCTGCGACTGGCCGCCGGCGGTGCCCACCTGAATCGTGTTGAGGCCGGGGAAAAATTTTTGCAGCGCGCCTTCGACCACGCCGCCGACCGAAGGCAGCAGCACGCCGGTGACGGCCCGAACGGTGCTCTGCCCCGCCCCGTCGAGCGCGAAGGTCGGCGCGCCGAAGATCAGCAACGAGATGATTTCCGATTCCGGCGCGCTGGCGTACAACGGGTCGGAGCTCGAGAGCGTGAGCACCGGCACGTCGTAGGTACCACCGATGTGGACGCGCACGGGGATCGCACTGCCTCCCGCAACACGCACGGTATTGGTCGCGCTGATGTCCAGCGTCGGTGCGATCGCGCTGCTGCCGAAAAAGCGGACACGTCCCGAGTCCACCGTAAAACTGCGACTCACCACGCCGAGATCGAGACGGTACTGGCCACGGTTCGCATTGAGCTCTCCCTCGAGCGCGAGTCGATCGCCGCTCATGGCGATGGATAGACCGCCGGAGACCTTCACGCGCGACTCCGGTGTCTGTACCCACACCTCGTTGCCAAGGTCGACGCGGGCGTTCTCGACGTTCAGGAATGAACCGAGGGCGGCCAGCGACTGTGCGGCCGTCTCGGCAACTGGCACTTCTTCCGCGCCGAGCAACTCACGCGCGGCTTCAGACGAGAGGTCGAGCGCGTTGCGCGCGCCCAGGGGATCGAACACGAGATTCGCGCGCGGCACGACGATGGCCCCACTGAGCGTCGGCCGCTTGAGTGGTCCGACCAACGTCAGGTTGCCACTGAGGTCGAGATCCGTTCCATCGCGCTGGCGGGAGAGCACGGCGTTGTTGGCCGAGACCTTGAGCGCCACGGTAGACGGCTCGCCGGTGTGAAAGCGCAGCGTGCCCGACGCGCCGATGGTGTCGAGCGCGCCGCCGCTGCGCATACGCAGCGTTTCAAGAATGAGCGAGTCTTCGGCAGCGCGCAGCACGATACGACCATCAACGGGCTCGATATTCAGATCGCGGAAGAACGCACCTACGCCATCGGCCGTCATCGCGCCGCGCGCCACCGGTCGATCCATGTTGCCGCTCAACGCGAGCTGTCCTGACAGCCGACCGCGTAGCCGTTGCACGCCGTCGATGGTGAGTGGGAGCCCATCGAGCCGCAACGAGTCCGCGGTGATCTTGGCATCGACCTGATCAGACAGCAGCCGCTTCTCGACCGAGGCGATGGCGAGGTCGATGGGCACCCGTGCTTCGGCCCGCAGCGCTCCGCCGAGCGAATCGGTGAGGACGGCCGAGGCGAGCAGTGAGCGGTCGGCGTAGCGTCCGGTGGAATTGATCGAGGGGAGCCGGAAGCCGTCGATCCCAAGTGAGTCACCGCGCAGCGTCCATGACAGCAGCGGCATCGGGCGCGTACCGGTCAGCTCCGCCGTGCCGCTGAGTGTCCCGGCGAAGGTGGGCGTGCCGGCCAGGAGCGCGGCGATCTCACCCACGGGGAACTGCTCGAGTCGGAGCGAGCCGGAGATGGTGCTGTTACTCGGCACATCCGCCGCGGCGGTGAGCACGCCGGTGGAGTTCGAGCGCAGCTCCATCGGGAACAGATGAAATCCGGCAGAGTCCTGTTGCAGCGTGATCGGATTCGCGCTGCGCCACACGACGTCGGCGTACGACAGATGGAGCGAGTCGACGGCGACGGCGAACTGCGACGGTGACCGTGTGTACACGCCGCGCGCGAGCAGGTGCGCTTCGGTCTGCGAGCTGACATCGAGCACCAGCAAGCCGCTGTCCGCATTGGCCTGCTCGACCCGGAAGCCGACGGTCTGCAAGCGGATCGCGCCGAGACCGTCGATATCGTCAGCGGTCGCAGCGCCCTGAAACGCAGGGCGCGTGAAGACGTGATCGGCCTGGGCTGAACCGAAGACACGTCCGACGCGGATCGCGCCAACCTGCATGGCCCGCGCGCCGATGGCGGCGGTCGCGCCGGCATCGATCAGACTGCCGTACAGATAGCCGGAGAGCGAGAGGTCGCCTTCGAGGGTATCGGCGGCGAGCGCGCGCAACGACGAGGCCGCGCTGCTATCAACAGACTGCATCATGGAGGCGAGGCGCCCCAACTGCGCTCGCACGGCGCCCAGTGAGTCGGCGCGCGCCGACAGCGTGAGCGTATCCACCTGCATCGAATCGCGCGCGAGGGCGCCGCGGGCGTCGAAGGTGATGCCGCCGATGTGTGCGGTGGCGGAATCGACCACCAATCGCTCGGGGCCCAGCGACACGCTGCCGAGCAGATCAAACGCGGGACGATCATCGGCCGCGGTCTGCTTCCAGTCGGCCACCAGACTGCCTGATATCCGTGAGAGACTCAGGCTATCCGTAGCGGGCGCGCCACTGGCGGTACGCGGTCCGCTGGCCGACAACGACAGCGTACCGTCGACCGCCGTTGAAGGAACGGCGGACCGTCCCATCCAGGCACGCAGATCGAACTGATTGAGCGCGCCATTGGCGGTGAGTTGCCAGGTGGACGGTGTGAGTGCCGCGGTGCCTTGCATGGTGAGCGCAGTCCCGTCGGCATTCATGGTGTTCGCGGCGACCACCCCGGTGCCATCGGAGGCGCGAAGCGCCGCCGTCCAGCGCATGGCGTCGGTGCTGCCGTCGAGCGTGACGCGCCCGGAGATGGCGCCGCGAATGGGCAGCGTGGTGTCGATGCGCGCGAGCGCACGCATGGAGAGCGGATCGAGTTGCAGCACGGCGTTCACCGACGGCGCCTTCGCATTCGCGCCGGCATATCGCGCACGAAGATCGCCGCGGATCGTCGACACGTTCCCCACCGCGTCGGTCCACGTGAGGCCGAGGTTGGTGAGGTCGACGGCGTCGAGGTCCGCTGAACGGATCACCCCGCGCGCGGTGAGGACGCCATCGATAGCGGGCATCTCGGGAATGAGCGCCGGCGACAGCGCTCGAATCGACCGCAGATCCACGCGTGCATCGTCGAGCGTCATGCCCCAGGCGCGCGGGCGCTCCCCGATAGCCACCGTGCCGCGGACCATAGCGCTGGACACGGCGCCGCCGGGCACGAGGGCATCGGCGAAGCGCGCATCGAGCAGATCCATCTTGAAGGCCGTGAGCGGACCGCCATCGCGCGCGACCAGTTTCCCCGTGAACGTCCCGCGAATCTCCTTCGGCAGGGCCTCGTAGCTGATGCGACGCAGCAGGTCACTCTGCAGCGGCACGAACGCGAGGTCGACCCGCTGCAGCAGCATCTGCGCGGGCTTGAGCACGATGTCGATGCCGCCGGTGATGCGCGATGCGCCGCTCTTCACATCGAGTGATGACAGCGCGAACTCGACGTCGTCGGGATTGGCCAGCGTGCGCATGCGCACCGTGGCCGATCCCCGGCCGTCGGAGGGCAGCACGTCCCAAATCCATTGCAGGTCGGTGAGACCGGCGACGGTCTTGATCACGACGTCGTAGCGCAGCGGACCCGGATTGTGCCAATCGATGGTGCCGACGGCGCTGCCGGTCGATGCCGGCAGTCGCACATCGTTCAGATTGAGCTGCAGCGAGTCGCCGGTCCAGCGAATGCCGCCCGCGGCCTGTGCAATGCGAATCGGTGGATCGGAGATGACGCCGCTGAGGGTGTCTATCCGCATCGACGCCGGACGCTTCTCCACATCCACGATGATCGCGTCGCGTGCCCGTACCCGCTCGAGCACGATGAGCCGACGCTCGAAGTACGTGCCCTTGGCGGTGCGCACAATGTCGTGCAAGCTGTCCTTGACAGCGATGACACTGTCGCGCGCGGCGCCCGTGAAGGTCGGATGCGGCGCCCACGGCGAGATCGTGGCGACCCGTCCGCCATCGACGATCAGCGAGTCCACGCGGATGTCATCGCCGAAACCGGGCGTGGCGCGCGGCGTCTTCTTGACGGTGTCACCCGAAATGATGTACGCGATGTTCCACGGCCCCTTCTCATCGCGCTTGAGATCGAGTCGGAGACCGCGCACGGCGAGGCTTTGGATGTGAATCGCCTTGTCGAGCAGGTCACCAATCGCGATCGTGCCTTCCAGGTGCTGCGCCGTGACGACCGGCACCCCGGCGGTGTCGACGAGCGACACGTTGTCGGCCACGATGTGTGTGGGGCTGATCGAGCGCAGGATGCCGACACGGAGCGTGCCGCGTCCGCCGAACAACCCATTCACGCTGGAGATCATGGTACTGAGCAGCCAACGACGACCGCTCTCGGTATTCACCGCGACGAAATACGTGATCCCGAGGCCGCCGAGCGCACCGAGGATGATGCCGGCGGCCCACCAGAATCGCCGCTGGCGCGACGACATGCCCGGTGCCTTCTCGGTGGCCACCGTGGTGTCGGGCGTCGTCATCAAAACGCCTGCCCGAGGCCGAAGTGGAACGTGAGCCGTGAGAGGACGCCGCGGCCGGTGGGCGGACGGTAGGTACTGGGGCAATCGAAAATATCGATCGCACGGGGATCACTGATGTCGCGCGGACTCGCGCACAATATCTCGCCCGTCGTGCCTTTGTTGTCGCCCGACGTGAAGAACAGGGCGCGCCCGGCCCGCGGCTCGTACGGCTGGTAGCCGACGTCCATCCGGAAGGGGCCAAGCGGCGTCACGATGCGCAGTCCGAGTCCGGGCGTCGCACGCAAGTTGCCCCAGCGGAAGCCTTCGGAGCGTGTTTCCCAGACGTTGCCGGCATCGACGAACGCGGCAAACTGCAACTGCTCCGCGATGAAGCGGAAGCCGCGCCGCCACTCGAGATTGGCCACCACCATGGCGGTGCCGCCGCGGGGCACGGCGCGATCGTAGCGGGCGCCCTCCTTCACGACGACCACGCGTTCGCCATTCGCGCCCACGGTGTCGATCACATTCGCCCCCGACACCACGTACACCAACGGCCCGAGCAGATTCTGCTGGTAGCCGCGCACCGAATTCTGTCCGCCGGCGAAGATGCGCTCCTGCTGCGGAATCAGGGGCGATCCGTCGACCAATTCAGCGCCAGGCGCAAAGGCCCGTGACATCTGGATCCGTGTGCCGATCACGCCACCGGCGAAGCGGAAGTACGTGGATGCCTCGCCCGTTCCGCGATAGAACGTGAGCGATTTGACGAGCTGCGAGAACGTTTCACCGGCACGGACGTCGCCCCGCACGCGCCATCCGCGCGAGGGATTGACCGGGTCGTTGGTCCGGTCGTGCGACGCGCTCGTGCTGACGATGCCGACGCTGCGTCCGAACAGCGACAGGGCGAAGTCCTCTGGGCGGCACTGCCCGAATCTCGCGCAGGACACGGCGGGGTCCGTGATTGTCTTACCGTTTTCGTACTGAAAGCCAGCGGTGCCGGCCGTGCGCGTGGTGAACTGCCGCGACAGTTCGACCAACGCACCGACGCTCGTTTCGCGCAAATAGGCGAAGGGTTCGCCGCGTCGCTCGCTGTACACCGTGAGCACGGGCTGGACGGGCCAACCGAACAGGCGCGTGTTCGACAGCGTGGATCCGACGTAGTAATTCAGCTTCTCACTGAACGGATCTTGACGCAGTGCGCCGGAGCAGAGTGCGGGCGCGAAATCCGCGGGCGCACCGACACCGATCTTGGAGGCGCGCGCCGAGAGTTCCACCCGGCGACCGACGCCGAGAAAGCCACGATCGGTGACGCGCCCCTGCATACGGATACAATCCTGCGTGGCCCAGCCAAGCCCGACACGGGCCGCGCGGGTGCGGGCTTCCGCCACCGCGACGCGCAAGTCCAGCACACTGTCCCGAGCGCCGGTGAGCGGTGTGAGGGTGTCGATCAGCACCAGGCGGAACGCCTCGGAGCGATAGAGATCGCGCTGGGCGTCGAGGATCGCGCTGGCGCGGAAGCGGTCACCCGGGCGAATCGAAACCAGTCGCGCGACATCGGCCGAGTCGATGCGAGGGCTCCCCTCGCGGAGCGGCTGCACGTCGATCTGCACGGTGCCGATCGTTACGAGGCGCCCGGGGACAAAGGCCAAGGTGAGCGTGGCGAGGGCGGCGGTGGAGTCGATCGAGACGTTGCTCTGCGGTCTCGCGGCTCGCGCATAGCCCGCGTCCCGCAGTCGCGACAGCACCCGATCGATCGTGGTATCAACGCGGGTGCGGTCGAAGCGTTTGTTCTCGAGCGCACGCAGCGGCGCGTCGAATCCGCGCCGGCCAGCTGGCGGCTCGGGGAGCCCCTGAATGAGAATCGTGTCGAGGATCGCCTCGGGGCCCGGATTGATCGCGAACAGCAGACGAACGCCATCGGGCCGGCGATCGATGGTCGGGATCACCGACGCCTGAAACCAGCCGATCTGTCGATGCATCACCGCCAGTCGCAGGGCATCACGGCGGAGTTCCAGCGAATCGAGGCAGGGCGCCGTGCCGATGTGAAACCAGCGGGTCTTGAGCCCCGGTTCGTGCGTGACGATGCTGGCGGCGAGTGTGGTCGCGTCGAACTGCGGACTTCCGGAAAACTTCACCGAGCGCACGCGCTGCGCGTCGTCGCATCGGGATACGCGCTGAGCGTCCGCCCGCAGCGGCACGAACGCCGTCGCGAGCGCGAATATGGCAAAGAACAGCGAATAGATCGGGAATACTTTTGGGCAGCGCATGCGTCTACAGAATGTAATTCGAGACCGTCTCCCTGCCTCGTGGCCCGCCCCCGCCGACCGTTCGGTGCGCTAGCGCACCAATTCGACCACGGGGGAGTGGGGAGCGTTCTATCCCGGGTGTTCACCGTTCATCGACCGTTCATCACGACCGGATAGATTCGCGATACGAGTCCATCCCGTCATCTTTTGGAGCGCCTGCATGATCCCGATCACCGACGTCGCGGTTGGCTTACTCATGGCATGGCAAGCCGCCGTGACGCCAGCGCCGCTGTCCTTGCCGCTTCCCTCGGACTCCCTGCACCAGCCGCGTGCAGCTGGTGTGATGGAGCCGGTGGGCTTGACGATGCTTTCTGCGGATACCGTGCCACGCGTTCGCCGAAAGGCCGTCGTGTACAGCGACGCGTACGCGACCCGTCTCCGGATCCACAAGATTCTCAGTTGGGGAATGATCCCGTTGTTCGCGGCGTCGTACTTCTCCGGCGACCAGCTGCTCGAGAATGGTACGGACGCCCCGTCGTGGGCGCGCAACCTGCACGGGCCGGCCGCCACGGGAAGCGCCATCCTGTTCGGCGCCAACACCGTGACCGGAGGGTGGAACCTCTGGGAAGGCCGAAAGGATCCCAACGGACGCACGCGGCGGATCATTCATAGCGTGCTCTTCACCGCCGCCAGCGGCGGGTTTGCTTATGCCGGCACCAAGCTCGCCGACGACGCCGAGGAAGACATGAACGCGCGTCGCAAGCACCGCAATGTGGCGCTTGGCTCGATGGGCGTGTCCACGGTGAGCTGGCTGATCATGCTGATCGGCAACTGATCTCTTCTTCTGCCAACGATATCCTGATGCTCGAAACGCTCACCTCCCTGCTCCTCCCATGGTCGGAGCTGTATGCCGACAGCGCGTGGATCCCCACGACGATCCTTGCCGTGCACGTCCTGGCGCTGTTTGCCGGCGGCGGTATCGCGATCGCGGCGGATCGTCGCGTGCTGCTGGCCATGCCGGGCACGCGTGAGGCGTATCAGGCCGCGGCGGAGGATCTGCGTACCACGCACGCCATCGTGATCGGCTCGATCGTGGTGATGGTGCTGAGCGGCGTCGCGCTGGCGGCATCGGATATCGGGACCTTCGCCGTGTCAAAAGTGTTCTGGGCCAAGATGGTCATGTTCACCGTGTTGATCGCCAACGGGGCGTATATGCGACGGACGGAGTCGCGCGTGCTGACCGCCGCGACCGACGCGGGCGTGGTGATCGACAAGACCACACAGTGGCCAAGTCCGCACCTGCCATGGGCCGAGCTCAAACGATCGGCCACCATCAGCCTTGTCTCGTGGTTCGCGGTCGTGCTCCTGGGCGTCGTGCTCTCCGACATCTGATACTACTCCCTGTCCTTTTTGCTACGGATCTGCGTCGTATGACTGATTCCCACTCGTCCTGCTCCGGTTGTTCGGGGCGCCGGGATTTCCTGCGCACCGCCCTCACGGGCGCGGCCTCGATCGCGGCCCTTTCCGCGCTGGGGCCGGTGAATGCCATCGCCGCGCTCGCGCCCCGCGTGCCGGGGGGCAGCGTGCGCTACGCTCTGCCCGCCGCCGATGGCGTGTCGATCGACAGTGCCAACGAAGTGATTCTCTGCCGCACCAACGGTGATGTCTTCGCGTTCGCGCTGTCCTGCCCGCATCAGAACACGGCGCTGAAGACGATGCCGAAGAATGCCGGCTTTCAGTGCCCGCGCCACAAGTCGAAGTACCTGCCCAACGGCACGTTTGTGAGTGGCCGCGCCACGCGGAACATGGACCGCCTCCAGATCACGCGCGACGGCGGGCAGATCGTCGTGGATCCCGATGTCGTGTTCGAGAGCGACGTCGACCCGGCGAAGTGGGCGGCAGCATCAGTCAAAGTCTGAGCCAACCCGGCCAGATCTCTTCCCTCGACGGAGTTGTGATGTCCGACTGTACGAATTGCCGGGGCGCCGGCGTGAGCCGGCGGGAGTTTCTGGCCACGAGTTCGGCGCTGGCCATTACCGCCGTCCTGACCGCCTGCGGTGATGGGATTGGGGGAAGCGCCACCGGGCCGTCCAACGTGAATGCCACGGTCACGCTGGCCAACTACGCCGCCCTCGGCACGGTGGGCGGGATCGCGGTGATCAGTGGCACGGGCACCCCGATCGCGGTGGTTCGCGCCTCCACGACCCAGTATCGCGCCTTCTCATTGATTTGTCCTCATCAAGGCACCACCGTTGCGATCAGCGGGACGGGCTTCCGCTGTCCGAACCATGGCGCCACGTTCAATGCGAGCGGCGCGTGGACCGGTGGCGAGCGAACCAACGGTCTGTTCGAATTCACCGTCGCCTCGAACACCACCGCCGGCACCATCACGATTAGCTCCTGACGTCATGTCCCCTCTCGTTTCGCCTCGCAGCGCCGGCACCACGATCCCGGCGCTGTTGTCGTTTCTGACACTCTCGCTGGCGTCGCCGGCCATCGGGCACGCGCAGCAACCCAAGGTCGCCGCCAAGGCGACGCCCACCGAGGCCGCGCTCGATCGCCTCGCCAAGCAGCCCGCGGTGGCCAAGGCCATGGCCGCTCTGCAAAGCGAGAACGAATGGACGCTGACTGAACAGGCCGCGCTCTGCGAAATTCCGGCGCCGCCGTTCAAGGAAGCCGCCCGCGCCGCGGCCTTCAAAGACAAGCTCGCCGCGCTGGGCGTGCAGAAGCTGCGCATCGACCGCGAAGGCAACGTGATCGGTGAGATCAAGGGCACCGGACCGGGACCGACGCTGGTATTGAGCGGTCACCTGGACACCGTGTTTCCCGAAGGCACGAACGTGAAGGTGAAGCGCGAAGGCACGAAGCTCACGGCGCCCGGCATCGGCGACGACTGCCGCGGCCTGGCGGCGGTGCTCGCCACCACGCGACAGATCGTGGCCAACAAGATCCCGTTCAACGGCCGCATTCTCGTCGTCGGTACGATGGGTGAAGAGGGACCGGGCAACCTGCGCGGCGTGCGTGCGTTATTCAGCGGTCCGATGAAGGATTCGATCAACATGTTCATCTCGATCGACGGCACCGGCTTCGGCATCACGAACGGGGCGGTGGGCAGCAATCGCTATCGCGTCACGTACAAGGGCCCGGGCGGCCACAGCTACGGCGCGTTCGGCATGCCGAATCCGATTCACGCCATGGGCCGCGCCATCGCGAAGATCGCCGACCTCGAAGCGTCGTCGAATCCGAAGGTCACGTTCAACGTGGGGCTCGTGTCCGGCGGCACGTCGGTGAATTCCATCTCCGCCGAAGGCGTGATGGACATCGATCTGCGCAGCGAGTCAGCGGCCGCATTGGCCGACATCGACGCCCGCCTCCAGGTCGCGTTGCGTCAGGCGTTGGCCGAAGAGAAGGCGCGTTGGCCGAAGTCGACGGTGCCGCTGGCGCTGGTGATCGACACGACCGGTCTGCGCCCGGCGGGAACGACGGCCGACACCTCGTTTATCGTGCGCACGTCGCTGGCGGCGGCACGCACCATGAACGTGTATGCACCGCTCACGATCTCCAGCACCGACGCGAACATCCCGATTTCCAAGGGTGTGGCTGCCGTCACGCTCGATGGCGGCGGTGTCGGTCGCGGCGCCCACTCCCTCGACGAGTCGTACGACGACCGTGCGGACGGCTACAAGGGACCGCAGTGGATCCTGCTCGTCGTGATCGGCCTGCTCACGACCCGCTGAACGGATTCTCGCGCGATTGAAACAACGCCGGCAGTTCGTCGATCGAGAGATCACGGGCTGCCGGCAGTAGGCCCGAGAGGAAGGCCGCCTCTCCGAGCAATCCCGCCGCGTGCGCACCGGCGGCGCGACGCTCCCGAATGGACGTGTCGTGATTGGCCTTGCTGAGCTTCGTGCCGTCGGCGTGCACGAGCAGCGGATGATGCCACCAGTGCAGGGGTCGTTCGCGCCCCAGCATCGCGGCGAGGCGCAATTGCCGACCGGTACTCGCGAGCAGGTCTTCGCCGCGAATCACGACATCCACGCCGTGCGCCATGTCGTCGACCACCACGGCAAACTGATACGTCCACTGGCCGTGGCGATCGCGCACGAGCACGTCACCGCACTGCTTGGCGGGCGCCTGCCGCATGGCTCCGAGACGACCATCCTCGAACCGCACCTCGCCGTCGGCCATGCGCACGCGTCGCGCCATCGATTCCGCTTCGGCATGCTGCGCGTCGCGACACGTGCCCGGATAGCGAGGCTCCTCGCCCGGCGCACGCGGGGCGTGACGCGCGATGTCGCGCCGCGTGCAGGTGCACACATACGTAAGTTCGCGCGCGGCGAGCGAGGCCAGCGCCGCCGCATAGCGCGCGTCGTTGTCCGACTGGCGCTGTGCATGCGGTTGCGCGTGCGCGCCGGCGCGCCGCGACGCGCGAAAGCTGTCGGTGCTGCCGATGTCGGGCGCGAAGCCGAGCCAGTCGAGATCATCGAGCAACGCCGCTTCGTACTCGCCGCGACAGCGTGTGCGATCGTGATCTTCGATGCGAAGCAGCACTTCGCCGCCGAACGCCCGCGCGAGCCCCCAGACGTGTAGCGCGTTGACGACGTGCCCGAGATGCAAATACCCGGTCGGTGCCGGCGCGAAGCGTGTGCGCCAGACCACCAATTACTTCCAGCTGGTGATGTCGGCCTTGTCGCCTTCACCGCCGGGCTGACCGTCGGCGCCGTACGTGAGCAAGTCGTAGCTGCCGGGATTCACCTTGCCGGGCGCGACGTACAGATACGGCCGCCCCCACGGATCATCCGGGACGGGCTTCCGCAGATACGGCTCGGTCCATCCACTCGGCGGATCGATCACCGGCTTCTGCCACAATGCGGCGAGCCCCTGGGTCGTGGTCGGATAGCGGCCGTTGTCCAACCGATAGGCGTCGAGCGCCGTGCCGAAGCTCTCGATCTGCGCCTTGGCCGTCGCCACGCGGGCGTCGTTCACATTCCGAAAGAGACTTGGCGCCACAAAGGTCGCGAGGACGGCGATCACGACGATCACCACCAGCACTTCGATCAGCGTGAACGCACGCCGGGACGCGTTCGCGATCATTCTCCGCGACTGCGCAGTGAATCCGGCGCGAAGAGACGCGGATCAACCCACCCGTTCACGTCGGGCGAACGCACCTGTCTCCACCCGGCGCGATCGGTACCCAGCATCGCGCGGGACGCGGGCTTGATCACACCCACCACTTCGCCGCCACGGCTCGCATCGTTCCGCACGTTCACCCACGTGCGCGCCACCGCCGGCGTCCAGGTGATGCTGTCGATCGCACTCGACGACGCCACCGCCAGACTGTCCGTCAGCGACATCGCACTGGCTGGCGCCGTGATCGCGGCGTCGGTTGCCGCCTTCGGCGCTGGTGTCACGCCTTCACTGGTCGCGACCTGATTCACCGCCACCGATTCCGCATTCAGTCGCTGCATGAGATCCACTCGCAACGGCGACCCGTAACGCCAGGCGGCACCGGCGACCGTGACCGAGAGGAGCACGGCCGCCGCCGACCGCCATACCGTCGGTGACTGCCACGACGCCTTGGGCAGCACACCGCACCAATGACAGGTGGCGTCGAAGCGATGCATGATCCCGCAGCCACGACAACGCGACAGCTTCACCCGGTCACCGCGTGAATTCAGCAGGTTGAACGGGTGAGCACAGCGCGGACACTGCGAGGCAGCGACCAACGCCTTGGAACCACATGCGGTGCAGCGAAGATAGGCCATGGGATCGAGCGGCCGAGGGAGCAAACCCTACTGTGAGGAACGCGATGCCGTGTGTCACCGGGAAGTCGCAACGAGCGATTCCCGGCCATCCTAGTGACGGTTGGCAGTTGCCTCCGTAACCGAGACTGAAGGATTGGACACCAAACCCATCCGCGCTACGTGACGGCGAGCAAGCCGTGAAAGAATCTTGAACTCAGGCCGCTTTGAGGTGCCGAGCGAGCACACCTCGGCAGAGGCTCTGGTTGGCGTTGATCTCGCCCAGTGTCCATATGCCGTCGAAGTCGAAGGGGATACCTGTTCGTCGGGCGTGGTCGGCCCGTTCCGCCAGATAGAGCACTTCTGCAAGTGGATGCTTGCTGGACGGGCGCTCCTTGCGATGATGGAGACCGATCGCATCAGCGGCCGCCGGTCCGAGGCCCCACTGATGCGCCGCCAGCGCGCCAAGCGGCTCATGCAGGTGCCCCAAGGCGAGCGTGAGCCACGCATCGGGCAGCCGGATCGACCGCCGACGGGCGGTGCGGAGCGCGGAGATGCGGTCGAACATGACCAGCTTGCCCACGTCGTGCAGAAGGGCAACGGCAAACGCTTCTTCCGGATCGGCGCCGCACGCGGACGCGAGCGGACGCGCCAGGGGTGCGGTGCTGACCATGTGTGACCAGACGTCGGCCACCATTCCATCCAACGCACCACCCGGCTTGCTGAGAAGTCCATCCACGCAGGTGGAGAGGACGATCGCCTGTGTCCCCTTGAGCCCGATCCGGTCGATGGCGGCGTCGAGCCGGAGTACCGGCTGGAGTCCGGCGGCGTAGAAGGCGCCGTTGGCGCCTTTTAGCAACGATTGCACGAGCGCCGGATCCGAGGAGAGGCGATCGGCCAGCTGCACGCGGGACAGCGACTCATCGTCACACAGCCCCATCGCGTCGCGGGCGGCCGCCGGAAGCTGCCGGATGACATCGGCGGGCTCTTCGCTAAGCAGCTGGAGCAAGCCTTCGACGTCGGGCCACTTGTCCGCATCGTCGCTCGATCGCCATTCCGCATCGAGCTTGGCGATCACGTGGTCGCGGCGCTCCACCCAGAAGCGCGTGTCGCGGGGCACCCATGCTTGGGGCGCAGCATCATCGCGATCGTCGACGATCCGGTCCGGCCGAAGGCGGATGACCGGCGTAGCAGGAGGCGCGGACGCGGGTGGCGTCGCGAGACGAAAGAGACGGCGAAGGAGATTTAGCAGCACAATGGACAAGTACCGGCGCAGTACGATCGACCGCGCATCGGATCAGAGCATCGGCTGCGGTGCGCGCATCCTGCACCGGAAACCCCACACCGGTGGGTAGGACTTTAGGGCGTGCTAGAATCGCAACGCGAGTCCGGCGCCCTTGCCGCCGGGCGCGATCATGAACTGCGCGGGCCCGCGCTTGGCGAACCACGCGGCTTCGATGGCCGCGGCGAGCGTGATCCCTGCCCCGGCCGCCAACGCCGCAGTCCGGTACGGGCGCTCCTTGACGATGGTGACATATGGCGCGGGTACCCCGTTGGGATCCACGTAGGCCACGGTCAGGCTCCGGCTGGCCGTATGCATCGCCGCGTAGGCGGCTCCCCCCACCAGCGCGAGCACTGCGAGCCCCTGCGCCGGACGGCGTGTGTAGAACTGTCCCATTCCGGGAATGAGACCGCTGGCAAAGGCTGCCCCGGCAGAGTACTGCGGCCGAGCGAGGGCGTCGATGGATCGCTGCACCAATGCCTTGTCCGTAGCATCGGGCACGAGTGCGAGATACGTGGCGAAATCACGGCGCGCGGCGGACCGCTCGCCCAGTTGCATCCCGGCGAGGGCGCGATTGAACGGCGCCTCGCCCTCCTGCGGCGACGCGCGGGCCGCGTCGTCGAATGCCCGGCGTGCCTCATCGTATCGACGCGCGTCGAAGGCCACGACGCCAGCACTGAAGCGATCTCGGGCGCGCCTCAGGACGTCAGCCAATGCACGCGGGGTGAGTCTCGCCACGCGGGCACGGACGTCGGCCACGTCACGCCCGGCTGGTGAGAGTCGAAGCGCCCGACAATACTCACGCACCGCCGCCGTGCTGTCGTTGGCTTCCTCCAGCGCGCGCGCATAGGCGTACGCGATCCGATCGTCGGTGGGATCGAGTGCGGACGCCCGCGCAAAGGCGACCCCTGCCCCTCCCGGATCGCCCTGCAGCGCCAGCTCCTGCCCCGAGGCGAACACACGGCGCGCCTCCGCCGCATCGCGCGGTATGGATGCCGTCGCGCGCACCGAGGATGGGCACCCGGCGATCGCCTTCGCCGCGAACGTGCGTTTCACGGAGAGTGTAATCGGCTGCGCGCGGACCGGTTGCGCGACGAACCCGCTCATCAGCATCACGATGAGCAACCGTTGTACGCGTACGGCGCTCACCGCCTCACCACCGTGATCGTGGAGGTGCCGCTCTTCGTGCCGCTCGTGGCACGGATGATGGCCGTGCCCTCGGATATCGCGGTCACGAAGCCGGTGAGACTCACCGTCGCGATCAACGGCGCACTGCTGCTCCACACCACGATCCCGTTCGTCAGCACACCACCACCGCTCGCGCTGTCGGCATAGACCACGGCGTCGAGTTGTACCGTGCGATTCGACGGGCCCGACGACTTTATCGTCGCCGACGCGGGCGTGACCACTACCCGACCGACGGACTGCACCACCGGCGACGACACGAGAATCTGCGCGGTGCCCGACGTACCGTCCACGGTGGCCGTGATGGTGGCTGTGCCCGGCAGCAGCGCCGTGACGCGACCGGTGCTCGATACCGTGGCGACCGCGATCGCGCTTGAACTCCAGGCGACCGTACGTCCCGCGACCACCACACCATTCACATCACGAACCGTAGCGACGAGATCGACCGTGCCACCGACATCGAGCGTGCGGCTGGCCGGCGCCACGGTCACCGTGCCGATCGGTGTTGGCGACACGGTGATTTGTGCAGTGCCCGTCTTCCCATCCACGGTCGCCGCGATCGCGCTGGTGCCGGCCGACAGAGCGGTTACTCGTCCCGTGCCCGACACGGTCGCCACCGCCGGCGCGCTCGACGTCCACGTGACGCTCCGCCCCGTGACGACGACGCCATTCACATCGCGTACGGTGGCCACGAGATCGACCGTGTTACCAATCGTCAGCGTGCTGCTGGTTGGTGCGACCGTGACGGATCCGGTCGGCGTGGGCGACACCGTAATCTGCGCCGTGCCCGACTTGCCATCGACGGTGGCCATGATGCTGCTCGTGCCGGCGGTCACGGCGGTCACACGCCCGGTGCTCGACACCGTGGCCACCGACGCCGTGCTCGACGACCAGGTGATGCTCCGACCCGTAACCACGACGCCATTCACATCGCGTACGGTGGCGACGAGATCAACCGTGCCGCCGATCGCCAGCGTGCTGCTGGTTGGTGCGACCGTGACGGATCCGATCGGCGTGGGTGACACCACAATTTGCGCTGTTCCCGACTTGCCATCGACGGTGGCGGTGATCGTGCTCGTACCGGCCGCCACCGCGGTCACGCGCCCGGTGCTCGACACCGTCGCCACCGATGGCGCGCTCGAACTCCACAGCACCACACGACCGAACACGGTGGCCCCGGTTACATCCTTCACCGTAGCGGTCAGATCAACGGTGCCACCGACATCAACCGATGCCGTCGACGGCGCGACCGAGACGGAAGCAATCGGCGGCGCGTTCACGGTGATTGTCGCCGAGCCGGTTCGGCCTTCCGCTTGCGCGAAGATGATCACGCTGCCCACACCGACCGCGGTGACGACTCCCGTGGACGACACGGATGCCACACTCGGCGATCCGCTGCTCCACGAGATCGTCCGACCCGTGAGTGCGGCGCCCGATGCATCGAGTGGCGTGGCGGTCAGCGCGGTGTCGTCGCCGACCGTAACCGTAGCCAGACCAGGAGTCACGCGAATGCTGGCGATCGGAACGGCCGACACTACGACGCTTACCGTCGTACTGCGTCCCTCGCTCGTGACGGTTATGGTGGTCGCCCCCGGTGCGACCGCAGTCACGACACCGCTGGCGGACACCGAGGCAACACCGACGCCGTCAGAACGAAACGCCACCGGTCGCCCGCTCAGCAGGTTGCCCTGCGCGTCGGTCACTTGCACCGCAAGCGTGACGGTTTGGCCGGCAATGAGCAACAGCTGCGACGGCGACACGACGATCGCATTCACCGGGCGCGCCGTAATGCTGACCGATGCCGTAGCGGAACGCCCTTCACTCGTTGCGGTAATGGTGGTCGTTCCCGTGGAGACGCCGGTGACGAGGCCGGACGATGACACGCTGGCCACCGACGCGTTCGACGACGACCAGACAATCGTTCGCGCTGTGAGCACGACGCCCGTGGACGAGCGCGTTTCTGCGCGAAGCTGCGTCGTCTGTCCTTCCACGATCGAGGTGCTCGACGGCGTGAGCACCACGCTGGCGACCGGCACCGATGTCACGAACACTGCCGCCGTGGCTACCCTGCCTTCACTCGTAGCCGTAACGGTGGTGCCTCCAGGTGCGAGCGCGGTAACGGCGCCCGTGCTATCCACTACCGCAATGCTGGCGTCACCCACGGTCCAGTTCACGACGCGGCCACTCAATGGCGCGCCGGATGCGTCACGTGCGGTGGCGCTGAGCTGCACCCGCTGACCGGTGGTGAGCCGCAGCTCCGCGCTCGAAAGCTGAACACTCGCGACCGCCGTGGGCGCGACCGCCACATTGGCGACTGCGCTCTTGCCCTCTGCGGTAGCCGAGATCTGCGCCGCCCCCGGCGCCAACGCCGTCACCACACCTGAAGCGGAGACGCGCGCAATGGCGGCATCGCTGCTCGACCAGAAGATCGTGCGCGGGCTCGTGGGCTGCCCCTCGGCATTCAGCACGGCGACATCGAGGGCGACGCTGCTGCCAACACCAAGCGTCAGTGTTTGCGGTGAAAGCGTAATCGTACTGATCGCGCCGGACACCGGCGTGGTGGACGATTCGCCGCCGCAGGCCAGCGTAGCCGTGCTGAAGGATGCGACCAGCAGCGCGCGCATTAACCGCCGCGCCGAATGTCGTCGAGATGTACGGATGCAGTGCGCGATCATCGCGAAGTGCCTACGCGGACCGGCCGCGGCTGATTGTTTCGGGTGCCATCGCCGAGTTGTCCGTCGATGTTGTATCCCCAGCACATCGTGTCACCGCTCGTGAGCACACCGCAGGTGTGGGCGCCGTTGGCGCTCACCGACGTGAATGCCGACGGCGCGATCACTTTGACGGGGACGTTGCGATCGCTGGTGGTACCATCGCCAAGCTGTCCGTAGCCGTTGCGGCCCATGCACCACACGTCGCCTGTGGTCGATCGCGCGCACACATGCACCGTACCCGCGACGACCGATGTGAAGGCAGCCGATGTCGCCACACGGCTGGGCTCCGTGCGCGGCGTGCCCGGCGAACTGCCAGCGCCGTCGCGTCCCCAGCACCAGAGCGCTCCAAACGTGGAGATCGCACAGGTCTGATTGCTGCCGGCGGCGATGCTGGTGAAGCGTGTCGTGCCTGATACCGGCAGTGGTGTGGCGCGGGATACGATCGTGCCGTCTCCCAACTGCCCACTGGCGTTGTCGCCCCAACAGATGGCCGTGCCATCGCGCGTGAGCCCACAGCTGTGCTGCCATCCCGCGGTGACCGCGATAAATCGCAGTGACGTGGCGGCGACGGTCGGCGTGGCCCGCGTGAGCGTGGTTCCATCGCCGAGCTGCCCACGCGCGTTGCTGCCCCAGCAGGCGACTACGCCGTCGACCGTCAGCGCGCAGCTGTGATCACGCCCCGCCCGAATCGCCGTGAAGAGCAGATTCGACGCGACGCGGACTGGTGCACTGCGTGAGGTGCGCGTGGCATCGCCCAACTGTCCGAAGGCATCGCTGCCCCAGCAATACACGTCACCGTCACGTGCCAACGCGCAGGTATGCGACAGTCCTGACGAGACTTGCGCGAACCGCAGTTCGCCGCGCACCGCACCGGGGATCGACGTGTCGTCGAAGCCGCCGCTGCCCAACTGTCCATCGTCGTTCGCCCCCCAGCAGGTGAGTCGTGCATCGCGCACGACGCACGAGTGCCGGCCGCCGGCGGCAATGATGCCGGGATCCGACGTCGCGCGCAGTGCCGCCTCGACGGGTACGGGAGCAACGGACGGAGAACGCACGAGAGCGGGCAGCGGACGCCTTGCCCGCTTCGGCGATACGACTCTGTCGGAGAAGGGATCATCCGGCGACGGTTCGAGCGTGGCGGCGAGACTGTCGACGGATGAGTCCCCAATCGACGGTGCGACGGTTACCGCCGGTGCCTCGGGCGGGGACGCGAGAGGCGGTGTGGCCGGCAGTCCGACCGGCAACTCGCGCGCCGCGCGTTCGTCGAGCGACGCGATCGCCGCGCTGTCCGATCGGCCGTTCGCGGAGGGCGGGCGAAGAACGACCCACGCGCCGGTGAGTGCAAGCAGCGCAACCACGGCCACGCCGAGCGCGGCCCACCGACGGCCGCGCGACGGAGACACGATCTCCGCATCGTCGTCCCCCCCTTGCATCCATGTGGGCTGATCATCGTCGCCTGCGTCGAACTCGGCCGACGGCGCGTTCAACGCGCCCGCGTCGACCACCGCGTGCGTCGCGTCAGAAACATTCGTGCCCAGCGCGATCTCATTGTCAGGGCGCCGGAAGCGGATCGTTTGCAGGGCCGTCGCGAACAGGCCGGCCGGCGCCGCAGCAGGAGCGGCGGCGTGACCGTCCTGTAGCGCACGTCGGCGCGCGTCACGCAGCGCTTGTCGACGACGATGCGCCACCCGCCAGTGCGTCCAATCGGGCGGGAGTACACTCCCCTCCAGCTGCGCCAACAGCCCATCGGCACCCGCCCAACGCGCGCCGGGGCGCTTCTGCAGGGCCCGCTCAATGAGATACTGCAGTCGATCGGGTACATCGGTGCGCACATCATCGATCGGCCGCAGCGTCTCGTGCTTCTGCCGATAGATGACATTGTACAACGAATCCCCTTCCCAGGGCCGATGTCCCGTCAGCATCTCCCAGGCGACGAGGCCGAGGCTATACACGTCGGAGCGCGCGTCGGCTGGCGCCCCGTCGATCTGCTCGGGGGCCATGTACGTCGGTGTGCCGATCGCCGTGCCCGTCATCGTGAGTTTCGAATCGAATTCGCGCGATGACGCGATGCCGAAGTCGCTCAGCAGCGCGCGTCCGCTCACGGCGTCGAGAAAGATGTTCTCCGGCTTCACATCGCGATGGATGACGCCATGCGCGTGCGCGTACGCAAGCGCCGAGGCGATGTCGCGCAGCAACGCTTCGGCACGCGCGGGAGCGAGCGGCCCTTCCTCGAGAATGGTTTGCTTGAGCGTGCGCCCCGGCACCCATTGCATGATCAATGCGAGTCCGTCCGCCAATCGCTTCACCGCGTACACCGACACGATCTGCGGATGCTGCAGCTTGGCGACCATGCGCGCCTCGCGGCCCAATCTCGCGATCAGCTCGTCATCGAGTCCATCGACACGACCACGCACCACCTTGATGGCCACGTCGCGGCCAAGCGCGCGATCCCGCGCGCGATACACCACGGCGCTGCCGCCGCGGCCCAACTCGGCGACGATCTCGTACTCCTCATCGAGATCGGCGACGACCGCCGCGTCGCCGTGATCGTCCACCATCAGACGTGGAACCGGAAGACCACCTCGCCCATCTCAATCCGGTCGCCCTCCGCGAGCGGAAGATCCACGTCGCCGTCAACGACCAGACCGTTCCGCAACACGGGATTGGTGGTGGAGAGATTGGACAGTAGCCACCGTCCATCGCGGAAACGCATACGAGCGTGGGCGCGGCTTACGGTGGCATCATGCAGTTGCACGTGTCGATACGGCGGCCCTTCATTGCGCCCGAACGTCACCTCGATGGCATCGCGACCGGGCGTTCGCACGAAGCGAATCTCGCGCCCGACGTCGGGACCGCCGATGACTTCGAGGCGTCCGGGCAGAAACTGCAGCGTGCTGTCGGTCGGTATGCTGTAGCGGATCGACCGACCATCGAACGCGCCCGCGTCGGGCACCGGTGCATCCGGCACCGACGCGTACTCGGTGCGGGCCGAGGGCGCCGACCAGCGCGGTGCCGCGGCTGCGGCCGTGCCATTCGGTGCCGCTGAGCCATTGGTAGCCGCCGACCAGTTCGGCGCGCGCGCCATGACCAGCTGCGCGCGATTGTCCTCATCTTCGTCATCTTCGGCCCGTGCGTAGACCACGGCGCGGTCGTGACCAAACAGGGGCAACACCCCGGTCGAGTGACGACGCGACGAGATCGGTCGACGAACCCACCACACGAGTGCGCCGATAAATCCGACAAAGCACAACACGGCGAGGAGCGCGCCGAACACGAGGCCATAGGACATGTCCTCATGCTAGAGCAACTTCCATTCCTCCGAGCCGCCGCGGCGTGACCTGCCGCACGAAATCAGCGCCTGTGCGGCAGCGAGCCCGGCCGTGTTGACGGAAGCCGGTTGCGCGCGCGTTTCGTGGTTACAGCAACGTCGGGTTGCGGCGCCACACGGAAACGGTGAGCGCCGTGGCGAAGGTAACCCATGTGAGATACGGCACAAAAAGCACGCCGGCGATCGTGTCACGACGCCAGAACAGCACGAGCGTGATCGCAATCGAGAGCCAGAGGCTCACCACTTCAATCGTGGCACCGAGTCCGGTGCGTCGGACAAAGAAGAAGTAGCTCCACGCCATGTTCAGAACGAGCTGAACGGCGTAGAACGCGAGTTCGGTCCGGGCCCCGCCGAATCCCGCTTCACGCCAGACGCGCCACGCAGCGGTCCCCATGAGGATGTACAACACGGTCCACGCCGGGCCGAACAACCAACCGGGCGGCGCCCACGACGGCTTCTGCAGCATCCCATAGAACTCGTTCGCCGCTTTGGCGGTGACGGCGCCACCGATGGCCGCGAGGCTGGTACCCAGGATCCAGGCGAGCAAGCTCGGAATTGATTGCAGCATGCCTCTAAGATGGTCGAACGGCCCACCGAGCGTCAGGGACGCTCGGTTTTCACTGGACCGATGCCCGACAGTTCGACGACGCTCGCCCCAACAAACGATTCCCGGTGCAGCACGCCCGGGGGAATCTCGAAGACGTCGCCGGGATGCAGCGTGATCGTGCGTGACGGCATTCCTACCTGCTCGAGCACGATGGTCTGCGAGCCACTGCGCAGCATGGCGCGCAGTGCCACGGAGTGGCGATGCACCGGCACGTCCGTGCTGGTGCTCAGCTTGAGCAGATACACGAACGCACCCTCCCGATCGGGCGCGCCACGCACGTCGAGCCGGAATGCCCCGGGCGTGCTGGCGATCGGCTTCCACCGGGTATCGGTCGCATCGGGAATCGGGACGCCGCGGTGCGCACACGCCATGAGGGAGCACAGCAGAGCGAAAGAGGCGAGTGGGCGCATTCGTGCAATATGCGCGTTCAGTGCGGACAGCACCAAAACTGATACATCGCCGCAAAGGTGTCGGGATGTGCGGTTTCGAACGCATCCCACGCCGACAGCTCGAGCCACTGGCCGGGGTATTCGGCGAGAAAACGGGACTGCACCGACGCCGGCACCTGAAAGCCAAGGAAGCGCACGTTGAGCGTCGCGAGATCACGCGCGATCTCCGGCAGCGTGTAGCTCCGCTCCTGAACGTGCATCAGCAGATCGCGGCATCCGCTCATCGAGAAGAAGTCGAGGAAGGTCAGCACGCCGCGGGCCGGATGCGCGGCCGGTAAGCCGCGAATGGCCTGTCGGCTGGCCCGAATGCCATCGTCCGTCGCCGTAAATCCGCCCGCTTGTACGAACGCGCGCGCGGCGTCGATCTGCCGGCGCGCCGCCGTGGAGTACAGCCCGATCTTCATAACGCCGTGCGGCTCGAGCACCCCAAGCAGCCGGCGCCATCCCGCGAGCGGCTCGGCGAGATGATGCAATACGCCCGAACAGGACACGATGGCAAACGATCCCACCGTTTCGTCGAGGGCGAGGATATCGCCGTGTGCACACTGCACGTTCGTCACGCCGTGTCGCGCGGCCATGCGAGCGGCATAGGCGAGGCTCGATCGACTGAGGTCCATCGACGTCACCTCGGCGTCAGGAAACGAGAGCGCCATCTGTAACGGCTGCTGGCCGCTGCCGCCTCCCGCCACCAGGATGCGCCGACTTTCCGGCACCGCCGCATCACCCGGACGTACGGCGCGCACGAACGCGGGGATCGACGTGACCGCGGGCTGCTGCAGCGTGACCCAGCGCGGGTACGGGTTCTCCTCGTACATCGCACGCACGTTCTCCGACACACCCTCGGAGATCGACGTCAACACGGGCAGCGCGTCAGCGATCGCCCGCTCGACGTTGTACTCCACGACCTGTTCGCGCACGAGTGTGGTCATCCCGGCGGACCACGCGTTGATCGCGTTGCCGGCGAGTGAGCGCCAGGCCGGGAACTGTCGTAGCGTGTCGTACATGGCGGCGCGTACGATCGACCACTCGGCGGCGACCGGATCGGTCTCCGTGCGCAACGCGTCGTCGACAACGCGATGCAGCGCGTGCACCGCGATCCGCTCCTCGGCCTCGACACCCCAACAGTATTCCGTGTTGAAGGCCTGCATGGCGAGCGCATGGACGAGCGGCGCGAGATCGAACGCATCACCAGCCGGCGCCATCAGCATCGCCTTCCGCAGCTTCGTGAACACCCATTCCATGTCCGCGTCGGTCACCACCAGGCGAGACAAGGCGGCGAGCAACAGTTCGTCGTGGGCAAGGTCGTACACGGCCTGCGCGGCGACGCGCAGCACGTCGTCTCCCTGCTGGAACGCCGCGGCCACGACCGTGTACGCCGGCGTCGCTTTGACCAATCCGAGCATCGCGCCGGAGAGCGACTGCGCCGAGATCGTTTCGTCCCGACAGAGCGTAAGCAGGACCGTTCGCACCAGTGGATTGCCCGACCCGAGGCTTACGCCTTGCAGCAGCATCGCCAGTCGCCCGCGCAGCGCACCTTCCAGCGGATACGCCGCGACGGCCTCGAAGAGCATGATCAGCGCTTCCTCGAGCCGACCGCTCTGCTGCAGCGCAGCGGCCAGATTGAGCTGCGCATCCACGTACGGGGTGCGCCGCACGATCGCCGCGCGGAACGACGCGATGGCCTCCGGCAGCTTGCCCAGGGCACGCCATGCATCGCCGAGCGAGTTGTGGAAATCAGCCCGGTGGTCGGCAAGAGCAACGGCCCGCTGCAGCAGCGGGACGGCGTCGGCGGCCCGTCCTTGCTGGTGCACCGCGAGACCGAGCAGATACGCCGCATCGGTGTGCTTCGCGTCGCGCGCGAGAACCGTGCGATAGCCCTGCTCGGCCTCGGCCAAGCGCCCGGCCTGATGCGCGGACAGCGCTCGCTGCAGCACGTCGATCGACGAAATGGACATGCCGCCGAATGTACAGGACGCGGGCCGTTCTCCGCACACTCTGGCCACCGATTGCGCCGCAGCCATCGGCGTTCCATCACGCGGCGTTGCCGGCGCGTATAGCCAGTGGCACTATTGCCGGGCGCGTTTGGCCCGACCTGTCCCCCGTACCGGATCTCTATGCATTTCCCTCGTGAACTTCTCGCCGGCGTGCTCTTGTCCGCCGCAGCGAGCACCGTCATGGCGCCGGTCGCCCTGGCGCAGCAGACACCGCCCGCCGGCGGAGCCGCGCAGCCACCCGCCGAAGGCGCCGCCAGTGCCGCTGGCGCTGGCGCACGACGTGGCCCGCGCCCGTACGCGCAGGTAGTTCCGGCGCGCGCGCACACCGAACGGGGCGGCATCACCGTGCACCGCGTCGACGACCGCTACTTCTTCGAGGTCCCCGACTCGCTCGTGGGCCGCGACTTCCTGATGGTCACGCGCGTGGCCGGCGTGCCGGCGGGCGCCGGCGGCTTCCAGAGCGCAGGTAGCTCACTGAACGAGCGACTGATCCGCTGGGAGCGCGTCAACGACCGCGTACTGCTGAAGAGCGTGAGCACAGGCGCCGTGGCCGACGACTCGCTGCCGATCGCGCGCAGCGTCGCGCAGAACAATTATCCGGCGATCATCGGTGCCTTTCCGATTGCCGCGTTCGGACGCGACAGCGCCGCGTACGTGATCGATGTGACCGACTTCTTCGCGAACGACAATCCCGCCACGTCGGGGCTCGACGCCAACGCGCGTCGCACCTACGGGGTACGGCGCTACGATGCGGCGCGCAGCTACATCAGCAGCGTGCGCGGTTTTCCGATCAACATCGAAGTCCGGCAGGTGCAGACGTTCGATGCCGCGACGCCGCCCAGCGATGCCGACGGTGGCACGGTGACGATGGAAACACGCCAGTCGTTCGTGCTGCTGCCGAAGACGCCGATGCGCCCGCGCTACGCCGACGCGCGCGTGGGCTACTTCTCGGTGGACCGCGTGAACTACGGACTCGATGTGCAGAAGGCCGAGAGTCAGGAGTTCATCACGCGCTGGCGCCTCGAGCCCAAGGATCCGGCGGCGTATGCCCGCGGCGAACTGGTGGAGCCGATCAAGCCCATCGTGTACTATCTCGATCCCGCCACGCCGACGCGCTGGAAGCGCTACGTGCGCGAGGGCGTGGAGAATTGGCAGAAGGTGTTCGAAAAGGCTGGATTCAAGAACGCCATTCTCGCCAAGGATGCCCCCACAAAAACGGAGGATCCGGATTTCGACCTCGACGACGCGCGCTACTCCATCGTGCGCTGGGCGGCGAGTCTCACGCGCAATGCCACGGGCCCGCACACGCACGATCCGCGTTCCGGTGAGATCATCAACAGCGAGATCACGTGGTATCACAACCACATGCGCTCGTATCGCAACTGGCTGATGATGGAAACCGGAGCCGCCAATCCGTCGGCGCGTACGCTCGATATTCCGGAAGAGCTGATGGGCGAGACGATGCGTCAGGTGATCACGCACGAGATCGGCCACGCACTCGGACTGCAGCACAACATGATCGCGTCGGCATCGTTCCCGGTCGACTCGCTGCGCAGCCCGTCGTTCACGCGGGTGTACGGCGTGAGCGCGACGATCATGGACTACGCGCGTCAGAACTACATCGCACAGCCGGGCGACGGTCTGCAGCCCAAAGACTTCATCCGTCGCGTGGGACCGTTCGACGATTTCGCCATCAACTGGGGCTATCGTGTGATCGCGGCGCCGAGCGCCGAAGCCGAGCGCGCCACGCTGCATCGCTGGCTCACGCAGCAGACCGGCCCGTTCCCGTACCGCTTCGCGTCGCAGCAGCTCGCGGCCGGCGACCCGCGCAATCAGACGGAAGACCTCGGTGACGACCCGATCAGGGCATCGACGTTCTCGACGATGAACTACAAGCGCGTGATTCCGAATCTGGTGGCGTGGACTTCGACGCCGGGTGAGGACTACACCGAGCTCCGTGAGCTGTATGAGGAAACCGTGGCCCGCTGGTTCGGCAACATGAACCATGTGGCCACGATGGTCGGCGGTGTTGAAGTGGACCTCAAGACCTCCGAGCAGACCGGTGCCGTGTATCGCCTCGTGCCAAAGGCGCGCCAGCAGGCGGCGCTGGCGTTCCTCTCGTCGAACGTGTTCACCACGCCGGCGTGGCTGTCGCCGCCGGGTATCGCGCAGCGGATCGGCCCGAGCAACGTGGTCTCGACGCGTCAGGCCGGTGTGCTCACGTCGCTGCTCACGCCCGCGCGCCTTGGCCGTCTGGCCGAGTCGGAGAAGTACGACGTCGTGAACGCATATCCGGTGGCCGAGTACATGGCCGATCTCAAGCGCGCGGTGTTCAGCGGCAACGCGCCGGATGCCGGTCGTCGGCAGCTGCAGCGTGTGTACGTGCAGCGCCTGGAGGCGTTGATCACGCCGCCCACCGCACCGGCCGGTGGACCTCCCGGTTTTGGTGGAGGTGGTGGTGGTGCCGCAGCGCGCTTCGTGCCGTTCGTGTCGGCCCCAGTCCTCGCGCAGAGTGACTTGCCTGCCCTGGCCCGACTGCAACTGCGTGAGATTCAGCGTGAAGCACGCGCCGCCGCGCTCGCCTCGGCCGGCACGACCAATCGCGCGCACTGGAGCGACATTGTGGATCGCGTGACTGCGATTCTGGAACCGAAATAGTTCTATATCGCGAAGTAGGGAGTAGGGAGTACGGCGTAGGGACAAGCAGACGGGCCCCGAACAATCCACCGTTCGGGGCCCGTCTCGTTTAGGTACTCCGTACCCCTTACTTCTTACTCCCTACTCTGCAGCTATCACGGGAGTCGATCGGTGCAACCCTTGAAGTTCGGGTTGTTCCGCTCGTCGGTGACCACCGGGAGATTCACGTCGCTGGCGTAGTTTCCACCTTTGTAGTGCACTCCCTGCGGGAACACGTTGTCGACGGTGCGTCCGTACTGGCGAATGAGGCGACGCATGTCGCCGAGGCGCTGTCCGCGGCTGAAGGTCCAGAAGGCCTTCTCACGGAAGTGCAGCGACACGCGGCTGGCTTCCGTGCCCGGGTCGACCAGCGCGGGCATCGCGGCCGGTTGGATCTCACCGAGCTTCGGCGGCGCCGCACGCAGCGCGTTGTGAATCGCGAGCCACCCCGCCACGTTGCCGTTCTTCAGCAACACTTCGGCTTCGACCATGCGCGCATCGATGCCGTTGACCACGTCCACCGCCGTGAACTGGCCCCACATGGTGGTGGTACGGGTGTACGTGAGTCCGTCCTGTCCGTTCACCGAACCCGAGGTCGGGATCGTTACCGGCAAGCGCGGATCCTTCGCCGACGCGAACGGAGTGGCATTGCGCACGAGAATCGTGCGCGTGTTGCCTTCCAGACTGTCTCCGACGCTGTAGCGGCGAGAGCTCAGCCCCTGTCCCCAGATCGTGTTGGTGCCCGCCGTCGCCGAGAACGTGTGTTGATACTGGAAGGCCGTCGGCACTCCAGCGACCAACGTGCCAGCGGTGGCGTAGTCGTTCCGGGCCAGTGCCACACGCGCACGAACCACCCGCAACGATCGGTTCATGAGCACGCTGGCGGCATCGGTGCCGTTGGCGTACGTGAGGCCGGTATCGAGTGAAGCCGCCGCGATGGCGAACAGCTCCTGATTCGACTTCGGCGCCCCGTTCTCGGGGACCGGATCGGCATTACCATTGCCAATCGGTACGCCGTTGCAGAAGTCGAGTGCCATCTGCATTTCGGCGTAGCCACGGGCGAGATACATCTCGGCAATCAGCGCGCGTAGGTCCGGCCGAAGCGTAACCAGTAGCGGAATGGCTTGGTCGGCACGAGTACGCACGCGATACAGGTTGCGGAGCATACCCGTGATCGACGAGTTGAACTCCTGAATCTGTCGCTGGTCGGTTTCGTCGTTCTGGATGAACGTAGAACTCGTCGACCATTCATCGGCGAGCAGGCCGCCGAACAGCCATGTGCTCTCGCCCGCACCCGTGGTGCTTCGGAAAGTGGAGATCACGCCGTTGGCAATCGCGACTGCCGCTTGCGGCGATGCCACCTCGGACGGAAGGATGATGTCAGGATCGGTTACGCGCAGGAACTCATCGTTCGCCGTCTGACAGGCAGCAGCGGACATCGCTACGGCCAGTGTGATACCGGTACGCAGGCGTCGCGGCATGGTGGAGCTGCCCGCGGATAATTTCTTGGTCATGGGGCGGATCTCCTAGTAGCCGACGTTGACGCGGAAGAGGAAGTAGCTCGGCGGACCCACGGTCTGGAACTCGTTGGGCGCTTCCGTGCCAGACGTGGTGTTGAAACCCGACTCCGGATCGGTGCCGCGATACTTGGTGCTGAGGAACAGGTTGCGGCCGGTGAGCACGAAGCTCAGCGACTTGGCACGGGTGAGCTTCGACGCCAGCGCCGGGCTCAAGGTGTACTGCACCGACATTTCACGCAGGCGGATGAACGCGCCAGGCTGGAAGTAACCATCGAGCGTACGCGCCGAGTGTTCGTTGGCGGCGATGTTCGTGGCCTGATCGATGAAGTCGGCGTCGAGGTTGAGACGGCCGGAGCAGTTCGGACGCGTGCAGCGGATGCGTTCCGTGTTGTTGTACCACTTGTTGCCGCCACGGTAGTCCCACATGGTGCTGACACGCAGCTTGCGGGTGAAGAAGTCCCAGCCCGAGCCGAGCGTGACCATGTAGCGGGGCGCCGCGTAGCCACGGAAGATCGCCGAGTCGCCGACGAACACTTCGTTGCGCGCCGCATCGGCGTAGTACGTGAGCAGACCGTCGCCGTTCTTGTCATCCCAACCGGTGATCGGACGCGCCCACAGACCGGAGATCGGATAGCCGGCAACGATGCGCGACGTGGTACCGACTTGGGGCGGGTTGTTGCCGAGCGACACGACCTTGTTGTCGTTGGCCGAGCCGGACAGGTTGATGTCCCAGCCCAACTTGTCGCCCTGCAGCAGCTGCGCGTTGATGGCCACTTCAACACCGGCGTTCTTCACCGAGCCGAGGTTACGAAGCTGCGACGCCACGACGCCGTACGATGGCGGCAGAATCGCGCTGATCAGCGCATCCTTCGTGATCTTGCTGTAGTACGTCGCGTCGAGGTTGAGGCGCGAGTTGAACATGCCCACCTCGAAGCCCATTTCCTGCTCGGCCGACCGTTCCGGCTTGAGGTTGTCGTTACCGAGCGCACCCTGCACGACGATAGGCTGGTCGGTCGCAGCGATGCTGGTGCTGTTCGAGGTGTAGAACCGAATGGCGTCATTCGGTCCCGGCTGCACGCCCGACTGACCATAGGCGTAGCGCAAGCGAACCGAGTTCACGAAATCCGGCGCCTTCCACCACTCTTCCTGTGAGACCAGGTAGGAGACGGACGCCTTCGGGTACACGATGCTCTGGAAGTTCGTACCGAACGCCGAGTTCTGGTCGCTGCGCACGGCCGCCGTCAGGAACAGGCGATCGCCCACATTGACGGACTGCTCGACGAAGACACCGAACGTCTTCTGAATCGTGGTGCCCTCGCTCACCGACAGGATGGTGCCCGAATTGACCGACTGTGAGCCGGGAGCAAGCTGGGTCGCACCGGTCTGCGCGAACGTGTTCGTGTAACCGATGTACTGCGCGCCAGCGGTCGTCTTCATGCTCAGATTGAGCAGGTTGTACGTGGCGGTGGAGCCGAGATCAACCGTGACGTTGTTGGTGTTCACCCGGTTCAGACCACGGGCGCCGAGACGCGTCGTCGCGGTGAGCGGCGGGCCTTCGCCGTTCTGCAGCAGGTTCTCGTCGCTGCGGCTGTTGAAATCGCTGCCGACCGTGGCCCGGTTCGCCAGCCAGCTGAACGGACGCCAGTTCGCGCCAGCCGACCAGATGAAGCGATTCACCGCCTGGCTGGTCTTCTCCTGCCACATGTAGCCGGGAGTCCACGCGCGATAACCGTTGAGCGGGGTGCCGAGGCCGCTGACCGTGCCGTTCTCGCGTGTGCCCGGGCCACCGAACAGGTGCGAGCCGAGTCCGGCGGTGGCGTTCGACTCGAGCGAGTAGCGCTGGTTGATGTTGATGAAGTTGGTGGCAACCGTAAGATCGAGCTTCGGGTTGATGGCCGCGTTCAAGTTCATGCGAAGCGACTTGCGCGCCATCACGTTGGGATTGCTCGTCCACGGACGCAGGGGCAGGTTCTGCGCGGCGAAGCGATCGCGCTCGAACTGCGGCAGCGTGAGTACGCCGGTTTCCTTCTCGTCTTCGACGGAGAAGAAGTAGCGAACGGCTTCGGTACCGCCGGACACCTGAGCGCCCATCTGACGACGCAGGCCGACGCCAACCGGCGTCAGATCCTTCTCGTTGAAGATGTTGAGCGACACGGTGGAATCCGCCGTGCACGTACCGAGACCGACCGCCTGCAGACTGCAGCCGTTGGTGCGCGACGACGTGGTCGACGTGCCCGACTTGGCGTACAGGCTATAGGCATCCGGGTAGTAGTTCTTGTCGAACAGCGTGCCGCCTTCACCGTACACGTTCCAACGGGCGGCACCGGCACGACCTTTCTTGGTCGTCACCAGGATCACGCCGTTCGCGGCATCGGTGCCGTAGAGCGTCGCGGCCGACGGACCCTTCACGATCTCGATGTTCTCGATCTCTTCCGGGTTCAGGTCGCCCACGCGGCTGGCGTTGTTACCGCCGGTGGTGCCGCCGCTGCCGGTCGCCGTGTTGAACGACGCGTTGTCGGACGTCATACGGATACCGTCGATGATCCAGATCGGCTCGTTGGACAAACTCACCGAATTCATACCACGCACGCGAATACGCGAGCCGGTGCCGGTCTGCGAACCGCTCGTGACGGTCACACCAGGCGCGCGCGAGTTCAGCAGGTCGCTGAGATTCGACACCGGGGCCGACTCGAGCACTTTGCTCGCATCGATGTTGGCTGTGGCGTTTCCGATTTCCACGCGACGCTGTTCGCCCGTGGCCGTCGTGACCACGGCGGCAAGGTTGATCGCTGCGGTGGCCATTGCGAACTCGATGTTGGCCGTCTGACCAGCAGCGATCGGCACGCGCTTCGTCTGCTCGGTGTAACCGACGCGGAGCACACGGACCGTGTACTCGGAGGCGGGAATGCCGCGAAGAATGAGGCGACCATCGACACCGGTGGCACCGGCGAAGGTGGTGCCGACGAGGAACACACGCGCAGCTTCGACCGGACGCTGATTCGCGACGTCGGTCACACGGACGGTGAGTGTCCCCGGCCCGCTTTGCGCGCGGGCTTGAGGAACGGCTACCGCGATCGTGCCTGCCAGGACCAGCAGGGCACGCCAAGGGTGTTGCATGAGCGGGTCTCCTCGAGAGTGGGAAGGAACTGGAGCGCCAACGACTACGGTCCAACGCGTAAAGAATACAATCGGTTGCATAACTATGCGAACCGGATGCCCTGAAGGCGGCTTCACCCAAATGGCCGCGCGAGTGCTATTTTCCCGAATCGACGCAAAAGCCGGACGGGTCAGAACGCTCCGCTCAACTCGCCACCGAATCCGCACCGCTGAACGTGCCAACGTCATACTTATTCGCGGCCCTGTTGCAGGTCGTGCAACCCGTCCCTCCTGGGTCGACGTTGCCTGGCCCGACGCCAGCATCGGCCGGTGCGCCCACAACGACGAACAGCGCACCCCTCCGTTCGCGTCACGCGGGGGCGGTCTTCAACGGGCGCCGCGGTCAGCTCACCGTGACCACCCCGCGTCGCGATGCGGCGGTCGTGGTCGACGGCCGGTTGGATGAACCCGCGTGGGCCGACGCGGCGCTGCTGACCGGATTCTCCCAGTTCTTCCCGGCCGACGGCATCGCCGCGCAGGACAGCACCGAGGTGCTGGTGTGGTACTCGGCGACGGAACTGCACGTCGGCATCCGCGCCTTCGCCGCGCCCGGCAGCGTGCGGGCCACCCTCGCCGACCGCGACAAGATCTCGGCCGACGACAATGTGCAGCTGTTCCTTGGGACGTACAGCGACAGTCGGCAGGCGCTGGTGTTCGCCGTGAATCCCTTCGGCATTCAGAGTGATGGCGTGCTGACCGAGACCGGCTCCGTGCTGGGCGGCGGGTTCACGAGTACATCGGCCAAGGCACGCGAGAGCTCCGATCTCGCCCCCGACTATGTGTGGAAGTCGAAGGGGCAGCTCACGGATTTCGGTTACCAGGTGGAGCTGTCCATTCCGTTCAAGAGTCTGCGCTACCGCGCCGGGGACGAACAGCGCTGGCAGCTGAATGTGGCGCGCACGGTGCAGATCACGGGGCACGAAGAGACGTGGACGCCCGCCCTTCGCGGTGCCTCGTCCTTTCTCGCGCAATCGGGCGTCCTGGCCGGACTCCGCGATTTGCGACGTGGCCTCACGGTCGATGTGATTCCCACCGTCACCTCGAGCGCGGTCGGCACGCGAAATTCGAGCAACGCCGCATGGGACTACAGCGGAGGGCGGCCTGAGCTGGGCGGCAGCGTGCGCTGGGGCGTCACCAGCAACCTGACCGTCGCGGGCACCGCCAATCCCGACTTCTCACAAGTCGAAGCCGACGCCACCCAGTTCTCCTACGATCCGCGACAGGCGGTGTTCTTTCCGGAGCGTCGCCCGTTCTTCCTCGAAAGTCAGGAGCAATTCACCACGCCCAACCGGCTGATCTACACGCGTCGCATCGCGCAGCCGGTGGCCGCCAGTAAGCTTACGGGCAAGTACGGCGGCTTCGACATCGGCGTGCTGTCGGCGGTCGACAACAAGGACGCCTCGTTCAGCCAGACGCATTCGCCGTTGTACAACATCGTGCGACTGCAGCGCGATCTCGGTGCGCAGAGCCGGCTCGGCGTTGCGTATACGGACAAGATCGACGGCCAGCGATGGAACCGGGTGGTCGGCGTGGACGGTCGCTTCGTGCGCGGTATCTACAACCTGCAAGGCCAGGTGGCGAGCAGCTTCACGAGCAGTGACAGCGGCACGCTCAGCGCTCCGCTGTTCGACGTGAGCGCCTCGCGCAATGGCCGCCGCTTCGTGGCCCGGTATGCATTGAATGGCATCAGCCCGGATTTCGACGCGCAGTCGGGATTCATCGCGCGTCCAGGCATCGCCAACATTTCCGCCACGCATCGCTGGAATTTCTACGGCAAGCCCAAAGCGCTGGTCGAACTGTTCAGTCCCGAGCTGTTCATGCTGGGGCGCTATCAGTATGACAGCTTCGTGAACGGCGACGGCTCGCAGGACCGCCAGCTGCACTTTCGTGCCAACACGCGGCTCAAAGGCGGCTGGCAGATCGGCACGCAACTCCTGCTCGAGGTGTTTGGCTACGACCCGTCGCTGTACACCGACTACGTGATGCTCCAACCGGGTACCGCCGGGCGCGTCGACACCGTGGCGTACACAGGGGCACCCAAGATCGGCAATCGCGACTGGGTGTTCTCGGTCGGCACGCCGGAGTTCCGGCGCTTCAGCTACAGCGGCTTCGGCATCGTGGGCTATGACGAAAACTTTCAGGAATGGAGTTCGTCGCGAATCTTCAGCTTGCAGAACACACTGACGCTTCGCCCGACCGAACAGCTGCGTGTCGCCGCCACCTGGAACTACGACACTTTCGACCGACGCAGCGATGGCACACGCGTCCTCACGCGCAACACGCCGCGCATCCGCACCGAGTATCAGGTCACCCGGCAGTTCTTCGTGCGCGTGATCGGCGAGCGCTCGGTGGTCACGCAGGATTCCCTGCGTGACGATACGCGAACCAATGCGCCGATCTATCTACGCAGCGCGAGTGGCGCGCTCACGCGGGCTGCGGCCTTCGAGCGCACCCGCGCCCGCATCGACGTGTTGCTGTCGTATCTGCCGTCACCTGGCACTGTCGTGTACCTCGGCTACGGCGACGCGCTGGCGGCCAATCGCCCGGCGGGACCGGAGCGGTTGCAGCGGACGCGCGATCAGTTCTTCATGAAGCTCAGTTACCTGTTCCGCCTGCAGTAGCGCACGCCGCTCCCGCATGCACAACGCCCCGATCGAGCATCGCTCGATCGGGGCGTTGTGCACCTACGCGGCGCAGACTAGTTGCGACGACCCTGCAGGCGCGAAAGCAGGCGCAGGAGTTCGAGGTACAACCAGATCAACGTGACCATGAGTCCGAACGCGGCGAACCACTCGAGCTGCTTCGGCGCGCCAGCCCGCACGCCCTGTTCGATGCGATCGAAGTCGAGCACGAGATTGAGCGCGGCGACACCGGCGATCGCGAGGTTGATACCGATCGCGAGCGGGCCCGACGACGTGAAGTAGCCGATCGAGACGCCGAACAGCGACAGCAGCATCGAACCGAGGTAGAACAGGCCAATGCCGATCATGGCGGCCAGCATCATGCGCTTGAAGCCTTCCGTGGCGCGCAGGATGTTGAAGCGATACAGCAGGAATACCGACGCGGCCACGCCGAACGTGAGGAGCACCGCTTGCTGAGGGAGTCCGGCAAAGCGGAGGTTGTACAGCGCCGACACCGCGCCCAAGAAGATGCCCTGCAGCGAGGCGTAGATCGGCGCACTCCACGGTGCCGTCTGCGGCTTGAAGCTGGCGATCATGCCGACAATGAACCCGCCGATGCCACCGAGCAGCATCGCGGGCATGAGGAGGTCGAGGTTTCCCGTGGCGAACTGCTGCCAGGTGACGGCCGCCGAGAAGAGCACGACCGCGAGCAGAATCGCGGCCTTGCCCGCCACGCCGGCGGTGGTCATGGAACCCGAGCGCGAACCGGCGGCGGTGGCACGTGCCGCGTCGGCCAGGCGGGACAGAACGGGATTCGTAGTGCGCATAGTCGATCGTCGTCGAGAGAGGTGAATCAGCGTACGCGGTGAAGATACCCCACAGTGCTCAGTCTGGCCTCACTTGACGCCGCTCCTTGACGCATCAAGTTTTTATGATATGTTCTTTGTATGACCGCCGCGTCCATCGACCTGTCCCGCTCGACCAACATCTTCCACGCCCTGTCCGACGAGACGCGGCTGGCGGTCGTGCAGATGCTGGGTGATGGCGAGCGGTGCGTCTGTGATTTGCAGGCGGCGTTGGACGTGGCGCAGTCCCGTCTCTCCTTCCACCTCAAGGTGCTCAAGGAGGCGGGCTTGGTGACCGACCGGAAGGATGGCCGCTGGTCGTACTACACGCTGGTGCCCGACGCCCTGACCGAAGCCCACGATATCGTGCACACGCTGGCGTCGCCGCGCGCGGCGGGAAGCCGCACGCTGACGGTGCTCGGCCGCTGCTGCGGGTAGCGCTGTTCAGGCTCTCAAGTTCGCGCTCTTTTTTTTGACCCAACGCATCAAGATTTTTTGGTGCTACATTTTCCACGGCTGGATCCCTTTCTCGAGGCTGCCCCCATGACTGCTCCCATCGGCATCACGTCCCGCAAGTCCTCCGCCCCCGCGGACGTCACGGAAGTCGTCCGCGAGAAGTACGGCGCGGCCGCCCGTCGCGTGCTCGACCTCAAGGAGCCGACGTCCTGCTGCGGCCCGACGAGTTCCTGCTGCGGCGGAACCGAGTTCAACGGGTCGGTGGATCCTATTACGTCGAACCTGTACGTAAACGGCGAGACCGATGAACTACCCGACGCCGCCGTGCTGGCGTCGCTTGGCTGTGGCAACCCGACCGCGCTCGCGCAGCTCGAGGCCGGACAGGTGGTGCTCGATCTCGGGTCAGGCGGGGGTATTGACGTGATCTTGTCGGCGCGACGCGTCGGACCGACGGGAAAGGCCTACGGTCTCGACATGACCGACGACATGCTGGCGCTGGCGCGGAAGAATGCGGCCGAAGCCGGCATCCCCAACATCGAGTTCCTGAAAGGACAGATCGAGTCGATTCCACTGCCCGACAACAGTGTCGACGTGATTATCTCGAACTGCGTGATCAACCTGTCGGGTGACAAGCGCACGGTGCTGGCCGAAGCATTTCGCGTGCTGAAGCCGGGCGGGCGGTTCGCGGTCAGCGACGTCGTGGTTCGCGGCGAAGTGCCCGAGGCCGTACGACGGAACATGGAACTGTGGGTTGGCTGCGTAGCCGGCGCGCTCGAGGAGACCGAGTTCACGCGCCTGCTCACCGACGTCGGTTTCGTCGACACATCCGTCGAGCCGACCCGCTTCTATCGCAGTGAGGACGCCCGTCAGTTCCTGTCCGAAAGCGGCATCGATGTGAGCGCCCATCTCGACGAAATCGACGGCAAGTTCATGGCGGCGTTCGTGCGCGCGCAGAAGCCCGGTACGGCGGTGTGAGTGGCAGCGTCGAGAGCGGGCCGCCCTCGCTGCGCCGCGCGACGCGAGATGACCTGACGGCCGTGCAGCAGCTACTCACATTGGTGACGCTGCCGACCGTCGGGGTCGATACGATCTTCGAGCTCGACGCGGAGGATTTTGTGGTGGCCACCGACCCGGCGCAGCCGACGGTGGTGATCGCGACAGGCGGGCTCGAGGTGCGCGGACGCGATGCCCTGCTCCGCTCGATTGCCGTGCACCCGGCGTGGCAAGCGCACGGCTTGGGCGCGCAGGTGGTGTCACGGCTCATCGAGGCGGCAGAGCAGCGCGGACTCACCGCGCTCTATCTGCTGACCACCACTGCCGAGCGGTACTTCCCCCGCTTCGGGTTCGAGCGGGTTGCTCGCGGAGACGTGTCACCGGCGATCGCGCAGACCGATGAATTCGCCGGCGCGTGTCCTGCGTCGGCGATTGCGATGTCCAAGCGAGTGCGCACGAACACGGCACACTAGCCCTCTGTGACCGGCGTGTGCTCGTCGAGCACCCGAAGCGGGCGTCGCACACGTGGCGTGACGGCCGCGACTCCCGGCGCGTCTCCCGGCGCGTCTCCCGGCGCGTCTCCCGGCGCGTCTCCCGGCGCGTCTCCCGGCGCACGCGTTGGCGTGACCTCGACTTCCTGCAGCGTGCGCCACACCTGCCAGGCGAAGCAGTACGCGCCGACCGCGGAGAGCGTCGCCCCGATGCCGATCACGAACGGTGCGGCCGGTTGGGCGGTCGCCTGCAGCATCAGCCCCGGCGCAAACAACAGCAGTCCCACGTTGCCGATCCAGAGATGGATCATGGCCAGCCGGCGGCTGTACAGCGGCTTCCCGGCCAATCGCGGAATGATGTGATAGCCGACACCGAAGATCATCATCGACACGAATCCGAGCAGATTCATGTGGAGATGCGCGGGTCGATAGATGGCCCACACCGGATGCACGGCCATCGCCGTCCCGAGACTGACACCAGCGGCCAGCCAGCAGACGCTGGACCGCAGAAACGCGCGAACGAACCACTCCATGATCCCTCACAGGCAAACGCCGACCTTCGCGATGCTGGAGTGTGCCCCCTCGGCCCCGACCGCACTGTCGGGCATACTGGCATGTTATGTACGGGTTTCACTGACGCCTCGCCCGACCGCTTGCGGTGGTAGCCCGCTGGCATTTGGGTTCACGCATGGATTCGAATGCGTCGCGTCGATTTGACGAGCAGGAAGTCTCGATGATTCTCGAGCAGGCGAGCCTCCTCGAGCTCGAGGAGGACACGCCTGCGGAGCCGAAGCGCCTCAGCGGGGCATCGCATCACGGGTCGGGGAACGGTCTCACGCTCGCCGAGCTGACGAGCATCGGCCAGGAGGCGGGCATCGCTCCGGCCGCGGTGGCGAGAGCCGCCGCCGCGCTCGTGCGCGGGAATCATCTACCGCCCGAGCGCCAGTCGCAGTTGGGCCTTCCCGTAGGCGTCGCGCGCACCGTCGTGTTCGATCGCCGCGTCACCGACGCGGAGTGGGAGCGGATGGTGGTGCTCTTCCGGCGCACCTTTGGCGCGAGCGGCGCGGTGCGCGGCGAGGGATCGCTCCGCGAGTGGGGCAACGGTCGACTGCGCGCGCATCTCGAACCGACGGCCCAGGGCGGTCATCAGCTTCGCCTGTCCACGACCAAGAGCGATGCCGGCATCTTCAACCTGCTGGGCACGGTATTCTCGGTGCTCGGTCTCTCGATGACCGGCGTCGTGGCGGTCCAAACCGGCTTCGATCCGTCGGGCGTCTGGTTCGGTCCCGTCGCGATCGCGGTCGCGGGACTCGCGGCGTTCGCCCGCAACGCGATCGTGCTCCCTCGATGGTATGCCACGCGCGCGGCGCAGATGTCGACGGTCGCGGCCGCCGCCTCGGAGCTGGTGACCGACGGCGCTTCCACCACGACACCACAAACGTGATCCCGCGCACAGAGCCGTGTAGTGGGAAACCCGACGAGAAACGGGGTACTTCCCGCTGATTTCGGATCGACCGAGTGCCGAGCATTCGCCGTAATGCTACTTGCCTCGTTCGTACGTCGCCGTTTCTCATCCGCGCCCGTCGCGGCCGCCCTGCTCTCCGTGCTTTCTGCGGCGTGTCCGGAGGCGTCGGTGGCGCAAGTCGCCCGCAGTGGACCGCCAGCGTCCGCGCTCGCCGCCGCGCTGAGCGCAGCGAGCCGGCCGGCCTTCGCCATGGGCGAGGTGCTCGACTATCGCGTGAACGTGTCCCGGGCCGGCAACGTCGGACAGGGGCAGATGCGGGTGGAGGGACCGGTCATGGAGCGCGGGACGCTGACTTGGCGTCTGGTGTTCGTGATGCAGGCGCAACGCGGCCCCATCAAGGCCATCGACCGCACCACCTCCTGGATCGACCCCACCACGTTCGCGACGACGCGATTCGAGAAAACCGAGAAGCATCCGCTGTCGCGTGATCAAGAGACCGTCGAGATCGACGCCGCGACCAACACGTGGACGCGGAACAACGGTGCATCGCAGTCGCTCGCGTCGCCGCTGCCGCTGGACGAACTCTCGTTCATGTACTTCCTGCGCAGCCTCCCGCTCGATCACGACGGCACCTTCACGTTCTCGCGACACTTCGACGAGGCGCGCAATCCGACCGTGGTGTACGTGCGCGGCGAAGAGATGGTGGACACACCGGCGGGTGTCTTCCGCACCCGCGTGCTCGATATGCACGTGCGCGACCCGAAGCGCTTTCAGGGCGCGGGCGTGATCCGCATCTATCTCGACATGGCGGGCTGTCACATGCCCGTGCGCATCATGAGCAAGATGCCGATCATCGGCACGACCACGCTGACGCTCACGAACGTCAGTTCGACGGCAACCGTTGCCGAACACTCGCCCGCCAGCTGCACGCTGTAATTGCACGCTGTAGGGGTTCTCACGACCAAAGTCGTGCCGGATCACCACAAACAATCCGGATCGCCCTGACCGTGGGGCGCCCTACACGGACCGAGTATACGAGTATCAGCGCGCTGTCCAGCGCTGTGGATTCATCACACTGGAGAAATCACGATGCGCGTCCGCGTTTCGCATCTCACAATAGCCTCGGCGGTGCTTCTGCTCACCGCCGCCACGTCCAGCCCGGTTGAGCGCATGACGCTCGCGAACGGCAGCCGTCTCTGGTTCGACGGCACGTCGACCCTGCGCTCCTGGACCTGCACCGCAGACAAGATCGAAGCGAAGATCGACGCCGAGAGTGGCGTGACGGACGCGGTCCTCGACGGACGCAAAGTGGCCGGTACGCTCGAGGTCGAGTTTCCCGTGGAGAAGCTCGAGTGCAAGAACGGCACAATGAACGAGCACATGCGCAAGGCGCTCGTGGCCACGAAGTATCCGGAAATCAAGTTCGACCTGTCCGGCTATGACCTCACCAAAGGAACGCCGCCGGGCGCGACCGTTCAGGGTTCGCTGACGATGAACGGGCAGTCGCACCCGATTGCGGTACCCGTGCAGTTCGTTCGCGCCGACGGCGCCCTGCGCGTGACGGGCAAGGTGCCCCTCAAGATGAGGGAATGGGGCGTAAAACCGCCCACGCTGATGATGGGCACGATCAAGGTTGGTGAAGTCGTCACCGTGCAGTTCGACCTCCTGCTTCAACACTGACCGGTAGTCCGGTCACAATCGCTCCCCTCCCGAGACCTCTATATGAAAAAGACTCAAGTTCTCATTGCGCTCTCGCTGCTCAGTGTGGCGATCGCCCCCCTCGGCGCCCAGCCGGCGGTGAACACCGACAGCTCCAAGACTCCGACGCAGCAGCCGATCACGATTCAGTACCTGCGCGCTCAGGATGCGCGCGGCATCAACGTGTTCGAAGCGCCGAAAGAAGCGGGCGTGGCGTACACGGGCTTCAAGCTGGCGTGGGGCGCGGCGTTCACGCAGCAGTTCCAGGGGTTGACGCACAAGAACACCGCCGATTCCGTCTTCGTGGCAGCCGTTCCCGTCTCACCGGGCAACGCCGGTAGCGTCGCCAACACGAATCGCAATCGCCTCATGACGATCGGCAATGGCTTCAACAACGCTACGGCCAACCTGTACATGCATGCGCAGCTCGCCAAGGGTATCCGGGTGCAGCTCACCTCGTATCTCTCGGCGCGCCACCACAATGAAACGTGGGTGAAGGACGGGTTCATTCAGATCGACGATTCGCCGATCGACATCAAGGCGCTCAACACCCTGATGAAGTACGCAACGCTCAAGATCGGTCACTTCGAAGTGAACTACGGTGACTTCCACTTCCGTCGCTCGGACAACGGTCAGGCGCTGTACAACCCGTTCGTCGGCAACGCGATCATGGAAGCCTTCACCACCGAAGTCGGTGTGGAAGCACAGCTCCGCCACAAAGGCCTGATGGGCGTCGTCGCGGTGACCAACGGTGAGATTCGCGGCAACATCGCGCGACCGGCGGACCGTGCACCGGCGTACATGGCAAAGCTTGGCTTCGACCGTCAGCTCAACAGTGACCTCCGCGTTCGTCTCACCGGCTCGGTGCGTACGCAGAAGAGCGCCATCAGCAACACGCTGTATGCCGGTGACCGTGGCGGCTCGCGCTACTACTATGTGCTCGAGAACGACAAGGCGACCGAGTCGGCGAACTTTACCTCGGGCGCGATCAACCCGGGCTTCAGCGACAAGGGCAACTCGTACATGATCAACCCGTTCGTGAAGTACCACGGCCTCGAGCTCTTCGGCATGTACGAAGGGGCGAAGGGTCGCTCGGCGCCGGACAACAACCCGGAACGTGAAGTGAAGCAGTACATGGCGGAAGCGGTGTACCGTTTCCTGCCGGGCGAGAAGGTGTATGTCGGCGGCCGGTGGAACCAGGTCGAAGGCGATCTCGGCGGCCTGAACAAAGCGGTCACCGTCTCGCGCAGCAACTTGGCGGCTGGCTGGTTCATCACCCAGAGCCTCGAGCTCAAGGGCGAGCTGGTTGACCAGCGCTACACGGGCTTTGCGAAGTCGGACATCCGCAACGGTGGCCGGTTCAAAGGCTTCGTGCTCGAAGCGGTCACCGCGTTCTGATCACCACTGGTTCCTGATGGACCAACGCCGATCCCTTACGGGATCGGCGTTTGGCGTTCGGAGAGGTCGTTGTTCACGTAGTGCTGCAGCAGTTCTTCGGCGGCCGGCAGATACGCCTCGATCGGCGGCAGCCCACCATCGAGACTGGGACCCGCATCCCGGAACACCGCGGCGATGCCATGCGTGAGCGCCACGAGATCGCGATGCTCATGCACGCAGGCATCGAGCAGCATGACGAGATAGCTGGCCAACACTTCGGGTGTGGGCTCACGGACCGAGCGCCATCCGATCCGCTCGAGCCCACGGGTGAGCACGAGCGCGGCGCCGCCGCCGCCGAGACCGGTGTCCGCGCGAAAGCGCGCGCTCAATGCCTCGAGACGAATCATGTCGCCGGCACTACTGCGCGACCACGTTGGCGCTGAGCGCCTTCGTGAGGCGATAGAGGAACTCCTGCCCTTCGTAGTAGCTCTTGATTCCCATGCGCTCATCGCGACCATGTGCGCGCGCGTCGACGGTGGGATCGGCGAAAAGTCCGGACACGCCGAAGGCCGGCACGCCAAGGGCGCGGAAGAAGCGCGAATCGGTCGCGCCCGTACTCATCGTCGGGATTATCGGCATCTCGCCCCAGAGCTCCTTGGTAATGCGCGCGACATTCTGCATCAGCTCCGGCAGCAGCACCGACGGCGGTGACGCTGGGCGCTGCGACCGGATGATCACCTGCACCGTCGTGTCGGCGATCGCCTTCGCGAGCTCGGCCTGAACCTGCGGCGCCGTCTGCGTGGGATACACGCGGCAGTTCACGTTTGCCTCCGCGAGCTGCGGCAGCGCGTTCGTGGCGTGACCGCCCTTGAGTTCCGTGGCCACGCAGGTCGTGCGCAGCATCGAGTTGTACTTGGGATCGGCCGTGACGACGGCGATCGCCGCCTTGTCGGCAGGGTTCGCCACGAGAGCCTTCATTGCTTTGCCCATGGCCGGCTCTTCCAACGCGGCCGTCTGCGAGAAGAACGCGCGCGTGACCTCGTTGAGCTGGATGGCGAACTTGTACCGGCCGACTTTCGACAGCGCGTCGGAGAGTGACGTGATCGCGTTGTCGTCACGCGGCACTGAGGAATGGCCCCCCTTGTTCGTCACGCGCAGCGTGAAGTTGGTCGTGATCTTCTCGGTGGCCTGCACGCTATTGAACAGCGGCTTTCCATCGCGCAGCGTACCTCCACCTCCCTCGTTGATCACCAGCGCGGCATCCACCAGCTCGCTTGTGATTCTTCAGCAGCCAGTCGACCCCGTTGGCCGGACCGCTTTCTTCGTCGGCGGTGAGCGCGATGATGATGTCGCGATCGGGCACGAAGCCCTTCCTGCTTCATGCGGAAGACGTTGGCCACGAAGATCGAGGCCATCGCCTTGTCGTCGGCCGTTCCGCGTCCGTAGTAGTAGCCGTCGCGCTCCGTGAAGACGAAGGGATCGAGGTCGGGCGACCAGTCGGCCTTGAGCGCTTCCACGACATCGATGTGTGCCAACAGGAGCAGCGGCTTGGGCGCGTCGGCGACCGCCCTTGCCGCGAATCCGCGCGACGACGTTGTGCTTCTCCGGGCGGGGGCCACCGACGAAGATGTCGGCCTCGGGAATGCCCGCCGCCTTGAAGCGAGCGGCCATGGCCAGCGCCGCCGTGGTGATGTTTCCGGTTTCCACGCCCGTATTGATCTCGACGAGCTCCTTGTAGATCTCGCGCGACAGCTGCTGCTGGGCCGTGAGGGCGGCAGGATTGAAAACGGGCGCGCGTGATTGCGCCGCGACGTGCGATGCGGCGGTCAGGGATGCGCCGAGACCGATCAGTGGCACGCAGAAACGACGCATGTGAGCTCCACGAGTGGGATGTGAGAAGGCAATCGCCATCAGTGCTTTCCGTCGAGGGAGAAGGCGATCAATTCGGCATTGTCACCGCCGCCGGTCGCAATAACGATGTACTGCACCCCGTTCGCTCCGCGATAGGCGATTGGGTTCGCGTAGCCCCGTCCCGCCGGGAGATCGAACTGCCATTTCACGGAGCCATCGCGGGTATCGAGGGCGTAGAGCACTGACCCTCCGCCGGTCGCGAAGATCAATCCGCCCTTCGTGACGGTACCACCCACGGCACCGGCCACACCGAGCGGCGGCAGCTTCACGTTCTTGAGCAACGGGTGGTTACGAATCGCTGGGGTATCGCCGAGCGTGACTTGCCAGCGGCGCTTGCCGGTGTCGAGATCGATCGCGGTCATGGTGCCATACGGCGGCTTGATCAGCGGCAGCTGTTCGGGGGGCGCGTGATCGGCCTTGCCCGAGTCGGGATCGGCCGTGACCCCGAGACCACTGCGCACCAGATCGACGGTGTACTCGAAGCCGATGGTGTCGTTCGGCACGCCCTTCTGCACCCGATAGACGACCGGGTTGTCCGTGCCCTTCACGTACAGCGTGTGCGTTTCGGGATCGTACGACGTGCTACCCCAACCCGCTCCACCGATCGAGCCCGGCATCACGATCGTGCCTTCCAGCGACGGCGGCGTGAAGATCGGTCCGCTTCGGTACTTGGAGAACACCGCCAGCGCACGACGCTTGAGCTCCGGCGTGAAATCGATGAGATCCTTCTCGCTGACCGATTGACGCGTAAACGGCGCGGGATTGGTGGGCATCGGCTGCGTGAGGGCGGCACGCTCACCCGGCACGTCACTCTTCGGCACGGGGCGCTCCACGATCGGCCAGATGGGCGCCCCGGTTTCACGATCGAACACGTAGATCCACGCGGTCTTCGAAGGCACCGCGACCACATCGCGCGGCTTACCGTTCCACGTGATCGTGGCAAGCACCGGCGGTGCCGGCAGATCGTAGTCCCAGAGGCCGTGATGGACGATCTGATAGTGCCACACGCGCGCGCCGGTCTTGGCATTCAGTGCGACGACCGATTCGGCGAAGAGGTTATCGCCTTTGCGATCGCCACCATACCAATCGTTCGTGGGCGTCGACACCGGCAGGAACAGCAACCCACGCGCCGCGTCGAGGCTCATGGGCGCCCACACGTTGGTGTGCCCCATGTACTTGTACGATCCGTCCTCCCAGCTGTCCCAGCCGACCTCGCCGGAATCGGGGACGGTGTGGAAGCTCCACACACGCTTGCCGGTGTGCACATCGAACGCCTGCACGTCACCCGGCGGATCGTTGCGATACCGGATGCGATCGCCCACGCCATTCCCAACGATCACTAGATCGCCATAAACGACGGGCGGCGACGTGTTCGTGTACTGCAACTGGTTCACCGCGCGCCGCAGCTCCTTCGTGAGATCGACTTCGCCACTGATGCCGAACGAGGGGATCGGTTTGCCCGTCGTTGCATCGAGCGCGATCAGCTTCCAGCGCGCATTGATGAAGATCCGCCGCTCACGTGGAGACGCCCACGTGGCCACACCGCGGTGTACGAAACCGGTACCGTTCGACGGCTGTCCGGTGCGCCACATTTCCGGGTCGAACTTCCAAAACTCGCGACCGGTACGCGCGTCGAGTGCGGCGACCGCCGCGTACGGCGTCGACACGTACATCGTATCGCCGAGCACGATCGGAGATGCCTGAAAGAGACCGGGACGTGCGGCCTTCTGATTCGCGCCTGCGCGCACACTGCGCTCACCGGTATTCCAGCGCCACGCGGGCTTGAGTCGCCCCACGTTGCTGCGGTCAACGTCCGACAGGGGCGCGTAGCGCATGGCGCCGGGATCACCGCTGGTGTTCGCCCAATCCACGCGCTGCGCGAAGGCCGGCGTGACGCCGATCGCCATCGACAGCATCGCCGAGTGAAGCACGGCGCGCACTATCGGGCCCTCGGTTCGCCAAGCTTCGCCGCCTTGCGCACGTACTCGGCCGCGTCCGCGTGCGTGGCCCACCACACCTTGCCGGCGCCCTTCGCCTGGATGTGCGCGATGAGCAGCTCGAGGGCCACGATACGTGAGCGGTGCCCCGAGACATGCGGATGCAGTGTGAGCACGAACATCGTGCCCTCTTCGTACGCCTTGTCGAATTCGTCCATCCAGACCCGCGCGACATCGCGCGGATTCATGTAGCGTTCGCCGCGCGGATCGAAGAGCGGCGCATCGTCTAGAATCCACTGGACCGGTAACTCCACCAGGCCAGTCGGTTGTCCGCGCTGCACGAGCTCGTATGGCGCGTCGTCGGCCATGAGCGAACTCTCGTAGCGAAAGCCCATGTCTCGAAGAATCGCCAAGGTGTTCGGACTGAAGTTCCAGCTTGGCGCACGGTAGCCCGTCGGCTTCTGCCCGGTGAGCGCGGTGAGTTCAGCCACGGCCTTCGCGAGCAACGCGCGTTCGGCCGAATCAGGGAGCGTCATGTTCAGCTCGTGAATCCAGCCGTGCACCGCGAACTCATGGCGACCGCTCTGCTTGATCAGATCGGCCATCGACGGTGTGATCGCCAGACTCACCGACGGTATGAAGAACGACGCCGGAATCTTGTGCTTGTCGAGCAGCCGCATGATGCGCGGCAGGCCGACACGGGCGCCGTACTGCATCTCGGCCAACGAGCCGACGGTGGGCTCGCCGTATCGAATGGCGATCGTCTCGTTGTCCACGTCGAACGAGAGCAGCACCGCCACGCGCGACCCATTCGGCCAGGCCGCCGGTTGCAGCGAGCGCCCCGCGCGGACTTCGTTGACCACTGCGTTCACACTGTCCATGGTCCACTTCCATCCGGGCTTGGCAGAAGTGGCCGGCACGGGTTGCGCTTGCGCCTGGAGTATGGCGGGCCAGCAGGCGAGCAGCAGAGCGAGCAGAGGTCGAGACATGGTCGGTAGCGGGGGGGAAAGGAGGTCGGGCTACACTGTTGTATCAGCGAATGCTCTTGAGCGCTATATGGGGGAATGCAGCGACGGCCAGGGGCCTTCCAGACGCAGCTCGCACAGCAGCGAGGGGGCGTCGGGATCATCGACATCCAGCACCACGAAGACCTGGCGCTCGTCGGCCCGCCCACAGGCGATGCCTTCGACCTTGAGCGGTAGCAGGCCGCCCTGCTCGTCGCACAGCAAGGCGTATCGCATCACGGTTCCATCGCCGCGGGGGTCGACGAAGCCGATGGCGCTGCCGGCCACGTCACCGTCGCGCCGGGAATCGGGAGAACCTTCGGCGGCGGCCGTGTACAGCACCACCGGCTGCGCCGACCGATCGCCCCACGCGAGCGTGGCGTCGGTGAAGCTCAGGCGCACGCCGTCGGCCTCGCCAAGCGCGTATTGCCGCAAGCGCCGGGGAGCGGGCGGATCGACGTCGTCCGGCGCAGCGAGATATTCCCTCACCGAGGGCCAGTGCAGATCGCAGGTGGCGTCGAGCGGCTCATGGTGTTTGCTGGCCTCGCCATTGCCGCGCCCGAAGAGTCGGAGCACGTCGCCGATAAGCACGGCACCCTCGATGTTCATGTCGCTGCCGGCAAAGTCCCGCGTGTCGCGGAGCACCTCGTACAGGGCGGGCGCGGCAATCAGCGCCAGGGTTTCGTCGGCTTCACCGGCGCGTCGCACGGTGACCACGCGCTCGCGTCGCTTGGACGAGCCCGAGCCGATGGCCAGCAAGAACGGGCCGTCGGGGGAATCGATGCTGACCAGCGCCTCGAGATCGAACTTCTGCTTCTTATTGCCGCGGCCCGTGTCGAACTGGCGCACCCCATTCTCCCCGGCCGGCAACACGACGGCGGTGGCTTGCCCCGACGCGGGATCAACCAGGGCAATGAAGTTGGCGTCATCCTGCACCACGGCCAATCGCTCGCCGACCCAGGCTAACCCGGAGCCGGCCCGCACGTGTGCCGGGCGGTCGAGGGTATGATCCGCCCCCTCCGCGTAATGCAGCGGCAGCTGCCGGACGATACGGATCGCGAGTGTCGGATCGTGCTGGGCGTGAATCATGAACCGTGCACTGACCTGGTGGAGAGACGCGTGCGCAATGGACCGACCGGAGCAATCTTCCAGCATGTCCTCTCCGACGCCACTGATCAATCTGCACGGGTTCGAGTCCGCGGCCGCCGACGTGCTCCCGCGCATGGTGTACGACTACTACGCCGGCGGGGCGAACGACGAGATGCTGCTGGGCGCAGCGCGAACGGCGTGGAACGACATCGCGCTTCGCTACCGGGTGCTGCGGGACGTATCCGAGCGCTCGCTGCGCACCGACGTGCTCGGGCACACACTCGATTGGCCTGTCTTCGTAGCGCCAATGGCGTTCCAGCAGCTCGCCCATGCGGATGGTGAGGTGGCCACGGCACAGGCGGCACACGCGACGGGCGCAGGCATGATCCTGTCGACGTTGTCCAACCGGACGATTGAGGCCGTTCGCGCCGCCGCGGCGGGGCCTCTCTGGTTCCAGCTCTACATCTACCGCGATCGTGGCGTGACAGCGGAGTTGGTGCAGCGAGCCGAGCGCGCCGGCTGCACGGCGCTGGTCCTGACCGTCGACGCGCCGCTGTTGGGGCGACGGGAGCGTGATCTCCTGAACGGCTTCCACCTGCCCCCCGACGTGCCGGTTCCCAATCTCGGCGTGACGCTGCGTGCTACGCTCGCGGGAAGCGCACACGGGCCCTCGTTCTCGGCGCTCGGCGAGTTCTTCGATCGGCACTGGGATCCGTCGATCTCGTGGCGCGACCTCGCCTGGCTGCAGTCGATCACCACGCTGCCCATTCTGGTGAAGGGTGTGGTGCGCGGCGACGATGCGAAGCTGGCCATCGAGCATGGCGCGGCCGGCGTGATCGTGTCCAACCACGGCGGCCGTCAGCTCGATACCGCCATTCCCACCGCGCGCGCGTTGCCCGAGGTGGCCGACGCCATTCACGGTCGCGGCGCCGTGCTCGTGGACGGCGGGATCCGCCGCGGCACCGATGTGCTGAAGGCGCTCGCCATGGGAGCCCAAGCCGTCCTCCTCGGACGTCCAGTGCTGTGGGGACTCGCGGTGAACGGCCAGCATGGTGTGCAGACAGTGCTGCAGCTGCTCAAAGACGAATGCGATCTCGCGCTGGCGCTCGCCGGCTGTCGCACGCCGGCCGAGGTGATGGCCGACCTCATCGCCTGACGACCGCCTGCCGCCACGGCTTCGTTTCCCAAGCGGGACATTTCGCGGCAGATTGTCCGGAGCAGCTCACCCGAAACCCGAATGGTGCTCCGATGACCCGTGCTCTCGTTTCGTGTACGCTGGCGGCGCTTTGCTTCGTGTCGTCCGCCACCACCGCCGGCGCGCAACGTCGCGCGACGTCCGCGATTCCCTCGCCGGCAAGTATTCTCGGCTGGGAACCCGGTGCCGATCGAAAGCTCCCCTCGTGGAAGCAGGTGACGGACTACTTCGCCGCCGTCGACAAGGCGAGTCCGCGCATCTCGGTTCGAACGCTCGGCAAGACCACCCTGGGGCGGCCGTTCATCGTCGCGTTCATCAGCGACTCGGCCACGCTCGCCAACCTGCCGCGCTATCAGAAGATCCAACAGCAACTGATGGATCCGCGACAGCGGGCGGCCAGTGCGCGGGCGTCGCTGATCGCGCAAGGCAAGAACGTCATTCTGATCACGTCGAGCATTCACTCCACCGAAGTGGGCGGATTCCTTACGCCGCTCGTAGTGGCCGACCGACTCGCGCGCGCCGACACACCAGAAGCGAAGTCGATTCTCGCCAATACGATCATCATGCTGGTGCCGAGTCAGAACCCCGATGGTGTGGACATCGTCGGCGATTGGTACCGCAGCACGCTCGATACGCCGGCCGAGGGCACGAATCCGCCGTCGCTGTACCACTTCTACACTGGCCACGACAACAACCGTGACTGGTACGCGTTCACGCAGAAGGAGACGCGCTACACGGTCGACTCGCTCTACACGCCGTGGACGCCGCAGATCGTGAACGATGTGCATCAGCAAGGCGCCAACGCCGGTCGCATCTTCATTCCGCCGTACATGGATCCGCTGGAACCGAACATCGATCCCGTGCTTACGGCGAGCACCAACGCACTGGGTATGGCGATGGCGTGGCGCATGACCGCCGACGGCAAGACCGGCATCGCCACCAACGCCTCGTACGATCAGTGGTCACCGGCACGGCAGTATTCACTGAATCATCGCGGCGCGCGCATCCTCACCGAAACAGCGAGCGCACGGCTCGCCACCTCCATCGACATCCCATTCGACAAGCTCACCACCGGCCGTGGCTACGACGCCAAGATCGCGTCGTGGAATTTTCCCGCGGTGTGGCCGGGTGGTCGCTGGGGCATCGGCGACATCGTGTCGTATCAGGTGAGCGCGACGTGGGCGCTGCTGGTGCAGGCGGCCCGCGACCGCGGGGCGTGGCTCGAGAGCTACGCCACGCTTGGCGAACGGGCCTTGGCGGCCGACCATCCGTGGACGACGACCGACCTGCCGGCGATGTACGTGATCTCGAAGCAGCAGAGTGACCCCGCCGCGCTCGCGCGACTGCTGTGGACGCTACAGCACGGACAAGTGGTGGTCCACGAAAGCCAGCCTGCCGGCAGCTATCTCGTACCGACTGCGCAGCCATTCGGCTCGTACGCCAAGGCGTTGCTGGAGCGACAGGCGTACCCGAATCTGCAGGAATATCCGGGCGGCCCGCCGAAGAGGCCCTATGACGTCACGGCGCACACATTGCCGTTGCTGTTCGGCGTGGACGTGCAGGCCGTGAAATCGCCCACGATGCAACTCGGTGCCGTGGTGAAGCCGGTGGCCGAGCCGGCGTACGACGTGCCGGGGTTGAGTGGCACCAGTCGCAAGCGTATCGCCATCTACCAGAGCTACAGCGCGTCGATGGATGAAGGGTGGACGCGGTGGGTGTTCGACGCGAATCGCATTCCCTTCTCCACGGTCCACGACCGCGATATCCGCGCAGGCGGCCTGCGCGCCAAGTTCGATGCGATCTTGCTGCCCGATCAGCCCGCCACGCAGTTGCGTCGTGGACTCGGAGCACCATATCCCGATTCCTTGCGCGGCGGCCTGGGCGATGCCGGTGCGGCCGCGCTGAAAACCTTTGTGGCCGAAGGTGGCGCGCTGCTCGCGTTCAACGAGGCGAGTGAGTACGCGATCGAAACGCTGGCGCTCCCGGTCACCAACGTGCTGGCCAACGTGCGCAACACCGACTTCTATGCGCCGGGGTCAATGTTCGCGGTCGAGGTGAATCGCGCGCATCCCGTCGCGGCGACATATCGCGCCCCCACCCCCGCGGTGTGGTTCGAGGACAGTCCCACGTTCGCGATTACCGACACGACGAAGGCGAGCGTGGTGCTGCGCTATCCATCCGCCGGTGATCCCCTGCTCTCCGGCTGGCTGCTCGGCGGCGCACGACTGAACGGCCGCGCCGCGATGGTCGACGCCGCCGTGGGCACGGGCCACGTGTACCTCTACGGCTTCCGCCCGCAGTATCGGGCGCAATCGAACGCGACGTGGCCGCTCATCTGGAGTGCCATTCTCCGGTAATCCGGAGTCGCTGAATCGCCGGCGCGCGATCAGGGGACGCTTGCCAACGCTCCCCGATCGCGCGCAGGTTACCAGTGGAAGAGCCATTGCCCCACGTGGACTATTAAATGGGAGGACTGGATGGCAACGCGAGGAATGCTTTTCGTCGATGGGACGTGGACCGGCGTGCAGGCCGTGCGTCTTGGGGAGTTGCGCGGGGCGGTACGTCGTCCCGGTGGTCCGGTGGATTTCGGCGCCCTGCCGCGGGTGTGCGCTTCGCGCATCGCCGCGCAGATGGATGTCGGCGCGAACATCGATCTGGTGCGGTCGTACTACTTCGGTGCGATCGCGACGAACCACGATCCACAAGATGACGACGTCGTGCAGCGCCGACGTGACTTTTACGACGCGCTCCGCCGTGAGCATCGCTATCAGGTGGTCCGCTTCGAGACGGACTATCGAGGGCGGCGAGTGCGTCGCGCCGACCGCGCCGAGGACGATGCGTTCGAGCCGCGCGAAAAGGCCGTGGACGTGGCGCTGGCCACCACGATGCTGGAGATGGCGGCGTTGTCAGCATATGACATCGCGATCGTCGTCTGCGGTGATCGCGACTTCCTGCCTGCACTGCAGGCGGTGCGACGGCTCGGCAAGCGTGTGGCGTTGGTGAGTGCTCGCGGCGCCTGCCCGCGTGAGTACAGCGATCCGGACGACCCGCAGCACGTGCGCGATTTCAATACGATCTGGCTCGACGATATCTGGCCGGAGATCGAAGTCCATCAGGAACGGTCGATCGAACGGCCGATCGAACGGCCGGTGATTCGTCCAATCGAGCGTGAGGCACCCCGAGCATCGACGCGTACCGTCTCCGTCGCGTTGCCGTACGACGACTGGGCCGATCCGTTCGGCCCGCCTCAACTCTCGTCATCGTCGCCAGAGTCGTTGAGCACGCCGTCCGCGGCGACGGAGTCTGCGTCGACACGCAGCCACGGCGTCGTGATCAAAGTGCACCCCAAGCAATACGCCTTCGTGCGTGGCGACGATGGCTTGGACTATTTCTTCCATCGCAAAGCGATGGCCAATCCGGAAGCGTTCCCCGCCCTTCTCGAGCAGCGGAGCCGAGTCAGCTTCCTGGTCGATGTCATGCCATCGTCGATGCAGGCCGGCCGCGGTGGACGGGTTGAACTCCTCGCGGAGCACCATGAGTAAGCTCGAGTATGTCGTTTCAGCGGCTCGCACGGACAGCCATGGCAGTGTGGCCCACTGCAAAGATGCCTCGATCGCACTCGACACTGATCTGGCGGGACGCCGCGATGCGTTCAATCCTGCCGAGCTCCTGTTGGGAGCGTTAGCGGCGTGCATGCTCAAAGGCATTGAACGGGTTGCGCCCATGTTGCACTTCGCGTTCCGCGGGGCCCACGTGCGCGTGCATGGGATCCGCCAGGATGTGCCACCCAAGCTCGAACGAATTCGTTATGAGATTCTGGTGGATACGGACGAGTCGGATCAGCGACTCGAGCTACTCCACACGAATGTCAGAAAGTATGGGACGGTGTTCAACACGGTCGCGCCCGGTACCGAATTGTCGGGCACTTTAGCGCGCATGAGCTCGCCGCCGCCAGCCGCCATGTGACGCCGACGGGCTGCACCGGAGTACGCCGCCACCCGTACGTGCCTCCGACACGGATGAGTGGGCCATAGCGCGCACGCGCGTCGGCGCCCGTAGTCGTATTGCCCGGCTCGGCGATACGGCAGGCCCGAGTTGTGCACTAGGGAAGTTGCGGATCCGAGCGTGGTATGTGATCCGTGTCTCCCTTTTGCACACGGATCTGCCCGTTGACTCGTTCTTCGCACCGCACTTGCCCTCGTCACTGGTTCGATGTCCCTGGCGCCGCCCGCGCGTGGGCTGATCGGATGGCCGCGAGGTGTCTCGCATGAACATCTCGTGGTTGGAGCGGGATCGCATTGACGCGTCGGACGAATTGCTTGCCGGCCCGATTCATGGTGATCTGCTTGGCACGGAGCATCTGGCGGCGCGCGCCCGGGCCGTCGCCCGTGGCCAACAGCTGGCCGATCAGCGCCGTGCGCTTCGGCCGGCGCGCCTGCTCGCCCGATTGGCGAATACCCGAAGCATTCTCGCCGACGCGCACACGCGCCTCCTGCGAGCCGGAGAAGACGGCGTCGACGCCGGTCCAGCCGCGGAGTGGCTGCTCGACAATTACCACGTCGTGCAGGAGCATCTGCTCGAAGTGCGGGAAAGCCTGCCGGGGAGCTACTACCGCGAACTCCCCGAGTTGGCCGCCGGTCCGCTCACGGGCTATCCGCGCGTTTACGAGATCGCCATCTCGCTGATTTCACACAGCGAAGCCCGCATCAACCTCGAGAACGTTGATCTGTTCGTCGAGGCGTTTCAGAGTGTCACGCCACTCGCGATCGGCGAGCTGTGGGCGATGCCCGCCATGCTGCGGCTGGGGCTGATTGAAAGCATCCGGCGTATGGCGCTGAGAACGGTGCAGCGTCTCGATGAGCTGGAGGCCGCGCATCGCTGGGCCGCGCACATTCTCGATGCGAACAACAAAGGCGGCTCCGAGCTCAGGGCGGCCCTGCGCGAGTTCGCCGACGCGGAGCTCGCGCTCACGCCGCACTTCGTCTCGCAGTTCTTGCAGACACTCCGTCATGCGGAGGGCGCCTCACCGGCCCTCGCCTGGCTCGAACAGTGGCTGCGCGATGCGGGGCTCGCGCCTGAGAATGCAGTCGCGCTCTCGGCCCAGCGTCTCACGCTGACGCAGCTGATGATGGCGAACGGCATCACCAGCCTCCGCGATGTCGGGCGCCGCGACTGGCGCACCTTCGTCGAGCATCAAAGCATCATGGAGGCGACGCTGCGCGAGGACCCCTCCGGGTTCTATCCGCAAATGACCTTCGCCACCCGCGATTCGTACCGACATGTGGTCGAACGGATTGCCAAGCGTACCGGCCACCGGGAGGCCAGCGTCGCCCAATGGGCGGTGGATCTGTGCCATCGTCCACTCGGCGACATCGATCGCAGCAGCAATGTGCGACTCACGCACGTCGGCTACTTCCTGGTGGACGATGGCGTGCGCGAACTCGAACGCACGGCAGGCTATACGCCGACGCTGAGCGAGCGACTGGAGCGCGCCGTGCGAACGCACCCGAACGTCGTGTTCGTGGGCGGTCTCGTGACCTGCACGATTCTCGCCACCCTCGCCGTCATCCTGATCGTCGAGCCGGATGCCCGTGCGTCGCTGTGGCTGATTCTGCTCTTCGCCTTTCTGCCGGCGCTCGACATCTCGGTAACGGTGCTCAATCAGCTGGTGACCACGTTGTTGCCGCCGAATGTCCTGCCGCGACTCGACCTGCATGCCCTCGGTGTCCCATCGCAGTACCGAACGGCCGTGGTGATCCCCACGCTCTTCGGCACGAGCGACGACGTCGCGGATGCACTCGAAACGATCGAAGTGCAGTTCCTTGCCAACCGTGAAGCGCATCTGCACTTCGCCATTCTGAGCGACTTTACCGACGCCTCCACGGAGTCCACGCCGACCGATACGGCGCTACTCGAGCAGGCCGTCGACGGCGTCACGCAGTTGAATGAACGCTACGCACACGATGACATCACGCCCTTCCATCTCCTTCATCGTCCGCGACGCTGGAATCCGCAGCAAGGCGTCTGGATGGGCTGGGAGCGCAAGCGCGGCAAGCTCGCCGAATTCAATCGCGTGCTACGCGCCGATGGACGGACCACCGAGCCACTGGTGGATCACGCCATCGATCCGACCACGGCCTTCTCCACCATCGTCGGTGATCCCGACGCGCTGCGTGGGGTGAAGTACGTCATCACGCTCGACGCCGATACCGTCCTCCCGCCGGACGCCGCGCCGTCGCTGATCGGCGCCTTGGCGCATCCGCTCAACCGCGCCGTCTACGACCCCGCCCGCCGCCGCATCGTGCGCGGCTATGGCATCCTCCAGCCGCGGGTCGGGGTGTCACTGCCCAGTGCCCACCGATCGCACTTCGCCGCCATCTCGTCGGGACATCCGGGAGTCGATCCCTACTCCACGGCCGTGTCCGACGTGTACCAGGATCTCTACGGCGAGGGCAGTTACACCGGCAAGGGCATCTACGACGTCGATGCGTTCGAACTCGCCACGCACGGACGATTCCCCGAGAACACGCTGCTGTCGCACGACCTCATCGAAGGCAACTACGCGCGAGCCGGCCTCGCCACCGATGTGATCGTGTACGACGACTACCCGTCGTCCTACGTGGCATTCACGCGCCGAAAACACCGCTGGATCCGTGGCGACTGGCAGCTCCTGCCGTGGCTCGGGCGGCACGTACCCAGCGCGGAGGGCACGGAACCGAACCGGCTCTCGCTGCTCTCCCGCTGGAAGGTGCTCGACAACATGCGCCGAAGCACGGTCGAGTTGGCGCAGCTCGCATTCTTGTTGGCTGCCTGGACCGTACTGCCCGGCTCCATCGTGCGCTGGACGCTGCTCGCACTCGGCGCGATCGTCGCGCCCTGGGCGACGTCCCTCGCCCTGGCGCTGGTGCGACCACCACGCGACAAGTCGTGGCGCGCGTACTACGCGGCGGTGGGCCAGGACGCCCTGGTGTCGATCCAGCAGGCGGGCCTCGCACTCGCCTTCCTGCTGCATCAGACGCTGATCTCACTCGACGCGATCGTTCGCACGCTCTATCGACTGTTCGTCTCCCACAAGCACATGCTCGAATGGCGCACGGCGTCGACCGTCGAGCGCAGCGTGGGTGACGTCGGACAGGAGACGTGGTACGCGATGCGGATGTCGGTGCTGGCGGCATTCGGCATTGTCGCCGCGATCTCCTACCAACGGATCGAAGCGCAGCGTGCGCTTGGCGCCCCGCTCATCTCACTCCTTCCCACGGAGCTGCTACTGGGTGCGATCGTACTGGTGTGGATCATGGCACCGCGCTTGGCCGCGTATCTGAGCGAACAGCGCATCGAGTCCCGCCCGGCCCTCTCGTCGTCCGACCGCGAGACCGCGCGACGCTACGCGGGATTGCACTGGCGCTTCTTCGATCGGTTCGTCAACGCCTCGACGCATTGGTTGGCCCCCGACAACGTGCAGTTCGATCCCGAGTCGGTCGTCGCCATGCGCACGTCGCCCACCAACATCGGCCTGCAGCTGCTCTCCACGATCAGCGCGCACGACCTTGGTCTGATCACGTCGGCCGACCTCACCGAGCGGCTGGAGCGTACCTTTGACACTCTGCAGCAGCTGCGTCGTCACAAGGGCCATTTCTTCAACTGGTATGACCTGCACGATCTCCATGTGCTCGAGCCGGCGTACATCAGCACTGTGGACAGTGGCAATATTGCCGGACATCTCATCGCGATGCGTCAGGCATGCCTGGAGCTTGCCGCGCGCGAGCCCTCCCTCGAGGCTCGCGTGTTGGCGCTCGCCGAGCAGGCGGATGCGTATGTCACGGAGATGGACTTCGCCTTCCTGTACGATGCGAAGCGGAAGCTCTTCACCATCGGCTACCACACCGAGTCGCTGACCGCCGACGAATCCTTCTACGACCTGCTGGCGTCCGAAGCGCGCTTGGCGAGCTTCGTGGCGATCGCCAAGAACGACGTGCCCGTCGAACACTGGTTCCGGCTGGCGCGTCCGCTCAATCGTACCTCGTCCGCCACCGCGCTCGTGTCGTGGAGCGGCAGCATGTTCGAGTATCTCATGCCGCTGCTCGTCATGCGTTCGCTGCCGTTCACGATTCTCGACCAGACGTACCACGGGGTGGTCGAGCGCCACTGCGCGCACGGTCGTACGCACAACGTGCCGTGGGGCGTAAGCGAGAGTGCCTACAATGTGCGCGACCTCCAGCTGACCTATCAGTACCGGGCATTCGGCATCGCCGACCTGGCACTCAAGCGGGGCCTCGAGCGCGATCTGGTGATCGCGCCGTACGCGACCGCGCTGGCGGCCATGGTCGATCCGGCGCGTGCCTTCGAGAATCTCCGCCGACTGGAGACGCTCGGGACGCTCGGCGAGTTCGGCTTTGTCGATGCGCTCGACTACACGCGTGCGGCTCCGAATGAGCGCTTCGCACGGGTCAACACCAGCATGGCGCACCACGTCGGCATGACGGTGGTCTCGCTCACGAATCTGCTCGACAGCGACGTCTGGCAGAATCGCTTTCATGCCGCGCCACTCGTCCAGTCGGCGCAGCTGCTGCTGCATGAGCGCATCCCGCGCCGTCTGCTGCTGCGTCAGGCGCAGACGCCGCGTGTGCCGGCCGAACGGCCGGCGAGCACCAGCGATCAGCCTGTCGTGCGTGAAGTGGACACGACCACGCGCACGAAGCCGCGCGTGGCGATGCTTGGCGCGCTGCCCTACACCGTGATGCTGAACCACAATGGCAGCGGATACAGTCGCTACGAATCGCTGGCCGTCACGCGATGGCGTGCCGACAGCACGCGTGACGATCTCGGGCAGTACTGCTACGTGAAGGAAGTCGAGAGCGGCCGTACGTGGTCCACGTCGCATCAACCCGTGTGCGCGCCGACCGACCACAGCAAGGTATGGCTGGCCTCCGATCGCGTCACGATGCATCGCGTCGACGGTGACATCGAGACGCGTACGGAAATCACCGTCGTCGCCGCCGACTGCGCCGAGGTACGACGCGTGACGCTGATCAATCTGGGCAGCGAGCCCCGCGACATCGAGCTGACCAGCTACGGCGAGATCGTCATGGCGCCGCCCGACGCCGACCGCGCGCATCCGGCCTTCTCCAATCTCTTCGTCGAGACGGAGTGGCACGCCTGGTGTACGGCGATCACCGCCACGCGTCGCCCCCGGTCCCCTGACGATCCGGCGCTCTGGTGCGTGCACGTCGTGGACGCCGGTCCCGATCGCATCGGCGACGTGAGCTGCGAGACCGACCGGTCGACCTTTCTCGGTCGCGGCCGCGGCGTGCGGCACCCTGCGGCATTGCAGACCGATGGCGCATTGAGCGGCACGATCGGACCAGTGCTCGATCCGATCTTCGCCTTGCGCACCCGCGTCCGCGTGACGCCGGGACGCGCGGTCAGTGTCGCGTTTACCACACTCGTGGCCTCCAGCCGCAAGGCCGCCTTCGAGCTGGCCGGCCGCTATCACGATGATCATGCCGCGCAGCGCGCCCTCGACTTCGCCTGGACCTCGACGCAGCTCGAACTGCGCGAGCTCGGCATCACGCCGGCCAGCGCGGCCACGTTCCAGGAGATCGCGGCGCAGCTGCTGTTCCGCGACGGATCCCTCGCTCCGCCGCCCGACGAGATCCGCCGAAATCGCGGCTCACAGCCGCAGCTGTGGATGTACGGGATTTCCGGTGACCGGCCCATCGTGCTCGCGACCATCGATTCGATGGACGGCTTGCCCACGCTGCGCGAACTGCTGGGGGCCCACCGCTTCTGGCGTCGGCGCGCGCTCACGGTCGACCTCGTGATCATCAACGCGTCGGGACATGACTATCTGCAGGAACTTCGCGACGCCATCACCGAAGCCGTCATCTCGACCAACGACGCCGCGCTGGTGGACAAGCCCGGTGGCGTGTTCATACGTCGACTCGACGCCTTCTCGACGGTCGACTATCTCATGCTATCGGCCACGTCACGAGTGCAGCTCACGTGCGATGGCCGGTCACTGACCCGCATTCTCGAGAGTGTGGCCCTGCAGGCCAGCGACCGACAGCGGAATGCGCTGAGTCTGGCCACACGCACGCTCGAGCGCAGCACGCCCAGCGGTTCGTCCATGGGCATCGCGCCGACCGATCGACCGGGCGCGATCGCGTCGCTGGTGTCGGCACTCCGGCCGCTGGTCAAGCCGTTGATACCGCGGATCGTGCGCGCGCGCGCCGAGCCGGAGATCATGCCGGCGCTGCCGGCGAATGCGCGCTTCGACAATGGGATCGGCAGCTTCGACGAAGCTGGCGACTACATGATCCGGGTGGACGATGAACAGCTGCCGCCGGCACCATGGTCCAACGTGATCGGCAATCCGCACGGTGGCTTCCTGGTGACCGAGCGCGGTGCCGGCTGCATGTGGGCCGAAAATGCGTTCTTCTACCGCGTCACCCCGTGGCACAACGATCCGGTGTCCGATCCGACGAGCGACGTCCTCTTTCTCAAGGACGTCGAGACCGGCGAACTGTGGAGCGCCACGCCGGCGCCGATCGATGACGGTCGCTATCTCGTGCGACACGGTGCCGGTGAGTCCACCTTCGAGCACGAGCACGACGGTATTCACACCCTGCTGCATCTCGGCATGCCCGAGGATGCTGCCGCCAAGCTCTCGCGCTTGCGCATCACGAACACGTCCACCGAAACACGCCGGCTCTCCATCACGGCCTTCGTAGAATGGACGCTTGGCTCGCGCCGTGAGGACACACAGCATCAGGTCCGCACACGGTTCGCGCCCGAGCAGCACGCGATGTTGGCGCAGAACACGTTCGATGCCCAGTTCGCCGAGTGGACAGCCTTTCTCGCCGTCAGTGAGCCGGTGTCCAGCTACTCCGCCAACCGACGCAGCTTTCTCGGGCGCAACGGCACGCTCAGCGATCCGGCGGCGCTCCGACTGGACGCACTCGACGGAATGACCGGTGTCGCGCTCGACCCGTGCGCGGCGCTGCAGTTCGACGTGGTCGTGCCCCCAGGCGCGACGCGCGAGATCGTCGTCGTGCTGGGTGCCGCGCGCACCGAGGCAGAAGCGCGGCGTCTCGCGGATCAACTCCGGTCGGTACCGGCTGCCACGACTGCCGCCGTGCACACGGTCGATGCATGGGAGACACGACTCAGTGCGATCACGGTGCGTACGCCGGACCCGTCGTTCGACATTCTCATCAACAAGTGGTCGCTGTATCAGGCGCTCTCCTGTCGCATGTGGGCGCGGATGGGGCTGTACCAGAGCAGCGGCGCCTACGGCTTCCGGGACCAGCTGCAGGACGTGATGGCGTTCCTGTATGCCGAGCCCGGGATCGCGCGCGAGCACATTCTGCGCGCGGCGTCGCGGCAGTTCCTCGAGGGCGATGTGCAGCATTGGTGGCATCCTCACAGTGGTCGCGGCGTGCGCACGCGATTCTCTGACGACCTTGTGTGGTTGCCGTATGTGGTCGATCAGTACATCCGGGTCACCGGCGACGCCACAGTACTCGAGGAGTACGTGCCATTCCTCTCGATGCGCGAATTGCAGCCGCACGAGCATGAGATCTATGATCTGCCCACGGTCACCGAAGACTTCGGCAGCGTGTACGAACATTGCCGTCGGGCGCTTCGTCGCGCATGCACCGTTGGCGTGCACGGACTCCCGCTGATCGGCACGGGCGATTGGAACGACGGCATGAGTCGCGTGGGCTCCGAGGGGAAGGGAGAAAGTGTGTGGCTGGCGTGGTTCCTGGTGACCACGCTGCGCACATTCGCGACATACTGCGATGCACGTGGCGACCACGGCGAGGCGCAGGACATGCGTCGCAAGGCGGACGCATACGTGCTGGCCGTGGAAGCCAACGGCTGGGATGGCGGCTGGTACCGTCGTGCGTACTACGACGATGGCACCCCGATGGGCTCGTCGGAGAACTCCGAGTGCCGGATCGATTCGATCGCGCAGAGCTGGAGTGTCATCTCCGGCGCTGGCAATACCGCTCGCCAGCGCATGGCCATGGAAGCCCTCAACGAGCAGCTCGTGCTCGATGACGCCAGACTGATCATGCTACTCACGCCGCCATTTACCGTGGGCACGCATGATCCGGGCTACATCGCGGGATACGTCCCGGGGGTTCGCGAGAATGGCGCGCAGTACACGCATGCGGCGCTCTGGGCGGTGCTGGCCACTGCCATGCACGGCGACGGTGAACGCGCCTTCGAGCTGTTCCAGATGATCAATCCACTCACGCACGCCGCATCGCCTGAGGGCGTCGCGCAGTACAAAGTGGAACCGTACGTCGTGGCAGCGGATGTGTACACGGCCCCCTCGCTCCTCGGCCGCGGAGGATGGACCTGGTATACCGGATCGGCCAGTTGGCTCTATCGGGTGGGCATCGAGAACATTCTCGGATTCACCAAGATCGGCGACACCTTGCGACTCGAACCGTGCGTGCCGCGCGACTGGCCTGAGTTCCAGATGCACTACCGCTTCGGTCGCACGACGTACGAGATCACGGTGCGCAACCCGGCGTTGCTTCGTCAGCGCGGTTCCCGCGTCACGCTCGACGGGATCGTATTCAGAACCAACACCATCCCGTTGGTAGACGACGGAGCCGTGCACTACGTCGTCGTCGACGTGGCGTCATCACGCTAACGCGCTGACGAGGCCGTCACGGTACTGATTTATCGATCGACGCGGCGATCGACGCGGCGGTCGACACTCGCCGGTACACAGGGAGTGTCGAGCGCCACACGGTCCGGCCGGACAGGCGTGAGCACCCATCCAGCCTCGGCACTCCACGTGCCCGTGCCGAACGCCTCGCGGCATTCGGGTGGACGCCGCGCACCGACGACGTACATCATGTCGAACAGAATGCCAGAGGCGCGCCGCAGCGCGTGATGCGTGCCGAATACTTCGGCAAAGCGGTTCTCCGCCGACAACCCCTCAGTGGCATCGACCGTCTCCAGTGCGGACACACGCAATGGCCCGTCACGGCGCTCGCCCGCACGCGGCGCGCCGCTCCGGACTCTCGAGAGCGCGAGCATGCGATCGTGCCCCGAGGTGTACAGCACCAGGCGTTCGGTGAGCGGCTTCAGGCGTGCAACTACCGAATCGGCGAACTGGTCGCGATCGATATCGGGCGCGGCGAACACGATGGCCCGTGTGGCATCGTGTGCGAGTCGCGCGTGCAGCGCGGTGGAATCACGAAGCGCCCCAGCCAGCAACTGCGCCCCCAACGAGTGTGAGACAAGCATGAGCTGGGGTGCGGGCAATGCCTCGAGCATGACCTCGGTGGCGCGCGCGAAGGCCGGCTGACTTTCCACGGCCACGGCCGAGTCGCTCCGGTAGGCACGGTCGAGAATGGCACTGCGCATTGGCCGCTCGAAGCCAGCACCGTTCGATGGCCAACAGAAGGCCACCCACGGCACCGGTGTGCGGGCGCGAATCCGGGCTTCCGATGCGTATCGCCAGCACTCACGCTGCGACGTGCCATAGCCGTGTACGAACAGCACGGCGAAGTCGTCGGTCGGTTCACTGCCGATCGCCCCACGGATGCCGCGCACGAACTCGTCTCTCGTCAGCGGCACGGAGTCGGCGACGGCGATGTCCAGCCCATCTTCGAGCACATCGGCCGCGCGACGATAGCTATGAATGGCGATCCCGTAGGCGAGCGAATCAGCGAATCGTCGCGTGTCACGTCCGGCTTCACGGGCCCGCGCCGAGATGTACCACACGGTATCGGCCAGTCTAGTAGACGCCGCCGACGACGACTCGGGCAAGGGTGACGTTACCGGTCGCTGTGGCGCGCACGCGGCGGCGCTAAGCAGCACGATGGCGAGCATCGTCCAGATCCGCGCACGGCGGGCGACCGTTGAGTCGTGAGACATGTCACCGGGTGAAGTGTGCTGACGGCGCCCTAGAAGTGTGCGGCGCTCGCATTCTCCCATGCACGAGACATGCCCGTGGTCGCCGGATCGGTGAGCAGCTGCCCATGCGTCAACTGCGGGTAGATGTCGGCGTAGCTGCGGATTTCCATGGCGCTCACGCGCTTCATGATGAACCACGGCTTGAGATCCTGCGGTCGTTGCAGCCCCGCTGCGCCCAGCACCTCGAAGAAGCTCCGCACCGTTTCGCGATGATAGCGGGCCACCCGGTGTGACTTGTCTCCTACATGCAGCCCTCCCACCAGCGCGGGATCCTGCGTGGCGACGCCGGTCGGGCACTGATTGCTGTTACACCGCAGCGCCTGAATGCAGCCGATAGCGAACATCATGGCACGGGCGGCGTTACACATGTCGGCGCCGAGCGCGATCTTGGTGGCCATCGAGAAGCCGGTGTTCACCTTGCCTGACGCAATCACGCGAATGCGATCGCGTAGTTCACTGGCCACGAGCGCATTGTGCACGAACGACAAGCCTTCGTTCAGTGGCGTGCCGACCGAATCCGAGAATTCCAGCGGCGCCGCACCCGTGCCGCCTTCGCCGCCATCGACCGTGATGAAGTCGGGCGTGATACCGGTGCTCATCATGGCCTTGATGATGCCAAGGAACTCGTGACGCTTACCGACACAAAGCTTGAATCCGACGGGCTTTCCACCGGAGGCGTCGCGCAACCGCTTCACGAACTGCAGCAGCTCCGTGGGCGTAGAGAACGCGGTGTGGGCCGGCGGTGAGATCACGTCGTGTCCGGGCTCGACACCGCGGATCTCCACGATTTCCGGCGTGAGCTTGGATGCGGGAAGGATGCCGCCATGTCCCGGTTTGGCGCCTTGCGAGAGTTTAATCTCGATCATCTTGACGTTCGGCAGCGTGGCGCGCTTGGCGAACTCCGACTCGCTGAATCGCCCCTGCCGATCTCGCGCACTGAAGTAGCCGGTGCCGATCTGCCAGATGATGTCGCCGCCCGGCTCGAGGTGATACGGACTGAGTCCGCCCTCGCCGGTGTTGTGGGCGAAGTTACCCATCTTTGCGCCCGTATTGAGTGCGAGCACGGCATTCTTGCTCAGCGAGCCGTAGCTCATGCCCGACACATTGAACACCGACGCTGAGTACGGCTGTGTACAGCCGGGCCCACCCACCGTCACGCGCGCGAACGCCTCATCGGGATGCGCCGGTGCGAGCGAATGGTTGATCCACTCATAGCCGGTGGCGTACACGTCTTTCTGTGTTCCGAACGGCAGCGTATCTAGTTCGCCCTTGGCGCGCTGATAGATGAGTGAGCGATCGTTGCGGCTGTACGGCTTACCGTCGCTGTTCGACTCGATGAAGTACTGATTGATCTCAGGTCGGATCATCTCCAGCAGATAGCGCGCGTGTCCGATGAGCGGGAAGTTGCGCTTGATCGCCTGCTTGGTTTGCAGCATGTCGGCCACACCGCGACCGATCAGCGGCAGAAGAATGAACAGCGACAGCCAGGCCGGGGGCCAGATGGCGGAGGCCGCGGCCACGATCAGCAGGAGCCCGGTCGACGCGATGAGGAATTGGGTACGCATTGGGACGAGTATCGGCCGGAGCGCGCCGGATGGCGAGTCGGCAGGGCATTTGCGGGGTACGAGGTCTCAGGCCGCGTCGTCTCCGACGGGGCATCGCTCTCACCTGCGCGCAGGAGTTTCGTATGGCCGAACCAGTGGCCCGTCGCATTGTCATTGCCAGCTTCTCCACCCCCAAGGGTGCCGAGAGCACCCTCGACCGCTTGAAGGGCGCCGCCGTCGGACTCGGCAATACCGCCGTCGTGACCCGTGACGACAGCGGCGAGGTGAAGTTTACGGAGTCGCAGGATTGGGGTATGGGCAAGAGCGCCCTCGTGGGCGCCATCGCCGGCCTGCTGTTACCGGGTGTCGGCACGATCACGCTGGCCGCCGGGGGCGCCTTGGCGGCCTATTTCATTGACCGCGGATTCCCCGACGCCCTGCTCAAGCAGATGGGTGAGGGACTCGCGCCCGAGAGCTCGATGCTCGTGCTGTTGGTCGCGGAATCGGATATCTCGCGGGCGACCGACGTGCTCACGCAGGGCGGCGGCACCGTGATCGGCACCAGCACGGAAAGCGATCTGACGGCGGCGATTGCCGGACTCGCCTCCTGAATCGCACAGCCCATTCGGCGGTCTTGTCGGCAACGGCGGCCGCCGAGTAGGCTTCGGTTCACTCATTTTTTCGGAGCCGCATGCAGCGTTCGGCCATTCTCACCGCAGTCCCCCACGGTCGTGGCCGTACCCGCCAGGTCACGATTCGCAATGTCGGTGACGAGGTCGCGTTGGAGCTCGGCATTCAGTTGATGGCCGAGAAGGAAGATCGGACCGACTGGCTGGAGGGCACGCGACCGCGCGTGCTGGGCCCGGGCAAGGAAGTGTGCCTCGACATCGCGCAGGCGCCGGGGCCGACGGAGTGCAAGCTGATCGTGTCGTGGGTGGACGGCCGCGGGAATACCAGTCGGTGGGTCGGCGCGATCAGCCGGCGGTAGTGGTCGAGATCGCGCCGGCGGTTGTGAGTCTCCTGTCCATCCGGAATCTGATGACGGTCAACGTTCCACCGCCCCCGACGTCGCTCACGGACGTGAGAGATGCTTTGGCGTACGACCGAACGCACCTGGCGAACGAGCGTACGTTCGCAGCGTGGCTTCGAACGGGTCTCTCCATCGCCGCAGGCGGCATCGCCGTCGCGCACTTGGTTCCGGAGCCGGCGCGCGACTCCCGCATCGCACTGCTCCTGGGCATTTCGTTCGTGCTGGTGGGCGTGGGCGTGATCGCGTACGGCGCTCGCGAGTTCTCTCGTGTCGCTCGCGCACTCGCTCAGGACTCGGGCCGCAGCAGTCCGGCGCCGACGCGAGCGGTCTACGCATTGACCGGACTGATTGCCGCGCTGCTCTTGGCGGTGCTCCTCTTTCTGTGGTCACATCGGGGACGCGTCGACCGCAGTCCTGCAGAAGCCGGCCCCACGAACACGACACAGACCGTCGTCCCTCCAGCCGACTAGACCGCAGGCGGATTCGCACCGCGCGTCGAACCTCGCATCGTCACGACGCGTCGGCGATATCGGCGTCGTATCCCAGATACAGCGAGACGACCGCGCGGCGCACCGGCGACGCCGTGTTGTTGGTGACGCGAGACGTGAAGAGTTCGGCGTTGGGTACGAGCACCAACCGGCCATCGTACGTACGAATCTGCGTGGCCCGAAGTTCAATGCGCTCGGCGCTTCCCTCGGTCTCTCCGACGCCGATCTGGTCGCCGAGTGCGAATGGTCGAAGCGCCAAGATCAGCAAACCGCTCACGAAGTTCGAGACGATATCCTTGAGCGCGAAGCCAAGCGCAAGCCCGGTGAGGCCAAGGCCGGTGACCACCATCTGCGGCAGAAAACCGAGTGCATCAGCGGCCACGATGAGTCCGATGGCCCACACGGCGTAGTATGCGCCCTGTTTCACGAAGCTTTCGACCGTGCGATCGTCGATGATTCGAGCGAATACCGCGCGGAGCAGGCTCCGAACGCCGGACGCGATCAGCCAGAACAGCCCGAGTACGGGGATCGCCGCCAAAGCGCGGGGGACGATGCGAATGCCTGACTCGAGTAGCCGGGAGAAGGCGCTTTGCACCGACGTTTGCACCTCCGCTCCGAAGCGTCCCCAGCTGGACATCCGTCGCGTCGGCGGGCGTCACGGTCATGACCGGAATGCCAGCGACTGCGATCAGGCGGACAAGCTGACGCTCGATGCGTGCTGCGCGTTGCGCCGACGTGATGGAATCGATCGCACCGACTCGCAGCAGCGATCGTCCGTCCAGTCGCGCGGTCGCTCTGCGCGCTGGCCCGTAGCATGGGCAGGAGCGCCAGCATCACGAATCCGACGAGCCGCCCCATCACTGGTCTCCCGGCAGCGCGATGTCTCGACGGTGAAGCACGTCGTGGACATACAGCATCGCGACCACCACGATGAGGACTGCAGCGATTGGCGCCGCCAACGCCGCGCCGATAATCCCGGCGACCATGACGAGCAGGAGTTGCGCGATCACCGTCACGGCTGGCGGTAAGGCGACCGTTCTCTTGTCGATGACCGGGCCGAGCACGTACGTCTCCACCGCCTGCACACCGATGTAGAGCAGGACGACGTAGAGAGCCAGTCGAGGACTCTGCGCGAGGCCAAGCAGCACTGCAGGGAGCGCCGCGAGCACCGGACCAATATTGGGAATGAACGTCAACAGGGCGGCGACCACGGCCAGCATGACGGCCAACGGAATTCCCAACAGCCACAGCCCTAGGCCCGTGGCGACACCCACCACCGTCATCGACAGCAGGCGGCCCAGCAGCCACCACCAGAGTGTCCGCTCCACCTGTTCCAGGACTTCGCGCAGGCGAGGCACCTGAGTCGCCGGCACGAGCGCCAGCAGTCCAGTCACGTACGACCGGGGCGACGCCGCGAACGCAATCCCGAGAAAGAGGATCACCGCCAGTGTCGTGAATGCGCTGAAGGTACGCGAGACGACCCCGGACGCCTTGCTCATGGCGGACTGCGCGTCCGGAATGACGTCTCGTACCGAGGGCAATTCGTCAAGCATCCGCTGCCCCCATTCACTCTGCTGCAACCGCCCCTTCACCGCGTCCGCAGCGCGGGGAACTCCGTCCCGCAACTCGTCGAACTCGGACGCGATGGCCGGACCTCTGAGCCAGAAGAGCAATCCCAACCCGCCCAGGAGCAGCACCACCACCAGCGCCAGTGCCAACCCGGGGGGAATGCGCAGCGTTTGATGCAACCAGCGCGCAAGCCGACGAAAGAACACGCCGAGCAACGCGCCCGCGAACGCCAAAAGGAGCACGTCACGCGCGTACCACGCAGCAAGGAGCGTCACCAACAGCGCCGTGATCGCACTCGCCCGCGCGAGTGTTCGACCTACGCTCGAGGCGGGCTCAGCGTTCTGAACGTCGGTCCGCCCGCCATTCATGGGTAGCACCGTTCGGCCGTAGCGCTGCACTTGCGCTCGTTGCGCACAAATCGCCGCATTCGACTCCCTTTTGATGAATCGGAATGACGCCTGCTCGTCCCGTCATCATGCCCGCAACGCTGGAGCACGTTCCATCGCGTCGATGTAAGTCGGCGCAAATTCGATGAGGTGTCGCTCAACGAGCCAACGTTCGATATCCCGAAGCGTTCGCACGTTCGGTGCCAGCGCCGGCGGCAACTGTTACATCTTTTGATCGTCGGAACGTCGGGTTTGATATAGCCGTGAGTCGCGTTTGACCGCGAAGCGGCACTGTACGCCTTGTGCGCCGCACGTACGCGACCACCTTGCGCGAGAACGAGCTCGAGAACCTTCTCCAGAGTCGAACGCACAATGCATGCACCGCAACCGCGACCCCGGCTTACCCTGCAGACGCTCGGTGATCTGGCGCTGTACTCGGACGACCGCCGACTGGGCGAGGCCCGTCGCAAGCCGCTGGCCGTGTTGGCGTATCTCGTCATTGAGACCGCCGTCGTCCCGCGTCGCGCCATCAATCGCGAAGCGCTCGCCGCCCTGCTCTGGCCCGACGTGTCGCCCGAACGCGCCCGTCGAGCGCTGGCCCAGACGCTGTACGCGCTCCGCCGCGAATGTGGCGCCGATGTCGTGTCGGGCACCAGTCAACTCACCATCAACCCCGACGTACTCGCGTCGGATATGCGTGACTTTGTCCGCGCGGTTGACGCGGGCGATCACGCCACCGCACTTGCCCGATACCACGGCCCGTTTCTCGACGGCGTCGCGTTCGCGGGAGCGGTCGAGTTCGAGCACTGGGCCGAGCAGATCCGCCAACGACTCGCGTCGATGCACGGAGACATGCTGCGGGCGAGTGCCAATGCGCGCGCGCGCACGATAGCAGCCGCGCCGTCTGCCACGCCGCTTTCCCAACCGGTCACGCTCTCGAACGCGAGTCCGCTGCGGCGACCCATGCGTGGCACGTTTGTCCTGCCACGCGCGGTCGTCGGCGCGGTGATCGGCATATCCACGCTCGCAGGTCTCGCGGCGTTGCTGGCGCGCTCACCGGAACCATCGCGACCGGAGACGCTTCACGAGCTCGCCGAGCAGAGCCGCCGCGCGCGACACGACGCCCGCATCGCGTCCATCGACACCGCGCACCTCGGGCGCGTGGTCATGCTTCCACCGCGCAACGTGACCGGAAATGCGGCATACGATTCGGTGTTGCGGCACATGTCGTGGTGGATGCACAACGTGCAACGACAGACGCTGTTCCAGACCGTGCCGGAGTCGCTCACCGTGCGTCTCGATCGAGAGCTGCGCGCGACGAACATGCCGACGACCACCACGATGCAGATCGCCGAGATCCTGCGCACGACGCAGGCGGCGCTCGCCGTGCAACCGCTGCTGTCGCGGACCAAAGGCGACTCCCTGCGCGTCTCGTTTGTGTTCTACCGAGACGTGTCACACACGCGTGTGGCGCAACGCGGTTCGTCGAACCTCGAGACCATTACCGGCCCCGCAACGTCGGCGGTCGCGCTCAGCTGTAACCGTGCGGCGTCTGACGCCGTGAGCAAGCTCTATCGCTGGCTACGCTCTACGGAAACGTGTGATCCCGATGAACATGTCGGATACGAAACGTCGCCGTGGTGCTGGGTCGAGGGGAAGCAGCTCGGTGTGGTGGTGGGCGTCGACGAGCGGCAACGGCGCGTTGTGCTGCGGTAACGGCGTCAGCGCCGAACCTACGGCACCACAAACGGATCCGTCGACGCGCTGACGCTACCGCCGCCCGCGCTTTCCACCGAAAAGTGGACCACCAGGCGATACGTGCCGGCCTCGATAGTCGACGGCATACGGTATCCCACTTCCGCGCGCGCCTTTCCGGCAAGCACCCTGAGCTCCAGCGTGCAGATCCTCCCACTCGTATCGAGGGCCTCCCATAGTCCGGCGCGGAGTCGATCGACACGGCCACTGGTACAGAGATTGTACCCTATGCTGGCTTCGCTCGCATTGATGATTTCGAGTTGCAGACTGGTCGCGGAGGTCGGCCCGCTCACCGATCGCACCAGTATGCTGACATCCCCGGGACCCGGCGCCGTCGAATCGCTGGCACGACAGCCTGCGCAGACGGCGGCAAGCGCGAGGTAACGAAGGATTGCTCGAATGTGCACGCGAATCTCCGGGTGGCGGACGACCGGTTCAGAGTGGCACCAGTGTGAGTGAAACCTGCTGCGTCGTCACCGCGTCACATCCGCACGCCGTGGTGGCTCGAACCCGCGCCACACTGACGCTGCGCTCCAACGTCTGATAGCCCGCGGCGCCGAATCGCAACGTGTAGTTGCCCGCATTCCCGGGCACGATGCAGCGACCGGTCGCGACATCGCACGACACGCGCGTGGTGTACGGCGTGATTACGTCAACGAAGAGTCCCGCGAGTGGAGTACCTGAGGCGTTGGTGACAACACCTTCTACCGCCGTCGGCAGCGGACATGGCATAGCCACACAGTTCGCCATGTCACAGCCGGACATCAGCAGCGCGAAGCCGGCCGCCGCGACGCGCGACCCGCGCACTCGGCGCGAGGGCGTTGTGATGCGACCATGCGATGCCCCAGTCTTCACATTCCTCTCCGGTTGAGTGGACGATTCACGTCGCTGGAAGCGCACTGGAATTCATCTCGCGGTGTCGCGGAACACATGCCCGCGCCACGAGTAACAGCCGAACAATTGGTGTGTGGCCCCCGTGAAATCCAGAGGTGACAGTGAGAAACCTTGACCGGCTCGGCATCGCGTGCCTTGCTGAGTTCGCGCCGTGCGTCGCCGCCGCGCAGTCCACGACATCCAGCGGGGGCGATGCGCGGTGGCAACCCGCCGCATACGCCGGCGCCTGGACCGATCCAACCGCCGAGCAGAGATTTGGTGAGCCTCTGATCGGGCCGATGATTGGGTTGGAGTTGCGACGTCGGAATCCGAAGCGACGCGCGAACTTCGTCGCAACGGTTCGAGGCTACACCAAGGGAGCCGGACAGGTCAGCGTGAGCTTCCCTCCCCCGCGCGGTGACTACCGTCAGCGCCAGGACCTGCTGACCGTTGGACTCGGCGCTGACTGGGCCGTGAAGCGAAGTGCCGCCGAGTGGACCGTTGGCCTCTCGGTCGCGGCGGCCACCAGTCGCATCACCACACGCGAGATCACGTCAACGGGGCTTCCCTCCAATCGTTTCGCCGCTGATCCCGGCTGGGGACACGTCACCGCGCTCGTGGTTGCGCGCAGCGGCGTCACGCTGCCGATTACGACGCAATGGGGACTTCGTGTCGGGGCTGAAGTCCTACAGGGAGTGGAGACGCTGAATGACGTGCGGCCGATACTCGGCGCCTACATCGGGCTGACGTTACGTCGCTAGGCGATCGGCCGGCGGCTCTCGTTTCAACATCAGCTGCGAATCCGCGCACCAGGTTGGGAGGCACGGCATGTCAGCAGGATCCAGGCCGGACATCGGGGATCGCGTCCCACGCGCCGAGGCCGTGGTGGCCGCGGCCCTCACGGCTTTCGAGGCACAGGACTGGCTCCCATTGATCGCGCTGACCGACGCGGGCTCCCTTGTCACGCTCAAAGCGCAGTACCTGAATTTGCGGCGCACGAGTCTCAGCCAGCCGCCGCTCTTTGACGCTGCTGAGTTCGCGTCGGACGACATGCCAGCGGAGTTGGCGGAGTGGGCGCGCAACCGGCGCGAGTTCGGCGAGCTCGCCGGCATCACCACGCTCGAGCAAGTCGAAGCGCTGACCGACGCTGAGTTCCTCGTGCGATGGGCACAGGCGCGAAATCCAGAGTACCTGGTTGACGGTGTGTCGCCATGGCATCCTGGACACTCCCTGCAGCGACGCGCGGTGGTCGGCAGCGTGGCCGTGTTGCCCGACACCGTGGCCGTGGTCGTGCGCATGACCGAGACGCACGCCCTCGGCACACTTGCCACGCATTCGATGATTGCTGTACTTGGCGACAACGCGGGTGGATGGACCCTCGACGCCTCGAGTGGGTGGCTCGGTTTTGCCGATATCTACTGTTGACTCACGCGGCGCTCGTTCATTTCGCACGGCTCAGGCGATAGCGTGCCAGGCTCGGTACGCCGTCGTCGTCCACCACCGCGGCCCATATGTCGTCCCCCCGTGCGATCAGCGGCAGGACGCCATCGTTCAGCATCGTGCGAGGCAGCGTCACACGTCCCAAGTGCCGACCGCGTGCATCATGCACGTCGAAGACGCTTTCCATCGCGCCGAATCGGCGGCCATGCTGAACCCACAACCTGCCGTCATAGTCCACAAACACGAGCGCAATTCCCGGCTTCGTATCGCGCAGCCGTGAGCCGTCGAAGTCCGACGTCGCGTAGGCGCCCGTTTTTGCCCGGACAGCGCGGAACACGGAGTCTCGCTCAGCTCGCGCCACCGCGATGGGCGGCAACGAGACGTTGGTCACCGCGATAGTATCGCCGCGCGGAATTCGCAGGAGCGCCACTCGGGTCGAGCCGGCGTCCGCGCACCAGAATCCGCCGCGGCCATCGGCAGCACTGCCGCCGCCGCGGAGAAATGGATACAGCCCCTGGAGAGCGCCACCGTTCTTACCCTTTGTCGCCGCCGTGTAGATGGCGAACGGCGGTGCGGCGCCGGACGGGCACCTGGGCTGCGCGAGGGAATCCTTCGCCACGCCCGTTGCCGTGAACATGCGCCACGCCATCCCGGTCGCCCCCATCCCACTTGCGCGAGGCACCGGGTCAGCGACGCGACCGGTCGCGATCTCGATCCATGCCTCCCATCGCCCGCTCCAGCCCCAGGTCCCGACGCGATGCTGCCGCAGGTACTTGCCAGTTTTCGCGAACACGGCGATTCGCGCATTCCTGGGATCGTTCACCCACACCGTCCCGTCGGGCACCAGCAGCATTCCATTCGCGTTACGGAACTCGCCCGGCCCTGCACCAACTCGTCCCAGGCTGGACAGCTCCTTCCCGGCCGCATCGAAGCGTCTGATGCGCTGGTCCTTGAAGTCGAGCATCCAGAGCGTGCCATCGGTCATGGCCAGCAAGTCGCGCGGATCGGCGAGCGGGTCCCCGCTTTCGGTGCCGTCGCGTCGCCACACTTCCGTCACGCGCCACGTGGTCAGCGGCGCTTGTGCGGACACGGTGCTCGGGCGCGCGACGCCGAGCAGACAACACAGACTCACCATCAGCGCCCAGCAGTGGGATCGATGCATTGCAATCATCCGGGGAATGAGTCGGCGCAACGCCGAACGAGAACCACGCGATCGCGAAAATATTCACGTCGCTGCTAAGACATAGCACGCAAAGAGCCCCGGCGCGAGCGATCGACACCCCAACAGCCTTCCGCCGGGTTATCTTGCTTCGTCGGCGCGCGTACACGCGACGCGCCAGTTCCATTCGATAAATCCTCGCTTCGCGGTGTCGTACCGACCGCCGATGGCAGGCGCATTTCTCGACAATGTCGGCATGAGGCAAGCAGCCGCTGTGCATAGGCGCGACGACATTCGATTTCTCTGACTGAGTGGAACCGTGCTCGAAATCGTCTCCATTCTGCTCGCCGTTACGGCGCTGCTCGCGTTCGTCAACACGCGATTCCTCCGACAGCCTCCGGCCATCGGCCTGCTGATCACGGCCCTCGGCAGCGCGCTGGTCGTGAAGGGACTCGGTGTCCTTGGCCTCGTCAACCTGACCCCGGTTCTGGAGCTGTTGCGCGAGCTCGACTTTCGCGCCGCCCTGCTGGACGGCATGCTGGGACTTCTGCTCTTTGCCGCCGCGCTGCATGTGGACCTCGCGCAGTTGACCGCGCAACTCAAGCCGATCACGGCCCTCGCGACCATCGGCACAGTGATCAGCGCCGTCCTGATCGCCGGTGCCGTTGTCCTGATCGGCGGTATCATCGGCACCCCGATTCCCGTGGTCTGGGCCCTCGCGTTCGGCGTGCTGATCGCCCCTACGGATCCGATCGCCGTCGCGGCGCTGCTACGCAGTGCGGGTGTGCCGACCGCGCTGCAGAAGACCATCACCGGCGAGTCCCTGTTCAACGACGGCATCGGTGTCGTGCTCTTTCTCGCCGTCCTGACGACGATCGAGCAGGGTGTGGTCCCGGGCGCCGGCGAGATCGCGCGATTGATGGGTGTCGAGATCATCGGGGGTCTGGCCTTCGGCCTCGGTCTCGGATGGATCGCGGTTCGCATGCTGCGCCAAATCGACGAATACCAGACCGAGATCCTGCTCACCCTCGCGTTCGCGTTCGCCGGATTCACCCTTGCCCGCTACCTGCATGTCTCCGGTGTGCTGGGCATGGTCGTCCTGGGCCTCGTCATTGGGCGTCAGGGCGGCGACGATGTGGTCTCGAGCGTCACGAAACGACGCCTCGACGATTTCTGGGAACTGATCGACGAGTTCCTCAACGCCGGCCTCTTCGTCCTCATCGGCGTCGAGATCCTCGTGATCGATGTCCGCCCGGCAGCGCTCTTGCTTGGCGCATTGCTGATCCCGGTCATCGTCATCGTCCGCTGGATATCCGTGGCGGGCATCGTGTGGCCGATGCGGACGTCGCTTGGCTGGCCACGCGGGAGCATCGGCTTGGTCACGTGGGCGGGTGTTCGCGGCGGAATCTCCATCGCGCTCGCGCTGGCGCTGCCGAATCACCCACTGCGCACAACGCTCCTGGCGGCGACATACGTCGTCGTCTGCTTCTCCATCGTGGTGCAGGGCTTGTCGGTCGGCTGGGTCGCGCGACGCCTGCTCGGTACGACGGCGCCGCCGTCAGGCGAGGCACAGCACTGACCGTGACCTCCGGCGTCAGGATGGTACGCCGACGGTGCGTCTGAGATTGCCACGATGACCCAGGAGTCCGTGCACGGCGTGCACGGCGTGCACGGACTCCACGATTCGATCTTTGCTCGGTGACCGACATGCTTGCACAGGTACGGAAGTGGTTTGAGGGATGGCGCGCCGCGGCGATCGAGAGCCCGTTGCCACGACTCGCGGACGAGACGCAGTGGTACACGGAGCACACGGCGCTGCTCATCAGCACACTCAAATGGGCGCTGCTCGGTGCGGGCGCGGGCGTCTGTGTCGGGCTCGGCACGCGGGTCTTCCTCTGGGCCGTCCGGGCCAGTGGGGCGCAGGCTGCGTCCCTGACCCAGGGCCAATTCCCCGCCTACTGGTTTCTGCCGCTGGCGCTGCCATTGTGCGTTTGGCTGATCCGCACGTTCGCGCCGGATGCCCGTGGTCATGGCACAGAGGCGGTCATAGCGGCGATTCACACGCGGTCAGGCCGTATCGATTGGCTCATCGCTCCAGTGAAGCTGGCTGGCACCGTTCTCACGCTGGCCTGCGGCGGGTCCGTCGGCAAGGAAGGTCCGGCCGCGCAGATCGGTGCTGCGATCACCAGCCTATTCGCGGACCTCACCCGCCTCGCCGACGAGGACCGTCGGCGGCTCGTGATCTGCGGTATCAGTGCGGGTTTTGCCGCCGTCTTCGGCACCCCCGTGTCCGGCGCGCTCTTCGGCATCGAAGTGCTCTATCTCGGCCGGCTCGACTATACGGTCATATTTCCGGCGATGGTCGCAGGCATCGTGGGGCATCTCGTGTGCGGCGTGGCCCCGCCCTTTCCGGTGCTGCACGAGACGTTCGCTGCCATCGGGCAGGTGCGACTGTTGCTGACTACTATCGCTTCCGGAGCGCTGTTCGGCCTCGTGGCGCTGCTCTTGATCGAGACACTGCGCTCTGTCGAACGCGGACTCGAGCGGCTGAAGCTGAATGCATTTTTGCTGGCGGCCCTGGGCGGCTCCGCGCTGGTCATTCTGTATTCGACTGCGGGTGCAGAGTACGCGGGCCTCGGCACGGCCACTATCGATGGCGTGCTGGCCGGCACGCTGGTCGTATCGAGCGCCGCCTTCCTGCTGAAAATCGCCGCCACCGCCATCACCCTCGAAACAGGCGGCAGCGGCGGCATCCTGACGCCGATCTTTTTTATCGGAGTCACCAGCGGCGCGGCGCTCGCCCCGCTCTTCAACGTTCCCCCGACGCTACTTGCCGCATTCGGCTTCGTGTCGGTGCTCGCTGCGGCCGCCAACACGCCCATCGCGGCTGCGGTGATGGCGATCGAGCTGCTGCCGCCGGAAATCAGCGTGTACGCGGCGTTGGCTGCAGCGACGGCGTACTTGATGGTCGGTCACCGCAGCGTCTACGCGAGCCAGAAGCTCGGGTTCTCCAAGTCGGGCGGACTGGAGCTGCCCCTGGGCGGAACGATCGGCGACGTCGACCGCGCATCACTGCGAATCCGCAAAGGCAGCTTGACCGAGCGGGTACACAGCATGGGATGGCGACCCGAGCGAGAGGCCGACGACGAGGAGTAGGCGTCGCCGGGACCGCGCGGTCAAAAGGCGCGGTCCCAGGGTATCGACAGACGCAGCGCTGAGCTGATGAGGCCCACCATGCTGTACGTCTGGACGAAATTGCCCCACTGTTCGAGTGACACCGGATCGATGTGCTCCGCCAGCAGGCCGTGCGGATTGCGGCACGCCAGCACCTGCTCGAACAGCTGCCGCGCCTCCGTCTCCCTGCCGATGGCGGCCAACGCGTTGATGTACCAGAACGTGCAGGCCAGGAAGGCGTTCTCCGGCTTGCCGAAGTCATCCTCACCCACGTAGCGGTAGATGAAATTGCCACGACGGAGGACGCGCTCGACCGCCTGCACCGTGGCGACGAAGCGGGCATCGTCAGGTGCGAGAAAGCCCACGTCATGCATGCGCAACAGCGACGCATCGACATCGGTCCCGTCCATCGTGGCGACAAAGGTGTGCAAGTCCGCGTTCCAGCATCGACGGCAGATCTCGGCGTGCATACGGTCCGCCGTGGCGCGCCAGAACGCACTTCGGTCGTGGAGGCCCAGCTGCGCGGCGATTCGCGCCAGTCGGTCACACCCGGCCCAGCACATGACACTCGAGAACGTGTGCACGTGCGTGCTCCCCCGGAGTTCCCAGATCCCCGCGTCGGGCTGATCGTAGCACGCGGCCGCGCGATGCCCGATGCGCTCGAGCCGTTCGAACAGCGCCACGTCACCGCGCTGTTCGAGGCGTCGATCGAAGAAGATGTGCGTGGCCGCCAGGATCGCGGCGCCATGCACATCGTGCTGCACCTGCCGATACGCGTCGTTGCCGACACGCACCGGACCCATACCGCGATAGCCCGGCAGCGACGCGACCTCGCGCTCCTCGATGTCCGGCCGACCACTGATCGTGTACATCGGTTGGAGGTGCGCGTCCTCAGCGCTCGCGATGACGTTGAGGATGTAACCGAGGAAGCGTTCCATCGTGCGCGTCGCGCCAAGTCGGTTGAGCGCGTCGACGACGAAGTACGCATCCCGAATCCAGCAGTATCGGTAGTCCCAGTTTCGCGAACTTCCATGCGCCTCGGGGATCGATGTCGTCATGGCCGCGATGACGGCACCGGTATCCTCGTGCGCATTGAGCTTGAGCGCGATGGCGGACTGGATCACGACGTCCTGCCACTCGAACGGAATCGCGAGCGCACGCACCCAGTCACGCCAGTGCGTCACGGTCTCCTCGAGGAAGCGGCGGCCGACGACGCTGACGGCCTCCGTGACCGACTCGTCGGCGCCAAGGATCATCGTGATGGTGCCCTCGAGGAAGAAGGGCAACTCCTCGAGGATCGGTGTCAGTGACGCATCGGTCGTGAGCCGAAGAACGACATCGCCACCGACGAACCGGATGTGGTTGCTTCCGAAGGTCCGCTCGGCCGGAAAGCGACCGTATTGGCACATCGGTCGCACCCGTACTCTGATGCGTGGATGACCGGCGACGGCCGTCACGCGTCGCACGAGAGACATCGGACAGAACACGCGAGCGAACTGCTGAAAGCGTGGCGCAAAGTCCGCGATCTCCACGATCCCACCGGTCGCATCGAACAGCCGCGTCAGGAGCACGGGCGTGTTCTCGACATAGGACTGCTCGACGCGCACGCATCCCACGAGCTCGATACTGAAGTGACCACCGCCCTCGGGCGCCGACGTGCCGGAGAGTAAGGCACAGAAAGCCGGATCCCCGTCGAATCGCGGGAAGCAGGCCCACGTGATGTCGGCCTCAGGCGTGATGAGCGCGCTGATCGTCCCGTTGCCGATCAGGGCCAGGTCGAGGGTGTTCACGATGAGTGGTCTCCCGAGGGGGAAAAGGCCGCGGCCATGCCCAGCCAGCGTCGCACGGAACGCACATCGCGCAATCGCCAGAGCGCGCTGGTCCGTCCGGGTCCGACCTTGATCGAGATGCCTCCCAGGTCGTTGATCGCCGCGAAGCCATACTCGTCGGTCAAGTCGTCTCCGATGAAGACGGGCCGACGCCCGTGAAATGGCGGTTCCGCCATGAACGCGCGGATTGCCGTGCCCTTGTCGCGCCCGGCCGGCTTCAGTTCCACCACGCGTTTACCTCGCTGTACGCAGAACGCGTCGCCAAGCTGCTCCCGCTCCTGATACATGACGCGATGCGCGTAGCCAGCGAGCGTCGGCGCCTGCCGGTAGTGAAGGGCCAGGGAGAGCCCCTTGTCCTCGAGCCGGAGAGTTGGGTGACGCGCGACGACGTCGCGCAATCGACTGGCTGCACCGGCAAGGGCGGTCATCGGTAACGCGTGTCGCGTCAATGCACCACAAGGCGCACGTCGCTCGAGACCATGCTGGCCGGCCACAGGCAGGTGCAACGATGGGAAGAGTTGATCCACTTCGGCTACCGACCGACCCGTAATGATCGCCACTGCGCCTCCGGACATGGTAGTCAGCGAGCTGACCGTGGAACGCAACGCCTCGTCGACCTGCACGTCCTCGGGACGCGGCGCGATCTCGAGGAGCGTACCATCGAGGTCGATGAAGTACGCCCAGTGGGCAGCAGGCGCCGGCAGGTCCGGCCGTCGGAGCCGGGCAGGAAGCGTGGTGCTCACGCGCTCGCCTCAATGCGGTCCGAGCGCGGCGCAATTCGGCCCCGAAGTCCAGCCGGGAACTCGAACCGCCGAATCAGGCGCGATCGGCGCCGGACGCTGGCCGCATCGAGCATCATGCGCCCCGCCCAGCGATACACGTTGAATTCGCCCACGAGGCTGCGCATCAGTCGCATTCGTGCACGCTGCTCCTGACGCGGCATCGTGACCGCCTGGAACAGTGCCTCGGCGCACTCTTCAGCATCATAGGGATTGACGATGATGGCCTCAGGCAGCTCGCGGGCCGCCCCAGTGAACTGGCTCAGCACCAACACACCTTGCTCGTCATCGCGCGCGGCGACGAACTCCTTCGCCACCAGATTCATGCCGTCGTGCAGGCTACTCACGAAGCACACGTCTGCGCCGCGGAAATACTCGTAGACTTCGCGCGGCTCGTGGTGCTCCGCGTGCAGGATGATCGGGGGGTGCGCCGCATCGGAAAACTGCGTGTTGATCCGCATCGCGAGCGCGCGCACGCGAGCCTCATACGTCTGATAGTGCTCGATACTCGAGCGACTCGGTGCCGCGACTTGAATGAACGAGAAACGCCCCACCCATTGCGGGTACAGCTCGAGGAATCGCTGGACGGCCCGAAAGCGTTCCTCGATACCCTTGGTATAGTCAAGGCGATCCACGCCCACGCCGACCACGTGTGCATCGGGCAACTGATGATGGTGGCGCACGTCGACGCGACACTGTGGCACCGGCTTGGTCATCATCGCGGCCGCTGGTGGCCAGTCGACCGAGATCGGATAGCGCTTGACCGCAGTCGGCTCGCCGTGGTACGTCACGGTGAAGGACTCACGATCCACCCGTGCCTCGAGCAAGCGATCGACGGTGTCGACGAAGTTGTTGCAGTGGAACTGGGTGTGGAATCCGAGGATGCTGCTCGCCAGCAAGCCGTCCAGTAGCTCCTCGCGCCACGGGCAGATGCTGAACGCCTCGGGGTTTGGCCACGGAATGTGCCAAAACGTGATGATCGTCGCGTTCGGCAACAACTCGCGCACGTACCGCGGGAGCAGCGCGAAGTGATAGTCCTGCACGAGGACGATGGGATCGCTGCTCGTTGCCTCACGTGCAACGGCCTCGGCAAACTTGCGGTTGACCGCGACATACTGCGCCCAGTCCGTCGCGCGAAACGTCGGACGCACATGCGCATTGTGGCAGAGGGGCCAGAGTCCTTCGTTCGAGAAGCCATAGTAGTAGCCGGCTTCCTCCTGCGCGGAGAGCCAGACTCGGCGGATCTGATAGGCCGGCGAGTCGATCGGAACACCGACCCGATCATGCCGGTCGACGACCTGACGGTCCGCCGTTCCAGACCCATGCGCAATCCAGGTGCCCGAACAGGCTCGCATGATCGGCTCCAGAGCCGTCACGAGGCCGCTGGCAGGCTGCTTCACGACGATGTCGTCACCTTGGAACATGTGCAGGTACGGTTCCCGATTCGAGACCACGATCACCTCCTGTCCGCGCAGGTCGCCGTCAAGGATTGCCTTGAGTGCGGCCGCGTCCCACGGGGCCTGATGATCCTCGCGCGCCCGATGCTCCGATTGGATATCCTGGATGAGCGCGCGAAGGTCGCGGGCGATGGGGCGCAGCTCCGGGCGGTCGTGTTTGTCGGTGGGTCGCAGGATGCCTTCCCCGCGCATCAGCGCCCGCAACCCCTGTTCCCAACCGCGCCAGCTCAGCTGGGCAACGGCGACGGTGATCATCGAAACCGTAAGGCCGAGTGCGGCGAAAACGTAAAACAGATACTTCCGCGTCTCCTCGCTTCGTCGCCCGACGAAACTCATGTCATGCACGAGCACCAACTCACCCGATGGCGCGCTGTCACTCACCAAGGACCGCACGGAGACGAGCAGCGGGCCGCGCGCGCCGCTCAGCACGTGCGTAGCCGGATCCTCGCCGGTGTAGCGCGCCAGGCTGTCGCAGCGGAGCTCGACCGGAAGCGATGGCGTCGCAATCGGCTGCGCGGTCGGCGCCGAGCAGTACCCTATAGCGAACAGGCGCTCGTCCTGAGTGATCTTGTCGAAGAGCTGCCGCACGCGAGCCTTATTGTCCGCCTGAACCAGATCCTGCACCGCATCCTCGACGGTGGTCGCTACCAGCTTCGCACGGATGTCGAGGTCGCGCGTGAACCACTTGATGGTAAGGCTGTCGACCAACGGCACCACGGCGTAGGCGACGCCAGCGAGGACGATCAGGAGCGGGATAATGAAGCGGAGTGACAGTCGCATGGGCCTCGGCGGTCGAACGGGTATCGCGCGCTCAGGGCTGTCGCACGACGTGAGCGGCGCACGAATCAGGCGACGGCGGCACGCGCGGCGGCCCGCTCCAAGCGCAGATGCTGGGTCGGCACGGCGAAGTCGCCAGACGACGCGACATGCGCGCGGTCAAATCGAACCGATCTCGGCGCCCCGATCGCGCTGCGGAGCATTCCGGGAATGCGTTCCAGCATGGCTTGTGCCGAGTGCTAGGTCACGCCGAACGCCTGGGTGCATCATGATATCCGGGAGCACGTCGGCTCCTCCCGCAGGCCCCTCTCGGCGCGCCTGCAACACTGAGCTTGTATCGGGAACCGGCTCGACAGCCTCTGCCGTCCGGACCATGAAGCGGATCGCCTGCGGTGGATGGGCGACGACACCACACCCCTTCCCGTTCGTTGATCGATCAGACGATCGGGGGGAGTGTCGCGACGGTATGGACATTACATAGATACAAATATACTATGCGAATGCCGCCACGGCGGCAAGCCGCAGATCGTGTCCCGCAGTTGCTGGAGGCTCAGATGTTGAATCGACTGCTCGTAGTGCTGGACGAGTTTGACTCATCCGAGGTTGCCGTGACGGAGGCGCTGCGCGTCGCGGAGGAGCACGGGAGTAGCCTGCTTCTGGCCGGCATCGTCCCGGCCGTCAGGCTGCCCCTGTTCGACGTCCTGACCGGCTCGGTCGCACGGCAGCGCACCGCCGAGGCACGAGTGAGAGCGCGCGTCGAGAGCGCGGCGCGAGAGGCGGCGCGGCGCGGACGCCCGACAACCGTCCATCTACTCGACCCGCCGCAGCTGGCCACGAGCTTGATCTCGCTCGCGCAGACGGAGGGGTGCGACACGATCATCATCGCATCGAATGGACGATCCGCGTTGGCTCGCCTGCTTGCCGGCAGCCTGATCCCCGGGCTCATCACCTACGCGCCAATGCCCGTCCTCGTTTGCCAGGGGCATCGACAGGATCGACCTGCTCCAGCGCCGAGAACGGACTCCCCCCTCGCGCTGCTCCGACGGCTGATCCAACGCAGGCGCGCGCGCGTGGTGGGACGCGGTCTCGCCGGTGCGCCCGCGTGACGAGCGCGACCGACGCCCCATCGCTGCCGATCGCCGTGGCGAGCCCAGATACCGTGCTGCAGCAGTTCCGTGTCGTGTTCACCGCGATCAAGACACACTTCCAACAAATCGAGCGTCAAGCCGGCATTGGCGGCGCGCAGGTCTGGGCGCTCGCCGTCATCGCCGACCGGCCGGGCATCGGTGTCGGTGAACTCGCCGTGGCACTCAGCGTGCGGCAGCCGACGGTAAGCAATCTGGTGCGCAACCTCGCGGCCCATGAATACATCACGCATGCGCGTCGGGCCGAAGATCGGCGAGGCAGCGACCTGCGCATTACGCCTGCTGGCCGCACGCTCCTGCAGCGTATATCTCCCCCGTACGAGGGCGTGCTCCCGGCCGCCTTGGGCCGCCTCGATGCGTCCACGATCAGTCGCCTTGATCACGACCTCCGACTGCTCATCAACCACTTGAATGCTGACGAAGGTGCCGGCCAACTCCCGCTCGCGTCGCTCTGAGGGCGGCCTGCCGGTGACGACGCCTCAGCGTTGCTCGACGTTCGTGAGTTCGACCGAGTCGACCGCGAGCCGAGTCGCGAGAAACGCGCTGAGTCGTGCCGTTTCGCGCCGGTCGGGCGTACGGCGCCACCTCGCCACGACGCTCACCGGCTGACGGCTGTCCTGCGCAGATGTGGTGTCGCCTGCGGACATGACGCGGCCGAGGGCGAGTGACAGCAGCCCCGGATTGAGCGCCTGCACTTCCGCAAAGAGGCGACGCGAGGGCAACTCGGCCGCGTGAAGGCGCACGACCTCGGCCTGCAGGTCGGCAATGCGCTGTGCTTCATCAGACGAGGATTTCGCGTCGCGCGTGCTTACGTCCTTCAGCACCCCTTGTCGCAGGAGGTCCGCGAGTTCGTCGAGAGACGGCTGCCGCCCGAGCGGCTGCCGCAGCACGAGCCGCGTCGTCGCGAGCCCGTATCCCGGAAGTCGCTGGCGAATCGAGTCGACCTTGGTTGATGGAACGGGCGGACCGATCAACGTTGCCTCGATGGTGGACGAGTCGCGCGAATACCGGAACTCCGTATTCAGCACACTGCGATCCGCGAACCGCAGGTTTTCGGCGACGAAGCGACGGGCCGCTCCCTTGAACCGCGTCTCCTGCACCACGTTCCATCCAGTGTAGACACTCGGCACGACGAGCACGAGCGTCAGGAGAACGATCACGGTGCGCACGTGGCTTGGCGTCGTGGATTCCGGTGCGGCAACATACGGAAACTGCATCACGCGCACGAATCCGAGCGTCGACAGGCAAATGAAGAGCGCGTTGATCAGGAACAGGTGCATGGCGCCGAGGAAGAACCAGAGGTCACCGTGCGCGAGCCCGAAGCCAGCCGTGCAAAGCGGCGGCATGAGGGCGGTCGCGATGGCCACCCCGGGAACGACTTGGCTGTTGTTCCCCTTGCGTGTGACCGCGACGATCCCGGCTGCACCGCCGAACAACGCGATGAGGACGTCGTAGAGTGTTGGTCGCGTGCGCGCCAACAGCTCGGATTGCGCCTCAGCGAGCGGCGAGATGAAAAAGAACAGCGTCGATGCTACGAGGGCGAGGCTCGTTGCGATCACAAAGCTGCGCGCGCTTCGACGAAGGAGGAGCACGTCGCTCGTGGCGAGCGCGACCCCCATCCCGACGATTGGGCCCATCAGCGGCGAGATGAGCATCGCACCGATGATGACGGCGGTCGAGTTCACGTTGAGGCCGACGGACGCGATGAGGATGGCGAAGACGAGCGCCCACGCACCACCGCTACGCAGTTCGACGTCGTTGCGGACCCGTTCGACGCTGACGGCGTAGTCTGTTTCGGCTCGCAGCGATAGCGCCGCACGCGCTCTGCCGAGGAGGGTCCCAGTATTCACGCAGGTGCCTCGATGTGGAGGGTGAGTGCCGAAAAACGAAGCGCGACCCCTATCCCTGTACCAACCGCAACGACAAACGGCCGCCTCGAGGGCGGCCGTTTGTCGTCTTCACAACAGGATTCCGAACGTGTCGGGATACCTCACGTCGAAATTTGCATCGTGCACCCTCTGAGCACCGTACGGCGCAGAACGCCGTACGTACTTCTCAGGCGGTGCCTACAACAACATCGGGATGACAGGATTCGAACCTGCGACCCCCTGAACCCCATTCAGGTGCGCTACCGGGCTGCGCCACATCCCGTCGCGGTCAACCATCCCGCGGACAGACTGAAGAACGTAATCCCCTCGGCCGTTCCATACCAGTGGTGCCCCACCAGATTCCACGTGATCGAACGAGGCGCCCGCCAGCTGCGTACCCCTCTCGACCGCCCCCGCCCGCCTTTGCTGAGTTTCGAGTGCCCCGTTTCGCTTTACCTGTACCGTCCCTCCCTCGCCGCCTCGCGCTCTTCGCGGCCTGTGCTGCGGTAGCCCTCGCCGGCCCAGGTGCCGTCGCGGCCCAGCCCTCGTCCAAGGTCGCCCGTGCCGTGCGCGTGTCGCGCGCACCCAAAATCGACGGCCGGCTCGATGACGCCGTGTGGACGCGCATCCCGGCCGTCGAGGACTTCGTGCAGCGCCAGCCGCTCGAGGGACAGCCCGCCACCGAAGGCACGCAGGTGTACCTCGCCTACGACGACGACGCGATCTACGTCGGCGCGCGCATGCGACGGGTGAATCCGCGCGACATTGAACGCGCAGTGACCCGCCGCGACGGATCGGGCACGGCAGAACGCTTCACGATCACCTTTGATCCGCAGATGGACCGGCGCACCGGCGTCGGCTTCAGCGTGTCGGTGGCCGGCGTGCGCTCCGACTATCGCCACACCCGCGACGCCGATGGCGACGGCCGTGAAAGCCAGTTCGATCCCGTCTGGAGCGCCGCCGCGCACGAGGATGCCACCGGATGGACGGCCGAAATGCGTATTCCGCTCTCGCAGCTGCGCTTCCCCAAGGTCGCCAAGCAGCGCTGGGGCATGCAGCTCGAACGGTGGATGCCCGACAAGAACGAAGTCGTGCAGTGGGCCATGATTTCGCCGCGCGAAACGGGCTTCATCTCCCGGTTCGGCACGCTCGAAGGACTCGACGATCTCACCACCACCCGCCCCGTGGAGCTCGTGCCGTACCTGGCCGGTGATGCCACGCGTCGCGCGTCATCGGTGGCAAACAATCCGCTCGACCGCCCGTTCGCCGGTCGCATGGGACTCGACGCCAAGATGGCCGTCGGCTCCAGTCTGACGCTCGACGCCACGGTGAATCCGGACTTCGGACAGGTCGAGGCCGATCCGGCCGAAGTGAATCTCTCCGCGTTCGAAACGTTCTTCGACGAACGTCGCCCCTTCTTTACCGAAGGCAGTGAAATGGTGCGTGGTCCGGTGTCGGGATACTTCTATCCCCGTCGTATCGGAGCCCCGCCACGCGGATCGGCATCGGGCGATTTCGTGGACATCCCGCGCGCCAGCACGATCCTCGGCGCCACGAAACTCACCGGACGCCTGCCGAGCCGGCTCTCCATCGGGGCCGTCGCCGCCATCACGGGTAACGAACAGGCCCGCGTCCACATCGCCGATTCGAGTCTCACGCGCTCGGTGCCTGTCGAGCCGCGTGCCGCGTACGGCGTGCTTCGCCTGCAGCAGGAAATCGGCAAGCAGGCGTCCACGATTGGCGCCGCCTTCACCACGGTGCAGCGCAACTTCGGTAGCGCGCCGACACTGGCATCACTGCTCGCGCGCGAGAGCTACTACGCCGGCGCCGACTGGCGCATCCGCTTTCAACAGGGCAAGTACGCCATCACCGGCTTCGTGGCCGCGACACACGTCGCCGGCGACACCGCCGCGATACGACGACTCCAGACAACGAACACCCGCCTTTTTCAGCGCCCCGACCGACGCAACACGATCTACGACCCGCTCAAGACATCGCTCTCGGGTTACTCTGCGCAGCTGCGCGCTGACAAGGACGCCGGCCGACGGATCCTCTGGGGGGCGGAAGTGAAGCTCGAATCGCCGGGCTACGAAGTGAACGATCTCGGACGCTTGCAGTCCACCGACGATGTCGAATACAACGCCGACATTCAGATTCGCGAAACGGTACCCGGACGCTATCTGCAGAACTGGCGACTCGGCTTCGACACGCGCGGCGCGTGGAATTTCGAAGGGGCGCATCAGATCAACACCTGGGCGCAGACCACCAGTATCACGTTCAAGAACTTCTGGAGCGCGAACGTGCGCAACCAGATCGAACTGCCCACCATTGACGACGCCCTCACCCGCGGCGGTCCGTACATGGGCACACCGAAGCGCTTCCGGCAGGAGCTGCGTCTCAACAATCAGTCCGGTGCGCGCACCGGCTGGCGCGTGAGCGGCGCGTGGGGCACCGACGAATTCGGCGCGTGGCGGCGCGAAGCGGCTGCGCAACTCACGCTGCGGCCGTCACCGCGCGTGTCGGTATCGGCCGAGCCGACGTTCCAGTCTGGCGTCGACCCGCGTCAGTACGTGACCAGCATCGTGGGCGGCACCCGCACGTACGGCACGCGGTACGTGTTTGCCTTCATCGATCGTACCACGATCTCCACGAAGCTCCGCGCCAACTACGCGTTCTCGCCGAATCTGTCGCTCGAAGCATATGCCGAACCGTTCGTGGCCAGCGGACACTACTCGCGCGTGGGCGAACTCTCGGCCCCGCGCAGTCGCGTGTTGCGCGAATACGGCACCGACGGAACCACCGTTGTCACCGACTCCGTGGGCACGCGCACGATTACCGATGGCGCCCAAACCTTCACGCTGGGGAACCGCGACTTCAACATTCTGTCGTTCCGTTCCAACATGGTGATGCGCTGCGAATGGACGCCGGGCAGCACGATCTTTCTCGTCTGGCAGCAGAATCGACGGACGGCGGAAGCGTTCGGCGACCCCGCCCGCACCAGCGATCTGTTCCGCACCACCCGCGCCAGCGGCGACAACTTTCTCGCCGTCAAAGTCAGCTACTGGCTGCCCGTCCGCCTCGGGGGACGCCGCTGAGGCTGCTCGCGATGTGCAAATGTCACGCGGGATCGCCCCCGAAGCGGTGCCCTGCGAATTGACATCCAGACCGCCGACCGCACCTTTCAGCTATGCCTACTGCCCTGCGCGTCCTGCTGTTGGCCTTCGGCCTGGCCCCGCTCTCTCTCGCTCCCGGCACGACGTCATCGATACCGTCATCGATACCGTCTTCGCTGGTGACTGCGCGAAAGACCGTCGCCGTGCTCACGTTCGACAACAACACCGGTAAGTCGGACTACGATCACCTTGGCAAAGGCATGGCGGCCATGATGACAACCGACCTCGCCGCCGTGAACGACATTCAGATGTTGGAGCGCGAGCGGCTGGCCGATGTCACGAAGGAGATCGATCAGCAGCGCTCCCGCTACTTCGACTCGACGACCGCCGTGAAAGTGGGACGGCTCTCGGGCGCGCAGTACATCGTGGTCGGCTCGATCGCCGCCGTGGATCCGCAGATGCGCATCGACACGCGCATCATCCGTGTGGAAACCGGCGCCATCGTGAAGACGGCCAACGTGACCGGCAAGGAAGACAAGTTCTTCGACCTGCAGAAAAAGCTGGCGCGGCAGCTGGTGAAGGACCTCGACATCGCGCTCACGCCGGAAGACGAGGCCCGACTCGATGCACGACAGGAATCCAATCGCGTTGACGACCTCGACGCCGTGGTGAAGCTGTCGAACGCCATGAGCATGGCCGACGCCGGTGACTATGGCGGGGCCACGCTCAAGATCGCGCCGGTCGTCGCGAAGTACCCCAACAGCACCTTCGTGAAGATCACCGCCGACGAGATCAAGAAGCGGGCGGCGCAGAGCTCGAAGGAAAAAGCCAAGAACGGCATCAACACCGGCATCAACAAGCTGATCAAGCGGAAGTGGCCGCCAGCGAACTAGTCCGCGAACTAGCCTCGCACGGTCGCCAGCGCATCGTCCACGGACTTCCGGAGATCATCGAGCGCTACCGGCTTCAACAAGACGGCGTGCGCTCGAGCAGCCGCGATCCGCTCCGGGGTGAGCCGGTGACTGAAGCCCGTCAGGATCAACACCGGCATGTCCGGCCGCAGCGTATGCACAGCCTCGGCCAGCATATCGCCGGTCATGCCCGGCATCGTCTGATCCGTGATCAGCAGATCGACGGCTGAGGGCTGCCCCTGAATGAACGTGAGCGCCGCCTCGGGCTGCGCAAACACGTGCACGACGTGACCGTAGTGCTGCAGCGCGCGTTCGACGACGCGTGATACGCCGGGCTCGTCGTCCACCACGACCAGACAGGCACCGGCGTACGGACTCTGTTGGAGCACATCGTTTTCGTCCGCTTCCATCGCGCTCCCGTACGCCTCCGCCGACATCTCATCCTCGGCTTCGAACTCCGTGATCATCGCCGCCTCGTCGAGTTCTTCGTCCCACAGCCCCTCGATCACCGCACGCGGAAAGACAAGTTCGAACGTCGTGCCATGACCGATCTCGCTCATCACATCGGCACGGCCGAGGTGTGACACCACGATGCCGTGCAGCACGGCCATGCCGAGTCCCGTGCCCTCGCCCGTCGGCTTGGTGGTGAAGAACGGTTCGAAGATGCGGTTTCGCACATCGGCCGACATGCCGTCGCCCGTATCGCGAACCTGCAGCACCACGACCGATCCGTTCGGCTCCGGCGACGTTTCCGGCACGGTACGCGACGACAGCGAAATCGTGAGCACGCCATCGGTCTTGTCGCGCATCGCGTACTCGGCATTCGACACGAGATTGAGCAACAGCTGCTGCAGCTGCGTGGGATCCCCCATCATCAGCTGCGAGTGTTCCGCGCCCTCGATCATGAGCGTGACCGTGCGCGGAATCATGCGGCGCAACAGCGGCTGCAGGTCGAGTACGAGTCGCGACAGATTCACATACTCGCGCGTCGGTGTGGACCGTCGGCTGAAGGTGAGGATTTGCCGAACGACATCGCGCGCGCGATCGCTGGCATCCAGAATCGCTCCGAGATTCTCCTCGTTACTGCGACCCTTTCGCAGTGCGCTCTTCGCGAGTTCGGCATTCCCGCGGATGACACCCAGCAGATTGTTGAAGTCGTGCGCGACGCCGCCGGCCAGTGTGCCGAGGGATTCGAGCTTCTGCGCTTCACGGATCTGCGCCTCGAACCACGCCTTTTCCGCCTCCGCCTGTCGCACCATGCTGAGATCGCGGATGACGAGATGCCGTAACAAGCTGCCTTCGTTCGGTACAGCGGTCAGGGTGCACTGCACGGGCACGTCCGTGTCACCACGCCGTACCGTGAACTCCTGAGGCGGCGGGGTACCCGCACCCGTGCTCGGCGGCAGTGACAGGAGCTCGTCGAGCGGACGATTCTGCAGCTGATCCGGCGTCGAGACACCGAACAGCGTCGCTGCCATTGCATTCCCCGTGACGACCCGACCGTCATCCACCAGCAGCTGCGCATCCATGGCGCGATCGAAGATCGTGCGGAACTTGCGCTCGCTGTCGCGCAGGCGGCGTTCACTCTCCAGCAGCCGCAATCCGTTGCTGCGGATGACATTCACGCGCCAGCGGAAGGCGGCGATCACCAGCAACGCCGCCAACGCGGCGTACAAGCTGAGTGCATACCAGGTCCGCCATATCGGGGCGCGCACAGAAAACGTTCGCCGCACGGGTCCATACTCGCGGCCAGCCCAGTCGTACGCCCATGCCTCGAGGACGTACTCACCGGACTCGAGATCCAGATAGTACCGGTTCGGCGCATCGAGCCACTCCGAACGCCGCGCGTCGGCTACACTCTCGGCCACGCCAATCGAGGCACCACCGCCGCTGTCCACCTCATCGCCACCAGCAAAGAGGACGTTGCGGCGATGCAGCCGCACGCGATAGCGCGTCTCTTCCTCACGGTGGTACGTGAAGAGCATCGGTTCAACGTGCAGGTCGTTCTCGTCGGGATCGAGGGCGAGATCGTCTGAGAGCTCACGTCCGGTTGCTTCGGCCGTCGCGCGCAACTCGAGTCGGGCCGGAAGCTGCCGGCGCGCCGCCGTCAGATCCACGACGCCGAGTCCGGCGGACGTGCCGACCCATGCCACGTCGGGCGACCCGCCTATCGACACGGAGGATGCCTCGCTCGAGGGCAGCCCATCCGACTCGGAGACCTGCGTGGCGACGCGCCACTGCGCCGTGTCCGGCTTCGTCACATCGACCGCGATCAGTCCGGCCAGCGTCGAGATCATCAGGATGCCGTTCTGACCGCAATGCATCGAGGTCGGGCCAAGCGTGCTGCTGAGCGACAAGAGTCGCGACGGCAGGAGTGACCACACCTCACCCCCGTCCTCGCGTCGCCAGAAGACGCCGCGCTCGTTATCGAGTGCGAACAGATGCGATGATGCACCCGCCTGCAGGCGACAGATCTCGCTGACGACGCCGGTGCCGAGCGCGCGCGCACCGACGTCGGGAATACGCTCGACCACGCTGCCCGATGTCGTGATGCGGTACACCACGTGCGCACCGCCGACGTAGACCACCTGCGCCCCGTTCACGCCGCCCGATGCGAGTCCGGTCACCGCTCCGCTCACCGGAAGCGAGGATGGCGTCCAGCGCGACCCCGTCCACTCGAAGAGTCCGCGGTCGGTGCCCGCCACGAGCGCGCTGCGACCATCAGGGAGCGTGAGTCGTTGCACGTGATGCACGGTGCGGTCGTCCAGCCCGGCCCCTATTGACGCAATTGCGCCATCGCGCCGGGCAAAGACGCGACCCTCGGCGACGAAGATCAGGCGTGCCGAGGCCAACGACGGCGTTGTTCCGCTCGGCAACGAGGGTTCAAGGCTCGAGAACCCGATCTCGCGCACGGTGCCGTACGAGGTGCCGTTCGGTCGCCGCACCCGCTCGACGCGACCGTCTGACGTCACGTGTATCAAGCCGGAACGCGAGGATCCCATCCACACGTCGTCGCGGCCGCCATTGCCCGGCACGGCCAGCACCGAGGTCAACGGCTCTTCGTAACCACCAGTCTGTAAATCGAGCGTGCCAGCCACGCCGACAGACAGTCGCGAGAGATGACCGCCACGCGCCGAGATGTACACCGCCGCACCACCGGCGTGGCGCGGAACCGCGCGCAGCAACGTGACCGTGCCGCGGCGCTCGGAGATGCTCGACTGGATCGGGCGCCACTCGGCGTCACCGCGCCGCTCGTACAGCTGACCGTCGGTGGTGCCGGCCCAGAGCGCGAACCCACCCGACCGCGCGGGAACGGCGACAACGCGATTGGCACGATTCGGTGAGCCGGGAAGTCGCACGAAACGACGCTCGCTCACATCGAGTGCGTACACACCGCCGATGCCTGCCACGAACACTCGCGCGCCGGGCGCGCCGGGCGCCGCGGTCAGGTACTGCGCATCGGGGCTGTCGAGGCCTTCGCTCGCCGTGAACGCCGTCCATGCCCCCTGGCGGTACCGCGCGACGCCACCGAGCGACGAGGCGATCCAGAGTTCGGGTATGCTGTCGGCACCGGTCGTCGCCATCACCATCATGCCGAGCGGAGAGATTCCCGCAGGAAGCGTCATGCGCACGAACTTCACACCGTCGAAGTACGCAACGCCGTTCGACGCGCCGGCGACTACACGCGATGTTCCGTCAATTGCCCGCGTCTCAGCCAGACTGTAGATCACCGATCCCGGAAGCCCGTCGGCTTGAGAGAATCGCTGGAGCGGCAGCCCACTGCGCGACCGCAGAATCCCGCGGCGCGTGCCCATCCAACGGGAGTGATCGGAACTGAAGAGGAGCGAGCGCACCTGCTGGTCGGCGAACTCCGGCGGCAGGAGTTCACGACGCCACGTGCCGCCAGCATACGCGTACACACCGTCCTCGGCCCCAAGCCACGGTTGGCCACGCGCGTCGACGTCCATGGCGTACACCGTCGAGCTACGCAGCCCCGAGCTGCCATCAAACCGCCGCTCGGCGATCATGCGCAACTCGGCCGCAGCAGGAATCACGGCGGCAAACGAGGGCGAGGGTTGAGCACCGGCGTGCGGCGTTGCGGCAAACTGCGCGAGCGCGGCGAGCAGCGCCCCGGCCCGTCCGATGCTGCCACGGCTCACGCGAAACCCTTCGCAGCGGCCCGCACGGATTCATCCATTGGCGGGTACACCGATTTCGTGGACTCGAGCGTTTCCACCAGCATTTGGGCGATGAGATGGTTGCGTACGGCCTTGTCGTCGGAGGGCACCACGTACCACGGTGCCCACGGCGTGCTGCAGCGTTCGAGCATCTCACGATACGCGTCGGTGTACGCATCCCATCGATCGCGGTCCTTCAGATCTTCGAGCCGGAACTTCCAGTTCTTGGTCGGATCGTCGAGACGCGCCTTCAAGCGATCGTGCTGTTCTTCACGTGACACATGGAGCATGCACTTGCGAATGATGACACCGCTGTCGGTGAGCATGCGCTCGAACGTGTTGATGTGATCGTACCGGGCGCGCCACACCGGCTCCGGCACCAGTTCCCGCACACGCACGGCGAGTACGTCTTCGTAGTGCGACCGGTTGAACACGCCGACCATGCCGCGTGGCGGCACAACCTGATGGGCGCGCCAGAGGAAGTCGTGACGCAGTTCGAGCGGTGTCGGCGGGCCGAAGGCCGCCACGTGCACCCCGGTGGGATTGAAGGCGCCGTACACCGTCTTGATCACACCGTCCTTTCCCGAGGCATCGCGGCCTTGGAGTACCAACAGCAACGCGTGCCGGCCGTCGGCATGAAACGCCGCTTGCAGTTCGGAGAGGCGCGAGAGCAGCGACTGCGTCGCCGCCTCGAGCGCCGTCTTGTCGACCGGCGTTTCGTGGCGCGCCGCCTTGCTGCCGAGTTTGATCTTGTCGTTCAGATCGACGGGCTTGAGCTGCAGCGCCGACATCCCATTCGCCATCAGTCGGTCCCGCCGATGGTGGCCGCACGTCCGGTCATTTCCTGCACGGCGATCACGAAGGCCAGCTCGCGCGCCGGCGTGGGATCGTGTACGTCGAAGGCGGTGGGCACGAGGGTGCGGAACAGTTCCACCGCCTGGGCAAACCGTTCGACATCCTGCGGCGATCCATCAGGATCGGGAAATTCGATGCGCCCGTGCACGACCACGCTACGCCACTCGAACAGCGCTTTGACCTCATCGACCTCGAACGCGATCCACGGATGATGCGCGAGCACGTTCACTTTCGTGCCGTACTGCGTGCGACCGTAGATGTGCCCATTCGCGTACACATAGTGAATCGGCTCGATGTCGACGCGATCGCGAAAACTGAAGGCGAGACGGCCGACGTGCTGCGACGTGAGCAGCGCCTCGCATTCCGATCGATCGAGTACGTGAAAGTCAGGCTGGCTGGTCATGCTTCCTCCGTCGGCTCGAACGGCTCCATGTGAATGAGTACTCCCATGGCCGCCGGTACCCGCTGCCGGATCGCGGTTTTCACCATACCAGAGAGAATGTGCGCGTCATGCAGCGAAAGCGCAGGATCAGCCTGCACGTGAATGTCTACGTAGAATGCGGTACCGGATTTCCGGATTTTCAACTTCTCGATGGCCAGCACACCGGGCGTCGTGAGGGCGGCATCGGACACCGTGGCCAGCACCGACGGTTCGGGCGCGCGATCCATCAGGTCGCGCAGCGCCGTGCGTAACAGCAGTCCGCCGTTGATCAGAATGACGCCGGCGGCGACCAAGGCTGCCCAGTCGTCGGCCGGCTCCCATCCCGGTCCGCCAATGAGCGCCATCGTGATGCCAATAAAGGCTGCGCCAGAGCTGATCGCGTCGGCGCGATGGTGCCACGCATCCGCCGCCACGACGACACTGCCAGACACCGCACTGACCGCCATTACCCGCTTGGCGAGCAGTTCCTTGACCACGATGACCATCGCCAGCACCAGCAGCGTCCACCAGGCGGGCGCGTGGTGCGGCGTGCGAATCTCCGCGATGGCTTCGATGGCGATGCCGGTCGCAGCACCGAGCATGATGGCCGCTACCGTGGCGGCGGCGAGCGCCTCGGCGCGGCCGTAGCCGAACGGATAGAGCTCGTCCGGGTCCTTGCTGGCAATCCGGAGACCGCTCCAGACCACCAGCGACCCGATCATGTCAGTCGAACTCTCTACAGCGTCAGCGACCAGCGCGTACGAGTTTCCAAGCAGCCCCGCAACCAACTTGATCACCGCCAACCCTGCATTGATCACCAGTCCGAGCTGCGCGAGGCGCTGGGATTGGGGAACTGGGGGACGGGGGGCATGCTCCGGGCTCATCTGTGCGGTAAGGTAGCGAGAAACTGTGATGGATGACCATTCTCGGTCGTCTGTCCCAAGGAAGTCGTCCCTGTGACGCTCGTGGCATCATTTGTGTGATGTAGTCACTGTTGCCGGGAGTATCTGGCGGCGTAAGTTACTGAACGGTGAGTGTGGTTACACTCTAACTCCTTTCGTCCCAATTCGTTGGCGAAGGTTCGTGACCATTCTCATCAAAGCTCACCTATTCGGGAGGGATATGCGTACCCTGCACAAGTTCATCATCGGTGCCACGCTCAGCGTGGCACTTCCGGCGTCCGCCTTCGCGCAGCGTCAGGGCGCCATCGAAATCGGCGCTTTCGGCCGTGTCACCAAGTTCGCCGACACGCTGAAGCTCGACACTGGCCTGGGCCTGGGTGGCCGCGCCGGTATCTACGCGTTCAAGAACTGGCTCCTTGAAATGGAGCTCAGCTACGCTGACGTGGACGTGAACCTGCCGCGCAGCGGCCAGGCTGCTCGCGACACGCTCAACAAGGTGTCTCACGCCTTGTGGGCGTACCGCCTCACGTACAACCACCCGCTCTCCGATCGCGTCAAGCTGCTGGCTGGTGCCGGCTATGCGTATGACTCGTACGGACGCGTGCGTATCGTGGCGCCTCGTGGTGGTGGCCCGCAGGGCCTGCTCGGCCTGCGCTACATCATCAACGATCGCCTCTCGGCGCGTTTCGAAGGCACCGGCACGTACGTGCTGCCGGCCGACGAAGACGCCAAGCCGGTGGCTCGCGCCGCCGCGTTCAACCTCGGCGCTCAGGCTGGCCTGAGCCTGTCGTTCTTCACCCGTGACCCGAAGCCGCGCATCGTGACGGACACGCTGCGGATCGCGACGCGGGACACGATCTATGTGAACCGCATCGACACGCTGCGGCTCGTTGGACCGTCGCCGCGTCCGGTCGTGATCGGCGCGATCAACTTCGCGTTCAACAAGAGCGATATCTCGAACGAAGCCAAGACGATCCTCGACGCCATTGCGGCGTCGCTGGTCGATCCGACGAACTCTTCGCGCACGATCACCGTCACGGGTAACACCGACGCGATCGGCTCGGAGCGCTACAACGAAACGTTGGGCCAGGCCCGTGCCGATCAGGCGAAGGCCTACCTCGTCTCGAAGGGCGTGGCGGAATCGCGCGTGGTGGCGCGGACGCAGGGCGAGAAGGACCCGGTTGCTCCGAACACGACCGACAACGGCCGTGCGACGAACCGCCGCGTCTTGGTGATGCTGACCAACTAAGGCTCGTCCTTGGTTCTGCGGTACCTCGAACGCCGCGTCGATCTTCGGATCGACGCGGCGTTCGACTGTTCCCCCGTTAGATTGGGTGACGCATGAACACCCCAGCCGCCCCTGCCCCAGCCCCGAGTCCGTCCGCCAAGCCTGCCGCGAAACCGGCAACGCTGTCGCACCGGCTGGAGTACGTCGGGACGCGTATCGCCGTGTTCGGGCTCCGGCTGCTCGGCTGGCGTGGCGCCAGTTGGGTGGGTGGCCTGATCGGACGTTTCGTCTATAGTCCGATCGGCATCCGGGCCGGTGTCGTGGAGCGGCAGATTGCCGCCGCGTTCCCTGAATTCTCCCGTGAACGCGTGCTGGAAGTGTCCCGCCGTTCGTACGACAGCCTTGGCCGAACATCCATCGAGACGGCGGTTCTCCCGGGGACCTCGTCGCAGCACGTTCTCGACCGGGTCGAACGGGTCGAGGGATGGGAGCTGGTCGAGGCGGCGATGGCCAAGGGCAAAGGGCTGCTGATCGTGACGGGCCACTTGGGGAACTGGGAGTTCGGCGGCGCGTACTTCGCGGCGCGCGGCATACCCATCGACGTCGTGGCCCGCGGCATGGCCAACCCGATCTTCGACGCCTATCTCACCCGCACGCGACGTGAGATCGGCATGGAAGTGATTCACGACAAGGATGCCGTGCGTCGCACGCCGCGATCGCTACGGGAGAACCGCGCCATCGCCTTCGTGAGTGATCACGACGCCCTCGGGCTGGCCAGCACCTTCGTGCCGTTCTTCGGCCGTCCGGCCAAGACGCCGCGCGGCCCCGCCGTGTTCTCGCTGCGCTTCGATGTCCCCACCGTATTCGTCGGCGTCCTTCGACAGCCCAGCGGGCGCTACGCGATCCTCATCGAGCCAGTGGAGGTCGAACGCACCGGCGACCGTGAGGTAGACATCGACGCCATCGTGCTGCGCTACACGCAGATCCTCGAGCGCCTCGTGCGCGAGTACCCCGAGCAGTATTTCTGGCAGCATCGGCGCTGGCGTCGTCAGCCGCCCGATACGCCGCCGCATCTGCGCGAGCCGTAATCCGTGAGCGCTGCCAAGAAGTCGAAGCGACCGAAGTCCGTGAAGCGCGTCACCGGCTGGCGTGCGATCGTGAGGCGCCTGGCATTGATCGCGCTCGTTTTGATGGCGCTGCCGATCCCGTTCATTCTGCTGTTTGCGGTGGTGCAGCCGCCCGTCACCTCGGTGATGCTGCAGCGCGTGGTCGTGCGCACCGCCAATGGCGAGCGGCCGATCTGGCCCGCGCATACCACGGTGTCGCGCGCCGGGCTCTCGCCGTTTCTCCGGAGGGCGGTGCTGGCCTCCGAAGACGACCGCTTCTATCTCCACTTCGGCATCGACACGGTGGAGATCAACAACGCGCTCGAGCGACGACGCCGCGGCGGAAAGCTGCGGGGTGCCTCCACGCTCACGCAGCAGGTCGCGAAGAACCTGTTTCTCTGGAACGGGCGCTCGTTCGTGCGCAAAGGCATCGAGGCGTACATCGCCTTGCTGCTCGAGCTCCTGTTATCGAAAGAGCGGATTCTCGATTTGTATCTGAATCTTGCCGAATGGGGCCCCAATGCCTTCGGCGCTGAGGCAGCCGCCCGGCTGCATTTCAACAAAAGTGCAGCCTCGCTGACGCGGGATGAGGCTGCACGTCTGGCGGCCATCCTCCCTGCCCCGCGGCGCTGGTCGCCGAAGGGATCGATCGCCACGCGGCGCGCGGCCACCATTCTGGTGCGTATGCAATACGCCGCGCCGAAGACCGAGCCGCCCGCGCCGGCGCGAAAGCGGCGCAAGGCGTAACCCGCCAGGCGTCACACGACGTCAGGTGCCGATCACCAGACCGCCGTCCACGGTGAGCACCGCCCCATTGATGAACGCGGCAAAATCGGACGCCAGGAAGCAGTAGGCGTTGGCGACGTCCTCGGGAGAGCCGAGTCGGCCGGCGGGGGTGTGCGACTGCATGGCCTCGAGCGCCGACGCCGGCATCCTGGCGGTCATCTCGGTGGCAATGAACCCCGGCGCAATGGCGTTGACGGTGATGTTCCGCTTCCCGAGCTCGCGGGCCCACACCTGGGTCATCCCGATCACGCCCGCCTTCGTCGCGACGTAGTTCGTCTGCCCGAAGTTGCCATTCAGCGCCACCACCGACGACGCGTTCACAATACGTCCACCACCGCGTTTCAGCAGTTCGGGGACCACGGCCTGCGTGCACGTGTATACCCCTTTGAGATTCACGGCGATAACGGCGTCGAACTCGTCGTCCGTCATGCCTCCGGTCACGGCACCGTCCTTGATCTTCACCAACTGCGCGTCGCGCGTAATGCCGGCGTTGTTGATCAGAATATCGATCCCACCGAAGCGTGCGACCGTCGCCGCGATCGCCGTATCGACGCTGGAACGCTGGGTCACGTCCGTCTCGACGAACACGACATCCAATCCCTCACCGGCGAGCTCGGCTGCAGCCGCCTCACCGACGGTGGCGACGCGATCCCAGATCGCGACCCGCGCGCCACTTTGTGCGAGACGACGCGCCGTGGCGCGTCCAATGCCGTTTGCGCCGCCGGTCACTACCGCGACGCGCTGTGTCAGATCGATATGCATGCGCGCCAAACTATCGTGCGGCCTCTGCCGTGCAAGAGGAAACATGTCTGTACCTTTCGTACATGAAGCAAACTGATCTCCTATGGGGCGTGGCCCTGCTCGCGACCTGCGCCCTCAGCGCCTGCCGCAGCGAATCACTCACGCCTTCGGCTCCTACGTCTCGACCGGGAATGCGCAACATTCCTGAATTGCCATCGATGCCGGTGTCGATCGTCGATGCGCCGATCAGCTACGCGCTCGAACCCGCGCTCACGGCACTCGAGCAAGCGGTACCGAGGCGCTTCGGTGATCTCGAGAAGCGCATGCAGATCCCGGGCAACAAGCGGCAGCAGGTGGCGTTCGCCGCCACCCGCACGCCGTTCGCCGTGAAGTTCGACGGCCAGAAGCTCACGCTGACGACGACAGTGTCCTACACCGGACGCGGCTGGTACAAACCCATGATCGGCCCGACGCTCAGTGCATCGTGTGGCACCGACGACTCGCCGCCTCGACTCAATGTCGTGCTGTCCACCGATATCGGTCTCAATCCGGCGTGGATCCTCGAGTCGCACTCACGCGTCACGTCGCTGCGTGCCGCGTCGAGCGATGTGCGCGACGCCTGCCTGGTGACCTTCCTCAAGATCGACGTCACCGATCAAGTCGTTCGCGCTGTGCGACCGCTGCTGGCGTCGAAGCTGCCCGCCCTCGACCGCAAGATCGCCGCCTTCGACGTGCGCAAGCGCGTCGAGAAGTGGTACGGCATGCTGCAGCGTCCGATTCGCGTGCGTGACAGCCTCTGGCTCGAGCTGTCGCCTGAGCAGCTCCGTCTCGGCGAATTCTCGCTGCAGGACAGCGCGCTCGTCGCCACGATTCGTCTCTATGCTCACCCGCGGCTGGTTGCTGGTCCACAGCCGATCGATCCGAAGTCCCCGTTGCCGCCACTGTCGCCCGCGCTCAAAGAGGTCGGCGACAGCGCCCGCATCCGCATCGAAGGCTTGCTCCCCTACGACGTGGCGTCGTCGACCTTGTCGCGTGAGTTGATCGGCCGGAAGTTTCGCCGGTTCGGCCGCTCGGTCCGCCTCGACTCGATTGCGGTCTCCCCGCTCGACGACGGGCGAGTCGTACTCGCGGTGCGCGTGAGCGGCGATATCGACGGCACGGCGTACCTGGTGGGCACGCCTCAGCTCGATCAGGCCACGCGCGCGCTGATCGTGCCCGATCTGGACTTCGACGTGTCCACCAGCAATGCCCTCGTGCAGGGCCTCGCCTGGCTCCGCAAGGGCGACATGGTGGCGCAGCTGCGCAAGCAGGCCCGCTTCCCGCTCGACACCATTCTCGAGGAAACGCGGACCAAAGTGGAAGGCGCGTTGAATCGTGACCTGACCAGCGGCGTCGAACTGTCGGGCACGGTGCGTACCGGGAAGTTGCTGGACGTGCTGGTCCACCCGCGCTGGCTCGTGGTGCGCGCCGAAGCCGCCGGCACGCTGGCGCTGGCAGTCGACCGTCCCATCAAGGTCAAGAAGAAGATCAGCGCGCAACGCTGAGTGTCGCACGCCACGAGCGCACCCTTGGTTCGTTGCGAAATCGCCGTTACACTGCGCTCGTGGTGCGTCATCGCACCGCCTGTGCTCAATCATCACGCCTCCGTGCCGACTCGCTCCATATTCATGTTCTCCCGTCAATCGCTCTCGCTCGTTCTTGGCGCGGCCATCGCCGTTGGCACCTCGCTGACGCCGGTCGTGGCGACCGCGCAGACGTCGACCAAGCCGGCGACGAAGCCCGCCGCGAAGCCCGCGGCAACGCCGACGCCCAAGCCGAAGCCCAAAGCACAGGGCGCGCTCGGTCCACAGTCCGGCGATCGTCACCTCGCCTTCAAGGGCAACGGCAGCGACGCCGACTCACTCTGGCCCGTGAAGACCGCGGCCCCGCTGCCTGGCTCCATTCTCCCGGCCAAGCGCGTGCTGGCGTACTACGGCAACCCGCTGTCGAAGCGCATGGGTATTCTCGGCGAGTTCGAAACGAACGAGATGCTTGCCAAGCTCGAGGCCGATGCGGCGGAATGGACCCGTCTCGATCCGGCGCATCCCGTGCAGCCCGCGTTGCACCTGATCGCCATGGTGGCCAATCCCGACCCGGGACCCAGCGGCAAGTATCGCACGCGCATGGACAGTGCGCTGATCGAGAAGGTGTATGGGTGGGCGAAGTCGAAGAACGCGCTGCTCTTTGTCGACCTGCAGGTCGGTCAGAGCACGCTGCAGCAGGAACTGCCGTGGATCGAAAAATTTCTCATGCGTCCCGACGTGCACCTCGGCATCGACCCCGAGTTCTCGATGAAGGCGAGTGGCGCGGTACCGGGTCGTCGCATCGGTACCTACGACGCGGCTGACGTGAACTACGCGATTCGCTTTCTCGCGAACCTCGTCGACAAGTACAAGTTGCCGCCCAAGATCCTGGTGGTGCATCGCTTCACGCCGAAGGGCGTGACCAACGCGCGGAACATCAAGCTCGACCCCAAGGTGCAGGTCGTGATGCACATGGACGGATTCGGTGCTCCGTGGCTGAAGCGCGACACCTACTATCGCGACATCAAGCGTGAGCCGGTGCAGTTCACCGGCTGGAAGCAGTTCACGAAGGCGAAGAACGACAAACCGCCCACGACGCGCGAAGCGATCTTGCGCCTGTGGCCTGTGCCGCTGTACATCCAAGTGCAGTAGTACCTCCCGCGGCCGCTGGACCGCAGTCGGGGAGGTCGATCGCCTCCCCGACTGCCCTTGACACTACGCATGCAACGCCGTGAACTCCTGAAGGCTGCCGCGGCTGCGGCCGCCCTCACGCTGCTGCCCCGCGAGGCCCGCGCCGCTTGGGCCAAAGCCCTCGCCGAGACGGCACCTGCGGCCTTGCCCTCCGCCGCTCAGCCCGCGCTGCTCAGCGCCTCCCAGCGGGCCACGCTCGCCGCCCTCGCCGACGCGATCATTCCCCGCACCGATACACCCAGTGCGACCGATGTCGGCGTCCTGGCCTGGATCGACGTCATTGCAGCGGACTACTACACCGACGCTGATCGCCGCGCCTTGACCACGGGGCTCGACGCGATCGATGCGCAGGCGCGTGCGATTGCCGGCCAGCCACTTGCCGCCATCTCCGGCGAGACGCTCACGCTGGTGATGAATGCGCTCGACACGCCGTACGATCGCAACGCGCCCGCCGCGCGCGGCTACTCGCGCGTGAAGGGACTGGTGATTCACGGCTACTTCACGAGCGAGCGCGTGCAGCGCGATGTGCTCAAAACCGAAATCATGCCGGGTCGCTTCGACGGTGCCGCGGACATGCCCGCCCGTAACGGAGGCCGCGATGAGTGAAGCGCCGATGAGCGACGACCTGCTGACGGACGCGCAGCCGCAGCGTCGCGTGTTCGACGCGATCGTGGTTGGCTCGGGCATCAGCGGCGGGTGGGCGGCGAAGGAGCTCACCGAACGCGGGCTCGCGACGCTCGTGCTCGAGGCGGGCGGCCCGGTGGATTTCGGCGGCAAGGACTTCGTGGAGCACATCCAGCCGTACGAAATGAAGTATCGCGGCTGGGGCGATCGCAACGCGCTGGAGAAGGAGCAGCCGGTGCAGCGGCAGTGCTACGCCTGCGACGAAACCGGCCGCAAGTTCTTCGTGAACGACAACGACAATCCGTACGTCTCGCCCGACGACGCGCCGTTCAAGTGGTTCCGCGGACGTCAGGTGGGTGGCCGTTCGATCATGTGGGGGCGTCAGGTCTATCGTTGGAGTGACCTCGACTTCGAGGCGAATGCCAAAGACGGACACGGTACCGACTGGCCGATTCGCTACAAGGACATCGCGCCGTGGTACTCGCACGTGGAGCGTTTCATCGGCGTGACCGGCGCGAAGGAAGGACTGGCCCATCTGCCCGATGGTGAGTTCCTGCCGCCGATGCAAATGACGGTGGTGGAACAGGTCGCGCGCGAACGCATCATGAAGGCGTTCAATGGCGAACGCGTCATGACCATCGGCCGCGCCGCGATTCTCACGCAGAATCACAACGGCCGCGCGGCGTGTCATTACTGCGGCCCCTGCGAGCGCGGCTGCGTGACGCACTCGTACTTCAACAGCATCGGCAGCACGCTACCCGCTGCCCGGAAGACGGGTCGTCTCACGCTGCGTCCGCACAGTGTGGTGGCTGAAGTGTTGTACGACGCCACGCGTGGTCGCGCGCGCGGCGTGCGCGTGATCGATGCGCGCACGAAGCAGGAAACGGTGTACGAGGCCAAGGTCGTGTTTCTCTGCGCCTCCACGATCGAGTCGGTGCGACTCTTGCTGAATTCGACCAGCACGCGCTGGCCGGACGGTCTCGCGAATTCCAGCGGCACGCTCGGACGCTACGTGATGGATCATCACTACGGATCCGGCGCCGGGGGCACGATGCCCGGCTATCTCGACAAGCGCACGATCGGCCGTCGCCCGAACGGCATCTACGTGGCGCGCTTCCGCAACGTGAACACGAAGAGCCCGGACTTCCTGCGCGGCTACGGCATGCAGGGCGGCTCGAGCCGTTCCGGATGGGGACGTGGCAGCGGTATGGCCGGCTACGGCGCGGCGTTCAAGCAGTCGCTGATCGATGATCTCGGGCCGTGGGGCATCAGCATCGGCGGCTGGGGCGAGACGCTGCCGCATGCCGACAACCGCATCACGCTCGACGGCGCCACGAAGGACAAGTGGGGCATTCCCGCCGCACGCATCGATGTGCGCTGGCGCGAAAACGAAATCGCGATGAACAAGGATGTGTCGGCCAGCGCCGTCGAGATTCTCGAAGCCGCCGGCGCGATCAACGTGCGCCCCAATCGCACCATGCATCCGCCGGGCCACTGCATTCACGAGATGGGCGGTGCCCGCATGTCGACGACCGCCAAGGATGGCGTGCTGAATGGCTGGAACCAGGCGTGGGACGTGCCCAATCTGTTCATCACCGATGGTGCCGCGATGTCGAGTAGCGCCTGTCAGAACCCGTCGATCACGTACATGGCGCTCACCGCGCGTGCCGTGGCGCACGCCGTCGGTGAATTGAAGCGGAGAAACCTGTGATGCCGAAGCGTTCCGATTCTCTCGGCGTGTCCCGACGCGAGGCGCTCCTCGCCCTCGGGGCCGCGGCCGTTACCGTCTCTGCCTCACCACTCGGTGCGGCGTCGCCTGTTTCGGCGGCGGGCCGGCTGAGCGCTGATGCCGTGCGGGCGGGTCGTCTCAATCAGTCCGTGGCGCGCTGGTGCTTCGCGCGCACACCCATCAATGATCTGTGCGCGTCGGCGAAGAGCATGGGACTGATGGGCGTCGATCTGCTCGGCGACACCGAGTGGGAGGTGCCGAAGCAGTACGGCTTGCAGTGCACGATGGGCAACAGCTTCGGCGCCATTCCGGTGGGGTTCAACCGGCTCAATCAGCACGACAAGCTGGTGGCGGATGGTGAGGCGATGATCCCGAAAGCCGCCGCTGCGGGCGTGCAGAAGATCGTGGTGTTCAGCGGAAATCGCGGTGGCATGTCCGACGGTGAGGGGATCGCCAACTGCATCACCGGTCTCAAGCGACTCATGCCGATCGCCGAGCAGCATGGAGTGGTGCTGTGCATGGAAATGCTGAACAGCAAAGTCGATCACAAGGACTATCACGCCGATCACACGGCATGGGCAGTCGAGGTCGCGAAAGGGGTGAACTCACCGAGCTTCCGCCTGCTGTACGACATCTACCACATGCAGGTAATGGAAGGCGACGTGATCGCCACGATCAAGGCGAACCTGCCGTGGATCGCGCATTTCCACACCGCCGGCGTGCCGGGGCGGAACGAGATCGATGGCGGACAAGAGCTCAACTATCGCGGCATCGCGGAGTTCATCGCGGGTACCGGATACCGAGGGGTCTTCGCGCATGAGTTCTTGCCGAAGAGGGAGGGGATGAAGTCGTTGAGGGAGGCAGTGGAGGTTTGCACTGTTTAGGGGGCTGTGGGCTGTGGGCTGTGGGCTTTGGGCTTTGGGCCGTGGGCCGTGGGCTTTGGGCTGTGGGCCGTGGGCCGTGGGCCGTGGGCTGTGGGCTGTGGGCTGTGGGCGACCAGCGTTTTCAGACGTCAGCCGTTCAGCCGTTTGATGAGATTGATCAGCATTCCTCGGATGGGTCCAGCTTGAGCGAGTAGCTCCTCAGCGGTGCTTCTCGCGATGAAATGCGTATCGCGCGCGAACATGAGGTGACTTGTTGTTTCGGTCGTCGAGCCGAGCGCTACGGCGAGGAATCGCGCGAACTGGGGGTCGGTGAGCTGCCCCGCGCCCTCGGCGATATTCGTGTGAATCGACTCCGACGACTTCTGGAGTTGAACTTTGAGGTTCGCCCGACCTTTGCCGGCCGTGGCCAGCGCGCGGTTAATCGCGATCGCGAATGCGTAGGCCTCGTGCCACACGCGAAGTTTTCTGAAGTCTTGCATGAGACCGAGTGTAGCAGCGCTCAGAAAGTGCGCGTCACCAGAAGCGTGCCCCCTGTTCCCTCCGAACGCGTTCGCCCAAACACAGCCCATGGCCCACGGCCCACGGCCCACGGCCCACGGCCCACGGCCCACGGCCCACAGCCCACAGCCCACAGCCCACAGCCCACAGCCCACAGCCCACAGCCCACAGCCCAAAGCCCAAAGCCCAAAGCCCATAGCCCAAAGCCCACGGCCCACGGCCCACAGCCCACAGCCCAAAGCCCAAAGCCCAAAGCCCATGACCCACCGCCCACCTACGGATAAACCAGTTGACAACTCCCCCCTCCCCTCCCCATACTACTGCCTAACCAGTACTGACTTCCCCGCAGCCACCCTCCGCGATGACCGACGTCCATTTCCCCCCGCGCGAGCTTGCCGTCATGAGCGTCCTTTGGCGACTCGGCTCTGCGACGGTCGCTGATGTCCGCGATGCCATGGAAGAGGATCTCGCCTATACCTCCGTCCTCTCGGCCCTCCAGACCCTCGAGGACAAGGGCTACGTGCGCCACGAGCCCGAGGGGCGCGCCTACCGCTACTTCCCCGCCGTCGCCGCTGAACGCGCGGGTCGGAGTGCTCTGACCCGCATCAAGGACGCGATCTTTCAGGGGTCGGCCGAGCGCATGTTCACCCAGCTCGTCTCGGACAAGCAGCTTGGACGCGAAGAACTCGAGCGCATGCGGGCCCTGCTCGATGAGCGCCTCGGAGACGACGCATGACGCCCTCGCTGATCATCGGCTGGATGACGCAGGCGATCGTGGTCAGCGCGCTGCTTGCCGCCGCCGCGCTCGTGCTACAGCGTCTCGCCGGCCGCGCATTGCCCGCGCGGATCATCTGGGGCGGCGCGCTGTTTTCGTCGCTGCTACTGGTCCTCGTAGCGCCGTTGCGATCGGCACCGCGCGCCACACCCGAGACGCTCACGCTCGTCGCCGTCGGTACCCCGAGGCCCCGGGCCAGTGCGACGCCAGACATCGACGTACGCGCCGCTGTCGCCGCGCTGGCCGATCGCGTGCGTCACGCCGTCTCGGCGCCCGTGTCGTGGACCACCGCCACCATCGGCAGTGCCTTCGACCGCGCCCCCGTCGCTGCGCAACAGGCCATCACCCTCGCCTGGCCGCTCTCCTCAGCGCTCGTGCTCCTCGCGTTCGGTGTGAGCTACCGACGTCATCGGGCCGAACTGCAGCGCGCCGCGCTGCACGACATCGACGGCGTGGTCGTGAGCGTGACGGAAGCACTCGGCCCCGCCGTGATCGGCGTGCGGTCGCCCCGTATCGCGGTGCCGGCGTGGCTGCTCGAGCGGACGCCCCACGAGCAGCGGCTGGTGGTGGCGCACGAGCAGGCGCACATCGCCGCGGGTGATCCGGCGCTCCTTCTCGCCGCCTGCGGTGCGATCGCCCTCATGCCATGGAATCCGATCGCCTGGTTTGCCCTCGCCCGGCTTCGCTTGGCGATCGAACTCGATTGTGATCGCCGCGTGCTCGGGACCGGCGCCTCGCCGCGGCAGTATGGCCAGCTGCTGATCGAATTGTCCTCGCACGTCCCGCAGTTCATGCACGGCGGCATTGCTCGCACCCCGCTCGCGCTCACCAGCCCCGCCTTTTCCTACCACGCATCCCACCTCGAACGGAGACTGATCACCATGACCTCACGCCCGTCGCAGTTCATTCGCTCCCGTCGCCTCGGCAGCGGTCTGCTTGCCACCGTCGCCCTCCTTGCCGCGTGTGAATCTCAGCTGCCCACCGCGGCCGAAATGCAGGCGATGGATGTGAAGGGCGTCGAGTCGCGAGTCGGTCAGGTGACGAAGATCGACACCGCAACCGCGCTCTATACGGTGAACGGCCAGGCAGTCTCGCGCGCCGAAGCCAGCGCACTGACGGCCGAGAACATCGCCACCGTCAATGTGCGGGGCGGAAAGCAGCAGCAGATCGCGATCACGACCAAGGGCTATGCGACGGCACTGCGCAAAGCCGATCCATCGGACAGCGCCGCCCGCGTCATCGGCTTCAGAACGACGAGCGATTCGACGCAGGCGGTGGTCAACATCTCCGGGTCGCCGAAGCGTCAGTTCAACGGCATCCTCGTGCTCGACGGGCAGCGGGTGGAGTCTTCGAAGTTGAACACGCTGAGCCCCGACGCCATCGAATCGATCGAGGTCATCAAGGGGGATGCCGCCAAGGCGCTGTACGGAGACGCTGGGGTCAACGGTGTCATCAAGGTGACGACCAAGAAGAAATAGCTTGCGGTTTTCGCGCGACCGGCCGATACTGAAAAACATGACCGCGCCCCACACGGCAGTTTCGCGACTTATCAGCCTTATTCCCGCCGACGTAACGATTCTCGTTACGTCGGTGCTAGTCGTACGCACTCGGGAGAAAGGCCTCGTCGTCGCTGCCATGTGACGCCACCGCCGCCCCTCCCGAGTTCTCACGGGATGGGCGACCTGGTCACGACTGCCAAGGCCCCTCCCACGGAGGGGCCTTCGTCGTATCAGGAGCATCCGATGTTCATGCGATTCGACCGTCAGCCGCAGTCCCGTTCCAACGCACCGCACCAGCCGTCACAGGACGCCACCGGCACGCCGTTCACGCGCCCTGGCGCCTCGAACACCGGTCGTTCGGCCGGCCATGAAGCCAATGACTTCCGCGAGCAGGCCGACGGTGCCCCCTGAGGCCGTCGCCCGACGGTGCCGCGTGTCGCCGACAGGCTACGACAAGAGGCGTCGGGCGAGCGCCGTACGCTGAATCGCCGTGATCGTCAGCAACGCGATCCAGACCACCAGCACGTATCGACTGACCGATGGGGCGAGTGCGATCACCACGTACACCGCGGTGGTTTCACCGCCCTCGGCCAGCGCGCGCGTGAACTGAATCGATCGGTCGCCGCCAAGCTTCCGGTCGGCGCGCTCAGCGAGCGACGACAACGCCAGCGTGGTGGTAATGGCCAGTACGTAGCCCAGTAGCACCACCATCCACAGTACGCTATCGGCTGGCATCGCGATGGCGAAGGCGATCGCCATCGCGGAATACGCGAGCATGTCGAGCGTGATGTCGAGATATCCTCCGTACAGCGATGCGCGGGCCGCGAGTCGTGCGAGCATGCCGTCGTAGCCGTCCAGCAGTCGGCTCACGAGCCACAATGCGATGCCGACAAGCGGCAACTGCACGGCGACCAACGCCGCCGCGGTCAGTCCGAGGACCGCCACCACGACGGTGACTTGGTTGGCCGTGATGCCCGCCCGATGCAGGGCCACCGCCGGAGCACTCCAGCGACGCGCCAGCCATAGCCGAAACGGTTCGTCGATCATGCCACGAAGCTAACCCGCCACGCAGCGCGTCGGTCAGAGCGCGCCACGATCGCCAAAGAGGTAGCGGGCCGAGAACTGGAACTGTCGCGGCGGCGCGGCGGAGAAGAGATACACCGGGTCGCCCGGCCGGCCAAACTGCGTACGACTGCCGCCGCCACCGATGCCATTCGCATAGCCACCCCACGCGAGCGAGTTGAGAACGTTGAACACGTCGGCCCGAAGTTCGATGCCGCGAATGGCCTTCAGGCGCGGGCGGTAGGCCGCGCTCGCGCCGATCGTCACGAAGCCTGGCAAGCGCTCGGCGTTGCGCGCCACGCCGAAGAAGCGATCGGCATTACCGATGAAGCCGTTGCCGCGAATCGGCCCCGAGCCCAACAGGTCGTAGCGCGCGATGCCGTTTCCAGTCACGGCGCCAGCCAGACGGTTCAGCGGCACACCCGTTTGCGCATCGCCGATCATGCTCAGCGTGAAGCCGCGCGGCGAATCGTACACCGTACGCAGTGTCACGCGATGACGACGGTCGTTGTTCGCATCGGCCCATTCGTCACTGCTGCACGCGGCACCGGTCACGGCATCAATGCGATCGGTGTCGAAGCAGTTGCCCTGTGTGGCGGAGAAGTTGATGTCCTCGGTGTTGTTCTGCGCACGCGACCACACCCAGTTGGCATCGAGTTGCCAGTGCTCGGTGAGGGCGCGACGTGCCGCGAGGTACATCGCCACGTAGCGGGCCGATCCCCCACTCTGCGAGGTAGACACGCGGCGATAACCGGCGGTCGCCGGGTTATCCGGCCGCGACGCGTCACCAGGACACGAGAAGGCACTCGCGCAGGTGCGCGGCGCGGAATCGGCCGCGGTGAGCCGACGCGCCATCGGATTGAGATCAGCCATCCATGGCAGATTCTGCGTTTCGCTCCACACCAGATCCGCACTCAGCGCCCACGCACGGCCGAATTGACGCTGATAGCCCACCGTCGTCTGCCAACTCATCGGCTGTTCGAGGCCGAGGGCAAACGTGCGGAAGATTTCGCGCGGCACCGACTGCACATCCGCGTTGGGAATGTTGGCCGGCAGTGGCCCGGCGCCGAACGCCGGCGCGCTGGCTCCACTGAAAGTCAGGACAGCATTGCCGGTGGCACCGAGCTGAATGGCATCGGAGTAGATCGTGTACGGGAGCTTGCCGGCGTAGCGTCCCACACCGCCGCGAATCACCTCATGCCCGGTGCGCGACCAGTTGAACGAAACACGCGGCTGCACGTTGTCGAGATCAGCATCACTCTCGCCGCGCGACGTGAGGTCATCGTAGTCCCAACGGACGCCGCCTACCACCGTAAAGGACGGCGTGGGACGCCACGTGTCTTCCACGAAGGCGCTGTACAATGCCTGCGACAGGTTCACCTGCTGTGGACGCGCATCGATCGTGTACGACTGCACTCGCGCACTTGCCGGAATATCGGTGATCGAGAGCGGACGTCCCGCCTTCGGCGAGATGTTGCCGTCGTTGAACACGACATACGACCCGTTGGGATTCGTGCTGGCGGCCGCGAGACGGAAGGCGCCCGCGATGACATCGCCGCCCACCCGCAGCGTATGACGGTCGCCGAGTTCCGCCTCGAACACGTCGCGCAGCTGCCATTGCCGTTCCGTTTCATCGAACACGAAGTTGCTGGATCCGACAATCGCCTGCGTGGACAGATCGGGAGCGAGCACGGTCACCTGTGGTCGCGAGAAGTCGCTGCGTGCCGGTGGGAAATACCACCGGAACGTGCCGAACTGCACGCTCGCGGTATTCGACGCGCGGCCGTCACGCAGCGCACTGCGATGCATCAGCGCCGACAACGATCCGATACGACGCGTTGTGATGTCGGCTTCCGGCGTCAGCACGCCGCTGCCGTCACCGGCGCGATCCACCGCGCTTGCCGCCAGGCGCAATGTGGTCGTCTGCGTCGGAGACCAGCCATGATCGAGCCGGCCATATCCCTTCCACGTCTGCCGCGTTTCGGTGCCAAGAAACTGCGCCTGCGCCGTGGACCCAATGCGATCTTCCTGCTCGCGCGTGTACTCGGCGGCGGTGGCGAAGAAGGTGCGTGCCGGGTTGATCGCGCCGCGCAACGAGCCGCCGGTCTGCACGCGCTGAAAGCCCTCCTGCTTGCGGGCCAGCGCATTGGGCTCGGCACCAAACGTGACAGGGACACGAGCATCGAGCGGACGACCCGGCCGTTGATACACGAATAGATCACCGGTCAACTTGGCCCGACCAGCCGCGGACGTGATGTCCACGATGCCGTCGGGACTACGGCCGAGTTGCGTGGAGTACGTGTTGACCATCGCGTCCATGCGCGCGATGGCGCCGAGCGGGACGTCTACCCGCGGACCACCCAGGAAGCCTTCGTTGTTGTCGAGGCCATCCAGCAGGTTCTGCGAGTACAGCGAGTTGCCACCGTTGAACGACAGCCGTGGTGCGTCGCCGAAAAAGCCGGTCGCCTGCGAGATGCCGGGAATGTTGTACAGCAGCGCGATCGGGTCGCGCGCGTCGGTGGGCAGCGACGTCAGTTCGCGCGCTTCGATCGACCCACCGGTGACGGCGTTGCCGGTGTTCAACAGGGGCCGCACACGGGGGGCTACCACCGAGACCGCATCGAGCGTCGCGAGCGAGGTGAGTACGACCGACACCGTGCGCAGACTGCCGGCCGCCAGTGGTCCCACCGAAAAGCGCGAGGGTGAGAAGCCGCGGGCAGTGACCGTCAGGACCACTGGTGATCCGGCTACGACCTCAAGTCGAAACCGGCCTTGGTCATCGGTGACGGCACGAGTACCCTGCCCCGACGCTTCGGCGCCCGCGACCGGAGCCCCTGGCTGGCTACGCACCGTCCCTTCGATGATTGCGGTGGACGCCTGTCCCAATGCCGCGTGAGGAGCGATCATCACGGCGGCGACGTACAGCAAACCAAGCAACACCGGCCGCTTTCGAGCGACCTCCAGCAATCCGTTCATCGAAACTCCCATGTACGATATACTCGCGTTTGTGGCGCTGCTCCTGTTGTTGACCGGTGCCGGATGGCGCCGGGCGTCGTCAGTCGCCTCGTCTGCAGCCTCGTTCACTGTGGCGTCGCGGGACCTTGCGCTGTTCCCGCTGGTCGCGACGCTGGTGATGACCGAGTTCAATACCAGCACTCTGCTCGCCTTCGCCGCCGCAGGCTATGGGGCCGGGCCGATGGCGCTGGCCCTGCCGGCGGTGTTTCTGGTCGGACTGTTGTTCTATACGGTCACCGTGGCTCGCGCCTGGAAGCGATTCGACCGCCTGTCCGTGGCCGAACTGTTCACCGTACGGTACTCCAAAGGTGTAGGACGGACAGCGTCTCTGCTGCTACTGCTCGCGATGACCGGCTTCACGGCTACTTACGTGAAGTCGCTCACCCTCCTCTTTACGCCGCTCGCGCCCGCCTGGTTGCCTGTGCCCGCGCTGTCGGCGCTGCTCTCGATCATCGTGCTGTTGGCGGTGCTGCCCGGCGGATTGGTCTCGATCGTCCGAGCGGACGTGGTGGCGTTCGTCGCGACGATCGTCCTGCTGCCGCTGCTGTTGGTGATCGGCATGCGGCAGAGCGCACTCACGGGCGGGCTGGCATCGGTGTTTCCCGCAAGCCAGCTGTCACTCAACCCGGCGGCGCAGTGGAACAGCACGGCGCTCCCCATGCGTTTCGTGTCCACGTTGATGGTGATCACGTGCTTCACCTACATCGCCGCGCCCTGGTACGGACAGAAGATTTTCGCGGCGCGCAGTACGTCGGTGGCATTCCGCGCGGTCGGCATCAGCGCGATACTGGTGTTCCTGCTGTACGGTGCGGTCGTGCTGGCGGCCGCGCATCTGCGCGCCGCGCAACCGGTATTGGCCGACGCCCAGCTGGCCGTGCCCACGATGGTGCTCGTGTGGCTGCCGGCGGGTTTGCGTGGCGTCGCGTACGCGGTCCTGTTCGGTGCGGCGCTTACGACGCTGGCCGGGGTATGGAGTGCCATGGCCACCATGATCGCCGCCGACTTCGGCGGCCCCCAGCTCTCCACCGTGTCGTCGCAGCGCACGCTGCTCGTGCTGTTTGCCATCAGCAGCTGGCTCGGCGCCACCTTTCTCGTGGACCAGATTCTCGACCGACTCATTCTCGCCAACATCCCCGTGGCCGCGCTGTCGTTCGCCCTCCTCGCCGGGTTTCACTGGAAGCGCGCGACCACCGCTGGCGCGTGGGCCAGCATGATCGTCGGGGTCGTGTGGGGCGTTGGCTGCTATCTCGTGGTCGGCGAAGCGGGCGGCTACACCTGGCCGTGGGCGATGTACGGCATCCCGCTGATCTTCGCGACCGGCATTGTCACCTCGCTGCTGACGACATCCGGTGCGGAATCATGAGCGAGGCTGTCGCCGCTCCGCGCGCTGGTGCCTGGCTGCGCCTCGCGGTGTTCCTCGTCGTGCTGGTCACGCTCTGGTCCGTCGCCCGCGTGCTCGGCTTCGACGCGTATGTCAGTCCCGAGCGCATCGGGTCGACGATTCGCGACGCACGGGAAGTGCCCTTCGCCGCGGTGATCTTTGTCGCGGTGTATATCGTAGTCGCGACGATCGGCCTACCGGGTCTTCCACTCACGCTCGCCGGCGGCGCCATCTTCGGTGTGGCGGCCGGTATCGCACTGACCTGGATCGGTGCGACGCTCGGTGCCACTGGGGCCTTTCTGCTGGCCCGTGCGCTCGGCGGCAATGCGCTCCGGCGCCTCCTTGGCGCCCGTGCCGGTACCCTCGACCGCATGCTGGGCGATGGGGCGTTTCTCTCCATGCTGCGCTTGCGACTCATTCCCGTGGTGCCATTCAACGCGCTGAACTTCGGCGCCGGTCTGGCCGGCGTGCGACTCACCCACTACATGGCCGCCACCGCCATCGGCATTCTCCCGGGCACCAGCGTGTATACCTATTTCGCCGATGCACTCCTGGCCGGAACCGAGGGCGCGCGGCAAACGGCGTTCATTCGCGTCGCCATCGCCGGGCTGTTGCTCCTCGCACTGTCGTATGCGCCGGCGCTCGCCAAGCGCGCCGGTTGGATCAGCGTGCTGCTGCTGTCGCTCGCGACCGCGACCGCGACCGCGACCGCGACGGTGCCACGCCTGCTGCAGGCGCAACCGGTCGTCGCGAGTGCGCCTGTCGTCGATCACGCTGCCTGGAACGCCATGCTGGCCGCGTACGTCACCGACGGCATGGTGGACTACGACGCGTTTCAGCGTGATGCACGTTTCGCCACGTATCTTGCGCAGCTCGGTCGCGTGCAGGCGGCGTCGCTCCCGCGCAACGAGCAACTCGCCTACTGGATCAACGTGTACAACGCGTACACGATTCAGTTGCTGAACAGCCGACGGGAACGCACCTCGATCCGCGACATCAACAAGGTGTTGGGCGTGACGCTCAAGAGCCCGTGGGCGGAGCCCATCGTTCGAGCCGACCGACGCACGCTCACTCTGGACGACGTAGAGCACGAAATCATTCGCAAGCAGTTCAAGGATCCGCGCATTCACGTGGCGCTGGTGTGCGCGGCCATGGGATGTCCGCCCCTGCGCAGCGAGGCGTACGACGCGTCGCGACTGGATGCGCAGCTCGACGATCAGGCGCGCCGGTTTCTCGCGCAGACCGCCAAGAACCGCGTGGACGTGAAGAGCGGCACCGTGTACGGGTCACCGATCTTCACGTGGTACCGCGAGGATTTCGGTGGCACCCTTCAGGGGGTCGGCGACTTCTGGGCGAAGTATCTGCCCGCCGGTCCGGAACAGGAGCTGGTACGCCGCGGCAGCTTCAAATGGGTGGACACCGACTACGATTGGCGAATCAACCTGCGGCGCTGACGCGTCACCGTCGCACGAGTGTGTCTCCCAGTACGCTCCGGTTACTCTGGTACGGCGCGTAGCCGGCTCCCCAGTCGACGCCGACGACCTCCAGCCACACGCGTGCACCATCCACGTGCACGACCGTGAAGTGATAGGGATTGTCCCCTGCCTTGCTGCCCGGGCGCACGAGGTGTGACACGCGTGATGAGTCGGAGCCGGAGGCTTGCATGTACGCGCGCAGATCAGGCTCGCCTTGATACGTGTACAGCGGAGCACCACCACCGCCGCTCACGATCTGGTCGATGCGACGCGGCTGCCCCGTCGCGTCGCGATACCGCTCGACGAAGTGTTCGAAGAAATGTTCGTGGCCGGTGAACAGCAGCTGCACATTGTGCCGACGGAATAACGGCATGTAGTTCGCGCGTACCGCCAGCGTTGGACGCTCGATCGTGGACCCACCGTGCGGCCCGGATGAGTACGCCGGGTGGTGGAAGAATGCGACCACGTGCGTGTAGCGTGCGCGATCGAGTCCTTCCAGCTGCGCGCGCACCCACGCCAGTTGCGTCGAGTCTTCCGCGATATTTGAGTCGAAGGCGATCACGAACGTATTGCCGTAACCGAAGGCGTAGGTCGGATAGCCGGCGAGGCGTCGCGTGGCACCGTCGGCCGGAATGAGCTGACCCATGGCGCGCAGATAGTTTTGTAAGCCGACGAGTCGCCCTGGCGCACTGAGCTCCGCCGCCGACGTCACGTCGTGGTTTCCCGGCGCCAGGTAGTACGGTACGCCGCCCACCGTCGTCAGCTGGTTGATGAGTCCGATGAAGCTGACGTTCCATTGTTTCGGATCGCGACCGTTCACGACCGCATCACCGCTCTGCAACACGAAGCGGACAGGCTCCGGTCCACCCTCCATCGCCTTGATGGTGCGCAGCATCGACTCGACGACCAGCCTATGCTCGTACTGCTCGTTCACGCCGTCGCGACGACCGCGTGTATCGCCATAGGCAATGAACGAGAAACGCGAAACCTTGGCACTCGCGGCTTCGGCCGGCAGCGGATTTCTCGGCTTCTGAATCGCCAGCACCGTATCTGCGGCACCCGTCGATTGCGCGACCTGCGCCCCAAGCGTGTTCATCAGCGCGGACAGGGACAGCGTGGCACTGGCGGTCACGACACGAACCGAGCGGCGTCGCAGAGATCGCATGCAGAGGCTCCGGGCAGAGGTGGTGCCACGGAACGTACCGCCCGGATCGTATACCCGCACGCTGGCGCCGGACGGATGATCCGGCCGATCTTTCCTCATGATCTTCGAACCCGACTTCGAGTGCCTCGCGCCGGATGCCCTGCGCGCGCTGCAGGATCGCCGGTTGCACGATCTGGTGTCCTATGTAACCGATCGCGTGCCGTTCTATCGCGACCGGCTCGACGCGCTCGGCGTCACGCCTGCCGACATTCGAAGCGTCGCCGACATCACGCGCCTCCCGATCACCCGCAAGACCGACCTGCGCGACCACTATCCGTTCGGACTTCTTGCAGTGCCGCGTGCGTCGCTGCGTCGCGTCCATGGCTCCTCGGGCACGACGGGCAAGCCGACCATCGTCGCCTACACCGCCAACGATCTCGAGCTGTTTGAGCGCGTGACCGCGCGCTCCCTGGCAATGGCCGGCGCCGAGCCTGGGATGATGTTGCATAATGCCTACGGCTACGGCCTGTTCACCGGCGGACTCGGGATCCATGGTGGTGCGGAACGGCTAGGCATGAACGTCATTCCGGTGTCCGGCGGCATGACCGACCGTCAGGTCACCCTCATCGAAGATCTGCGCCCCGATGTGCTGAGTTGCACGCCAAGCTACGCGTTGACGCTGGCGGGCGCACTCGCCGAGCGTGGACTCACACCGGATAACATTTCGCTACGCTTCTCGTTGCACGGCGCAGAGCCGTGGACGGACGGCATGCGCGCGCACATCGACTCTGGGCTCGGTGTACGCTGTACAAACATCTATGGGCTGTCGGAGATCATCGGGCCCGGCGTGTCGTGCGAATGCGTGGAAGGACGGGATGGGTCGCACATCATGGAGGATCACTTCTATCCGGAAATTCTCGATCCCGAGACCGGCGCACCGCTCCCCGACGGAACGGACGGCGTGCTGGTGCTCACCACGCTCACCAAGGAAGCGCTGCCGCTGCTGCGCTATTGGACCGGCGACATCACGTCGATCACGCGCGAGCCGTGCCAGTGCGGCCGGACCCTGGCCCGGATGCGGATGATCCGTGGACGCACCGACGACATGCTGATCATTCGCGGCGTGAATGTCTATCCGAGCCAGATCGAAGATGTCTTGGCCAGGTTGCCGGAGCTGTCTCCGTACTTCCGCGTAGTAGTCTCACGCGACCAGCATCTCGATCACATCGAAGTGCACTGTGAAGTGAACGCCGCGTGGGCCAACGCCAGCGGCTTCAGCGCCTTGCCGGCCGACGCGGTGGCCGCCCACGATGCGCACGAGGCCTCTCTCACCTTGCGCGCGGACGTGATTGCCCGATTGCATGAAACGCTTGGCGTCTCGGTGCGCGTGCAGCTGCTTCCGGTGGGCGCCGGTCCGCGTTCGGACGGCGCGAAAGTGCAACGGGTCGTCGACCGGCGACCGCGATCAGTCTGACTCGCCCGACTCCGCGGCCCACAACTCACCATACAGCGCCGGGCCGCACGACTGACAGATGCTGTGACTGAACGTGGCATCGGAGCGGCTCGAGATGTACGTCTCCACGGCCTCCCAGTACCCCTGATCTCCACGCACCTTCTTGCACGACGAACAGATCGGGATCAGCCCCTTCAGCGCGCGTACTTCCGAGCTGGCGGTGCGCAGCGCGTCGTTCACGGACGCGAGATCCTCGTTGGCCTTCGCCAGTGCCGCCTCGCGCGCGAGTCCTTTGCGATTGAAGTGCACGAACAGCCCGAGCAACGTCGCGGTGAGCAGCAGGATGACCGCGCCGAGCGCACCGACCAAACGCTGTCGTCCAATCACCGCCGTCTGCGTCCGCTGTTCATCGCGCAGGCGATCGTTCTCAATCTGCTCGCGTTGCGTCTCGGCGTTCGCTTCCATCGCCGCGATCCGCTGCGCGGTAGACTGATCGAAGATCGTGTCACGCAGCGCCTGGAATCGACGCAAATAGCCCAGCGCGGCGCCCGTCCGGTTGTCGGACTGTTCGATGTCCGCCAACTGCCTCAACGCTTCAAGCGCCAGCACGCGCTGCTGCACCTGCGTGGAGAAATCGAGCGAGCGCAGGAACGATGCTTTCGCGCGCGCGCGCTGCCCGAGTGCCGAGTAGGCCTCACCCAGGTACAAATGCGACCGGGCCTGTCCGCGCACGCTGCCTCGCTTCTCACCGGCCGCCAGCACCGCATCCAGCAGCGGCAGCGCCACACCCGCACGCCCCTCGCGTACCAGCAGCAGGCCCGTGGCCGCCGTATTGAGCGCCCAGCCACCGATCGAGTCGGATTCCGTGACGCGCGGCGCGCCCGCGTTGTAGGCCGCCGTGGCGGAATCGATCAGGGAGCGCGCGCCCTCGAAGTCCTGCAGATCGATATGCAGCATCGCCAGGCTATTCAGCGCGTAGCCTACGGTAGCCGGCACATCGGCGCTCCTCGCCGTGGCCACCGCTTCGGTGAGTACGGCTTTGGCTCGCGCATACTGCCGCCAATCGTGATACGTCTTGCCGATGTTCGTGAGAATGCGCGCGACACCGGCACTGTCCCCCGCCTCGCGCCGCAAGTCGCGCGCGCGCACGAATGCATCGAGCGCGGGCTCGTAGTTGCCGAGCTGATAGTAGCTGGCACCGATGCTGTTCAGTACGCGCCCAAGCCCGGGCCGATCGTTCAGCGCGATCCGCACGTCGCGTGCGGCTTCGAGGTGCACCAAGGCGCTGTCGTAGCTGTTCGACGTCCAGTGCAGCAATCCGAGGCTGTACGTGGACTTCGAGAGGGCGCTCGAGTCATTGGCCGAAACAGCCGCCGCCACGGCGCGCCGGTAGACCTCGAGTGCCTCCGGCGTGCGGCCTACCTTTTCCAGAGCGCCGCCAAGACGCTCGTACGCCGCCGCGAGCACCGATGGCGCGGCACCCGTCGGTGCCGTTCGACCGGCGGCGAGCACGGAATCGAGTCCGCGCTGCGCCACCTCGACCGTCGGCGTGACCTCAACCGGTGCGGTTTGTGCCTGTGGCTTTGCGGCCGGTTGGGCGGACAACGGTGCCGCGCCCGAAAGCAGGAACAGCAGGAACGGCAGGCGCAACGGACGAGACATGCACACCGTGGTTGAGGTCGGTGTGAAATATCGGTGCGCCGAGGAACTAATGCGAACTACGCGCGCCGATCACTTCCGCGTTGCCGCGTTCTTCGGCGTATACCACTCCTGACGGATCCAGTCCACGACCATCTCGATCTCACGCTGACTGAGACTCTTCTCGGTCCCGTACGACGGCATGCGATCGTTGTCCCGTCCGAAGAAGCGCGGATGGGTCGGGTCGTTTACGAACGCCACCATCCACTCGCGCGATCCCCACCCATCGAGTTCCGGACTGTCGGTACCCACATCCTGGAATTTGTGGCACTCGGCGCACCCGTTCTTGGTGTTTCGCATGAACGCCACACCGAGCGCGATCTGCGCGCTGTCCTTTCGATCCAACGCCGCCTGCGACGGCAGCGCGGCCTGCGACGACAGCGCCAGCACGACGTTGCGGCGCATCGCGATTTCCTCATCCGTCTCCGGGATGTGATCCGACAGCCATCCCGACATGTCGCCCTCGGTGTGGATGGTGCCGCCCCAGTAGCGCGTCGTGAGAATCGTGTCGGCGTTGAGGAAGCCCTGCACCCACGCGCGCGAACCGAACCCCTTCAAGTCGGACGCCGAGATGGAGTCCTTCGGCAGCGCGTTCCCCATACCATCGTGGCCGTCGTAGCGATGACACGACGCGCAGTTGCGCGAGAAGATGCGCGGCCCCTGCGTGTATGGATCGTTGCGCATCAGCGTGAGCGCGCCGGTGATCGGCACGCCGGCATTCGCCAATTCCACCGCGCGCGCCGCATCCCGCTTCGAGACGGACTTGGCCACCTGATACTCGGCATCCTTCCCGTCGGCCGCCAACGACTGCCAGGTGAGCAACGCCGCACCGGCCAGCATCGCGAACATGAACCCGACGTTGAAGCGGTGGCCGAGTTTCCACCGTCCGAGGAAGGGCATCGCCATCAGCACCACGAGTCCCAACGTGGGCAGCACGATGGCACCGATGATTTCCGTCTTGCCGGGGAAGTACTTGAGAAACTGGTACAGGAACAGGAAGTACCACTCCGGACGCGCCGCTGAGAACTGCTCGGCGGGATCGGCCGGTGCGCCGAGCGGGGCGCCCTGCTCTCGCACCACGAAGAAGAGCACGACCGCGAGCACCGCCAGACAGGCGACCGCGTCACGCAGCACCTGCTCGGGCCAGAAGCCCTGATCGGGGCCCTTGAGCGGCTGCTTCGGCGTGAGCCCGTGCTTCCGGAACAGGTACACGTGCCCCACGATCAACAGAATGATGAGGCCCGGGATCACACCCGCGTGCAGCGCAAAAAAGCGCGTGAGCGTGAGATGTCCGTACGTGACGCCGCCCACCACCACCGTTTGCAGCGACTGCCCGATGCCCGGACTCATGCCCACGATGTTGGTGGACACCGCCGTCGACCAGTAGCCATTCTGATCCCACGGCAACAGGTAGCCCGTGAGCGACAGCGCCAGCACGAGGATCAGCAGCACCACACCGAACCAGTAGTTCATCTCGCGCGGTGCCTTGTACGCGCCGTCGATGATCACCTGCATGAGGTGCAGTACCAGCAACACCGTCATCGACTGCGCCACAAAATGGTGCAGGCCGCGCAGGAACCAGCCGCCCAGCATCTGGTGCTGGATGTAGTACACGCTTTCCCACGCCGTCTGCGAACTCGGGCTGTACGACATCCACAGGAACACGCCCGTGATGACCTGCACCACGAAGAAGAACGACAGCGTGCTGCCCCACACGTAGCGCCAGCGCGCGCCACCCGGGACGTTCTCGAACAGGGCTTCGTGCAACAACCCCTTGTAGCCGGTACGCGAGTCGAGCCAGGAACTGAGACGCGGGCGTTCGTTATTCGGCTGCTCGGCCATCAGACGGCGATCTTGTCGGGGGAGCCTTTGCGGAAGTTCTGAAAGCGCACCCAGACCTCTCCGTCACGAACCACGGCTTCCAGTTCGTCCATGCCGCGCGGGCTCGGGCTCTTCGGATCGGCGATCGCTCCGTCCAGCGTGAAGCTGCTGCGGTGACACGGGCAGAAATAGCCGTGCGTGCTGGCGTTGTAGCCCACGGAGCACCCCAGATGCGGGCACACCGAATTCAGCACGCGCACGGTGGCGTCGCCGGTGCGCTGGAGATAGACCGACCCCACGGGCACGTTCTCCGTCTTGTTCCAGGCATCCACCAGCGTGTCGAGCACTGGGAATTTGCGGGGCTGGCCATTGGTTTCCAGCGACGCGAGCGACGCCACGCGGACCAGACCGCGCGTGTCGGTTTTGCGCCGCAGGGGATCGAACAGCGTGAACATCCCGGCCACGGGCGCCACCACGGAAATGAGGCCGCCCACGACAACCGCGGCGGCCTTGGCTACGAAGTTGCGCCGGTCAGGCGCGGGCTTGGTCTCGGACATGTCGGCTATGAAAAGGCGGGTGGGGCAAGCCGGGGGCGTTCGTGCCGCCCCGCACAGCAGACTCCATGTGGTAAGTGTACGCAGTGGACCACCTGTTTGCTGACAGGCATAGGCCGGGAAACCGGAACATCATGCGCCGTCCGCGGTATGTCAGCGAAGGGCCGGCCTCACGCGTACTCTTATCATCGAAGCGCCTCCGCGCGTCCCCGGTAGCGCACTTTCACACCTCTTCGTACTCCATCTCACATGCATCTGCGACTCCGGCAGTTTGGCGCCGCCTGCGTTCTGGCTTTCGCCATCTCCAGCGTGGCCCACGCTCAGCAGGACGAAGAAAAGACGCCGCTCGGCAAGAAGATGAGCGCGATGAACACCGCGTTCAAAGCCGTCGGCCGTCAGATCGACGACCCGTCGAAGAATGCGAACACCCTCGAGCAGCTGGCCATCATCGAGACGAACGCCAAGGCGGCGCTGACGCTCGAGCCGGAAAAGCAGTCCAAGATCCCGGCGGCCGACCAGGCCAAGTTCAAGGCGGGCTATCAGGCCGGCATGAAGGAATTCATCGCGACCGTGCAGAAGCTTCAGGCGTCGATCAAGGCGGGGAAGAACGCCGAGGCGGTGGCGACGTACGACGAGATGAAGGGCATGCAGCGCGAAGGCCACAAGGAGTACCGCATCAAGAAGGCCGGCGCGCCCCCGGGCGGGAACTGAGCGACTGCCTCTGCGGTGATCTGCACACGAACGGCCCCGAATCCTCGAGATTCGGGGCCGTTTTGGCATTGGCGGCGCGGTTAAGCGCGGGCTTAAGCGCCGGTGACGAGCGTTCCCGTCGACGATCTCGCGTGCGGACTTCGCCGCCGCCTTCGTCGGGGCGTTTCGCCCCACATCAACTCTTATGCGCCGGGCGCAGGGGAGATGTCCATGAAGGCCTACATAGATCAACTGA
>CAWJMR010000055.1:0-36630 GCA_963843965.1 uncultured Gemmatimonadaceae bacterium
ACCCTTTTTGGTCATACTATTAATACGCTGCCTATTCTATTAATAAAACATCCATCCTCGAAAGAGATTCCTTATTTCCCCTCGCCTTGACCTTGTCGCTCACGACAAAGTCACAACAGTACCGTACATCCATGTGTTGTAGCGCGTCGAGACCGTGCTACAATATCATAATGACTTATGTCATACTCAAAGCAGGAACCTTTATAGTTTCATGCGTCTAAAGGCATGGTGGCCCTCCATGCTACCCTGCATTGAGGAGATCCTAGCTCAGTGTGAGATCTGTGAGAATTACGCTTTGTCAGCCGGGCCTGCCAAGTTTTTTATCCCTGTCACTGATGATGAATCTTCTCAGTAATGAGCGCTTGACATTATCGGACCTCTACCACAGAGACATAATAGTGAAAAGTGGTTCATCATCATGGCAGTGGACTAGGCGACAAAGTGGCCGGTTGCGTGGGCCACTAAAAGACCATAAGGTTACCACGGTTCTTAGGTTCATCAGATTGGAGATCTGTGCAAAGTTTGGCACTCCAGAGACTATTGTTACTGATGGGGGCAAGGAGTTGGTGTCAAACAATAGCCAGAAGCACTTCAAGATGGGAACCTCAATCACATCGTCATTACTCCATGCCATCCACAAGCAATTAGTGGTTCAGAGCAGTTCAACGGCGCGCGCGCGTACATCGAACAGCGCGCAAAGTTGCAGGGCATCGAAGAGCCGAAGGGGTCGGGCAAGTATCCGGAACCCAAGTGGCTCGGCATGATCCAGCATGACATGATGATGTGGGATCACGGCATGCCGAAGGCGGACGGCACGATCGCCAAGGAGCAGCGGCCGGAAGCGGACGTGAACATCGAGTTCCAGATCAATTCGAAGATGTGGAAGGCATCGTCGGAGCTGGCGTGGGCGCTGCACCAGTCCAACACGAAGTACGCCACCGACTATCCGGCGCAGGTGGGTCCACACATGACCAACACCGACTCCGGTCCGTTCCAGGACCTCATTCCCGCAATCAGCTTGCGCGAGAACGAGCGCGGCACGCAAACGGGCAACGGCTGGAATCCGCACTGGCACCAGCCCACCGACGTGTGGTCCACGTACACCGACAAGGACTTCCGCCTCGGACTCAACGCCGCGCAGACCACGCTTGGCGGCGTAGGCCGGTTGGCCGGCGCCACGTTGAAGCCCGCAAGCAAGATGTAATTAGATCAGCGGAGGGATGCGCCCCGCCCACGGGCGGGCGCGTTCCAGCTGACCGGCCACGCGAAAGAGTGTGGCTTCGTCGCCGAAGCGCGATACGAGTTGCGTGCCGATCGGCAGCCCCGCGGCGTTCCAGTGCAACGGCACCGACATAGCGGGCTGTCCGGTCACATTGAACAGCGGGGTGTAGGGAATGAAGCCGTACACCTTCTTCGCGGTCTCATTGAGCAAGCCCGCCGCCTTGAGCACACCGCCAAGGCCCAGTCCCGCTACTACGCGCAGCATGGCGCGTTCGGCCGCCGAGGGCTGTAGCGTGCCGATGGTGAACGGTGGCGCGCCGAGGGTGGGCGTAACCAGTACGTCGACGGTGGTGAAGAACCAGCGCGCACCACGCGTCCGCCACTTGCAGGGTGCGCACCGACGTGGCGTAGTCGGCGGCGCTGGCCGCTTTGCCCACGAGGCCGAGCGCCCAGGTGGTGAGCTCCACGTCGTCGCTGCGCGGCGCGCGCTTGAGCTGCGCACCGATCCACTCGATGTCCGCGCGCGCTTCGGCGGCCACCACGGTGAGAAACGCCTGCGCCAGCAGTTCACCATCGACCACCGGTTCGGCGCGAATCACGTCGTGCCCTAGCGACTCGAGCAGGGCGGCCGCGTCTTCGAGGGCCGCCACGCAGTCGGGATGCACCGTGCTGCCGAAGAACGGCGTCGTGGTCACGGCGATACGCAAGCGACCGGGCTCGCGCGTGACTTCCTCGAGATACGGACGCTCCTGTGGTGGACAGGCGACCGGTGTGCCGGTGTCTTCACCGGCGGTGGCATCGAGCATCGCGGCGGAATCGCGCACGCTGCGCGTGATCACATGCTCCTGCACGAAGCCGCGCCAGGCGTCGCCGATGTCGGGGCCGGTGGGCATGCGACCGCGCGTGGGCTTGATGGCGAACACGCAGTTACCGCATGATGCCGGAATGCGAAGCGATCCGCCGCCGTCGCCGCCGTGGGCGATCGGTACGATGCGCGCCGCCACCGCTGCGCCGGACCCACCGCTCGAACCGCCGGTGGTCTTGGTGGGATCCCATGGATTGCGCGCCGGGCCCAGGGCTTCGCTCTCGGTGTACGGGGTCAGCCCGAGTTCGGGGGTGTTGGCCTTGCCGATGAACACGGCGCCGGCGCCGCGATAGCGGGCCACGAGTTCGCTGTCGTGCTCACGCACGATGGCCTGCATCACCCGGGTACCGTCGCTGGTTGGCACGCCGGCGATACCCGTCATGAGGTCCTTGATCAGCATCGGCACGCCGGCAAAGGGCGCGTCGAGGTCGACCTTGGCGGCCATCGAGCGGGCCATGGCGTCGAGCGGCCGGACCACCGCGTTGAGCCGCGGATTGCGGGCGGCCATGCGGGCCAATGCCGCTTCGGTCACATCGGCCGGGCTCAGCTCACGACGGCGCACCAGATCGGCGATGGCGAGTCCATCGAGCCCATCGTACTCGGGGAGGGGAAGAGACATGCGGGAAACTACGGTCTCTCCGGAACGCTACGGAAGGAAGCGAGCCCGTTCTTCAGGGGTGGGCAGCAGGCAGGCTGGCGCGGCGATCTCGAAGCGACGTCGGGCGATCTGGTCGTAGACCGCGTCCCGCAGCGCTCTGGGCACCAGGCGACCCAGGAGAGCCACGACGGCCCAGATGCCACCCAGATGCGCCGTGGCGGCCAATGCCGCCGCGCTGCGCACGCGTACGGCAGGACCCACGGGGTCGTACCACACCACCGAATCCACGCCAACCAACTCTGGAAACTGCTCACGCACGCGGGTGCCGAAGGCGCCCTGCAGCGGCGCGAAGGCCAGGCGCGCGCGCGCCGACGCCGGCTCGTGGCGCAGCACGAACTGCACGCTACCGGCACAGAAACCGCAGTCCCCGTCGTACAGGAGCACCGACCGGGAATCCGAAGGGAGATCCGATCGCGGCGTGTCCGTCGCATTGGCCATGCCTGCAAGCTAATGTGCGGCATGTCGCTCGTATCGTTGCAGGACGTCAGTGTCGCCTTCGGGGGTCCCCCCGTGCTCAACCACGCCGATTTCGCCATCGAGCGGGGAGAGCGGGTCTGTCTGCTGGGCCGGAACGGGGCCGGCAAGAGCACGTTCATGAAGGTGCTCGACGGTACGCAGACGCCCGATAGCGGGGCTGTCGTGAAGCTGGGCGGCGTGACGATGGCGCGGCTCGATCAGGAGATGCCGCTGGCCCTGACCGGGTCGATGTTCGAGGTGGTAGCCGAGGGACTGGGCGATCGAGGCCGCCTGCTCACGGAGTATCACGCGGCTTCGATTCGCGTGAGCGTCGATCACTCCGACGCGGCGCTGCGCGAACTGGACCGCCTGCATCGCGCCCTCGATTCGGCCGATGCGTGGCAGCTGCACATCCGTGTGGAGACGGTGCTCGAGCATCTCGGGCTCGACCCGGAAGCGCGCATCGAGCAGGCCTCGGGTGGGCGCACACGTCAGGCGTTGCTGGCCCGCGCGCTCGTGTGCGAGCCCGACCTTATTCTGCTCGACGAGCCCACGAACCATCTCGACATCGAAGCGATCGAGTGGATGGAAGAGTACCTCACCTCGCGCGGCCTCACGCTGATCTTCGTGACGCACGATCGTGCGTTCTTGCGTCGCGTGGCGACGCGCATCGTGGAACTCGATCGCGGCCGTTTGGTGGACTTCGGCACCGATTACGACACCTACCTCGAACGCAAGGACGCCATGCTGGCGTCGGAAGCGAAGAGTTGGGAAGAGTTCGACAAGCGGCTGGCGAAGGAAGAGGTGTGGATCCGCACCGGCATCCAGGCGCGGCGCACGCGCAACGAAGGACGCGTGCGCGGGCTCGAAGCGCTGCGCGTGGAGCGATCGCAGCGCCGTGAGCGCGTCGGTACCACGCGTGCGCAGGCGCAGGAGGCCGAGCGTTCCGGACGGATGGTGATCGAAGCGCACGCGATCAGCTTCACGCACGGCACGAAGCCGATCGTGTCCGAGCTCACGACCACCATCATGCGCGGCGATCGCGTGGGCCTGGTGGGGCCGAACGGCTGTGGCAAGACCACGCTCATCAAGCTCCTGCTGGGCGAGCTCACGCCGCAGAGCGGATCGATCCGTCACGGCACGAACCTCGAAATCGCGTATTTCGATCAGCGGCGCGAGCAGCTCGATCCCGAGCGCAGTGTGTTCGACAGCATCGCCGATGGTACCGACTTCGTGACCGTGGGCGGTCAGCAGCGGCATGTGAACGGGTATCTGCAGGACTTCCTGTTCACCCCCGACCGGGCCCGCACGCCGGTGCGTGCGCTCAGCGGCGGCGAACGCAATCGCCTGCTGTTGGCACGCCTGTTTACGCGCTCGTTCAACGTGCTCGTGCTCGACGAACCGACCAACGATCTCGACATCGAAACGCTCGATGTGCTCGAAGCGCTGCTGACCGCGTTCACCGGCACGCTGCTGCTGGTGTCGCACGATCGTGCCTTCCTCGATGCCGTGGTCTCGAGCACGCTGGTGTTCGAAGGCAAAGGCGTGATCCGCGAGTACGTGGGCGGGTACACCGACTGGCTCCGTCAGCGACCGGCACCGGTGGTGGTCACCGCCGCGCCGCCGAAGCGCGTCGAGGTGTCCAGCGCCACGAAGCCGAAGAAGCGCAAGTTGTCGTACAAGGAAACGCAGGAACTGGCGGCGCTCCCCGATCGCATCAGTGCCAGTGAGCAGGAACTGGAGCAGGGTTATGTCTCGCTGGCCGACCCGGTGGTGGTTCGTGACCCGGCTGCCCTCGCTGCCGTCCGTAGCCGTGTGGCCGAACTCGAGTCGGCGATCCCGGCCATGATGGCCCGCTGGGAAGAGCTGGAAACGATCGCCTCCGAATAAAACCACGCGTGCTGACTGCTTGCGATCCGGCCGCGCCGGCTGGAACATTCCCGGGATGACCAGCTCGATGCCGCTCACGGCACCGACGCGACGCGGTGAATCGCTCGGGGCGCTCGCCTTCGCGCGCTTCGGTCCGTCGGCGATCGTGGCCGCGATCCTCTATTTCCTCGCCGTCGCCGCCCCCCTCGCCGCGTCGTTCCGGTTCGGGTCGAATTTCGGCGTCTGGCCGGCCACCGCGGTCGGCATCTTCACGCTGTTCCTCACGCCGCGCGCGCTGCGTCCCGTCATGGTCGCTGCGCTCGCCGTGATGAACTGGTGCGCGCTGGAACTGTTCGTGGCTGGCTCCCTGCCGGTGCAGCTGCTCCTGATCAGTGCGCGCATCGTGGGCGAGTGGGGCACCACCGAGCTGACCGAGCGCGTCCTCCGTCGTCCGCCCGACTTCGAGCAACCGGGCGATTTGGCCCGCTTCGGCCTCATCGCGTCGGTGGGCACGATCCCGTTGGCCGCGCTACTCGGAGGCATCGGCTATTCGGCGATGGGCCGCGGCACCGTACCGATGGAAGGCTTTCAGTGGTGGGTGTCGGAGATTACGTGGGTGCTGCTGCTGGTGCCGGCGCTCATGCACCTGCGACGCCAGCAGGTGTCCACCACGGAATTGACCACGCGGCAGCAGGTGCTCGAACGGCTGCTCTTCTTCGAAGCCCTCGCCCTGTCCTTGCTGGTCGCATTCTCGTACACGAGTGCCTCGGCGTTTCAGCCGCCACTTGGCGTCGTCGTCAGTCCGTTGCTCATCTGGTCGGCGTTTCGCTTGGGTGTTGGCACGACGTTGTGGGGCACGATCGCCGTGGCGGGCGCCTGCGTCCTTGCCACGCTGAACGGCCGCGGCCCCTTTGTCGGCCTCTCGAATGAAACGTTTTATCAGATCGCGTGGGCCCAGGCCTACGCCTTCGTCGTGGGTATCTCGCACATCCTGCTGGCCGTCGCGGTGGGACAGCGCCGCGCGGACGCCGAAGAGCGCGCGCGCATTCTCGAGGCCGTGCGCACGTCATCGGCGCGGCTCGAGGCACACTTCGCCGTTGCGCGTGACGCGGTCGCGGTGGTCGACGCCAGCGGCACGTTGGTGGCCGCGTCGCCTACCGCATCGCAGTTGGTGGCCCAATTGCAGCACGCCGACGCGCAGAGTTGGCAGCGCGCGTTGAGCGGCGAGAGCTTCACCGAAACCATGCGGTTGGAGCCGGATCAGGAATACGCCGTCACCCTGCTGCCGTTGCGCGACGCGAGCGAGGCGATCATCGGCGCATCGGCCAGCGCCGTGAATCTCACCGACCTGCGCAGCGAAATCGCCGCAGAAGAACGCAGTCAGCGACTCGCGACCGTGGGTCGACTGGCCGGCGGCATCGCCCACGACTTCAACAACATCATGATGGTGATCCTCGGCAACCTCACGTTGCTGAAGGAGAGCATTCCGCCCAACGACCGCAAGCGCGCGGACGTGGATGAAGCCAGTGCGGCCGCCCAGCGCGCGGTGGGCCTCACGCGGCAACTGCTGGCCTACGCGCGCCGTCAGACGATCGAGCCGCAGCAGCTCGACCTTGGACACCACGTTCGGCAGATGGCGTCCATGCTGGAGCGATTGCTCGGTGCCGACATCGCGCTCAAGGTGGACGTCGCGGCCGATGACTGCTCGGTGTGGATCGATCCGTCGCAACTCGATCAGGTAGTGGTGAACTTGTCGGTGAATGCGCGCGATGCCATGCCCGACGGCGGCGCACTGCGTCTGCAGGTCTCGAAGGACACGGTGGATGACGCACAAGCCGCCGAGCTGGGAATGGCATCGGGCGATGTCATCACCCTGGTGGTGCAGGACGAAGGCCACGGCATTGCCCCCGACGCCTTGCCGCATGTGTTCGAACCGTTCTTCTCCACCAAGCCGATCGGCAAAGGGACCGGACTTGGTCTGGCCACGGTTGACGGCATTGTCCGGCAGGCCGGAGGCGCCATCAGCGTGGTTTCGTCGGTGGAGCACGGGGCCACGTTTACGATCCGCTTGCCACGCGTGCACGCGACGCCGCCCGGTACCGCATCGGCGGCAACGGGCGGGATGGCGGCATCGCGTGCGCCCGATAGTCCGAGTTGCGCCGGCGTGGCGTGACCACATCCCCGACCCGCAGGAGTCCGTTGTGATTCGTTCGTCGCGCGCCGTTTGGGCAGCTACGTCGTTGTTTGCGATTCCCCTCGTGTTGTCCGCGCAGCCGGGTGGCGTGAAGACGACCACGCGGCAGAACTTCCCGGCCGATCCGGCGGCGAGTGTACCGGCGCTCAGTGCCCTCGTGTCGGCACGCACGAGCGAGATGGCCGACGTCATCTCGCGCTTCGCGTCCGATCAACAGGTGCTGCAGCGTCGATACGACGCGCCGGATTCTCCCGCGCAGCGTACGCGCACGCGGGCCTTCTACACGTCATGGCGTGCCCGCCTGGGTGAGCTCGCGTTCGACAAGCTGTCGCAGGAAGGGAAAGCGGACTACGCGCTGCTCGAGAATCATCTGCGCTATCAGCTCGAGCTGATGGATCGCGAAGAGATTCAGCGCAAGGAGATGCTGCCGCTGCTGCCGTTCGCCGATCGCGTGCTCGCGCTGCAGGATGAACGACGCGACCTCAAGACGATCGATGCGCAGGCGTCGGCGCGCACGCTCGCCGATGTCACGAAGATGGTGGATAGCCTGCGCGCGTTGCTCGAGCCCGCACCGGCCCGCCCGGCCGGCGATAGCGCGAATGGTGTGCCGCGTCCGGCGCGCGTACCGGCGCCCAAAGTGTCGCGCACGGTGGGCAACCGCGCCGCCGATCAACTCGATCAGATCCGCAACACCGTGGGCGTCTGGTATCGCTACTACAACGGGTATGATCCGCTCTTCTCGTGGTGGGCCACCAACCCGTATCAGAAGCTCGATGAGGCGATGCGCCGCTATGCGACCACCATTCGCACGCGGGTGGTCGGCATTCAGCCAGCACCGGTCGTCGCCGCGGGTGGAGGAGCGGGAGGGCAGGGAGGTGCCCAGGCGCCGCGCAATGCGGCCGCCGCCAACGAGCCGATCATCGGTGATCCGATCGGCGCGGAGGGACTCGCGGCCGACCTGCGCCACGCAATGATTCCGTATACGGCCGATGAGCTGATCGCGATCGCCGAGAAGGAGTATGCGTTCAGCTTGTCCGAAGCCAAGAAGGCGGCGCGCGAGATGGGTTTGGGCGACGACTGGAAGGCGGCGATGGAAAAGGTGAAGAACATGTACGTCGAGCCCGGCAAGCAGCCGGATCTCATTCGCGATCTTGCGAACGAGGCCGATGCGTTCTTCGCGAAGCACGATTGGGTCACGATCCCGGCCTTGGCCCGCGAAGACTGGCGCATGGAGATGATGGCTCCCGAGCGTCAGCGCGTCTCCCCGTTCTTTCTGGGCGGCGATCTGATTCTGGTGTCATATCCGACGGCGGACATGACCGACGAAGAGAAGCTGATGAGTCTGCGCGGCAACAATCCGTACTTTTCGCGCGCCGTCGTCTTTCACGAGCTGAACCCCGGCCATCATCTGCAGGGGTTCATGTCGGCGCGCTACAATCCGCACCGGCGCGTGTTCTCCACGCCGTTCTGGAACGAAGGGCAGTCGTTGTACTGGGAGATGTTCCTGTGGGATCGCGACTTCCATGTCACGCCGGAAGACCGTCTCGGAGCGCTCGCGTGGCGCATGCATCGCAGTGCGCGCATCGTCTTCTCGCTGAGCTTCCACCTGGGCAAGATGACGCCGGAGCAGGCCATCGAGTACGTCGTGGACAAGGTGCCGTTCGAGCGCGCGAATGCCGAAGGGGAAGTGCGCCGGTCGTTCAACGGGTCGTACTCACCGATCTATCAGGCGGCGTACATGCTGGGCGGCTTGCAGCTGCGCGCGTTGTACAAGGAGCTGGTGATGTCGAAGAAGATGACCGACCGCGAATTCCATGACGCCGTGCTGCAGGGCGGACCGATGCCGATCGCCATGGTGCGCGCACGACTCGCCAATGTGAAGCTCACGCGCGAAGGCGCGGCCCCGTGGCGCTTCGCCGACGACTTGCCGGCCCCGCGCCCGTTCCCGTCGAAGTAGTGCGCGGTCCTACCGTGTCGTGTCCGTGAGCGGGATCGGCACGTACGGAAGAATGTTCTCCGGAATGGCAGCGTCGGCGGAAAACTGCGCCGTCCACCGTTCAAAAATGCGCCAGGTGGCCGAGGTAAAGAGTGACGCGTCGGCCGGCACGGATTCCACTTCGTGCCGGTCGGTGCGACGCAACGGCACCGCCCCCGGCACCTCGCGCCGCACCAGCAACATCGGCAGAGACACGTCGTTCGCGATGGCCCACGGATCGTCCGGCAGCAGCGTGCGAATGGCGCGCCAGCTGAACGTGCGGGCGGTCGGCCCGTCGGGCTGCTGCGCCCGCTGATACGCCACCGGAAGTCGGTCGGCAAAGTGCAGGCCCACGAGGTTCAGCAGCTGTTGCGTGCGCAGTCGCCGGGTATGCCACTGAAACGCACCACCGTCCTGCGTGCCCGCCACCTGGAGCGAATCGAGCGTCAGGATGGGATCCATCAAGGCGATGCCCTGCACGCGTGGTTGCTCGGCATCACGCGCACGGGCGGCAAACGCGAGCACGGTGCCGGCGCCCTGGCGCACACCCAGCAGCAACACCGGCCCCGACGGATTCGCGCGCTTGAGCTCGCGCACGACACCGGCGAGATCGTCGGCGTATTGCGTGTCGTGCCCGATGCGTCCCCGCGCGCCGCCCGACCGCCCGTTCCCGCGCAGGTCGAGAAACAGGACGTTCATACCGGTCACGCGTCGCAACGAGTCGCCGGCCTGCATGGCCAGCGCATCGTGTGCACCGAGACCATGCAGCACGATGATCGTGCCACGCGACGGCAGGAAATACTGCGTGCCGTACACCGCGACACTGTCGGGCATGTCGAACAGACGGAACGCGGCCTTGTTACCCACGATCGGCATGCCTTCGATCGCCTTGGTCTCGAAGCGTGACAGCCGCGCGAGGATGGGCGCGCCGGTGCCGAGTCCGACGCCGAGTGCCGCACCCGCGACGAGCAGCGCGAGTGCCGTGATGCGGGCTGCGGTCAGCGCCACTCCGGCGTCATTCCGAGGTTCTCGAAAATGAACGCGTATTCGTCGGCCATTTCGGCGATCTGCTTGGTGAGTGAGGAGCTGCCGTGACCAGACTGCGTCTCGATGCGAATGAGTACCGGGTTCGGGCCGCGATGCGCCTGCTGCAAGCGTGCGGCGAACTTGAATGAATGGGCCGGTACCACACGATCGTCGTGATCGGCAGTCGTGATGAGGGTGGCGGGATACGCCGTGCCGTCTTTCAGATTGTGCAGCGGCGAGTAGGCGAACAGATAGCGGAAGCCCTCAGCGTCGTCGCTCGACCCGTAGTCGGCGATCCAGTTCCAGCCGATGGTGAACTTGTGAAAGCGGAGCATGTCCATCACCCCGACGGCCGGCAACGCGACCTTCGCGAGCGTGGGCCGCTGTGTCATGATCGCGCCCACCAGCAGCCCGCCGTTGGAGCCGCCGGCGATGGCCAGCTTGTCGCTGCGGGTATAGCCATGCTCGAACAGCCACTCGGCCACCGCCACGAAGTCGTCGAAGACGTTCTGCTTCTTCTCCTTCATGCCGCCCTGGTGCCACGCCTCACCGTATTCGTTGCCGCCCCGCAGGTTGGCCTGCACGTACACGCCGCCTTGCTCGAGGAAGGCCACGCGCATGGCACTGAAGTTCGGCGGCAGCGACACGTTGAAGCCGCCGTACGCATACAGCATGGTGGGATTGGCGCCGTCGAGCACGATACCCTTCCTGGCCACGATGAACGCGGGCACCTTCGTGCCATCCTTGCTCGCCACGAACACCTGCGTGGTGTCGAACCGGTTGGGATCGAACGGCAGCGTGACCTCGCGCAGCTGCGTGCTGCTTCCCGAGGCGATGTCGTACCGGTACACGGTGATCGGTGCGGTGAACGACGTGAAGCTGTAGTACACCGCGGTGGCGTCGTGCTCGCCGTCGAAGCCGCCGGCCGTTCCGATGCCCGGCAGCGTGATCTCGCGCTCCACGGTGCCGTCGAGCGTGTGCACATAGGCCCGCGTGGTCACGTCTTTCAGATAGGTCGCGAACAGGCGCCCGCCGGCCGTCGCCATGCCACTCACCGGCTCGGTACGCTCCGCGATCACCGTGACCCAGTTCGCTTCGTCGGGCGCGGCGGGATCGATGCGCACGACGCGCTGATTGGGCGCGTGGCGATTGGTGAGCACGAGGAGCTGATCACCCACGTTGTCGAGCACGTCCATCTGATCGTCGAACGTCGTCCACAGCGGCACGAACGTGCCGTCGGATGCCGTGAGGTCGAGCACGTGCAGCGCGTTACCGTCCTTCCCCTGACCACGATCGCTTACCGTAAGAACGGCATAGCGCTCGTCTTCGGTGGTGCCGACCGTGTGGAAGCGCTGCGGATTGACGCCGTCGCGGTACACCAGGCGGTCGGCTGCCTGTGGCGTGCCGAGCGTGTGGAAATAGACCTGATGGTCCTCGTTCATCGAGGAAAAGGCGGCGTCGGTGTTGACCGGCTCCGGATAGCGACTGTAGAAGAATCCGTCGCCGTGCCACGCAATCCCGGACACCTTCACCCAGTCGACCAGGTCGGGCAGGTTTTCGCGCGACGCCACATCGATCACGCGGATCTGCTGCCAGTCGGAGCCGGCCTGACTCAGCATGTAGGCGATGCGCGTGCCGGCTTTGTTGAACGTCAGCCCGGCCACCCGGGTCGTGCCATCGGCCGAGAGGGTGTTGGGGTCGATCAGGACCACCGGTGTGCCGGTCTCCCCCTGCTGGATGTAATAGACCGCCTGATTCTGGAGGCCGTCGTTCTTGGTGAAGAGATGCCACTGCTGCTTCACGACCGGCGCCGAATACCTCGGGTAGTCGACCAGTTCGGTCAGTCGCGCCCGCAGGGCGTCGCGGCAGGGGATCTGGTCGAGGTAGCCGAAGGTGACGCGGTTCTGCGCATCCACCCACTCCTTCGTTTCGGCCGAGGTATCGTCTTCCAGCCATCGGAATGGGTCGGCCACCGGGGTGCCGTGGTAGTCGTCCACCTGATCGACCATCCGCGTGGTGGGATACGTGGGCGGCGCGGTCCGGGGGGCTGGCGCGAGCGGAGAAGTCACGAGAGAGGTGGCACTGGTGGCGGCGGGGGGCCGGGCCGACGGAGGCGGAGCCGGGCCGAATCGGGCGTCTTCCCAACTCTACCGGCAGGCGGGGCACTAGCGCCAGCGGCAATTCTTTGGGTATCTTCTGATGCTCTAGTGTTTTACCGGTCTTTCGAGACCGTTTTGCCTCCCCGGAATATACCGGGCGGCGATGCCACGTCGATTCCGGATCGGGGGACTTCGCTCCCAGTCCGCGTCATGGCCTCTCGCACCGTTGGTGTTGGTGTCGTTCGCTGCACGGGCTTCGGCTTCATGGCAGATCGACGTCGTACCGCCGGATCTGCAGCACCTGAACCGGGCGCGGTTTGGCCCCGGAGAGAACTATGCATCCGTTTATCGAAACGCAGAAAGAGTGGATGAAGGCCGTAACGCCGTTCCGCCCGGGTGATACCGTGCGTGTCAACGTGCGCGTGAAGGAAGGCGACAAGGAACGCGTGCAGGCGTTCGAAGGCGTGTGCATCGCGCGCCGTGGTGGTGGTGTCAGCGAGACGTTCACCGTGCGCAAGATTTCGAACGGTGTCGGCGTCGAGCGTATCTTCCCGATCCACAGCCCGATGGTCGCCGAGATCATCGTGGTTCGCCGTGGCGCCGTGCGCCGCGCGAAGCTGTACTACCTCCGCGACGTGACGGGTAAGGCCGCGCGTATCAAGGAGCGTAAGGTCGTGCGCGCCCCTCGCGGCGCGTAAGACTCACGCGATTCACGCCGCACCAGGAAGCCGGCCCACGTGGCTCGGTGGACTCCGATCGAGCGCACCCTGCGTGCGCAACACGGGCCGCTCCTGGTGGGTGTGGATGAAGTCGGACGGGGCCCGCTTGCGGGCCCCGTTGTCGCATGCGCCGTCGTCATGCCCCCCGATCGCCGCGCGATCGCCGGTGTGGATGACTCCAAGCAGCTCGATGCCGTCACGCGCGTCAGGCTGGCGGCGCGCATTCGTGAGCAGGCCCTCGTGGTATCGCTGGGGGCCGCCAGTGCGCGCGAGATCGATCGCATCAACATCTACCACGCCACCGTCCTCGCCATGCGACGGGCGCTCGCGCGTGTGCCCCAGCGCCTCGGCGGCGAGCCCGATCACGTGCTGGTCGATGGGAAGCCGCTCCGCACGCTCGGCCACGTGCACACGGCCGTGGTGAAGGGCGACGCCAAGTGCTATGCGATTGCGTGTGCGTCGATCGTAGCCAAGGTGACGCGCGACCGCCTCATGCACGCCCTTGCCGCGCGATACGACGGCTACGCCTGGGAGCGCAACAGCGGTTACGGCACCGCCGCACACCGCGCTGCTCTCGACGAACGTGGGCTCACGCCGCATCATCGTCGTAGCTTCTGTCTCGATGAGCAGGTGTCCTTGCTGCTTGATGCCGTGGCCGCTGATGACCTCGTGGTCCCTTCACAGTGCCTTCACACGGAGTAGGTGCATGAACGATGCGACTGGTGGGCCGGATCTCTCGAGCGTGGCGTCGATCTTCCGGCCGGGACTGCTTGATGGACAGGTCGCGTTGGTCACTGGCGGCGGCACCGGTATTGGACTCGGCATTTCGCAGTTGCTCGCCGAGCTTGGCGCGCATGTCGTGATGGCGAGCCGCAAGCCGGCGAATCTCGAAGCTGCCCGGGCCGACATCGAATCGCGCGGCGGCAAGGTCACCGCGGTGCAACTCGACGTGCGTGATCCCGAACAGGTGAAGGCGGCCGTGGACGGCATCGCACAGCAGCTGGGGCGTATCGACGTGCTCGTGAACAACGCGGCGGGCAACTTCTACGCACCGAGTGCGACGCTGTCGCCGAATGCATGGAAGAGTGTGGTCGAGATCGATCTCTACGGCACCTTCTACTGCTCGCAAGCGGTGTATCCGATCATGGCGGCACAGGGGGGAGGGCGCATCGTGAGCACCTCCATGACGCTGCACTACCGCGGCTGGCCCATGATGGCGCATGCCACGGCGGCCAAGGCTGGTGTCGATGCGCTCACGCGCACACTGGCCGTGGAGTGGGCGCCGCAGCGTATTCGCGTGAATGCGATCGCGCCGGGCCCGATTCCCACTGAAGGCGTGCGCAAGGCGTTCACGCCACCGGCCGACAGCGGCGTGCCTGACGTGTTCGCCGCTGCCGACGCACGCATGGCCGAGTATGCGAAGAAGGGTATCCCGCTCGGCCGGTGGGGCTCGCCGCGTGACATCGCGAACATGGTCGCGTTTCTCGCATCGCCGGCAGGCGATTGGATTACCGGATCGATCTTCGTGATCGACGGTGGCGAATGGCTGGCCAAAGCACCGAGCTGAAGTACCGGCTCGTGTCGGCCGCTTCATGTGCCCTGTGACGCCGCACACGACGGAGGCAAAGTGGTACGAAATGTGTGATATGAGGCACTTCGCAAGTCGCGTCGTATGGCGAGGTTCATCTCGTGGTTCGCGTTATGCATGACGCATGTATTGCGAGCCCGATGGATGTACGTCGATACTCGAGCTTCACCTCACGACTGGACACGGAGACTTCATGCGACAGGTAAAGTATGTGGCAATGGTTGCACTCGCGGCGAGCACGCTGGGCGCCTGTGCCACGAAAGGTTTCGTCCGTAAGGGACTCGAAGAGCAGCGCGTCGCGCTGAGCACCGAGAAGACCGAGCGCGTAGCTGGCGACGATGCGCTGCGCACGGATGTGAACGGTCTGCGCACGGATCTCAACGCGCTGCGCAACGACCTCACCACGATGCGCACCGAGTTCGGCGCGAAGATCACGGCGATGGAAGGCCAGGTGAAGTTCGCGATGCCGGTGCATTTCGCGTTTGACGATGCCTCGGTGCGCCAGGACGATCAGGCGGCGCTGGAGAAGTTCGCGCAGGTCGCCAACCAGCACTACAAGGGCGCGACGATCACGATCGAAGGCTTCGCTGATCCGGCCGGCTCGGCCGACTACAACCTGCGTCTCTCGCGCGAGCGTGCCGATGCGGTTCGTGACTACCTCGTGACCAAGGGCCTCGATGGTACGGCGTTGCGCACGGTAGGTTATGGCAAGACGCGTCTGGTTCGCCCGGGCGCACAGGGCACTGCCGATGGAGCCGAACTCAATCGTCGCGTGACCTTCGTCATCGAGACGCCGGCTGGTGCCGCTACGGTGGCCGCCTTGTCGGGCATGAACTGAATCGGATGACGTTGGTGTAGGACCACGCGATGGCCGGCTCTTTTCGGAGAGCCGGCCATCGTTGCGTTTTTGACCGGGAGCTTCGCGTTGCTGCTGTCATCGGTATCTGCGCTGTCCGATCGTCTGACGGCCGAAGGCGAGGCGGATGCCCTCCGTTCGCTGGGCGAGGTGTCGCTTCCCCCCCGCTTGCGCGCCGACGCGGCCACGAGCGTTCTCGACATCACGGAGTGGTTTGGCGAGACGAGCGGTGGCATTCGCACCTATCTGCTCGAGAAGGCGCGATACGTGGATGCGCGCCCGTGGCTGCGTCAGACGATCGTCGTGCCAGGTCATCGCGATCGTGTAGTCGACGGCGAGGGCGTACGCTTGTACCGCTTGCGCGGACCACACATCCCGGGGCAACGCCCGTATCGATTCATGTTGGCCACGCGCAGCGTCTCTCGCGTCGTGCGTCATGAGCGCCCCGACCTGATCGAGGTCGGCAGTCCATTCATCATCCCGTGGATCACCAAGGCCACCGCCCGGTCGCTCGACATCCCGATGGTGTGTTTCGCGCACACCGATGTCCCACGGCAGTTCGCGCCGAACGCCGAGCGCGATGGCTCCATTCGGCGCGCACTCGCGCGCGCCTCTTCGGCGTATCTGCGCCGGCTCGACCGCCTCTTTCCGCTCACGATTGTCGCCTCCGACTACGCAGCCGCGGAGCTCGCGCGCATCGGGATTGACCGCGTGGCCAAGGTCCCGCTTGGCGTCGATCTCGACCGATTCTCGCCGGAACGACGCGAGCGCGCACGAGACACCCGTCGCCGATTCCAATTGCCCGATGGGCCGTTGGCGGCCTTCGTTGGACGATTCGCTCGCGAGAAGGAGCTCGGCGTCGTGCTCGATGCGTGGCGCGACGTTGAGCGTCGGTGCGGAGCACGGCTGGCATTGGTCGGCGCGGGTCCGATGGAGTCGATGCTCAAGGCGCATCCGTACGGGCACCGCGTCACGTTCATCCCATTCCTCCGCGATCGGGATGCGCTCGCCGATCTGCTCGCGGCGCTTGATCTCTACATCGCGGCCGGCCCGCTCGAAACCTTCGGGTTGTCCGCCATCGAGGCGATGGCGTCCGGCACTCCCGTCCTCACGGTCCGCCACGGCGCCGTCCTCGAGCACGTGCGCACCGGCGGCGGGTCGTCGTACGAACGCGGCAGCGCGGGATCACTGGCCGATGAAGCCGTGCAGCTCTTCGCGCGCGATCTGACCGCACTCGGGGAGCAGGCGCGCAGCCATGCGGAAGGCGCGCATGCATGGGATACGGTGTTCGACCGCCTGTTCGCCGTGTACCGCGACGTGCTGGAGCGCTGAGTGATGCCGACAGACACGGGGGCTGCGGTGCGCGCCGACGGACTGCGTCTCGCGCTGTTCACCGATACGTATGCGCCGCAGATCAATGGGGTCGCGCGGACGCTGGAGCGCCTCGTCGCGGCGGTTGAGTCGCGGGGAGGGGTTGTGCGGGTGTTCGCGCCGTTTGACCCTGAGGGGCAGGACCACGACGCGGTGGAGCGCTTTGGGAGTCGGTCGTTCTGGGCGTATCCGCAGTTGCGGCTCGCATGGCCGTCGTCGTCGCGCGTGGCGGCGGCGCTGGCGGACTTCGCGCCGACGCTCGTGCACGCGGCGACCGAGTTTGGTGTCGGCCTTGCTGGCCGCCGGGCGGCCCGGGCACTCGGAATCCCGTTCGTGTCGTCGTACCACACCAGCTTCGTGGCGTACGCCGAGCACTACCGACTGGGGCTCCTGGCGCGGCCGGGATGGCACTTCATGCGCTGGTTTCACAACGGAGGGTTGCGCACCTACTGCCCGACCCAGTCCATCGTGGACGAGGTGAATGCGCAGGGGTTTGAGCGGACCGCGGTCTGGTCGCGCGGCGTTGATGGCGAGCGCTTTGCGCCGCAGCATCGGTCGTCGCCGCTACGTGAGCGTCTCGTACAAACCAACGAGACGTTGGTGCTGTCGTATGTGGGACGGTTGGCCGCGGAGAAGGGCCTGGACGTGGCGCTCGATGCCCTGGAGCGAGTCGAGCGGGCACGACCGGGATGCGTGCGTTGGTTGGTGGTCGGCGATGGGCCGTACGAAGCCGAGGTGCGGCAGCGTGCGCCGAAGGGTACGGTGATGACCGGAAAGTTGCATGGGACCGCGTTGAGTGAGGCGTACGCCAGCGGTGACGTGTTTCTCTTTCCGAGCACCACGGACACCTTCGGCAATGTCATGCTCGAGGCGATGGCGTCGGGATTGCCCGTGATTGGCGCCGACGTCGGGCCCACCCGCGAGCAGCTGCAATCGGGGGGCGGGTGGCTGGTGCCGCCGGGCGACGCGGCGGCGTTTGCCCGCACCATCGTGGCCCTGGTTGACGATCGTGCACTGGTGCGCGATGCCGCCCGTCGGGCGAGTGCCTTCGCCGCGTCGAAGTCATGGGACGTCGTGTGGGATTCCCTCCTGCGCGACTATCTGCAGTTGCACCGCGTCCACGCCCCACCGTCGTTGCGCTAGTCCACTACGCCGAGGTACATAGAGCGTGGTGCCCGGTCCGCTTGGCATTTCCCACCTCTTCTCGGTCATCATGCGACGCTGGAAATCAGAACGGCTACGGGTCCTGCAGCTGTCGACGCTCGCTGGAACGCTCGTGGCGGGCGCCTGCGTGGCCCCGCTCAAATTGGCACACGACGATTCCGATGTCGTCCTGACCCGCCAACTGCTCGCCGCGCCGAATCCGTCGCAGAAGGGCAGCTTTGCCGTCAAGTCGCTGTACTACGGCAGCGGTACCGACAAGCAGCGCGCGGTGTTCCGCGACTCGGTCACGTTGAAGACGGCCGTCGTGAACGGTGCCAAGTTCGCCGCGGCGCCTGACCCCAAGCAGGCCCAGATCCGCAAGAAGTTCTGGGGCTTCGACTTCACAAAGCTGCCGGTGAATGGGCGCGTGTGGTATCCCGACGCGCCGGGCGCCTTCCCGCTGGTGCTCGTGGTGCACGGCAATCACGACATGAAACAGTTCTCGGATCCGGGCTATCAGTACCTCGGCGAACTGCTGGCGTCGCGCGGGTACATCGTCGCCTCGGTGGATGAGAACTTTCTGAACGGCAACATCCGCGGCGAGAACGATGCGCGTGGCTGGATGCTGCTGAAGCATCTGCAATCGTGGAAGCGCTTCAACGACTCCACCGGATCACCGCTGCAGGGCAAGGTGGACATGCACAACATCGCGCTCATGGGACACTCGCGCGGTGGTGAGGCGGTCACGGTCGCCGGGGCGTTCAATCGCCTGGCGTATTATCCCGACGATGCCACGGTGAAGTTCGATTTCAACTTCGACATCAAATCGTTGGTGGCGATCGCGCCGGTCGACGGACAGTATCGCCCGGCCGACAAGCCGACACCGTTGGCGAACTACAACTACCTGCTGATGCACGGCTCGCACGACGGGGATGTGTCCACGTTCAATGGTTTGGCGCAGTACGAACGCATCCGCTTCACCGATGGCAAGCCGTGGTTCAAGTCGGCCGTCTTCGTGTATCGCGCGAATCACGGACAGTGGAACACCACGTGGGGCAGTCTCGACGGCGGGCCGCGCAGCGCGCGCTCCCTCGACACACGCGGCTTTCTCTCGCAGGCGGATCAGCGGAAGTTCGCGGAGGTGTACATCTCCGCCTTTCTCGATGCGACGTTGCGCGGGAAGAGCGAATACCTGCCTATGTTCCGCGATCATCGGGTCGTCGGGCAGTGGTTGCCGAAGACGATGTACACGACGCGCTTTCAGGAGAGCGGATTCCGCACCGCCGCCGACTTCGAAGAAGATGTCGACGTGACCTCCGGCTCGGCCGCCGGCATCGTGCTGTCCACCGACTCAGTGGCAGTATGGAAGGAATCGCCGGTGCCGTTCCGCGCGCGCGGTTCCACGCAGGCGCACAACGCGGTCACCATCGGCTGGAACAATCGCATTGCCGGTGATGACACGACGAAGCGTGGAAAGCCCGCATCCTTCGCGATGCAGGTCAGCGACTCGCTGCGCACGTCGTGGAACGTCGGCGCATCGTCGTCGCTCGTGTTCTCGCTCACGCCGACCGATGCGAAGCCGGGTCCGCGTGCGGCGGCGCGAGACACTACGAAGAAGGCGGACTCGCTGGTGAAAGGCGCGCCCAAGAAGCCTGCGCCCAAACCGCCGGCGCCGAAGAATGTGAAGCCCGATACGGTCCCCGTTGACCTCTCGATCGAGGTGACCGATGCCGCCGGGCGTTCGGCTTCGCTTCCGCTGTCGGCCTATGGTGTCGTGCGCCGTCCGCTCGAATCGTACGTGTATCGTCGGGCCGGCCGCGATAAGCAGCGCTTTGCGAACGTGTACGAGATCGTGCTGCAAACGTACGCCATTCCGCTCGCCGATTTCTCCCGCGCGACGCCAGGGTTCGATCCGGCGCGCATCACACACGTGCGGTGGCGCTTCGATCGCAGCGTGGCCGGCACCGTCATTCTCGACAACATCGGCTTCTCCAACATGCGTTCTGAGTTCACCGCACAGATGATCGGAGCGGCCCGATGAGCCGCGCGTTGCTTCGCCGCTCCGCGTTCGTTGCCTGCGTTGCTTCGGTCTGCGCCACCGCTGCCGTGGCGTCGATCGCGAAGGCACAGGCGCCAGCTTCCGATCAGCGCGAGCGCTACGCCCCGCTCATTCTCAAGCTGCCCGCTACATCGCGCGTGCTGTCGCTGGGCGGCGCGCAGGTGGCGCTGCGCGATGTGGACGCCATCTTCGGCAATCCGGCGCTGGTGGGCACCGCGACCGGACTGGCGTTTGGCGCGGAGCACTACGCGAGCGGCGCCACCGCGGGGCAGTTCGCGTCCAGTTCCACGATTGGACCGCTGGGCATCGGGGTCGGCGTGCAGTTGCTCGATGCTGGTCCGCGCTACGGCGTATTCCCAGCGTCGAGCGAGGTGCTCACGCGGGACAACGCCGCCGGTGCGAGCAGCCTCGCGGCGACACTCGCCGCGTCGCTGACGTGGAAGGCGATGCGCTGGGGCGTCGGCGCCACGTACGTCGAGGAACGTGTGACCGATGCTCGCGCGGGTGGTGTCGCGTTCGATCTCGGCGTCTCGAAGTCGCTGCAGTTTCTGAACAGCACCGTCGGCGTGGCCGTACAACACATCGGTCCGCGACTTCAAGCGAGTGGACGCCGCGAGGATTTGCCGTCGCAGCTCGCCCTCGGTATCGCCACGGCCCCCAAGGGCCTCGGCAAGTGGTTCGACGTGTCGGGCACGGCGCAGCTCGATGTGCGACGCGACCGTGAGGTCTTTCCCCGAGGCGGCGTGGAGCTGAGCTACTCCCCGCTGGAAGGCATCGCGTTCACCGGTCGTGTGGGCGGTCGTCGTCCGCAGCTGCGTGAGGAGCGCCCAATGGCGGTGGGCGGCGGGTTTACCGTGGATCGATTCACGCTCGATTACGGATGGGAAGCGCTGCGCGAGGGTGCGGGCCATCGGCTCACGGTGCGGTTGCGGTAAGACGTTTTTACGCGCCCTGCCCCTGTTCGTGCGGCACGTCATTTCGCTAAATTGCGAGGCTGGCCCGCTTCACCGCGGGTCGGCGCTCCGGTAGCTCAGTTGGTAGAGCAGTGGCCTTTTAAGCCATAGGTCGTGGGTTCGAGTCCCACCCGGGGCACTCGCTGGTCACCCGGCTATCTTTGAGCATGCGCGTTCGCATCCTCATTTCCGCGGCGTTGGGCTTCCTCGCCGCCGGCCTGTCTCTTCCGCAGCAGGCCCAGGCCCAGCTCGGCCTCCCTTCGCGGCCGTCAAGCGCCGATAGCGCCCAGACCAGCGTGTCTCCGGCATCGCCGCGGGCGGCGTTGCAGTCGTTCCTGCGCCTCGCTGAGGCCAATGACTGGGATGGCGCGGCGGAGTACCTGTCGGTGCCCGCGGCGGAACGCGATCGGTCGCCCCAGCTGGCGCGTCGGCTCAAGACCGTCCTCGATCAGCGGCTCGCGATCGATGTCCGCACGGTCTCCGGTGCGGTCTCTGGCGACACGACGGATGGCGACATCGGCGGCGACCGGATCGGCGTGATCACCTCGGCTAACGGCCACGAAGATCCGGTCCGTATGATACGACTCTCGGCGCCGTCGGCGGGAGGACCGGTGCGGTGGGTCTTTTCACAGGCCACCGTCGGCTTCATCGACGGCTGGTTCGAGAATCTCGGCGCGCCATGGCTGCGCGAACGGCTCCCGCGCACGCTGATGCGCGAAGGCCCGTTCAACGTGTACTACTGGCAGTGGATCGGCCTCGGCCTGGCCATCCCCGTGGTGCTGCTGCTCGCTTGGGGACTCGGCGCGGTGCTGCGCAATCTGTTGGGGCGGATCGCGCGGCACACGGTCACCGAATGGGACGATCTGCTGTTGGAGCATCTCCGAGGGCCGTTCCGGTTGTGGGCGGCGTCGCTGGCGATCGGACCGCTGCTATCGCTGCTCGATCTGAATACGCGCGTGGCCGGCTTCTTCACGTCGCTCACGCGCGGGCTCGTGCTGATCTCGATCTTCTGGGGGCTGCTCCGCATCATCCGCCTCGCGCAGGATCGCGTGGCGAATGCGGCGTGGGCGACGGGGCAGGGCACACAGGCGCGCACACTGGTGCCGCTGCTCGGCAACTTCCTGCGGGTCACGCTGGCGATCATCGCGATGCTCGTCGCACTCGCGCAGTTCGGCTATCCCGTCGGCACGCTATTAGCCGGTCTCGGTATCGGTGGTATCGCGGTGGCGCTGGCTGCGCAAAAAACCGTCGAGCATCTCTTCGGCAGCGTATCGCTGGCCGCCGACAACGCGTTCCGGGTCGGCGATTGGGTTCGCGCCGGCGCGTCCGAAGGTGCAGTGGAGCGCATCGGCCTGCGCTCCACGAGTCTGCGCACCGTCGACCGCACGGTCGTGCGTATTCCGAATGGGCGGTTGGCCGATGAGCGGATCGAAACGTTCGGCGAACGCGACCGGATTCTGCTGCGCACCGATATCGACCTGACGTACACGACGACGCCGGAACAGCTCGAGCGCATCCGCGATGCGCTCGAAGCGTCGTTGCGAGCCCATCCCCTGATCTTCGCGGATGTGGTGCGCGTGAACGTGGTGGCCTTCACGGATTCAGCGATACGCATGAACGTGGTGGCCTGGTTTCTCACCACGGATTATCAGGAATTCCTGCACATCCGCCACGAAATGCTGATCACGTTCATGCGGATCATCAGCGACAACGGATCGAGCTTCGCGTTCCCTTCGCGTACGATCTATCACGTCCAGCAGGACGGTTCGACGCCGGTGCCGATCATCGGCGTCGCGGCGCCGGCCACCGATGTATAACGTCGTGCGCGGTTCATGATCGTACCGCTATTGGTCCTCGCGCAGGGCGACATGATTCAGGCGCCGCCGCCGCTCCTGGCGACGGAGCTGGCGGCGACGCTGCTGCAGGGGGCCATCACCACCGGACTCGCGGCGCTGTGCGCGCACTTGTACGTGCGGTACCGGCGTCCATGGTTCGGTTGGTTCGCGGTGGCGTGGAGCGTGTATGTCGCGCGGCTGCTCTGCATTCTGAGCTTCCTGCTCACCGGCGAGCGCGTATGGCTGTACTGGCATCAGGTCACCACCGGATGGACCGCGCTCGTGCTGCTCTGGTCGGCGATCGTGTTCCTGCGACAGCCCAAGGCCCGGCCCGCGTATCTCGTGTTGGCGCTCTTTCCCGCGCTCTGGTCGTACGTCGCGATCTATCAACTCGATCATTTCCTGTGGGCGGCGCTGCCCGCGGTGTTGTTCCTGAGCGGCGCGACGATGTGGACCGGATGGGTATTCTGGCGTCATCATCGCATTGCGAGTTCGACCGGCGCGCGCCTGCTCGCCATCTCGTTCTTCCTCTGGGGACTGCACCACCTCGACTATCCGTTCCTGCGGGCGCAGGGTGCGTGGACGCCGTGGGGCTACTACCTCGACATTTCCTTCGAACTCTTGGTCGGCTTCGGGTTGGTGTTGCTGGTGCTCGATGACCTCGGCCGCGGCGTGCGCGCACTGTCGGCGCTCTCCGGCGACTTGCAGCGACGCGATCGCACCACCGATCCCCTCGATGCGCTGCTGTCACGTCCGCTGGCGTTGCCGGGCGTGCGTGGTACGGCGATGTACCTGTTCGATGTCGATGGCACCGATGATGCGGCGGCCGCTGACGTGCTGGATGGTGTGCTGACGGCGTGGCGTGACGATGAACCAGCCGACCCGTCGCTCGCCGATGCGACACCCGTCGCCAGCGCGCCGGCCACGCGAGGGCGATTCGTGCGCGGTGCCGGTTCGTGCGCCTCGTGGGACAACGCCCGTCCCGACAAGGCCGTACTCGATGCGCTCACGCGGATGCGAATCTCCCGGCGGCCGCAGGTCGTGGCGGCGGAGGGGCGACAGCCGTTCATTGCCGCGCTACCGGTAGGAACCGGCACGCGTCTCGTGGGCGCGTTGGTGATGGCGGGCGATGTGCGGAATCCGTTTACGGCACTCGACGACGACTTCCTGCTCACGCTCGGTCAGCAGGTGGGCGCCGCACTCGAACAGTCGGCCCTCGATCGCCAGCTGGCCACGCGGACCAAGGCGCTCGAGCAGCTCTCCGCCCGCATGGTGCGGCAGCACGAAGACGAGCGCCGCCGTCTGTCGCGCGAGCTGCACGACGAAACGGCTCAGGTGTTCTCGGCGGTAAAGATGCAGCTCGAGGCGTTGCGCCCGCTGCTGGCCGAGGGGGCGTCGCCACGCCTCGATCGTCTGCTGTCGTTGGTCGATACCGGTATCGCGAGCATTCGGCAGGTCACGAGCGATCTGCGCCCGTCGCTCCTCGACGATCTGGGGCTGCGTCCGGCGTTGCATTCGCTGGTCACCGATTTCACCGAACGGAGCGGGATTCGCGCGACCTTCGACGCCCCGGCCGCCTTTCCGCCGTTGCATCCCGATGCCGATCTGGCGCTGTTTCGCGCGCTGCAGGAAGCGCTGTCGAACGTGGTGCGCCACGCGCAGGCGTCGCAGGTCGATGTGCTGGTCACCGTGGATGGGCAGGGACTCGTGTTATCCGTGCGCGACGACGGCAACGGGTTTCCCATCGGCCGCAACGGTCGGATCCGCGACGCGGACAATCGCATGGGACTCACCGGCATGCGCGAGCGCATCTTCGCCATCGGCGGCGACGTCGTCATCGCCAACCGGAGCAAGGGCGCTGAAGTCCGCATCAGCGCGCCGCGCGTGGATGTCGACGTTCCAACCGTCCTTTCAACGACTCCGACCCCTTGAAACTTGCGTTCAACGACTCTGACCCCTTGAAACTCCTCTTGCGAGCATCTCGTGAAGCGACCCTCTGAAGTCGCGCCGGAGTCCGCGCGCATCCGTGTCCTGATCGCCGATGATCACGCGCTCGTGCGTGAAGGATTGCGGTACGTGCTCGATGCGGATCCGGGCATCGAAGTGGTGGCTGAAGCCGCGAACGGCCGCATTGCCGTGGAGCTCGCGCTGCAGTTTGCACCCGATGTCGTCGTACTCGATATCACCATGCCCGAAGAGACGGGGCTGCACGCCGCCGCACGCATTCGCGAAGCCTTACCGTCGGCGCGCATCCTCATGCTGAGCATGCACGACCAGACGGAGTACGTGCGCGAAGGCATGCGCATCGGCACGCACGGCTACCTGCTGAAGGACTCGGCCGGCGAGGAGTTGCGGGCTGCCATTCACGCGGTGCATGCGGGCGGCACGTTCTTCAGTCCCGCCGTGGTGAAGCGTCTGACCGCGAGCGAAGCGGCACCGGTGTCGGCGCCGCATGTGCAGCTCGAGCAACTCACCCCGCGCGAGCGTGATGTACTTGGTGGCGTGGCGCGCGGTCTCACGAACAAAGCCATCGCCGCGGAGCTGGGCATCAGTCGCCGCACGGTGGAGGCGCACCGCGAGAGTCTGATGCGGAAGCTCGAGATTCACAGTGTCGCGGGGCTCACCAGATTCGCACTGGAAGCAGGGTTGGTCGCCGACGCGTGACATCCCCGTGTCCCGCTGGTGATCGTTCCGTCGGCGCTCCGTCACGGGCGCTGACGACTCTGTTCTTCCATGAGCTCATGGCTACTACGACTCGATGCGCGTGACCGCGCCTTGTTCGCCCGCCTCGCCCTGACGTCCCGTACCGCGCGTTCGCGGAGACGTTTCTGGACCACCCTCACCCACCTCGGCGGCGCCCGCGCCAGCATCGGGCTCGCCCTCGCGCAGTCGCTGCTTCCTGGTGGTTCGTTCGCACTCAGCTGGAGCACGCTGTGCTTGCTGGGGCTGTCGCATCTGGTGGTGCAGCTCATCAAGCGGTCGGTAGGTCGGCCGCGGCCCTTGGCCGGGGAATCGTCGGGAGCATTGGTGCTCATCCCTGATCGGTTCTCCTTCCCGTCGGGGCACGCCTGCGCGGCCATGGCCCTCGCCCTCGGCGTCGCGAGTGCGGTTCCGGCGCTCACCGTTCCGCTCCTCATCGCGGCGCTGCTGGTCGGTTTCTCCCGCGTCATGCTGGGTGTGCACTACCCCGGCGATGTGCTCATGGGGCAGGCGATTGCGTTGATATCGGCGTACCCGATACTGGGGTAGGTCGAGGGAACTCGAGTCGCGAACTGCGAACTCCCTAGGGTGCAGGAGGGAGGGTATCAGGGGAGAGGAGGAAGGGAAGCCACGCGGCCGTCCTGCCTCCTCCTTCCTGAGACCCTCCCTCCTGCTTCCGAGGGAGTTCGCAGTCTGGAGTTCGCCACATGACCGGTGTGCGACACGTCACACGCCGCCGTGACAGCGTCTCGGATCGGTCGTCACCCCTGTGAACACCCCTCCTTCGCCACGACCCTCTGACATGTTTCTCCCTGAGCTGCTTGCTGGCAGCCTCACGACGACTCGCGTGAACCCCTCTGATGCGGCCCATCGCCTGCGGCTCCTGAGCTGCCGTCTGGAGCGCGGGCCGGTCGCGACGTCGCGCGTGTCGGTGGAGTTCGAGGGACCGGCGGAGGCACAGCGGATTGTGAGTCGGCAAGAAGGGTCGGCCTGTCCCGGCGGTGATCTCCGTCTCGCGGCGCTGGCGACCCTGCAGGCCATTACGCAGGCGACCGGTGGCGTGCTGACCTTCGAGTTGATCGGTGTGAAGCCGGTGCGCGCATTCGATACCACTGTGATGATGGTGGCCGTTTTCGCCCAGCATGGCGGCGTTGTGACGCGTATCGTTGGAGCAGCGATCGTCGAGGACGATCAATTGGTAGCCACGGCGCGCGCTGCGCTCCACGCTGCCAACCGGCTGTCTTCGCCTCTCTTCGAGCAGTTGCCGTCCGTCGCCTGAAGTCAGCGGGCTGAAGGAACGTCATGCGGGGCGAGGGGTCCGACCGGCCACCCATTCGATCCGGTTCTCGTTAGGTTCCCCGCGTGAAACTTCCTTTCCATTCCGCACCGGTCCTGCTGTTACTCGCGACCGGAGCGTGCGGCCGTGCAGGATCGGTCGCTCCGGTCACCGCGCCGACACCCGTCACCGCCGCCTCCAATCCGGTCGTGCCGACGGTCACGGCGCCCGTGGCCAAAGCTGATCGCGCCACGCCGGATGAAGTCGTCAGCACGGTCGTTGCCGTGTTCGGCGACAGCGCCGTGCTGCAACCTGCCGACTCGGCCGGTGCCACCGACGATCCGATCTGGGACATCAACGTGCGGTCGTATGAAACGCACGATCGGGTCGAGCACTACGTCGGGCTGTTTTCGAGCGGTGCGAAGGATCGATTCCTCTCGCGTCTCTCGCGCGGGACGCGCTACGAGCCGATGATCCGCGCCAAGCTTCGGGCGAGCGGTATGCCGGAAGACCTGACGTATCTCGCGCTCATCGAAAGCGGTTACGATCCACACGCGTACTCTCGTGCGGCGGCAGTCGGCATGTGGCAGTTCATGAGCAGCACGGCCCGGGATGTGGGCATGCGCGTGGACTGGTGGATGGACGAGCGCCGTGACCCCGCGCGATCGACCGACGGCGCGATCCGATTCCTGAGTGATCTTCAGAAGCAGTTCGGTTCGCTGTACCTGGCGGCCGCGGCCTACAACGGCGGCCCAGGCCGCGTCGCACGCGGACTCACGCGCTTCGCCAGTGAGCTGGATGGTGCCGAAGGCGAGGATCGTTTCTTCGCGCTGGCCGAGCAGGACTATCTGCGCGCCGAGACCAAGAACTACGTGCCGCAGATCATCGCGGCGGCCCTGGTGGCCAAGATGCCCGCCCGCTACGGACTCGTGATCGACTCGTTGCCGCTGTACGGCTATGACTCCGTGCTGGTCACCCCGGGCACCAGCCTGGCGCACATCGCGGCGGCTAGCGGGGCTACGAAGGCGGAGGTGCGCGATCTCAACCCGGCGGTGCTGCGCGGCATCACGCCGCCTGACGCCAGCATCTGGGCGCGGGTGCCGGTTGGACTCGCCGAGCGGACGCGCCTGGCACTCGACAGCATTCCCGAAGAGAACCTCCGCGGCTATCGGGTGGCCTCAGTGAGTGGCAGTACCAGCACGCCGGCCGGCTTCGCCGACGCGCATGGCGTGACGGTCAAGCAGCTTCGCTGGTTCAATCCGACTATCAAGACCACCAAGAAGGGGCGCTTGGTCGCCGGGCAGTCGCTACGGATTCCCAGCGATCTGGCAATCGACTTCGCCCGGGAGATCCCCGACCCCGGCATCGAGCGGTACGGTGGCTCGTCGCCAACCAACCTGACGTCTCGTGGCATTCACGTCGTGAAGCGCGGGGAATCGCTGGGCGCAATCGCCAAGCGCTACGGCACCACGGTAACCCGCCTCAAGTCGCTCAATGGCATCAAGGGCTCGCGCGTAATCGCCGGCCAGACGCTGCGGGTGCGCAGCGGCTCCTCGACGGTCTCGAGCAAGTCCTCGTCGGTGAAGAAGGCCACGGCCAAGAAGTCCAGCGCCAAGAAGTCCAGCGCCAAGAAGTCCAGCGCCAAGAAGTCGACCGCCAAGAAGTCGACGGTGAAGAAGAAGCCCGTCGCCAAAAAGAAGACGGCGTCCTCCAAAAAGAAGACGCCGCCGAAAAAGTAGGTCTCCCTACTCCTTACTCCGTACTCCCGACTTCACCGTCAGTCCAAATACCCACGGCCGCGGTAGCCCTTCGTAATGATGCTCTCGTACCCGTTGGCCGGGCTCATCCCCATGCTGAGCGACCGCTGGACCGCCACCGGACCGCGGTTGTAGACCAACAGGGCGAGCTTGAGATCACCTTTGTAGTCCCGAATCAGGCCGCGCAGATACGTGAAGCCGATCCGTAGGTTCACGTCGGGGTCGAGCAACTGTTCCCGGGTGACGTTGGGCTCGAACTCGCGGGCGGTGCCGAGCATGAGTTGGGTGAGTCCCAACGCGCCGGCCGAGCTCACGGCCCGCGTGTCGAAGACACTTTCCACGCGCACCAGGCGGAAGCCCAGCTCGGGCTCGATGCCGGCGGTCGTGGCGGCATCATAGATACGGCGGGCAAGTTCCGGCTTGATGCGGTACTTCGCGCTGTATGTATAGATGCGATGCAAGCGGCTCAGCGACTCACGACGCTCGCGCTCCTTGGCATCGTGTCCAAAGGGCAGCGACGGGGCCGCCGTCACGGCCTTCGAGCGCTTGAGCACTTCACCGGCCGGACGCCAGAGCGGCTGGATCGGCAGGCTGGCGGCTTTTGGAGCTGGCGCCGCCGTTGCCGACATCCCGGTGAAGGGTGCGGCCGCTGCCACCGCAGTCGTGGGGGCATCCGGGGTCACGATCACGGCGAGCGTAAACACGACAGCTGCCGCTACAAACACGTTCGTCAAACGACGCTTTGCATGACGACGATGCATCCGTCGTCTGCGAGCCACGGCGTCGCGGCTCGGTACTTTATCGGTCGAATCGGTCATGACACCTCTCGATCAGCAGGACACTCACGGATCTCGGGTGAAATCCCCCTTCGTGCCGCCGCGCTTTTCGCGCAGCACGATCTCGGAGATCACCATTGTCCGGTCGATTGCCTTCGCCATGTCGTAAATCGTCAACAGCGACACGGAGACTGCAGTCAACGCTTCCATCTCCACCCCGGTTTGAGCGGTGGTTCTGACGAATCCCTCGACCCGAAGGCCCGGCAGGGACTCATCAACGTTAACCCGGACATCGATCCCCGACAAAGGGAGCGGGTGGCACAACGGAATGAGGTCGGCGGTCCGCTTGGCCGCCTGAATGCCGGCGAGCCGTGCAACCGGAATCACATCGCCTTTCTTTAATGTGTTGTCCCGTATTGCTTTAAGGGTTGCCACCTCCATTCGAATCGAGCCGCTGGCGAGGGCCGAACGGACCGAAATCGGCTTCTCCGCGACGTCCACCATGGTGAAATTTCCTGCCGCATCCAGGTGCGAAAACTCGCGCCCGGGCACTTCCGGCTTGTCTGGACTCACGGGCGGAGGGTCCGATGGAGGGAGGAGAGGAGCGACGCGCCGAGCAACTGCGGGCTCACATTGCCCTGCGCTTTGGCCTTCGCAAATTCAACAATGACCACCGCGGACGCCGTGCGTCGCGCGTCGGCATCACGTCCGACATCGACCAGCTGTTTGACGCGTGCATGCAACAGATGCGTCAACGCCTCAAGGGTGTCGGTGAACGAACCGCGCGCGCCGGCCACGCCCTGACGTGCGGCCGCCTTGATGCGTTCGGCCGTGCCGTCGGGTGTAGACGGTTGTAGTGCGGCGTCGAGAATACGCCGCGCAGCCGTGAACGCCGCCGCCATCGATTCGCCCGCGAACAATTCGCCGGGCGCGCCGTTCATCCGCGCCAACGCTTCGTCGCGCGGAACGCGGGCGAGCTTGCGCTCCACCACGGCGTCGTCGAGAAACGCATCGATGTCGGCCCGGCTCAGCGTGGGCACGCGAATGGCGACCACGCGCGACTTGATCGTGGGGAGCAGGTTGCCCGGTTCGCTGGTGGTCAGAATGATCGTCGTGCCCGGCGGCGGCTCTTCCAGCAACTTGAGGAACGCATTGGCCGCCTGATCGGCGCCTTCCTGCGATACCATCCGCTCGGCGTCGCCGACGACGAACACGGCCCGCTTCGCCATCGCCGGCCGCAGCGAGGCCTGATGCACCAGCGCGCGCACCGTGGCCACATAGAGTCCCTCGGTGCCGAGCGACGGCGCCCAGAGCCCCTCGGCCTCCATGCGTTCAGCGATCGCCTCGCTGTAGTCGGCCTTCACGTCATCCGGCGACGCGTCGCCGTCCTTGAGACGCGGGCGCGGGAAGAACCAGTGCAAGTCGGGGTGCATGCCGCGCACGGTGTAGCGGCAGTGCTGGCAGTCGCCACAGGGTTCGTCGAGGCGTTCCGCCAGGGCCCGCTCGCAGAGCAGGTATTGGCCAAGCCAAAGTCCGAGGCGCTGCTTGCCGACACCGCGGCGACCTTGCAGCATGATGCTGGCCGGCAGCCGGTCATCGGCGGCCGCCGCCGTGAGCCGATGCCGTAGCGCGGCATGTCCGTAGAGCGGGCGAAGCGACATGCGCGCAATATGCAGGGATCACGGTCCTCCCCGTCAGTCCGCCTTCATGACTCCGATGATTCAGTTTCTTGGTACAAGCGCTCGCCTCGTGGCCATCGGTCTCGCCGTGGTCGCCGTTTCAGCGCCGGTGGGCGCGCAGCAACGCGCCCGCACGATGGGGTTGGCACCGGGTGTGTTTACCCCAGGCCCCAACAATGCCATCACCGATGTCGCCGGCGTGCGCGTCGGCCACGAGACGGTCACCCAAGGCGACTCGGTCCGTACCGGTGTCACGGCCATCATCCCGCACGGCGGCGACCTCTATCGCGATCGGGTGCCGGCAGCGCTGCACGTGGGCAACGGATTCGGGAAGCTGCTCGGGGTAACCCAGCTGCGGGAACTGGGCGAGCTCGAGACGCCGATTCTCCTGACCTGCACGTTGTGCATCTGGCAGGCGGGTGACGCGCTCGCGCAGTACATGCTGGCGAAGCCGGAGAACGCGAACGTGCGGTCGATCAACCCGGTCGTGGGCGAAACGAACGATGGGCAACTCAATGCCACCCGAGCGCGGCCGGGCATGGCCGCCGCCGTGAACCGGGCGTTGGCCAACGCCGACACCGGGCGGGTGACCGAAGGCAGCGTGGGCGCGGGGCACGGCACGGTGATGTTCGGCTGGAAGGGTGGCATCGGCACGTCGTCGCGGAAGCTGCCGGCGTCGCTGGGCGGATATACGGTGGGCGTGATCGTGCAGGGCAATTACGGCGGCGTGCTGCAGATGGCCGGCGTGCCGGTGGGACAGTTGCTGGGTCGCTACGCCTTTCAACGCGACGTGGAGCGAGCGGCGGGCACTCCGCCGGGGGGCGGCGGTTTCGGCGACGCCGGAGCCGAGCGGGGCGATGGGTCGTGCATGATCGTGATCGCGACCGACGCGCCGGTGCTTTCCCGCAACCTCGAGCGCATGGGAGCGAGGGCGGTCATGGGGCTCGCGCGCACGGGCTCCAGCGCGTCCAACGGTTCTGGCGACTATGTGATTGCCTTCTCGACGTCCCCGCGGGTACGCCGTTCGCCCGATGCGACGATGTCCACCAACGATGAACTTGGCAACGACGCCATGTCGGCCCTATTTCAGGCGGTGACGGAAGCGACGGAAGAGGCCTTGTACGACGCGTTGCTGATGGCGACCCCGGTCTCCACGCGGGCCGGACGCGTGAACCCACTGCCGCGCGACTCCGTGGGTGTGCTGTTGCAAGCCCGCGGTATTCGCGCCCCCCGATAACGGACACGAACATGGATTCGGCTTCTCTCCGCCTGGCGACCGGCGATCGTACTGCGGCTACGCCGCTGGCGTCGACGTCGGTGCTCCCGTGGCAGCTGGCGGCGGTGGTGTTTGCCGCCACCAGCGTACTCGTGGGCCTGATCTGGGACATCTCGTGGCACATGACGATCGGCCGTGACACGTTCTGGACGCCGGCCCATCTGGCCATCTATACCGGCGGAGCCGTCGCGGGGCTGGCGTGCGGCTTCGAGGTCCTGCGCCGCTCGTTCTTCACGCGAGGCGCGCCCGCCGCCGGGGTGACCGTGTGGCGCGTGTTCAACGGGCCGTTGGGCGGCTGGCTGTGCATCTGGGGCGCGGTCGCGATGTTGACGTCGGCGCCGTTCGATGACTGGTGGCACGCGGCCTACGGACTCGACGTGAAGATCATCAGTCCGCCGCACGCGCTGTTGGCTCTGGGATTCATCACGATTCTGGGTGGCGCGCTGATCATGGCGGTGGCGGAGCAGGGACGCGAAGCCGATCGACAGGCCGATCACGATGCGGAGGCATCGGGTGTGGCACCGTACGTCGTGGCCTACACCGGCGGACTGGTGCTCGCAATGCTGTCGATTTTTACGACCGAGTATCACGATCGCGAAGCGATGCACCTGGGCAGCTTCTATGTGGTGTCATCGCTCGTGTTTCCGTTCGCACTGGTGGCGGCGGCGCGCAGTACGCGGCTTCGGTACGGCGCGAGCGCGACGGCACTCGTGTACACGCTGGTGATGAGCGTGCAGCTCTGGGTCCTACCGCTGTTCGAGGGGTCCCCCAAGCTCGGACCGATTCGCACCGCGGTCACGCACATGGTGCCGCTCGACTTCCCGCTGCTGCTGTTGCTCCCGGCGATCGGCATCGATCTGCTGATGCCGCGTCTTCGCGAACGTCGGGCGTGGGTGCAAGCCGTCGCGCTGGGTGTGCTGTTTCTGGCGGTGCATGCCGCCACGCAGTGGCCGTTCGCGAACTTTCTCGTGAGTGAGGCGTCGCGGAACTGGTTCTTCAACACGGACAACATTCCGTACATGATGCCGCCCGACTGGCTGCGGCCCATGCGGCAGTTCGCCATCGAGCCGATTACGCAGACGGCGCGCGCCTTTGGTGTGGCGTGCGTGCTCGCCGTGCTGTCGGCGCGCGTCGGCCTCGGCTGGGGCAACTGGCTTCGCTCGGTGCGCCGGTGACGAGCACGCGTAAGGGACGCATCGCCGTGCTGCTGTCGCGCATGGGCGCCCGGCTCACGGGGCTCGGCAGCGTGCTGTTGGCGTTCGTACTGCTGTCGGCGCACGTCGGCACGAATCAGGTGGTGTTCGAGGGACAGGCCGGCGGCTATCCCGTGCGCGTGTTGATCAATCCCCCCGGCGTGGTTCCGGCGCAGGTGCCGATCACGGTGCGTGTGCTCAGCGGCACGCCGTCGCGCGTGACCGTGCGCGCGGCGCAGTGGAATGTGGGCACGAAGGGCGCTCCGCCGGCGGAAGACGCCGCCGTAGTACCCGGCGATCCCGGTGTGTGGGCGCACGACTTGTGGATCATGACGGCCAGCATCTATGCGGTGTACGTTGCGGTTGAGGGACCGGCAGGCAACGGCACCGTGGTCGTGCCGATGCAATCCAACGCGACGCGCACGCTGGGCATGGAGCGCGGTATGGGTACCGTGTTGATCGCGCTCGGCACGCTGCTGGTGGCGGGCATGCTCACGATCATCGGCGCGGCGGTGCGCGAAGGTCCGGTGGCTCCCGGGCAATCACCTCCTCCGGCGCGGGTGCGTGGTGCACGCCTCGCGATGGGTGCCGGCGCGGCACTGCTCGCACTCGCGCTGTTCGGGGGCTCGAAGTGGTGGGATGTGGAGGAGCGCGCCTACCAACGTCGCTTGCTGAAGCCGATCGCGATGCAGGCGTCGGTGCGACTGGTTGATGCCGAACGCGTGCTGACCATGGCGATTACCGATTCGCTGTGGCTCACCAATCGATACGCGCCCGTCATGCCCGACCACGGCAAACTGATGCACCTGTTTCTGATCCGCGCCAACGGAGCGGAGGCAACCAGTGTGCTCGCGCATTTGCATCCGTTACGCGTGCATGCGGACACCTTCGTCACGCGCGTGCCACCGATGACCGCCGGACGATACCTGCTGTTCGGCGACGTGCTGCTGCAGAACGGCGCACAGCGCACGTTGGTGGACACGATCGACCTTCCGGTTGCTCCGGTGGTGCCCGGTGAGGATGGCGCCGCCGTCGCGGTCGTGAGCTCATCGGTCGTTCCCGCGCTCGACACCGACGACGCGTGGAGCGCCGTGACTCCCGTGCCACTTGGCGTGGCCTATCGCCTGGCGAGCGGCGGCATGATGGTGCTCACCGCTGACGCGCGCGTCGATGCCGGCCGTGATCTCCGGCTGCTCGCCACGGTCACGAATGCCGACGGTTCGCCCTCGACGCTCGCCCCCTACATGGGCATGGGTGGACACGCGATGGTGCTACGTCGCGACGCCGGCGTGTTCATGCACCTGCACCCGATGGGCACTGCCAGTATGACGGCGCAGGCGCAGCTCATGCGCCGCGAGCGCGGCGACACCGCGATGCTCGATTCCGCACAGATCGCCGCCGCGATGGCGACGGCAGAAATGGGGGCAGACGGAGCCCACGCCGCGCACGCGGCGGAGTCGAGCACGCTCGCGTTCCCCTTCGCGTTCCCGACCGCCGGTGCCTATCGCGTGTTCGTGCAGGTGCGGCGAAACGGCGTGATCGAAACGGCCGCGTTCGACGTGGCCGTCGGGGAGCCGGTGCGGCTCCCCCCGCGGTGACGCGATTGCTCTAGCGCGCCACGATATCGGCCAGCACGGCACCGGCCGTGGCGCGCCCACCGGCGCCAGGCCCCTGAAACACGAGTGAACCGGCCGTCTCGCTCTCCACCACGATGCGATTGAACGGACCCGCGACCCGCGCCCACGGATCGTCGCTGGTGATGCGCGTGGGAAGAATGCGCGCGACCAGCTCGTCGCCTTCTCTCGCGCAACTGGCGATGAGCTTCACGCGATCGCCTTCGATGGCCACGCGCGTGGCCCACGCGGCCGTCTCGGCGTCGATACCGCGCCGCGTGACTTTGAGCGTGGCGGGATCGACGCCGAAACACATCCAGGCGAGAATGCGCAGCTTGTCTTCGGCGTCCTGGCCTGACAGGTCTCGCGTCGGATCCGCCTCGGCGTAGCCCAAGCGCTGTGCCGTAGCGACCGCCTCGGCCAACGATGCGCCCTCGGCCACTTTCTCGAGCACGTAGTTGCTGGTGCCGTTCAGAATGCCGCTCACCTTCGTGATACCGACGCCGGCCGCGCCACTGCGCACGCACCGCACGATGGGAATCGCACCGCACACCGCCCCTTCAAAGTCGAGACGCGTGTCGGTGATACGCGCTAATGCCGCGAGCGCCGAGCCGCGCTCACCGAGCAGCGCCTTGTTCGCGGTGACCACGCGGATGCCGCGTCGCAGCGCCGTTTCCACCAGTGTCCGCGCTGTTGTCGTGCCGCCGATCGCTTCCACCAGCACATCGATGTCGTCGCTCAGCAACAGCGTCGGGTCGGTGATGCAGGCATCCGATCCGGCGATACCGCGTGCAATCGCCTGCGCGAGCGCGGGGCGCGGACGTTCGGCGTCTCGCACCAGCACGCGATCGACGCGAATGGGCTGCGCGTCGCCGAGCTCTTGCGCGCGCTCTCCGAAGAGTTCGAGCAAGCTGCCGCCGACATGGCCGCAACCGGCAAGTGCCACGCGCAGCGGACGTACCCGCGGCGTCACGGACGTGACGATCGGCGTTGTGGTCACCGCAGCAACCAGCACCGCCGACGCGCTGCGCCGCTCCGACTCGGCGATCGCCTTCGCGATCACCGTTGCGACGCGGTCTACCTCGAGCAGAAACGCGTCGTGCCCGTGAATGGAAGGCAGCTCCACGTACGTGGCGTTCGCCGCGGTCGTCCACTCGCGCACGCTCTCAGCGGGATAGAGCAGGTCACCCGGAATGCCCACGCCGATCAGGCGATCGCCGACCGCCGACAGTGCGGCAGAGAGACCGCCGCGATCACGGCCCACATCGTGTTCGTCCATCGCATCGATCAGGGCGCCGTAACTGGTGGCATCGAAGCGTGAAACCAGTTTGTCGCCATGCACTTCGAGCCAGTCGCGCACTTGAAACGTGTCATGCTCGCTGCGCGACCGACCGAAGCGACGTTCGAGCCCTTCCGGCGTGCGATAGCTCAGCATGCCGACCATGCGCGCCAGGGCCAGTCCTTCACGCACGC
>CAWJMR010000056.1:0-35189 GCA_963843965.1 uncultured Gemmatimonadaceae bacterium
TCTTCCGGGAATTTAGGGATGACGACGTGACATCGGGCGCGCCGCTCGGCATCGTCAATGGCACGGAGGTGAGCCATGACCGAGCCGGTATCCGATGCGCTGCTGAAGCTGCTGGGCGAGTGGGAGGGGTTTGAAGTCGAGCGCATCGACACCGAGGCGCACGGGGACGATGTGTTCGGGGCGCCCGCGCCGCGCTTGGTGTTGGTGCTCCGGGCGAAGGCCGACGCCCCGAAGCCATGCAGCCAGTGCGGCGCGATTGTCGAGAAGATTCACGACGTGAGTGAGCGGCGGGTGCGCGACCTGCCGCTCGGCGAGTGGGACACGTGGCTCGTGTTTCCGCGCGCGCGCCTGCAGTGTCCGCAGTGTGGCCCGACCGTGGAAGCGGTGTCGTGGCTGGATCGGTATCAGCGGATGACGACCCGCCTGGCGGAGAAGATCGCCCGCCTTGCGCAGGTGCTCCCGATCAAGCAAGTCGCCGCGTGGTTCGGCGTGGGGTGGGACACCGTCAAGCAGATCGATCAGCGCGCGCTCACGAGTGCCTTGGCGCCGCCGAGGACCACCTCGATGGGCTGCGACGGATCGCGATCGATGAATTCGCCATTCGCCTGGGGCACCAGTACGCGACCGTCGTGTTGGATGTGGACCGCAAGCGCGTGGTGTGGATCGCGCGCGGGCGCATCGAGGAAGCGCTCCGCGGCTTCTTGACGGCGCTGGGCGACAACGCTGCGCCGCGGTGGAGGCCGTCGCCGTCGACATGTGGAAGCCGATCTGCGGCGGAGCTGCGCGTGCACTGTCCGCAGGCCGTGCTCGTGTACGATCTCTTTCACATCGTCGCGAAGTACGGGCTCGACGTGATCGATCGGGTGCGGGTCGATGAGACCAATCGGCTCGCGATGGCGGCGGGTCAGGGGCCGGTGCGCGAGGCGCGGCGCGTCTTCAAAGGGGCGCGCTGGCTGCTGCTCCGAAACAAGGCGAATCTCAAGACGCGCGGCGAGCGCGTGCGGCTGCGCGATCTACTCCGCGCGAATCGCGCGCTCTTCATCGTGTACGTGCTCAAGGACGATCTCAAACGTCTCTGGCAGTATCGATCGCCGGTCGCCGCCCTGCGGTTCTGGAAGGCGTGGCGATCGCGCGCGCTCCGCAGCCGTATTCCGGCGCTCCGCAAGTTTACGACGATGCTGGAGCGCCATCTCGACGGCATTCTGAGTCATTGCCGCTATCCGATCAACTCCGGCGTGCTCGAGGGCTGCAATAACAAGATCAAAGTCCCGCAAGCGGGTCGCGTACGGGTATCGCGACGACGCTTACTTCTTTCTCAGATCCGTGCGACGTTTCCCGGAATCCCCGGATGACCCAATGCGAGCAAATAGTTCAGTCGCAGATCTCGCCCGCAGCTTTCACTCAAAGGATTCACAACAATTCCGACCTCGTCGGTCGGTCAGACGGTCGTGGCCACCACGATGGCTGCCACGGCGGCGCGGGTGCGGACGCCGAGCTTTGTGAAGAGGTGCTCGGTGTGCCGTCGAACAGTGTGCTCGCTGATGCCCATGTCGGCGGCGATGCCCTTGGTGCTTTCGCCTCGGGCGATCAGGTCGGCCACGGCACGCTCGCGGAGGCTGAGCCGGTCCATCACCACCCCCTGCTGCGCGGCGGGACGGGGTGTGAGCACCACGACCGTGGCGGAACTCACCTCAGGGTGCGCACTGATTGCCAGCCGCACGCGCGGCACCCCCACCGGCTCCAAGCGCCCGCCGACTACGCAGGCGTGCACGGCCGAACTGCCGTGGGCTACCGAGCTCAGATAGCGTTCCAGCTCTCGGTGCTCGCTGTGCGACATCAGTCCCTGCGCCGACTCTGCCCACCACAGCTCCCCGGACGCCGCATCGAACACGCCGTACGGCACCCCGGCCGCGGCGAGTGGGGCGACGATGGCGAACGGGGCCGGACTGGCGCTGGGTTGATGGAGAGCCGTCGCGGAGGCGATCATGAGACGAATGCTGCGAGTGGAGAATGTTGAGCCGCTGGAGCAGCGCGCTGGTGATCGGCGTACCATATTCCGGCCTCTCAACCTGCTCTCGGACCGCTCTCGGCCGAGAATCGCACACGAGCTTTGAGGCGCTTTTCTGTCGAACGCGGCACCAATGAACCACGAATTGCAGCTGCTGGGTGGCCTGCGGCTGGTGTTGAACGGCCAACCGGTCGCCGGAAAGGCGGCGCACCGGCGTCGGCTTGCCTTGCTCGTTCTCCTCTCCAGCGCGCCGAAACGTCGGCTGACCCGCGAACGCCTGATCGATTTCCTCTGGGAGGAAGCCCAGGCGGAGGCCGGCCGCAAACTCCTCTCTGAATCGCTCTACCAGCTTCGCAGCGAACTCGGCGATAATGCGCTGCTCTCGGTCGGGGACGAAGTGGAGCTCGATCCGCGCGTGGTGCCGAGCGATCTCGACCGTATCATCGACGCCGACGCCCGCCGGGATGACGAGGCCCTGCTGCGCATTCCCGTCGGCGTCTTCCTGGATGGCTGGTATCTGGAGAACGCCCAGGGCTTCTCCATGTGGGTCGACACGCAGCGCGAACGCGTACGGGCGACGCTGCTTCGCCTTTTTATAGACGCGGCGGTCCGCGCGGAATCGGACGACCGGCTTTCTCGGGCCATCGCCGCCTGGCGACGGGCCGTCGAGATCGACGGCTGCTCGGCTCAGTCGGTCGCGCGGTTGGCTACGGCACACGGCCGCGCCGGCGACCGGGCCGAGGGTCTTCGCGTGATCGCCGTGCACCGGGCGATGCTCGAGGCCGACCTCGGCATCAGTCCCGACCGGCAGGTGGTCGACGCAGAACGAGCACTCCGTGCGGCGGCCGCCACGCCGGTCTCGGGCACCCCTAAGCCCTCTCCCCCGGCTACTCAGTCGGCCGCTCCCGCGGGCGCTCCCCCGGGCACGCCATCGATCACGAATGCGGTGGGCAGCGCCACCGCATCGCCGTCGGCACGGAGTTCGGCACCGGGTTCGGTACCGAGTTCGGCACCGAACTTGTCGGGTAGGCTCGGGGCGCTCCATCGCCGCGGTGCACTGCCGTGGGTGGTGGGAGCGCTCGCGCTGATCGCCGCGGTGGCGATCGGCGGGTGGCGAAAGCGCACCCCCGAACCAGCGGTCAGCGGCGAGGTGGCCCGCGTGGCCATCATTTCGCAGTCGTTGGCGTCTCGCGATACGTCGCTGCGATTCCTGCGGGAGGCGCTCACGAACGGCGTCACCAATCAGCTCAGCGTCAACGCCTTCGCGGTCGCGAGCACCGGTGAAGTGCGCGCCATGGAGTCGGGGCGGATTTCACTCGACTCGCTCATTGCCATGCGTAGACTCGGCACGCTGGTCGACCTCGCCTTTGAGTCACGCGAGGACCGACTGCGCGTCACGGTCCGTGTGCTCGATGCGGCGACGCGCGATCAAGTGGCGTCGAGTGTGTACGAGCGACCGACGGTCGACGCGCTGCAACTCGAGGGCGACATCGTGCGCTTTGCTGCCGATGCGCTGAAGCGACGGCTGCGACGCGAGGTGTTGGTGCGCGACGCCGATGAGGCCACGCGCGATGCGTATGTGCGCAAGCTGCTGGTCACGGCGGCGCGCTCACGCGAAGATGCCGAAGGGGTGATCCGCAGTGGATACGCACTCGATCGCGAGTCGGCTGAGCAGCTGTTGGTGTCGGCGGATTCACTGTTGCTGCGCGCGATTGCGCAGGACGGAAAGTGGGCGGCGTTGTGGGTGGAGCGGGCGCGCGTGATGAAGGCGCGCGCGAGTCTCGCCACCGATGCGCGCCGGGCCATGTTGGCCGACAGTGGCGTTGGCTTTGCGAACGCGGCGTTGGCGCTCGCCCCCGACAACGCGCAAGCGCTCACCGTGCGAGGCATGCTGTATTCCTCGGGCTCTCAGGCCGTCGTCGACGGCGCCGCCGATACCGTACGACGCGCGCAGGCGGATCGTGACTTGCGCCGCTCACTGGAATTGGAGCCGTCGCAGGCCGACGCGTGGCTGGCGTTGTCGAAGCAACAGCTGTTGCGGGGGCAGTCGGCCACGGCCGTCGCGTCGGCCCGTCGCGCGGTGGAGTATGACGCATTTCTCGAGAACGGCCAGGAGGCCTATCTCGTCCTGTTCGGCAGTGCGCTCACGTCGGGTAATCCGAAAGATGCCGGCATGTGGTGCGCGCGAGGCCGCGAGAGTTTCCCCGACGACTATCAGTTCCGGCTGTGCGAACTCACCGTCATGCGCGAGCTGCCGCGCAAAGACGGAGACGACAAGGCGGCGTGGCGGATTGTGGCGACGATGGACTCGATGGCCGCGCTGGCACCGCGCGCTTCACAGATGGCGTATGCGAAGGCGTATCGCAACGCGGTTGCCGCGGCGATCTCGGCGCGCGCCGGCGACGTGCGTCGTGCCCGGGAAGGGTTGGCGCGGGCACGCGCGTTGGTCGGTAACGATCCCGTGTTGCAAACCGACTTGCTCTTCGACGAAGCATACGTGCACCTGATGTTGGGCGATCGCACCAAGGCCGTGCAGCTGCTTCGCGCGATGATCGCCACGCGCCCGGTGACGCGACGGATTCTGGCGAGCGCGCCGTTGTTCAGGTCGATTGCGGAGGACGTGATCGGTCCTGCTTCGCCCACTCGCTGAGCGGCACGAAGCCGCGGCTCGATGTCGCGACGTCGATGAAGGTGGGGTAGTCGTGGGCGATGGCAATGACATCAGGATCGGCGATGGCCTCGCGCAAGCTCTTCATGCCGGCGTCATCGAGAAACCGCGTGTAGTACGGAATCAAGAACTTCTCGGCGGAGACTTCGCCCCAGAAGATCGCATCGTGCTTCTGCGTATCGACGCGGATGTTCTCGCCGGTGGCGGGATCGACCAGCATGAAGACGGGCGGCGACTTCTTGGCGGGCACGCGCTGCGGTGTGCTGATGATGATCTCGTCGCCCGGATCGGCGTCCCCGGCGATCCGTTCGAGGCCGAATCCCGTACCGCCACCGGGCAGCGGGGCGTTCATGCTGAGCCGGTACGTACCCCCGCGGACGCCATCAGCCCACTCGGCCACGCGCCGCAGGTCGTCGGCGGTGATGACGTTGCGTGGGGGAGGATTTCCGGCTTCGTCAGACATGCAGGTGCTCTCGCGATCGAGTGAACAGCGTGCCGCACACCCGTGCGGGACCCCCAATTCTGCATTCTCTACGCATGAGTGCTGAATAGGACGAAATGCCAATGTCGGGCGCGCCTTGGATTCGCAAGACTCCGTACATTCGTACCGGAGCCAGAGATGTCTCAGAGTCAGAAGGCGGCCGTTGCCGGCATCGTGCTGGCAGCGGCCGCTGTCGTCGGCACTTCGAACCTTGCCGAGCTGCAGCACGGGGCGGTGGCCTTTGCTCCATTGTCGGTGGCGGGATGCGCCAGCGTACCCTCATCGCACCTGAACACGCGCGACGCCACGGAATGGCACGCCGTGCCGGCCCAACCGCACTTGCAGTACGCGCTCGTGTGGAACGTGCAGTTCCGCAGCTATGAGATCGTGTGGCGCAATCGCAGCGAACACGATCTGCGCTTCCGCTTCGCCGCCGATTCACTCGGCACCCCTGCCACGCGCGTGCGGGAGCGGGTGTTGCCGGCTGGCATCACTGAATCTCTGCCGGGCGAAGGATTGGTGCCGGGCAAGGAAACCGGTGTCGTGTGCGTACAGGTCGTAGCCGGCAACGTCGGGTCGAGCTGAGCACGTCGAGCGGTTGACGTCGAGCGGTTGACGTCGAGCGGATGGTGTGCGCGCGGCTTGCGGTGCGAACTCCCGGGCCGCAAGATCGGCGCATGATCACCACCGAGCGACTCACGCTCGAGCGATTCACGCTCGACGACGCGGCATTCATCGTCGAGTTGCTCACCGACCCCGACTGGCTGCGCTACATCGGGGATCGCGGTGTGCGCACCATCGACGACGCGCGGGGCTATCTCGAGAACGGACCGATGGCGTCGTATGCCGCGCACGGCTTCGGACTGTACCGCGTGACGCTGCGCGAATCGGGCGTGCCGATCGGTATGTGCGGTCTGCTCACCCGCGTCACCCTGCCTGGCGTGGAAGTCGGGTTCGCCTTTCTGCCCGCGTACCGATCGCAGGGCATGGCGTATGAGGCGGCGGCCGCCACGATGGCCTACGCGCGCGACACCCTCGGGATGGGCCGGATCCAGGCCATCGTCACCCCGGGCAACGCCGGTTCGATCCGGGTGCTGCAGAAGCTGGGGATGACGCAGGAGGGGATCGTGCGGCTTCAGGCGGGCGGGGACGCACTCTGCATGTTCGCGACCCCGGCCGACTAGCTCGTCCTGGTTTACCGCCCCGGCAGCGGCGGCAGCGCGTCCACGAATTCGATGATCTGCTTGCGGTGCGCGGCCGTGGGCAGCCGCCCCATCCCGCCGCCGATGTTGTCGAGCATGTTCTTGGCCTGACTGGTGGCCGGCGTGACCGCCGTGATGGCCGGATGCGTGAGCGTGAACTTGAGGAAGAACTGCGCCCACGTGGTGGCGTCGAATTCCTTGGCAAACGCCGGCAGCTCCTTGTCGGCGGCACGACGGAACAGGCTCGTGCGGCCGAACGGCGCGTAGGCCAGCACGGCGATCTTCTTCTCGAGGGCGAGCGGCAGAATCACGTCTTCCACGTCGCGATTGTCGGCCGCGTAGTCCACGCCGATGAAATCGAGCGGCTCGTTGCGCATGACCTCGATGAGCTGCGCGTACTGATTCGGGAACGTGGTCGTGATGCCCACGTAGCGCACGCGGCCGGCCTTCTTGAACTCGCGCACGATGGGCAACTGGGTGGCCGGGTCGCCCATGTTGTGCACCTGCATGAGATCGATCTTGGGCTGCTTGAAAATCGCGAACGACTTCTCGATCTGCGCCCGCGCCGCCGCCGGATCGGCCGACGCGCCACCTCGCCCGGCCACGTTCATCTTGGTGGCCCAGAACAGCTTGTTGGCGATTCCGAGCTCGTTCACGATGCCGCCGGCCACCACCTCGGAGGCGCCGTAGCTCGGGGCCGTGTCGAACACCCGTGCGCCGCGATCGGCCATGGCCTGAAAGACCGCCTTGAGCGCGCTGGCATCCTCGGCCCGCGCCACCGTGGCGAAGGTGGCCGAGCTGCCGAGCCCGATCACGGGGATCATCTCGCCGGTGCTGGGAATGGCGCGCTGCAGCAGCTGCCCCTGCGGGAGGCTGTTGAGGGCGGCCAAGAGGCGAGGGGACAGGCCGAGCGACGCGCCGAGTCCGGCGGAGAGGCCGAGGAAATCGCGACGATTGATCATGAGTATGCCGTACGGGTGGGGCGGGAGGGCGAACGGGCGTTCCGGGTAGTAACGTGCCTCGGTGTTCGTCCGCTGGCTATGGACAGGTCCTTCCCCAACAGGGTTCCTCATGTTCCGCCGTCTCGTGCCATCCGTTGCTGCCCTGTCGGTGTTCGCGCTGCTCCCCGTCGTGGCGACCGGCGCTCAGTCGCTGGCCGGAGCGACCACCGCCTTCACCGGCGCCACGCTCATCGACGGCACCGACCGTGCCCCGATCGCCAACGCCACACTCGTGGTGCGCGATGGACGCGTGATCGCGGCAGGCCCGGCGGCCCGCGTGACCATTCCCGCCGGCGCCGCGCGCGTGGCATTGGCGGGCAAGGTGATCATGCCCGGTATCATCAACAGCCACGGTCACGCCAGCAGCGCGGGCGATCTCGCCACCTACGCCGCGTATGGTGTGACCACGCTCTATTCACTCGGCGGCGAGCCGGCCGATGTGTTTGCGGCGCGAGACGCGCAGCGCGAGGCGCAGCGGCGTGGTGCGTCGCTGTCGCCGTTGGTGGCGCGCGTATTTCTGGCGGGCCCAGTCATGACGCCCACCACGCCCGATGAAGCGCGAACTCAGGTGGCCGGCGTGGCCGCGCAGCACGTCGACATCGCCAAGATCCGTGTGGACGACAACCTCGGCCTCGGCCCCAAGATGACGCCGAGCGTGTATCGCGCCGTCATCAACGAGGCACACGCCCGCAAACTGCGATTGGCGGTGCACATGTACTACTTCGCCGACGCGGTCGACCTGTTGAACAGCGGTGCCGACTTCATGGCGCACAGCGTGCGCGACGTGGAGGTGAATGACGCGTTCGCGGCATCACTCCGCACCAAGAACGTGTGCTACTCGCCCACACTCATGCGCGAAGTGTCCACCTTCGTGTACGAAAGCACGCCGGCGTTTTTCACTGACTCCCTGTTCCTGGCGCACGCGAACAAGGCGTGGATGGCCACGTTGCAGCAGCCGGCGCGCATGGAAGCCACGCGCACGAATGCGGCCGCGCAGCAGTACAAGAAGCAGCTGCCGGTGGCCATGCGGAATCTCAAGCGACTCTCCGACGCCGGCGTACGCATCGCCATGGGCACCGACACGGGCCCGATGGGTCGCTTCCAGGGCTACTTCGAACTGATGGAGCTCGAGATGATGGTCGAGGCGGGTATGACGCCGCGCGCGGTACTTGCCGCTGCCACGCGTGATGCCGCGGCGTGCATGAAAATCGATAAGGAGCTCGGCACGCTGGAGCCCGGAAAGTGGGCGGACTTTCTGGTGCTGAATGCGAATCCGTTGGAGGATATTTCCAACGTGCGGAAGCAGCATTCGGTGTGGATCGGCGGGCGAAGGGTGGGCGGCTAAGTCAGGGGGCGTACGTTCAAGGGGTCAGAGTCGTTGAACGCCTTGTACGGGAGCTCCCTCAACGCGGCGAACGGGTACGCTTGCGGTTCGTCCCAGTAGGGCGAATGACCGATTCGCACTGATAGCCGTCGTTGATATTGTGTCGCTCTCTCATTTGGAGAATCCATGCTTCGTCATTTTGAATGTGAGTCTGGCGCGCACTCCGCGCGTCGTATCGTGACTGTGGTCGTGCTGGCGATCTTCGGACTAGGCATTCCGAGGTTCGGCGCGGCGCAGGGCTCAGTGACACCGCTCGATATCATGCTGGCCTGCAAGCGTGCAGGTGCCGTGACCGATACGATACACCGGTTCTGCCATGAACTGCACGCGCCCACGAGCGTGCGAAAGCTCACGATGGTCGAGTGGACCGATTGGACAACGCAGGTGCCAAGCGTCGCGACACTGATTCGGTATCGCGACCTGGCGACCGCCTCCGCGAGCAAGGAAAACGCGCTGCGCGCTGATCTGAGCCGCGTGTCCTTCGGTACAGGAGAAGTCAGGCGAGATACCAGCGCTGTCCTCGACGGCATCGCACAGCAGCTCGTGTCGGATCCGTACCTGAATGTCGAACTGGTCGGCTTGGCGTCGGCGCCAGGGACTCGCATCCTGAACGACTCACTGTCCAAGGCCCGTGCGGAGTTCGTGCGGGCGTATCTCCTTGAGCGAGGCGTTCGCGAGGATCAAGTACGACCGGTCTCGTATGACGGGAATCGACGTGCGCTCGCTCTCAGCGGGCAGCAACGCACGCTGGATGAGTCGCTTCAGCGCGTCGATATCCGTGTACTTGACGCTCCCCAGTCGCCAAGATCATGGCTCCTTTCAAACGAACAGGAAAAGCTGCGTCCCAAGGGACTGACCGCAGAGGCCCTCGTCACCGGACTCACCGACTATCTCATCGCGGAAGCCGTACGTGAAGTCGAGCAGCAAGCGATCGCCAGAACGATTCGCCGAGTGTGCGACGGAAGCCTCGCCGCCCGCATGTATATACCTGCAAGTTGCTTTGCATTCGATTCCGCGAGAACACTGCTGTACACGCCGCCGGTGGCGCGCTTGCGCAGCGCGATCAAGCAGGATCTGCGGTCCTTGCCATCGGTGCTCGTCGAGATGCCAGGCGCTGACGCGAACCGTCGCGCTGCTCGCTGCGCGTTAATACTCAGTACCAGGTACTACGGTGGAATCGCGAATGGCGAGGCACCGAGCCGATCGATCCTGAAGGGGTTCGAATCGACGAACGAGGAGTGCGCAAACGCCTTGGGTTCAGGGCTTTCCGAGGCCGCCAAGTACCTCGGCACTGTTCGCGAGGCGGTCATCGATCTCGGGGAGCGGCGTCCAGACGATCGCCTTACGCGGGAGGAGATCGTGGACTATTCGATCAAGGCTCTCGCGGTGAATGCCGGAAGCAAGACGGCAGCTCTGACTCTACAGCGTGCGTCTCGATTGGTCCTTGCGGTCGAGCGGACAGACGAGTCGTGGCGCAGCGCGGTTGCCGCTCTTGAGGCCAGTCGCGGGGATACGGCAACGCGTAGCAAGTCCATGGCGCTACTGTCACTTCTCGAGAGGTCGGCAGCAGCCCATGAGGCCCTGCTGGAGGTCGTCGATTCCGAGGGGCGTGGTAGAATGATTCGCCTCTCCGAGCAGATCAGGGCGGCTACGGGATCTCTCTCGACGGGTCGATATGGCGACGCCCTGAATACGCTCGCACTCGCGGCTGACAGTGCTGGCGTCCGCTTCGACCTCCCCGCGAGTCAGCGACTCGCCTTCGCTGCGGATCTCGCGGACGCCGAAAATAGCGACGACGTGAGTCGCGCGTTTCGCGCGTATGGCAATCCGGTAGGCACCGTCGCCATGAAGCGCGCCAACAGCTACTACTGGACCTTGAATGGGTATGCTGGCGTCTCGGCGGGCGGGGAGCGCGCTGCCCGGAAGGTGGCCGCAACCACATCGATCCATCTGCCCATCGGCATCGAGATCGGCCACGGTCTTGTGGATAGTTCGGCGACGAAAGCGCGAACGTTGTCATCGATCGGACTGCTGTTCCAAGTGATCAACCTTGGGGGAGTCGCGTCGGTGCGTCTGGGTTCATCAGACAGCTTGCAACAAGTGCCGCCAACGACGCTGGCGGCCATCTGGGCGCCCGGGATGCATCTCCGAATGGGGATTGGGCGATCGCGATTCGTGTTCGGACCAGGTGTAGAGTACGTGCCGGCCGGGCGTCGCGAGAAGGTGGGCGGCGCATACAGCAGCGCAATTCGCTTTCTGATGTCCGCTGCCGTGGATGTTCCGCTCTATCCGTTCTAATCGGTCTGCGGTGCCGAGGTGGCTAGCTCGTCGATGCACGTCGGGGCCAACGCAGTGCGCCTGCCGCTCCGCCTGCTGCAGTGTGTGATACAGCAGAAGGCGCGCATTGCGCCAATCGCGCTGCACCGTGCGGTCGGAGACGCCGCGTAGCTGGGCGATCTCCACAAACCAGAAGCGGGCGAAGAAGTGGGGATCGACGAGTTCAGCCAGCGCGACGACACTAGCCCTTACGCGTCGTAGTAGCCATCCAGCAACGCATCGAGCTCGCGATCCGCTCCCTCCGGCAGCACGAGATCCGAAAGATCCTCGTCATCCAGCAGTATTCGCTCGTCGTACTCGTACTCGTTCGGGTACTCGATGACGCGGTCGTCATCCACCAACATGAGGGTAAGCCGAAACGTGGCCAGCACCCGAAGCGGGATCTGCTCAAAGGTCTCGAGCCACGCGTCGGTGTGCGGTGCGGCGACCGCCCAGGTCTTGGTGGGCTCGTGGTCGCGCATGGTGAGCAGCAGACGCCCGAGCGCGGTGCAGAGCTGGTCGACTCGGCTCGCGGGATGCTGGTCGTGGATCATTTCAATATTGAAGAATTCAGTGCCATTGGTGACCGCGATGGCGCTCGCGGTGGGCGTGGTCATGGTCCAGCCGTCGTGTTTGGGAAATCGGCACTTTCGGAGTGCCTTCTGCATCTGCTTCTGCGTGAGCGTTCTGGTCATATCCCTCCGGGGTGAATAGGAAGGATATGGGTGGGGTCTGACAGTCACGGTAACTGCAGCAGCTCGTTCATGCGAAGGCCGCGAAGGGCCGCGAAGATACGCGAAGAACAGCAAAAGAAAGACATTGCTGTTCGCTGTTCTTCGCGCCCCTTCGCGAGCTTCGCGTGCGTTTAAGGGGTCAGAGTCGTTGAAAAGCCCACGTTTCAACGACTCTGACCCCTTGAACGCGTTCCTTCGTTCTCCGCGAGCTTCGCGCGAACCTACGGACCCCCGGCAGCACACCGTTTAGCTGAGTCCGTTTGAACCGAGAAAATGCACTTCCCGTCGTCGCGGGTGAACGGTCACTTTGCGGGTGTCAGCGTTCGCAAAAGTGTCGATTGTCAGACCAACTCAAGAGATTAAGTCGATGAATATGGAACGATTTTCGAGCTCAAAGAGCGGTGTACGCATCGCGAACGATTTCCGCGATAATCTCATCATCGATCGGTACGATCCGCTGTTTGCCGGTATGCGTGCCAGCAAGCTAAAGCATCTTCGGAGCGCGAATAGCGAAGACGCCGTCACGTGGAACGTCTTTCGCACGCTTCGCCAGATTGCCCCGATGGTATGGTTGCCGGAGCTGTTCAACTCGGCGTTCGCGCCGCAGAGCGCCGCCAGGGAGCGCGACCACGTCGAAAGCGCGACCGTCGATTTGTGGCAGTCGGTCGCGCCTCCGCCGAGTCTCCTGATCGAGGGCGACGAAGGGGAGTCTGAGATCGACGTCGTCATCGAGACGCCAAGCCTGGTCTGGTTCATCGAGGCAAAACTCGGAAGCGATATCAGCATGCGTACCACGACGCGCGGCAATCGAGATCAAGTGCTTCGCAACATTGACGTGGGCTCGTACTACGCCGGTACCCGTCGCTTCTACTTTTCGCTCCTGATCTCGAAGGACGACCGAAGTCCCGAGGGTCTGGAGGCAGTACGGCGGTACTCGGATCTCAGTGTCCTCCGCGAACATCTCGCGGGACACCGCCCCGATGGACTGGCGAATATTGCCGGAGTCTCCACCCTGCGATGGGCGGATCTGGTAGAAGTTCTGACAGATGCCGCCGAGGTCACGTCACGCGACGACGAGCGCGATTACGCGCGTCGCGCACTCGCGTGGCTTAGAGAACGCGGGCTCGTAAGCAACTCGCCCTAGCGTCGCGCGTGCGGCCGCCAAAGGAGATTCCTGGGCAGTTGAGTAGTCGATTGATTTGCGCTCCGACCCGTGCTTCCGAATCGATCGCCGCCTGTCTGTACTCCGCAACAGATGTGGCGCTTCCTCATCACTTCAGCCTGTAAGGAGCGATAGGCGCCACGGCTTAACTCGTAAGTGAAGCGTGCTTTACAGTCTACGATCTGCTGTGCAGAATTGTGGAATGCGCCATGCATTTGTTGTATGGCGACGATTGGTATGGAAATCCGCATGAACATGACTGCAGACTTGAGGACATCAACTGTGCGACGTGCAATCGCCACCGTGTGCTCCGCCGGTACAGCCTTCCTGTTGGGATGTGCTTCTGATGCTGGACCGATCGACCCGTCCCTCGATCCTTTCGGCGTACGTGAAGTACGTGTATCGCCCGAAGTGGATACGATCTATGCGGCCGACTCTGTCCGGCTCACTGATCGCTTGCAGTTGACAGCGAGGATCAATGGCGTCGGCGGACGGCCGATCGAAGGAGCGCGCGCCGTTTGGTACTCGGAAGATTCCACCGTTGCCGTTGTCAGCGAGTTTGGAGTCGTTCGTCCTCTCCGCTATGGCACCGTGCGAATTGTCGCCAGCGCCGCGAAGAAGGCCTACGCCACCGTTGTCATTGCGCCGGCGGTTCGTCGGGTGACGCTCACTCCGTCGCTGGACACCATCTTTGTGCGTGATCCGATATTGCCGGGCGACACACGTCGGCTTACCGCTTTCGCGTTGGATGACTCCAGTCGTGTAGTCACTGGCAGTCGTCTTGAATGGCTCTCAGCCACCCCTGCGATCGCCACCGTCGACAGTACCGGCCTCGTGAGGGCGATCTCGCCGGGATCGGCCGTTATCACCGTGCGCTCGGCGGGTGCCTCCGGTACCGCCACGTTCGTGGTGGCTCCGATCCACAAGGCGATAGTGGTGAGTTCAACTGTCACACAAGCGCTGGCGCTAGACACGATTCAGCTTTCCGCAACAGCACTGGACTACTCGGATCGCCCAGTTGCTTCGACCTATAAATGGACGACATCAAATGCGTCGGTGGCGACGGTTGACGCGACCGGTCGCGTGCTTGCCGTCGCACCGGGAACAGTGAATATCACCGCGTCTGGAAACTTCCGCAGTGGAAGCGTGACGCTGGCGTTCTTCGAGCGGCAGCTGCTCAATGTGCAGACCGGCGAAGATTATTCCTGCGGTACGGCGCCATTGGGTCGCTTGTACTGCTGGGGACGCGGAGAGCTTGGCCAACTGGCGACGCCTGCCGACAGCGCGTGCTTCGATGAATCTGGTGTTCGCAACTGCGCCCTCGCTCCCAAGCGACACTCGGGCCCGATTCTCGATCTCCGACACGCCGCGACCGGTGGTGATTTCGCGTGTGCCCTATCTGATGCGCGAATGCTCTACTGTTGGGGGGGATTCAGTGAAGGGCAGATTGGCGATGGAGGTCTTGGTGGGGGATCGACTCCGACTCTAGCTACCGTGTCGACCGTGCGTTTCGACTCAGTCACGACCGGCGGCCAACACGGTTGTGCACTTACTTCTGCAGGAGCGGCATATTGCTGGGGAAGTGATCGATTCGGTCAGCTCGGAGATCGGCGTCAGGTAAATAGCACGACACCGATTCCAGTATACGGTGGCCACGCCTTCCGTTCGATCTCCGCTGGTGGTGCCCATACCTGCGGCATCCGGACCGATGGACAGGCGATGTGTTGGGGTGACAATTCCAGAGGCCAGCTCGGCAACGGAGGCAGCGGCGGAATTATTGACGCGCCGGTGCCAGTCGTGTCTGGCGGACCATTCCTGATGATGAGCGCCGGCTTTCAGCACACCTGCGCTCTCGCCGCCAACGGTCGGGCGTTGTGCTGGGGCGACAACAGCCGCGGTCAGCTCGGGAATGGCGCTACGTCGAGCGTCCCTGCGGTGGTCCCGACTGCAGTTCAGGGCACTCTAAACTTTGTCAGTATTTCTGCCGGCAAATCGGTCGTCTCAACGGGTAACCTGCAAGCGAATCGGTCGCACACCTGCGCGATCTCTACCGACGCTTCGGCCTACTGCTGGGGAGACAACTACTGGCGGCAGAGCGGCAGCGACGACGCCTCGATAGGTACGCTAAACGCGCCGAATCTGATCTCATCGAGCACGAGCGGCGGCTTTCGCACTATCTCGACCGGCTGGAGGCACTCCTGTGCATACGGCAACAACGGCACGGCGTGGTGCTGGGGATCAAACGTCTACGGTTCTCTCGGAAATGAACTGCAGGCTGCGGGTCGCCATGTTCCGCAACAGGTGGTTCGCCCGCGCTGAACATCTAGTCGTGCGAATCGCACTCTGGCGGTCAGAGCACTACGCTCAGCGCAGCGATGCTTCTGTTGGGCAAGAGAGTGCTGAGGTGGTATGAGCCGATCTTGAGCGCGTCGTGCTTCCGTCGAGAGCTCGCTCGGGTGCATCCTGACAGGTCGCCTCGGAAGATCAGGGGAGAGGCGATCGCGGTGAGAGAAGGACTGCGAGGAGCAGCAACTGCTTGCAAGGTTCAAAGGGTCAGAGTCGTTGAAAAGCGCCGTTCAACGACTCTGACCCCTTGAACGCGAAGGAGAACATTGTCTTTGCTGCTCTTCGCGCCCCTTCGCGAGCTTCGCGTGAACCTACTGAGCCGCGGCTACACACCGCCCCCAGGCGGTCACACCGAACCCACGCTCCGCCGCCGGCCTCGCACCACCAGCACCCCCGCCAGCCCCAGCGCCACGAGTACCGTCGTTGCCGGCTCGGGAACGGTGGTCGGCGCGTACACCGCACTGCCCAAGCGGAAACGCACATCGGTGTACGTCGCTTCGGCAATGAACAGCGTTTTGCCCGCATCCGGCGTGCTGATCGCACCCAGTCGATTGGTGGTGCCGAGATCGATCATCGTCCAGCTCACACCGTTCCAGCGCGCCAGCAGTCCGTTCTCGCCTGACACCAAGACGTCATTCGGGCCGAGGGCCTTCACCCCGAAGAGTCCCACGTTCCCGAGCGACGGCAGCTGCGTCCAAGTGGTGCCGTTGAAGAACATGACAATGCCGTTGTTTCCCACGGCGAACAGGTTGCTGGCCGACGTGCCGTCCATGGCCACGAACGCCGCGTTCACGCCGGTGTTCATGGACGTGATGGTGGTGCCGTCGTAGCGCAGAATGCGGCCGTTGTATCCGCCCATGAACACGTCATTCGAGCTGAAACCGGTCACGGCCAGGAGACGGTCGGTGTTGAACGCGGTGCTCAAGCCTGTGTTCACGGCGTTGAACCCCAGGCCCGTGTTGCGATAGAACGTGCCGTCGCCAACCACGAACACGCCACCGTCGGCTGCGACGAATGTGTTGAACAGCTCACCGGACGAGTTGAGCACGTTCGTCCACGAGGTGCCGTTGAACTGGAGCAGGTTGCCCGACTGATAGCCCTGCTGGCCCGCGCTGTAGATCGCGCTGCCGGCGGCACCGCTTACCGTGTAGCGATTTGCGCCGGCCGGCTGGGCCTGCGACGAGAACGTGGCTCCGTTCCACCGGAACAGGCAGCGATAGCAGCCGGTGAGATACACATCGGTGGTCGACGCGGCGAACAACGAGGGTAGCGACGAATTGACGTTGCCACCGTCGGGGGAGAATCCGGCGCTGACCAACTGCCAATTCCAGCTGGTGGGGGTGCCGTCGGCGCGGGCGGCGGAAATTGGACCGGCGAGAACGGCCATCGCGACGGCCGCGCGAACAATTCGAAGAGTTGAGATACGCATATGCGACCAAGGAAAGGGGAAACAGACACATGTCGGACACGTGAATGCGGTCAGCATATCGACGTGCTGTCTCTCCCCCGTCTCATGTCGTCCCAAGCGCTGTTGCATAACGCCATACGCACCAACGCTTTGACGCTGCAGAGGCGCCGCAATCGTACTCTGGTGCCAAGGCGATCCCTCGCGCTATGCTTGCAGTGATTTCAAATATTGAGAGTTGATGACCCCTTCGAGCGCTCCGTTCTTTCTTCGCACCTTTGCCAACCTCGAGCTGTCGGCCCGCCAGCCGGACGGCTCGAGGCAGGTCATCCTGCAGCGCGGGAAGCCGCTGGCGGTGCTGGCCTACTGCGCGAGCGCTCGCAAACGCGAACATGCGCGCGACACGTTGGCCACGTTGCTCTGGTCCGATGCACCACCAGACCGCGCTCGGCACAATGTCCGTCAAGCGCTCTGGCGTCTCCGACGGTTGCTGGGCGATCTGTTCGTCACGCGCGAAGATGCGGTGATCAGCGTGGGCACCGACCTCGCCAGTGATCGCGATCTGTTTCTCGACGCCGTGTATCGCAACGACGCGCCCGACGCGCTGGGGTGGTACGAAGGACCGTTTCTCGGCGGGGTCACGATTCCCGGCGGCGATGAGTTCGACGACTGGGCCAGCGGTGAGCGCCGGCGGTTGGAGGAGGCGCTGCTACGGGTAGCGGAGCCGTATCTGCGCGGCGACGTGCTGCGCATGAAGCCCTCTGAGCGCCGCAGTGCCCTCGAGGCGCTCGTGCAAAAGGCACCGGCCAATCCCGATGCGCGTCGGATCGCGATCGACGTGTTGCTCGACATGGACGATCGTGTGGCGGCGCAGGGCGAGGCCGACGCGATGGAGCAGCTCGCGCAGCAGCAGGAGATTACGCTGTCGCCGGCCTGCGCGGTGAGCGTGGCCCGTGCCCGTGAGCGGGTTGAGACGACGGCGGTGCCCGAAGCGACGGGGCTATCGCTCGACCTGGTGGGACGTGACGACGTCTTCGCGCGCGTCGTGCAATCGTGGACGCTGGCCAAGCAGGGACAGAGTCAGGTGGTGCTGCTCACCGGTGTCGCCGGTATCGGCAAGAGTCGATTGCTGAAGGCCATTCACGCGCGCGCGACCTCACGTCGATCGCGCGCGCTCACGGTGCGCGCTAACCCCGGTGAACAGGACGTGCCGTTCGGTTATGCGGCGCAGCTGGCACGCGCGCTGGCGTCGTTGCCAGGTGCGGCCGGCATCAACGCCGACAGCGCCCGTGAATTGGTGGCGCTCGACCCGGCACTTGGCAGTCGCTACGCCGTGTCGCCCTCCACCAACGAAGGTGGCGAGTCGGTGCGTCGTCGCGCGTTGGCGGTGCTCGATCTGCTGTCGGCCATCGCCGAACAGGAGCCGTTGGCGCTGTTGCTGGATGACTTGCACTGGGCTGACCCGGCATCGCGACAGCTGCTGTCCATCGCGATCGGTCGACTCAGTGAGTTGCCGCTGCTGGTGGTGGGCACGACACGTCCGTCGAGTGCGACCTCGCTCGATCACGCCACGCTCGTGGTGCTGCCGTTGCTTCCACTCGGCGCCGACGCGGTGGTCGATGCGATTCGCAGTAGCGGCGTGTGGCCCGACAGCGCCGAAGCGGAGCATTTCATTCACACGCTGGCCGAAGCCTGCGACGGCATTCCGTTGGCGGTGATGGAGCGATTGAGTTTGGCGCAGGAGTCGGGGCTGATTCTGTTGCACGACGGGAGCTGGCGCTCCGCCGATTGGCCCAAGGCCGCGAGTGAGATCGCCGTGTCGTCGCCGTTGAGCCGACGGATCGCCGCGTGCAGCGAACACGAGCATCGCCTCCTGCTGCGACTGGCGGTGGCGGGCATGCCGCTGTCGGCGGATGTGTGGCTCGCGCATGCGCCCGTCTCGGCCGGTGACACCGCGACGACAACGAGCGTGCAGTCACTGCAGCAGAAGGGACTCGTGCTGCAACACGATCTGATGTACGCGCCATCGCACGACGTGATCACGGAGCATCTGCTGGCGCGCAGCGCTCCCGATGCGGTGCGCGAGGCGCATGTGGCGCTGGCGACAGTGCTCATCGAGTCCGATGCGGTCGATCGGCTCACCGCTGGCCTGCGTCATTTTGTGCACGGCGGTGACACCACGCGCGCGGGCGAGACGTTGGCGCGCGTGATCGCCCGCGCCCGTCGCAGTGGTGACCCCCGTCATGCGCGCGATATCATGTCGGATCTGCTTGGTGATCGGCTCCCGGAGCCGCTGCAAGACACGCTGCTGGCGGCGGTGCCCTGGCGCGATCGTTCGGCCCGCGTGGGTTCGCGAATGATGATGGCGGCAGCGGTGTTGCTCAGCGTGGTCACGACGGGCGCATCGTGGTACGTGATGCGCACGCCGTCGTTGGCGATCCGGCAGTCGGCGGTGGTGACAGTTCCGGCGCGCCAGTACGGGGCGAATGCCGTTCGGCTGTTGCCGTCTATCGTGCTCGCGGTTCCGAGCGCTCAGAGCGGCGATGCGTTGAGTACACGAGGCGTACGCGTGCGATCACTGCGATCGAGTGCGACGATCCTCGCCGGAGATAGTGCCATGGTGGAGAATGGCACCGCGGCATTCGGCAACCTGCGGATACGCACCACCGATAGCGTAGTGGCACTCCGCTTCGAAGCAGAGGGGTATCGACCCATCGATTTCGAGCTGTCGTCGAAGGAAGGAATTCAAACGCGGCGACTCGGCACCAACAGGGTCCGCTTGGCCGAGGCCCAATTCGGATCGCAACGCGTGCGTGGTCCCGATGCGCGCATCGATGTGGAGCGCGGCGCTGTGATATCCGGCGTGGTGCAAGTGCAGTACACCGCCAACTGGCCGGCCGCGTCGGTCTGGTTGTCGATGACTCCCACGTGGGGCGACCCGAAGGCGCTCGGTCGCGATCTCAGTCCCGTGCCGACGCCGGTGAATCAGGACATTATCGACATGTCGATCGGCGTGCAGGCGCCGAAGGAATCGGGGCACTACTGGCTGTTATTCGTCGTCGCCGCCGAGCCCTCCGGCGGCTTTGCGCTGTCGCGCACGAACTGGACGCTGGGGGAGCCGGTCTGGGGAGACGGCAACGACATCGCGAGCCTGCCCGACTCCACGATCCGTCGGGCGAACATCGAGGGAGCAATCGTGTCGCGGCTGGCGATGCCCGAATATCTCCAGCGCGCCGAGAAGGAATGCGATGCGTCAACGCGGAAGGTACGGGGTGTGGGGATACGATACTGCGAGGCGGAGATGGCGCTGTTCGGGATCGAGGTGGTGGTGCGGTAGAGGCGCTATCTTCACCGCATGCCCAACGACCAACTATTCCTCCTCCGCGCCGACTTCGCCGACCCCGCCCTCGGCCCGGGCGTGTACCACTGCACCGACTGTGCGCGCATTGAAGGGTTGCTGAGCTACTTCTCGCAGTTGCGTTCGCAACTCGACGTCACGTACGTCGACTTCCCGCGGCCGCGCGCACCGATCGTGGCGCTGCTCGGGGAGGCGTATCAGAACTGTCCGGTGCTGGTGGTGCTGGACGCGCAGCCGGAGCATGCGGCGTTGCTGCGGGAGAGCGCGGTTACGGGGCAGCGGTATTGCACGGGGGCCGATGACATCACGGCGTATCTGCACGCGGCGTACGGGGTGAGTGCCGCGCATCCGTAGGCGGGCTGGGTTAACGGCAACGGCAACTGCTTGACGCGAAGTTCGCGGAGGGCGCGGAGGGCGCGAAGGGCGCGAAGAACTACAACTACAAGGGAATAGTGTGGCCGCCCGGTTGTGGGTGCGGCACAGGTGTTGTCAGACCCCTCTCCGACCTTGTCTCCACGGCCAATGACGGTGCCGTGATGACAATCAACGGAGAGTCTGATGCAACGTGTTGCGTATGCAGTGCTCATGATGGCAGTGATGACCGCGTGCGGCGGCGGGGGAACGGATGGACCGGTCGCGCCGCCTGCACCGGTATTGTCCACGGTGACGGTTACGATTGCGCCGAGCACGATTCAGATGGGACAGAGCGCGAGTGCAACGGCTGAACTCCGCACGTCGGCGGGCGCGGTGCTCACGGGGCGCGCGGTGTCATGGACTTCGTCAACGCCGTCGGTGGCCTCAGTGGACGCGAACGGCGTGATCACCAGTGTGGCGGTGGGCACGGCCACGATCTCGGCCACGAGCGAGGGGAAGACGGGCTCGGCGACGATCACCGTGCGCTACAACATCGCGACCGTCGTCTTCAACGGCGCGACGCGGGTGAAGGTGGGTGACAGCTACCCATACACGATCACGGCGCGGCTGGCCGACGGCACGGTGGTGAATCGGCCGGTCACGTGGAGTGTCGTCGAAGCGGGTCGTGCGCAGGTAAACGCGGGTGGCGTGATGACGCCGTTGCAGGCCGGCACATTCACCATGCAGGTCCTCATCGACGGCACTGCGTGGACGGCGAGTTATACCGCGTACGACTGGGAGACACTGTCGTCGGGCGGCGCATCCTTCGCGGTGCTCTCAGCGGATGTACCGGTGACCAATCGCTTCGGCACCAGCGACCGTCCGGAGCTGATCGCCTCGTGCGGCAGTTCGGGATACTTCTTCGTGTGGGTTCGCTTCCCGCACATCGTGACGCGGAACGGACTTGTGGCCTACTCGTTCGACGGCGCACCGGGAATCGCCGCCACGTGGGATGAGCTGTCACCCGACTACCGCTCGCTCTGGTTTCGAGGGACGAACGCCGCCGCGAAGTCGTTCACCGCGCAGATCGCCGCGTCGCGACAGTTCGGGTTCGCGTTCGGGGAATTCAACGGAAGCGCGCAAGCCACGCTGTTCCGCGTGACGGGCGCGACGGGGTTCGTGGCGCCGTTGTATACGCTGTGTCCGAGCAATGCCATCGTGGCGGAGGCGCCGGGAGCGGATCGCGACGCCATGGTGCCGACGGCGGAGGCAGCGCGGGTGATGGCGGCGTATGAGACGTCGCGTGGTATCGCCCGAGTGGATCGTGTCTCGGAGACCTCGGCGGCGCGGGTCAGTGCCGGTCCGGCTGCTGGTGAGAGCTCGGCGTTGCTGCGGGCGTGGCCGGTGTGGAGGGCTTCGAACGCGGAGACGCGGCAGGCGAAGCGGGTGCGGTAGGAGCCACGTGCGTCGCCACCGCGGTGAGACGCGGGTGAGACGCCACTCGTCGACACTCGCGTGGGCGACCGGCACATCGGCCCGGTCGCGACCACGTCGAGACACGGAGCTTGTCACATGCGCACGATGCACACCCTCATTCTGGCCGGCCTGCTGATCGGCACCACCGCCGCCGCCCAGAGCAAGGACACCCGCTACAACTGCACCGCCAAGGGCAAGAAGGGATCGGGCGACGCGGCGTCGGTGGTCACCGCGAAGAGCGAGAGCGGCGCCGTGGAGGCCATGAAGAAGCGCTGGCCGGGGTATTCGTCGTACGTGTGCTCACCGGCGAACTAACGGGACACGCGCGGTCGGACAGTGCGCCGTGCGGCGTACTGTCAGACCGCTCTCCCATTCTTTCCGTACAATGTCCACACCATCACTGAAGTCGTCTGCGCTGGCCGCGCAGCGCGTCTGGGCCGAATCGCAGGGGCTTCGGCCTGACCCGCGCGGCTACCTCCCGGAGATCGCGCTGAATCTCCGCGTGCCCATGTCACCAGCCATCTACTCGGCATTCGATGCTGCGGATGGCGCCGAGCTCGAAGACGACGAACTCCGGCCAGCGAAGATGCGGGCCTTGATCTCGTCATCGGCGCTGGCGGTGAACGTGTTCTCCCACTGGGAGAACCGAGACGCGACACCGCTGCTCAAGGCGCTCGGACTGAACGGCGAGGTCGAAGCACTGCGCTTCGAGGAGAGGCTCCCTACCGGTGCACGAGGCACTCCCCCCAATCTCGACGTCGTGATTCGGCTGCGTGATACCAGCATGGTCGGGATCGAAAGCAAGTTTACGGAATGGATGACGCCCGCTGACGACATGGCGAAGTCACTCAAACCATACATCCGCGGGGACGAGTCGTATTGGTCGCGCGCGGAGCTACCCCAGTCGCACGCCCTGGCAACGGCGCTATTGCAGGGTTCAGTCGCGGCGTATCGCTATCTCAATGTGCCGCAGCTGCTGAAGCATGCGCTCGGCCTCAAAAAGAACGCCTCGGCCGGCTGGCGTCTCATCTACCTCTACATGGACGGCGTCGGTGAACAAGCAGACGATCATCGAAAAGAGGTCGCGCGCTTCGAGCGCGAGGTCGGACACGAGCTGCACTTCACGGCGTTGTCGTACGGCACCTTGTTCGAACGCCTGGCATCCGACTCCGTCGACGCCGAGTACCTCGCGTACGTGCGGTCCCGCTATCTGACCTCGCGATAGCTCGTTCGTCTTGAGAGAGCCGGTTCTCCCAAGCCGCTGTTCGTCGAATAACTCATTCCCGCCCATGACCGAATTGCACCCCGTCATTGCCGCCGAGCTCCAGGCGCTGCGTGAGACGCTCACCGCCGACGGCACCATCCTGCCAGAGCAGAAGCTCAAGAGCTACCACGAGACCTTCCGACGTGCGTTCGGTCCCGAGGTCCTCCGGTCCCTGAGTGGCGTTGCGCTGCTCGAACGGATGCACGCGCACGGGAATCGCGACAGTCTGGTGTACTGGCTGGAATTCAAGGACGACGAGGAATTTCCGAATCGTTTCGGCAGCATCCTGGGCGGAAGTGCCCTCAAGTTCGGCGTGTATCGTCGCAAGGAGACCGGGACGTGGGCCAGGAAGGGAGCGGGCGCGGTGCCGGTCGATATCACCGTCGAGGAAGCGATTGCGATCGCCGAAAGCCATCGTGATCAGATCCTCCGTGCAGTCGACGTGCTGGCCGCGCTTTCTGCAAACGCCGACGCCGGGGATGATCGCTATCGGCAGCTGCAGGCTGACCTTACGCGCGTCGCTCCCGACGTCGAGGACTCCGCATGGGGCCACAAGTATTTCGCGCTGCTCTTTCCGGATCTGCTCGACAGCTTCCACGCCGGCAACTACCAGCACTGGAATTTGGTGCGCCTGCTCCAGCTGCCGCCGCTCAATGGCGACGAGCCGGCGGCGGGTCGCTATGTCTGCGCCGGCCGGTTTGTAGCGATCGCGCGCCACCTCGAGCTGACACTCTCGGCGACGGTCACGTTGTTGAATCGCCGGCACGGACCACCCAAGAACTACTGGCGTGTCGGCACGACCGACGACGAGCGGGCGCGCCGCAAATTCTGGCCGATGATGCGAGATAGTGGCGTGGTCGCCATCGGATGGCCGGCGTTGGGAGATCTTTCCGCGATCAGCGCGGCCGGCGACCAGAAGGATGCGCTGGCGGACTTGCTGCGTCAGCACTATCCCGCGATTCCAAGTCTGGTGGGACGCCATGCGAGCCAAATCCTGCAGTTTCTGAGCCGCATGATGCCTGGTGACCGTACTCTCGCCGCCGATGGTCAGACGATACTCGGCGTCGGGGAAGTCGCCGGGCCGTACGCCTTCGATCCGTCGACGGCCTTCCCACACCAACGTCCCGTCACGTGGCGTTCGCAGTCTGAATGGCCGCTGGCCGTCGCGGAAGCGCTTCGTATGTCCGTCGGCGCCGTGCGCAACTATCGCAATCAGGTCGAGGCCGAGCGACGTATTCTCGAGGACGCCGGCACGGTGAAGCCGAGCCCTACGCCGCCTCGACCTACTCCGCCGCCACCGACTGACCCCACTCCTGAGCGCACAGCGAAGGCCATTCCGCGACTCACCGACGTCGCCGGCATCGTGCAGTCCGTGCTCGAGCGCAAGGGACAGGCGATCCTCTACGGGCCACCCGGCACGGGCAAAACGTACTGGGCGCTCCGGACCGCGCGCGATCTGGCGGCGCTACGCACTTTCGGCGCCTCCTTCGACACGCTCAGCGACGCGCAACGCGCTCGTGTGGTCGACGGAACGCAGGGCGAGCCCGCGCTGGTGCGCGTCACGAGCTTTCACCCCGAGTACGGCTACGAAGACTTCATCGAAGGGTATCGCCCCAAGGCGTCGATCGATGGACACCTCGCCTTCTCGTTGGTGCCTGGCGTGTTCCGTCGGCTGTGTGCCGATGCGGCGGCGCGTCCACGCGACGACTTCTTCCTGGTGATCGACGAGATCAACCGCGGCGATGTACCTCGCATCTTCGGTGAGTTGCTCACCCTGCTGGAACGCGACAAGCGCGGACAGGCGATGACGCTGCCATCCAGCGGTGAATCGTTTCGCGTACCGACGAACGTGCACGTCATCGGCACGATGAATACCGCCGATCGCTCCATCGCGCTGCTCGACGTGGCATTGCGTCGGCGCTTCGGGTTTGTGGAACTCATGCCCGACTATCGCTTGCTTCGTGGTGCCGTGATCGCAGGACTTCCGCTCGGCCCGTGGCTTGAAGAGTTGAACGCGCGCGTTCGCCGACTCGGCGGCGGAGACGCGCGAAACCGACAGATCGGTCACGCGTTCCTGCTCAGCGGACGGGCACCGATCACGACCGCCGAGCAGTTCTCGGCGGTCATGCGGGACGACATCGTGCCGCTGCTGGAAGAATACTGCTACGATGACTTCAGCCGGCTGGCCGACGTGCTTGGCCCTAATCTCGTGCACGCCGCCGAGGAGCGCGTGCGGCGGGAGCTGTTCGACGCGGGCGCCGAGACGGCGCTGATCAATGCGCTGCAACGTCCGGAGATCGTCACCGCGTCGGCGGCAATCGCCGCGGGTTCGATCGGTGAGGTGCAGGACGACGACAGCGAAATGGCCGAGCGTGATGCCGACGGCGACGACACGCGCCTGCCCGCCGATACCGAGTGACGTCCGTGCTCGCGGATCCGCTGCACGTAAGTGGGGGACAGCGAACCGCCGTTCGGCTCGCTGAATGGACGCGCGTGTCCCCGACTTCGGGTGGTGACGGGAGTTCGTTGGTCGGTCTCACACTTGGTGATGATCCGCGCGTGCAGGTGCAGGTAGATGCCCTCGCGCGTGCAGGCGTGGTCACGATCACGGAACTTCGCAATGGAATCGCGATCGAAACGCGGAGCTTCGTTGGGCGGATCGTGGTCGGGCCGCTCGACCTGACGATCGTACCGAAGGTCGCGCCCGAGCGTTGGCACACCCTCTTCGCGTACGCCCTGCGTTTGCGTGGACTCGTGCGCTCCGGAGCCGCCGACGCTCCCGTGCGGGCCACCGCGCTGCAGGACATGCTCATTCTCCAGCTAGTGGCCGAGGCCCGAGACCTCATCGGGCGTGGGCTTCACCGTGAGTACGTGCGCCAACGGGCCGCCCTCGCTTCACCGAAGGGTCGCATCGACTTTCAGCGCATCGCGACGCGTGGTGGCATTCGGGAGCAGGCCATAGCATGCCGGTTCACGCGACGCGTCGATGACTTTCCGCTGAATCGCGCGCTGCTGGCGGGCCTTCGATCGGCCGCCACCTTGGCAACCGATCCGGGTCTGCGCTCCGACGCGCATCGTCTTGCCCACGAGTTGGACGCGACGGTGGAATCGGTGCCGCTCGATGCTCGCCTGCTGACCAGCGCCAGAGCAGCGCTCGACCGGCGCACCGTGCGATACGCACCGGTACTTGGCTTGATCGAGTTGTTGTATGCGGGTCAGTCGGTCTCGCTCACCGATGACCCGGAGCCGTCGCGCATACCGATACGCGGATTCGCGTTGGACATGAATGCGCTCTGGCAGCGGCTGCTCGGTCGTGTGCTGGCCGAATGGGGAACGGAGTGCGAGGTGCGCAGTGAGGTCGCGCTGCGCGGCGTGATCACGCAGGATCCCGCGTTCTCACCCAAGCGCCGTGTGTTGGCCGCACCGCGGCCGGACTTTGGCGTGTACCGTGGTGGCGCGCTCGTCGCGTACCTCGACGCCAAGTACCGCGACCTGTGGGAGACGGCGCTCCCTCGCGAGATGATGTATCAGCTCGCCCTGTACGCCGCGGCGCAGGAACGTGGTGCGGCGGCGATGCTGTATCCCACCGAAGCGCGCGATGCGCGTGAAGAGCGGTTGCTCGTGAACGACCCGGCAACAGGACTGCCTCGCGCCTCGGTCGCGCTGCGTCCGGTGCTGCTGGCAACGCTGGAGGAACTCATTTCGATGAGCCCGAGCGTGCAGCGCGACCGGGCGCGGGCTTCGTTTGCCCACGCGCTGTGCGGCCTCGTCACGAACGAGCTTTCTGCCATCACCCATCTGGAGAAAAGCGAATGCCTGTCGAGCTGATTGACGACCATCTTGAGTTCCGGTTCCCCGAGGTTCACGACGACGCCGTTTTGCGCATCACCTTCCAGCGTACGCTGCGTGTGCCTGACGACGGACAAGAGCACTGGCTTCCGCCCGGACTGGGCGCGTTCCCGTTGCGTGAGATCACAGAGTTCGGCGCGCGCGTGCCGGCGTCTTGGCGTGAGCGAGGTGGAGTCATGCTTCCCATGTGGCAGGCCGAGGCGTGTTGGCTGAGCTTCGAGAGTCCAACGCGCTACCCGATGGCCGTGAAGGTGGCGGCCGGCATGGTGAATGCGCTGACCGGCAAGCCGTGGCACGACGCCCTTGATCATGAGGAGCAGGACTTCATGGAGGTGCCCACGCAGCCATGGCTGGACGGATTCTGCGTGTCCCAGGGCGTGGTTCGACAGTTCGTGGCCATGCCACTCGGCGGTGGCTACACGGCGGAAGAGCAACTCACCGGCGCTGCGGAGTTCGGCGGTATCCAGTTGCTCGTGCGGCCGCTCAAGGCCGAGGTGTGGAACGCGCGGGCGAAGGAACGCGATGATGACGGGTCGTATGGCGACGGCTGGAGTTCCGGCATGATCATGTCGGTTGCCGAAGATGTCAGTGCGATGGGTCTCGCTCCAGGTGGATCGATTCGGCAAGAGATCGCCGAGGCCAGCGAGCTGCCGACGGATTGGGCGCCAGTGTCCACGGGAGAGCGGTGCTTCGTCCACCTCGTGAACAGCGCGGCATGGCAGTCGCTGACGGACGCCGCGCCACCAACGAAGGCACCGTCCGCGGCGGATTACACGAATGCCGGTCTGCCGTGGTTCGACTGGTATTCAGACATGCCGGCTATCGGCGGGAGCGAATCGTTGGCGCGCCTGAAGACGGTACTGGAGCACTGCGCGGCGCAGGGTGAGCAGCCGCTTGATGGGAATGAGAGTATTGTGCCGCCGATGCCGGTTGTGTTGGGAAAGTCGAAGCCGCCGGTCGAATAGGATCACGCGAGTGAGTTTTTAAGGCGACGCGTTTTTGTTGCCTCGCGCTGACTGTCAGACTCCCCTTGACGTTTTGGACGGCCTACAACGTCGAGCACCCGGCCATTCGGCGGTCCTATTCCTCCGAAAGCAAGTACTGCACTCGCCGAGTGTCACAGCCGGAGGTTACTGTCAAATAAGAAGTGAAAGGTTCCCCCTATCCCCCCTGCGCCATCAATGAGCAGTCCCACTTCGCCGTCCCTCCCGGTTACGCTCTCAGAACTCGAGTCACACCTCTGGGAAGCCGCGAACATCCTCCGCGGGAGCCCCGTCGACCGCGCGGATTGGAAGTCGTACATCCTGCCGTTGCTCTTCTTCAAGCGTATTTGCGACGTCTGGGACGAAGAGCACGCAGCCATGCTGGCAGAGTACGGGGCGGACTACGCCGACGAGCACCGGTTTCAAGTGCCGGAGGGCCGCCACTGGAGCGCCGTACGCGGTGCGCCGAAGAACGTCGGGACTGCGCTTGCCAACGCGATGCGTGGAGTCGAAGCCGCCAATCAGGCGCACCTGTTCGGTGTGTTCGGCGACGCGCAGTGGACCAATAAGGAGCGACTCCCCGACGAGCTGCTTAAGGATCTGATCGAGCACTTCTCCGCGCTGCCCTTGGGCAACGAGCGTGTGGCATCTGACGTGATGGGAGACTCGTACGAGTATCTCATCAAGCAGTTCGCCGACGCCACTAACAAGAAGGCGGGCGAGTTCTACACCCCCCGCAGCGTCGTGCGCCTCATGGTCGACATCCTCGACCCAAAGGAAGGCGAGACCATCTACGACCCAGCCTGCGGCACCGGCGGCATGCTCCTCGCCGCCGTGGCGCACTGTCGCGAGAACGGCGGTGACCCGCGCACGTTCTTCGGCAAGCTGCACGGGCAGGAGAAGAACCTCACCACCGCCTCCGTTGCGCGGATGAACTTGTTCCTGCACGGCATCGAGGATTTCGTCATCGAGCGTGGTGACACACTTCGCAACCCGGTCTTTACTGACCCAAGCACGGGCGGTCTCGCGACGTTCGATGTCGTGATTGCCAACCCACCGTTCTCGCTCGAGCAGTGGGGACGCGAGCTCTGGGAGAACGACCCATGGGGCCGCGCCTTCGCCGGTCTGCCCACCGACAGTAACGCCGACATGGCGTGGGTGCAGCACATGGTGAAGTCCATGGCCGCTAGCACGGGACGCATGGCGGTAGTGCTGCCGCAGGGCGCGCTCTTCCGCGGCGGCATCGAAGGGAAGATTCGTCAGTATCTGCTGCAGCACGACCTGATCGAAGCGGTGATCGGGCTCGCGCCCAACCTGTTCTATGGCACTGGCCTGGCTGCGTGCGTGCTAGTGCTCCGCCAAAAGAAGCCCATCAAGCGCCGAAAGAGCGTTCTTGTGATCGACGCGTCCACCCTCTTTCGAAAAGGGCGCGCGCAGAACTTCCTCGAGCGCGAACACGGCCAGCAGATCCTATCCTGGGTGCAGCAGTACGCCGACGTGCAGGACCGGGCGCGCGTCGTGACCGTCAAAGAGATCGAGCAGGAAGGGTGGACACTCAACATCTCGCGCTACGTGCTGCCGCCGATCGGCGCCGACATTCCGCCGCTTCCTGAGGCCGTCGCCGCGTTCAAGGAGGCGCTCGCGAAGTGCCGCGAGGCGGAAGACGAGCTCCGTCGAGTCATGAACGAAGGAGGGTGGCTGCAATGACCAACCGCCTCACCCAACAGCAGCTCGAGTCGTACCTCTGGGGTGCTGCGGTCATCCTCCGCGGCTTGGTCGACGCCGGCGACTACAAGCAGTTCGTCTTCCCACTGCTCTTCTACAAGCGCCTGTCCGACGTGTGGGACGAAGACTACATCGCGGCCATCGAAGAATCGGGCGACGAAGGCTACGCTCTGGCCACCGCAAACGATCGCTTCGTCATTCCCGATGGGTCGCACTTTGCGGACGTGCGGGCCGTGTCGAAGGACGTGGGACGCGCCCTGCAGACGGCTATGCGCGCCATCGAGTCGGCCAACCCCGGTCGGCTGGACGGGATCTTTGGCGATGCGCAGTGGACCAACAAGGACCGGCTCCCTGATGCGACACTCAAAAACTTGCTGGAGCACGTGGCCAGCCACACGCTGTCGCTGGCCAATGTGCCAGAAGATGAACTGGGAAATGGCTACGAATTCCTGATCAAGAAGTTCGCTGACGACAGTGGACACACGGCGCAGGAGTTCTACACCAATCGTACGGTGGTGCATCTGATGGTGCAGATGCTCGACCCCAAGCCGGGAGAGAGCATCTACGACCCCACATGCGGCACCGGCGGCATGCTCATCTCCGCGCTCGATGAGGTGAAGCGCAAAGGCGGCGAGCATCGCACGCTCAAGTTGTACGGGCAGGAGCGCAATCACATGACGGCGTCCATCGCGCGCATGAACCTCGTGCTTCACGGCGTGGAAGACTCCGAGGTCGCGCGCGGTGATACGCTGGCCGCGCCAGCGTTCGCCGAACACGACGCGCTCCGCACGTTCGACGTGGTGCTCGCCAACCCGCCATACTCCATCAAGCAGTGGAACCGCGACGCCTGGACCACCGATCGCTACGGTCGCAACTTCCTTGGCACACCTCCACAAGGACGCGCCGACTACGCATTCTTCCAGCACATCCTCAAGAGCATGCACCCCAAGACGGGGCGGTGCGCCGTGCTCTTTCCGCACGGTGTGCTCTTTCGCAAGGAAGAAGCCGAGCTGCGTCGAAGACTAGTCGAAGCAGATCTGGTAGACTGCGTGCTGGGACTTGGCCCGAACCTGTTCTACAACTCACCTATGGAGGCGTGCGTCGTGTTCTGCCGCTCCACCAAGCCGGCGAAGCAGCGCGGCAAGGTGTTGCTGATCGATGCCGTGAACGAGGTCGCGCGCGAACGAGCGGTGAGCTATCTCAAACCTGAGCATCAGGCGAATATCGAGCGCGCGTACGCCGCGTTCGCGAATGAGCCGGGTTTCGCCTCGGTGGCGAGCATCGACGAGATCGCCGCACAGGGATGGAGTCTGAGCATTCCGCTCTACGTGAGGCGGCAAGTCCAGCGGGGTGCGACATCTGAAGGCGACTCGGTGTCCCTGGCCGATGCGTGGGCTGAATGGGAAGCGAACGGGCGTGCCTTCTGGACGGAAATGAACGCGGTGGTGGACATGCTGGATGGGCTGGTCGAAGACTAGCGTGAAAAGTATTCACCAAAGTGGTGAACGATATCTTGCACGGAGCCGCCGTTGGATATAGCTTTTCTGAACAATGATTTGGAAGCCCTGTGCCTCGACGAGCGAATGCAGAAGAGGAAGCTGGGCGCCATCGGTGCGAAGCGGCTGCGTGCGCGCTTGGCCGATCTGGACGCCGTCACGCGGGTGAGCGAACTCGTCGCTGGGCGGCCCCATCCGCTCATTGGTGATCGGCGTGGCGAGTTTGCGCTCGATCTCGACGGAGGCCGACGTTTGGTGTTCGAACCCGTGGACGCGTCTCTTGCCACGCGGGACGATGACTCCATTGATTGGGCGCGTGTAACGCGCGTCCGCATCACGTATATCGGAAACTACCATGACTGACCCACGCCCATTCCGACCCGAGTGGGTATCGGTTCCGGGTGATACAATCGCAGACTTGCTCGAGGAGCGCGCGTGGTCGCAGCAAGATCTGGCGACGCGTACCGGCTTCACGAAGAAGCACGTCAACGATCTCGTGCGGGGGAGAGTCCCGATTTCGCCCGAGGCGGCGCAACGATTGAGTTCGGTGCTGGGCAGCACCACGGAGTTCTGGCTTACGCGTGAAGCGAAGTATCGCGCAGGGCTGGAGCGACAGCGCGCGCTTAAGTCGTTGGGTGCGGAGATCGGCTGGCTTTCGGAGCTTCCGGTACGCTGGATGATTTCACTTGGGCTTGTAGAGCGTGCGCCGAGCAAGCCTGCACAAGTGGACGCGATTCTCCGCTGGTTCGGGGTGGCCTCCGTGTCGGCGTGGCGCGCAACGTGTACGCAACCGCTCGCCGCGTATCGCGCGTCGACAACGGTCGACAAGCGGCTCGGGGCCGTCGCGGCGTGGCTGCGCGCCGCAGAGCTTGCCGCAGACGGGATCGAGTGCAGTCCCTTTGAAACTGGCGCATTTCGGGATGCCTTGCGAGCGATCAGGCCGCTGGCCGCCGAGCCAGACCCACGGGTATTCATCCCGCAGTTGCAGGCGCTATGCGCCGCTTGTGGCGTGGCCGTTGTCTTTGTGCCGGCGCCGCGGGGCTGCCCCGTGCACGGCGCGACACGCTGGCTTGCCAGTGACAAGGCGCTCCTCGCGCTCAGCGTACGCTACAAGAGCAACGATCAGCTCTGGTTCAGTTTCTTCCACGAAGCTGCGCATCTCATCAAGCACGGCAAGAAGCTACTGGTGATCGAGGGGCTGGACGGCCTCGATCAGGAGAAGGAAGACGAAGCGAATCGCTTTGCTGCCGATTCGCTCATTCCGCCGGAGTTTGCCCGTGAGCTCGGGTCGCTCAATTCAGAGGCGGCCATTGTGGCCTATGCGGCGAGAGTTGGCGTCGCGCCGGGAATCATCGTTGGGCGCATGCAGCACGACAAGCTGCTTACCCACGCCCAGATGAACGCACTGAAGGTGCGCTATTCCTGGACTAGCGACGTCGCCGCATGAGCGAGCTCAAGCCGGGTTGGACGCGTGTGAAGTTCGGAGAGGTCGTGCGACTCGTTAGCGAGCGCTGCGCCGACCCGTTGTCGGAGGGCATTGAGCGCTACATTGGCCTCGAGCACTTGGAGCCGGGAGAGTTGCGCGTTCGCAGTTGGGGCGACGTGGCTGATGGTGTCACTTTCACATCGCGGGTTCGACCCGGTCAGGTGCTGTTCGGCAAGCGCCCGCGCGTATCAGCGAAAGGTTGCGGTGGCCGACTTCGACGCCGTGTGCTCGGGAGACGTTTATCTCTTCGAAAGCGCGGATGCGCAGCGCCTGCTCCCAGCACTGTTGCCATTCGTATGTCAAACAGACTCATTCTTTGAACACGCTGTGGGTACATCGGCGGGTTCGCTTTCTCCGAGAACCAACTGGGCGAGTCTTGCTAGCTACGAATTTGCTTTGCCGCCCTCAGAAGAACAGCATCGCATAGCTGGAACTATTGGCCGACTGGCTCAGCTGGAGACATCCTTGACGCTAGCGGAGCATGCAGCCGATAGTCTTTGCGAGGCCGCTGCAAAGGAATTCTTTCAGGTCGACGGACGGTCTCAGGCGTCCCAAACGCTCGCGAGTCTCTGCGATGAGATCACTGTCGGCATCGTAGTAAAACCAGCGCAGTGGTACGTACCCGCCGGGGACGGCATTCCCGCACTGATCATGAAGAACGTTCGCCGCGGCTCTCTCAATTTGGAGGAATTGGTAAACATTAGTCCGGCCGGTCACGCCCTTCATAGCAAGTCTCGACTCGTCGCTGGTGATATCGTCGCCGTACGCAGCAGCGGTTCAATTGACCGGACCGGCGATGCGGCTGTGATTCCATCAGCACTCGAAGGGTCAAACTGCATTGATCTCCTGATTTTGCGACCGAGAAAGGGTGTCTCGTCACAGTACTTATGTGAGTTTCTCAACGCGCCCACCACGCGCGGCCAGCTCATCGGCCGCTCGTCAGGGACAATGCAGAAGCACCTGAACGTTGGCGCCCTGAGATCACTGCCTGTTCCTGCCACCAGTACGTCCGTACAAGAGGAGATAGTCGAGCAGCTGAGACAGCTCGCATCCGCATCCGCTACTGCTTAAAAGTCGGCGAAGTGATCTGCTGCCCGCGAGACGAGAGCTGTTGAATAATCTATCGCTTGGTTCCATTCGATGACATTCACCGAAGCCAACACCGTCGAGAACCTCGTTCGAGATCTGCTCTGCGGCGGCATCACCCATCACACCGCCGTCGGCCCCGGCCTCGCTCGCCGCTCCGACCAGGTCTCCGGCCTCGGCTGGCACTACCTCTCCCACGAGAACCTCCCGCGCCAGCCCCAGGAAGCACTCGTCGAGGACCATCTCAGCGAGGCCCTCATCCGCCTGAACCCCACCATCGCCGCCCAGCCCGATCGGGTCGACGACGTGCTCTACCGGCTGCGGGCGATCATCATGGGCGTCCGCAGCGACGGTCTCGTCAAGGCCAACGAGGAGTTCGCGGCGTGGCTGACCGGCGAGAGTCGATGCCGTTCGGCGAGAACGGCGAGCACGTCACCATTCGCCTCATCGACTTCGACGACCTCGAGCAGAACCAGTACGTCGTCACCCAGCAGTACACCTTCCGCGCCGGCAAGGCGGAGAAGCGCGCCGACCTCGTCCTGCTCGTCAACGGCATGCCGCTGGTGCTGATCGAGGCGAAGACGCCCGTGCGTCGAGCAGAGCTGGCTCGACGGGGCACTCAGGTGCACGACGACTACGAGCGCAACGTGCCCGAGCTGTTCGTTCGAACGTCTTCTCGGTCGCCACCGAGGGCAAGGAGTTCGGTACGGCGCGGTCCGGATGCCCGTCGAGCTCTGGGGCCCGTGGCGGCTCGAGGACGACTCGCCCGCCAGGGGGTCGAGGCGGAAGGCGGTCACCGATGCTCCGCCGCGTGATGCTCGATCTTCTGGCGAACTTCACCTCTACGCGACTCACAAGGGCAAGCAGCGCATCAAGATCATCGCCCGCTATCAGCAGTACGAGGGCGCGAACAAGCTCGTCGTGAGCGGGTGGTGGCCGGCACGGAAGAAAGGCCTGATCTGGCATTTCCAGGGCTCGGGCAAGTCGCTGCTGATGCTGTTCGCCGCCCGCAAGCTGCGCTGCACCCGGCCCTCAAGAACCCGACGGTGATGGTCGTGGTCGACCGGATCGACCTCGACACCCAGATCACCGGCACGTTCTACGCCGCCGACGCTCCGAACCTGGTGAAGGCCGAGAGCCGCAACGATCTGCAGCGGCTGCTGGCGCAGGACGTCCGCAAGATCATCATCACGACGATCTACAAGTTCGGCGAGGCGGACGGCGTGCTCAACGACCGCGGCAACATCATCGTGCTGGTCGACGAGGCTCACCGCACGCAGGAAGGCGACCTGGGCCCCGGGATGCGCGGGGCGCTGCCCAACGCCTTTCTGTTCGGTCTCACCGGCACTCCTATCAACCGCGCGGACCGCAACACGTACGCAGCTTTGTGGTGCCGACGAAGACG
>CAWJMR010000057.1:0-50209 GCA_963843965.1 uncultured Gemmatimonadaceae bacterium
CCGGGAATTCCGGGAAACGCCGCGCGGATCTTGAGAAAGAAGTAAGCGTCGTCGCGATACCCGTACGCGACCCGCTTGAGGACTTTGATCTTGTTATTGCAGCCCTCGAGCACGCCGGAGTTGATCGGATAGCGGCAATGACTCAGAATGCCGTCGAGATGGCGCTCCAGCATCGTCGTAAACTTGCGGAGCGCCGGAATACGGCTGCGGAGCGCGCGACGTCGCCACGCCTTCCAGAACCGCAGGGCGGCGACGGGCGATCGATACTGCCAGAGACGTTTGAGATCGTCCTTGAGCACGTACACGATGAAGAGCGCGCGATTCGCGCGGAGTAGATCGCGCAGCCGCACGCGCTCGCCGCGCGTCTTGAGATTCGCCTTGTTTCGGAGCAGCAGCCAGCGCGCCCCTTTGATGACGCGCCGCGCCTCGCGCACCGGCCCCTGACCCGCCGCCATCGCGAGCCGATTGGTCTCATCGACCCGCACCCGATCGATCACGTCGAGCCCGTACTTCGCGACGATGTGAAAGAGATCGTACACGAGCACGGCCTGCGGACAGTGCACGCGCAGCTCCGCCGCATAGGGCTTCCACATGTCGACGGCGACGGCCTCCACCGCGGCGCAGCGTGTCGGCCCCAGCGCCGTCAAGAAGCCGCGGAGCGCTTCCTGATCGCGCCCGCGCGCGATCCACACCACGCGCTTGCGGTCCACATCCAACACGACGGTCGCGTACTGGTGCCCCCGGCGAATGGCGAATTCATCAATCGCGATCCGTCGCAGCCCATCGAGGTGGTCCTCGGCGGCGCCAAGGCGCTGCGTGAGCGCGCGCTGATCGATCTGCTTGACGGTGTCCCACCCCACGCCGAACCACGCGGCGACTTGCTTGATCGGGAGCACCTGCGCAAGGCGGGCGATCTTCTCCGCCAGGCGGGTCGTCATCCGCTGATACCGATCCAGCCACGACACCGCTTCCACGGTCGGGCCACACTGCGGACACTGCAGGCGCGCGCGCGGAAACACGAGCCACGTGTCCCACTCGCCGAGCGGCAGGTCGCGCACCCGCCGCTCACTCACGTCGTGAATCTTCTCGACAATCGCGCCGCACTGGCTGCATCGCTTCGGGGCGTCGGCCTTCGCCCGGAGCACCAACACCAAGCGCGGCGCGGGCGCCCCGAACACATCGTCCCCGTGCGCCTCGGTGTCGATGCGCTCGACTTCAAACCCCTCCCACTCGCCCAGCAGCTTCAGCAGCGCATCGGATACCGGCTCGGTCATGGCTCACCTCCGTGCCATTGACGATGCCGAGCGGCGCGCCCGATGTCACGTCGTCATCCCTAAATTCCCGGAAGACCCCAAGAAATGAATAGCGTCTCGCGAGCCGGATCGCCCGACGTCCACACGGAGCAAATCCATGGTGTCCGTTCGTATCGGTTCGTATCCGTGTCGGGCAGGAGCCGTTCCTATCCCCTCGAATCCCCGTCTCTACGAATCAAGGACAGGCATGGACAAAGACGGAAACGGCGGTTCCTGCCAGACACGGATACGAACCGGTAGCAACTGATAGCAACCGATCAAACAACAACAAGAAATGAAAAGCGTCTCGCGAGCCGGATCGCCCGACGTCCACACGGAGCAAATCCATGGTGTCCGTTCGTATCGGTTCGTATCCGTATCGGGCAGGAGCCGTTCCTATCCCCTCGAATCCCCGTCTCTACGAATCAAGGACAGGCATGGACAAAGACGGAAACGGCGGTTCCTGCCAGACACGGATACGAACCGGTAGCAACTGATAGCAACCGATCAAACAACAACAAGAAATGAAAAGCGTCTCGCGAGCCGGATCGCCCGACGTCCACACGGAGCAAATCCATGGTGTCCGTTCGTATCGGTTCGTATCCGTGTCGGGCAGGAGCCGTCCATTTCCGTTCCTATCCCTTCCCTAGCAAAAGGCGAAAGTCACCACTGCTGGCCAAAGGTGATCAACGCCTTCCACGGTGCGGCCTGATCCACTTTGCGCGTGGCACCGACAAACACACCGCCTGAGAACAAACGAAGTCCAGCCGTGAGCGATGCGCGAATGCCATCGGTCGGTCGCGCCACCGGTGCCCACGACGCCAGCAGTGTGGAGTCGACCGGCGCGCCGAGTCGTTCGATGCTCGTGCGCGCCGCGTCGGTGACCGCATCGGCCCAGCCACTCTGCACCCCGACACTCAAACCCGGGGCCAACGCCGGCAGGAAGAAACGTCCGGCGCGAATCGGTTGGCGGAAGAACGGGCTCGTGTACTGCAGCGAGGCGCGCAGCACGGCGGCGCGTGAGCCGGCGAATTCCTTGTCTTCGTAGCCGGGGAGATTCTGAAACTTGCCCAGCTCGAACAATTGCTGCGGCGGAATGCGTGAACCGAACACGGTGCCCACATCGCCGCGGGCGAGCGCCACGAACGGGCCGAACGGCTTGCGCGCCGTGGCACGCACCTCGGCCCGCTGCCACTGCACCGTGCCGTCACCGCGCTCGTACGAGAGGCGCGCCCCGACACCGGGCTTGGCGAACTCCGCGCTGAAATCCGGATGCCATTCGATCAGAGCGGCGGTGCGCAGATAGCCGCCCTCGTCAATGCGGCGATTCTCGCGATACGCGTCGCCGCCGAACGGGCTGCGCTTGTACGACGCGGGGCGATAGCGATCGTCGGCCACGCCGAACTCCACGCGGGTGAGCACTCGGCGCGCGCCCGTGGTGCGCACGGCGGCGATCGTGGCGCTGCGCCGGTCTACGTAGTCGTAGGGATCCTGCGACGCGAAGAGGGCACCGATCGTGTTGCCCGAATCGAGCGGCACGCGGAAATCATTCGTGTTGTCGAGCGAGCGTCCGCCGCGCACTTCGAGCATCGTGGTGCCGCGCTTGCGTTCCACCGAGAGGCGGCCGCGCGCCGTGCCTTCATTCCAGGCCCAGCCTGCGTTCGCACGCACCACGACGCCCGGCGCGACGTCGCGCAGCGACCACTTGAGGCCCGTGCCCGTGTACACCCCTTCCACGCGATTGAAGTGGAATGCATCGCTGGCGCGCGGCACCGTGTAATCGACACGCGGCGCGCCGGTGGAGCGCCAGCGGTCGGGGCCGATGTCGTTAAAGTCGTCGGAGTGCATGCCGATTGAGAGCGCACCCACGTCGGCCTGCCAGGCGCCGTAGCGACCGAGGGAATCGGTGTTGGCAAACGACAGGCGGCGGCGCGAGAGGGCGCGCAACGAGTCGGCGGCGGCGAGCGTGCGCGCATCGAGCACCGTATCGTTCACATCCATCTGCGAGAAGCGCGACACGATACGAATCACCGCGCGTCCGTCACCGAGTCCCGGAAAGGTGGCCTGCAGTTCGATGCGCTGTTTGGCCGGCAACCAGTACTCGCCGCTGCGCTCCCCGTTCTCGTATTCCACGAACGCCACCGCGTCGCCCAGTGACGCGACCATGCCGCGGCGCGGCGCGTTGGCGCGCACGAAGTAGCCACGCAGGCGCACCAGCGTACCGCGCGACGCGTCGAGATCCATCTCGCCGTCGAACAGCACCACTGAGCCCGTGATATCGGTGCGCGGTTGTACGCGCACGTGCGCGATCGGAATCACGCGATCACCGGCCCGCATGGTGACGATCGTGTCGCCACCGGAGTAGCGGTAGTACTGCTCACGGTCGCCGGCCAGCGGATGAATGGCCGGCAGCGTGTCGGCGCCGTCGTTGCGCGTGCTCGTGCGACCGGGCGGCGTACGGCGAGACGAACCGGAGCGCACACGCAACCGGTTGCCGTACAACACCGGATTCAGCCAGCCCGTCTGAAACACCGACAGCATGGAAATATTCGGGCCCGTCTGCTGCGCGCGGTAGCCGACGATGTGCTGATCGTAAAAGCCGGTGCGATTCCACTTGAGCGTACTCGCCACCTGCTCCACGGCGGCCACGGCCTCATTGCCCTCTTCGCGCCGCAGCAGCACCGAGATCTCGGTCTCCACGTTCGATCGGAAACTGATCAGCGACGGCGGCAGCACATTCCGTTTGCTGGCATCCGCCAACAGATCACGGAGCGCGCGCGGCGCGGTGGCCTTGGTGGTGTCCGTCTGAGCGGCAACGGGATCGGGCGCGCACACCAACCAGGCACACGCACCGGCTGCTACGAGAAACGTGGGAATTCGCATGCCACATGGTACGCAGGGGCGCAACCGAAGTTGCACCCCCTTACTCCCTACTCCCTACTCCCTACTCCGTACTTCGTACTCCCTACCCCTTGAGCTGCTGCACCCGTTCGGCCGCCGCGGTCCAGTCATGCACCGCGTCATCGAGCTCGTCACGCGTATCGTCGAGTGCCTTGCCCAAGGCCGCCGCCTTCTGCACACCGGCCGGCGTGTCGTACAACGTGGCGTCATCCAGTTCTTCGGTGATGCCCGCGATCTTCGCTTCGAGCATCGACACCCGAAGCTCGGCGTCGCTCAGCGCCTTGTCGGCCGCGCGCTGCGCCTTGCGCACATCGTTCGACGTGGGTGCCGCGGCTTTCGCGCCGTGCTTGCCCTGCGACTTGTCGTACGCCTGTTCCTTGGCCTTGTCGGCCCGCTCGCGCTCACGCTGCAGTTCGCGTTCGCGATCGCGCACCTTGGCGTTCTTCTCCGACTCGCGCTGCGAAATCTCGCGCGCGTCCTTCTCCGCCTTGAGCTTGTTCTCGGCCCGCAGCGCTTCCCACTCCACGAAACTGCCGGGGAAGATGATCAGCTTCTGATCCTTCACTTCCCACACCTGCGTGGCGAGGCCGCGCAGCACGGCGCGATCGTGGCTCACGATCAAGCAGCTGCCCTCGTACGCCTCGATCGCATCCTCGAGCGCTTCGATGCTCTCCACGTCGAGGTGGTTCGTGGGCTCGTCGAGAATGAGCAGGTTGTTGGTGGATAGCGTGAGCAGCGCCAACGCCACGCGCGCGCGTTCACCACCCGACAGCGTACCGATCGTGCGCTGGACTTCGTCGCCACTGTAGCCGAAGCGCCCGAGATGGCCCTGCACCTGACGACGCTCCCAGAGCGGACGTTGGGTGGCGATGGCCTCGTAGAGCGTGCTGTCGAGCGGCAGGTGTCCGACATCCTGACGGTAGTACGCCACCGTCGTGCTGGGTCCCATCTTCACCTTGCCCGCATGCGCCGGATGCTCTTCGACCAACGTCTTGATGAGCGTGCTCTTGCCGGCGCCGTTCGGGCCCACGAGGGCGACGACTTCATTGCGCTCGAGCACCACGTTCACGTCGCGTAACAGCTCGCGCGTACCGTTCGGTGTTTCCACCGCCACGGTCACATGTTCGGCTTCGATCACGCGGTCGCCGCTGCGATCGCCGGCCGACAAACGCAGCGCCATCACGCCGTCACCGCCGATCGGCGCCGACAGGCGCGGCATGCGCGCCAGCAACTTGCGACGTCCCTTGGCCTGTCTCGTGTTCTGACCGGCGAGATTGCGCGCGATGTAGTCGGTTTCCGACTGGATCTTGGACTGCTGCTTGTCGAACTGCCGCTGCTGCGTGAGCCGCCGCTCTTCGCGCTGGATGAGGAACGACTCGTAGCTGCCTTCGTAGGAGAACGCCGTACCGCCCTCGAAGTGCAGCACGTGATTGGCCATCACCGCGAGAAACGCGCGATCGTGGCTGATACAGATGACCGTGCGATCGGTGTCGCGCAGATACTGCTCGAGCCACGCCGTCGTTTCGAGATCGAGGTGGTTGGTCGGTTCGTCGAGCAGCAGGATTTCGGCCGGAGTCGCGAGCTGACGGGCCAACGCCACGCGTCCCCGTTCACCGCCGCTGAGCGTGCCGATGCTGGTGGCCCTGGCCGCTTCCGGATCGAAGCCGACACCCATCAGCACCGCATCGACCTTGGCCGCCATCTGATAGCCGCCCTCGCGCTCGAAGCGCTCGAGGTCGCGGCCGTACTTCTCCATCGCCTCTTCGCCGTGATCGTGCTCGAGATTTGCCGCCTGCGTGGCCAGCGACGCCTCGAGCGCGCGCAGATCACCGAAGGCGTCGGCCACGATCTCCCACAGCGTCATGCCGTCGGGAAAGCGACGGTGCTGATCCATGAGCGCGACGCGCAGTCCGGGCATGCGCGCAACGGAGCCGCTGGTGGGCTGGAGGTCGCCGGTGATGAGGCGGACGAGCGTCGTCTTGCCCGTGCCGTTGCGTCCGACCACGGCCCAGCGGTCGCCCGAGCCCACCGTGAGCGAGATGTCGCGAAAGATCTCGGACGCGCCGAAATCCACCCGCGCGTTACCGATCGAGATAAGAGTCATGCCTGCGCCTGCAGGAGATGTGCAAAAACGGTCATTCGTGAGAGTAACCGGACTTCCACTCGGCGCGAAGCGCTTCCGCCGCACGCGCGATCTCGGCCCGACGCGCCGCCGGCCAGCGCTGCACCCGCCACACGAGCGCGCGGCCGCGCCATCCATCGCGCCAGGCCACGGCCACATCGGCCGCGGTGGGCAGCTGCGTCACGAGCAGCAGGAGCACGACGACGGTGAGCCAGGTGGCCTCTCCGGCGAGCCCGAGCGCGACCATCGCCGCGATCGCCAGCAGCACGTACCACGCGGCCACCACCTGCAGCCCCGGCACGAACGCCCGCGCGACCACATCGGCGCGGGCCTTCGCCAGGCGATGCGCCAGGCGCCACACGACCCAGAAGATCGGCCCATGGGTGATCCACCCGATCAGCGCTGCTGGCGTCATCAGCAGCAGCGCCCAGATCGGCGTGAGGCGGGCTTCGGCGGCGACACCGGCGCCCTGCAGCACTCTCGCGTGGTCGCGGGCCGACGTGCGGATGCCGCCGGCCTCGTGCACCAGGTGTGAGAGTTCGGCCACGAACGTATGCACGCGCGCGGCGTGCGGGGTGGCGGCGTCGGAGCGACGGTTCGCCACCAGCGGTTCGGCCAGCGGCACCAGGCGCGCCGCGCGCTCCAGCAGCGGCGCCTGCGACGCGCTGGTCGCCGGCGGTTGGACGGCGGCGACGGCGGCCACGAGCTCGTCGCATTCCGTTCGCGATTCCCAGTCGGGAGCATTCCGGGTGACCGCCAACAGGGACGTACGCAGTTGGTCGGTCAGGGCCGAAACCCCGGCTTCATGCCCGTCGGCCAGCCGTTCGGCGCGCCATCCACGGAGGGACCAACCGCGTCCGACCACCGCCATGGCATCGGTTCCGCCCGTGCGCGCGGCTTCGTATTGAACGCCGAACGGCACCACGGTCACATCGAATACCGAGCCATTATCAAGCGCTTCGAGCGCCATCATGGCAACACCCGTGCGTAATCTTCCGATTTGCGGGTTGTCGTGCACGCCGCCCTGCGGGAAGACGCCGACCACGTGACCATGAGCGAACGCCTGCGCCATGCGGCGTCCGGCTTCGGCATTCACGGCGGCCATGTCCACGCCCATGGCCCGCATTTTCCGCGCGTCGCGGACCCGGGTGACGGGGATGACCCCCATCGCCTCGTAGCCTTTGCCGGCCGCACCACCCGCCCCGGCGCCGGCGGCGATGGTGGCCAGGTAGCGCACATGACGTGGGCAGGCCTGAAGCCCCAGCAGCACGTCGGGGAGGTCGTTGGGGTGATTACCGATGAACAGCACCGGACCTGTGCTCGGAACCATCCCCATCTGCACCACGACCGTTTCCCGGTAGAACCATCGCAGCGCGCGCCGCGCCGACCAACGCAGGAAGGCGCGGAGCAGGCTGAAACGTTCCGGGTCAAACGAAGTGAGCGGCGCGGGCACCATGCCCGCAAAGAAAGCTCACCCGAGCGGCCCGGACAATGAAGCTACGGCTTTACTGCACCCTTGTACGTCACGAGGTACACTCGGCCGCCGGCGTCGTCGCTGATGATCAGCGATCCATCCGGCATCGCGCCGATGCCGACCGGGCGGTGCTTGGCACGATCCGGCTGGATCTCTTCGGCGGGCAAACCCGCAAAGCCGTCGGCGAAGGTGATGTACTCGCCGCCCGACAGCGGCTGAAACACCACCTTGTAACCGGCCTGCGGTGCCGGTGCGCGATTCCATGAGCCATGCATCGCGACGAACGCGCCCGCACGGTACTTGTCGGGGAAGGTGCCGGTGACCGGATAGATGAACAGCGACATCGGCGCCCAATGTGCCGGGAAGACGGCGCGCGGTTCCTTCTTGGCAGTGCAGCGCGTGGTCGTCTTGCCGTCGCCGCCGTACTCGGGCGCGTCGACCAGATGCCGCTCCGTGATCGAGTAGTAGCACTGCGGCCAGCCGAAGTCGTCGCCCTGGTTGATCTGAATCAGCTCCTCACCGGGATTCTCGGCCTGATACGCCACGTCGGGAAATACATCGGGCCAGTTGTCGTGCAGCTGATCGCGACCGTGCTGCGTGCCGTACAGCGTCCCGTCCTGCGCGATGGCCAACCCCATGCCATTGCGGATACCGCTGGCGTATCGCGCTTCCGGGTTGAAGTGCTGCCCAAGCCGGTTTGCGTCGAAACGCCAGACGCCGGCGCGGGTGAGCAACTCCGTGCATGGATCGACGCCGGGTGACCCCAGCGTGCGGTCTTTCACCTGGCAGCTGTTGGTGGCCGAGCCGACGTTCACGAACAGCGACCCGGTGGTGTCGATCGCGAAATTACGGGCGCGATGTCCGGGCGTGAGCGGGAAGCCATCCACCACGACTTCGCGCTTCCCCGCCGGTACGAGGGCGGTGTCGGCGCGGGCGTATCGTACGATCGCGGTGCCTTCATCGACGTACACGTAGCCGCCGGCGATCGCGATCCCGGTGTTGCCGAGCGTCCCGATGCGCTGCATGAGATCGGCGCGACCGTCGCGGTTGGTGTCGCGCAGTGCGACGAACGACGTCGGCGGTGGCGTGCGGGTGCCGGCCGGCAGTGCCTTGGGCGAGGGGTTCGTCCCTTCGATCGCGATGTACACGTCGCCGTTGGCGGCGACGGCCACATGGCGCCCATGGGCGACGCCTTCGGCGAACACGGACGCGCAGAATCCGGCGGGAAGGGTGAGCCCGGCATTGCTGTCGGGGCAGGCCACGGCCGGGCTGTCATTCAGCGAGGCGGCGGCCCGGCCGGAGTCCGAAGGCGAGCGGTCGGGAGCGCTACAGGCGGCCGCGAGGGCGACGGTCACCGCGACGGCAACGACGGCGATGCGCGGAAATACGCGCGATTGAAACGAAGGCATGGACGGAAGCTCCAGTTCAGGGACATTCTAGGAACACCGAACAGTCGAGCAAGAACTGCACCACACACCGAGTTACCCATGTCCCGCACGAGTTCGTGGTGGAGCGTCAGCGTGGCCGCCTGCATGCTGGCCGCCACAACCGTGATGGCGTCCACCGCGCAGGCGCAGGCGCCCAATCCCGATTGGGCCAACCTCGCGCGCTTCCGCGCCGAGAACGCGCGCATCGGCGCCCCGCGCGCGGGCGAACAGCGCGTGGTGTTCATGGGCAATTCGATCACCGAAGCGTGGGCGCCGCACTTCGCCGCGATGTTTCCGGGCAAGCCGTATATCGGCCGCGGCATCAGCGGGCAGACTACGCCGCAGATGCTGGTGCGCTTTCGACAGGATGTGGTCGCGTTGGCGCCGGCGGTAGTCGTGATTCTGGCCGGCACGAATGACATTGCCGGCAACACCGGACCGTCGACGCTCGAGATGATCGAGGACAACATCGCGTCGATGGCCGAGATCGCGCAGGCGAATGGCATTCGCGTGGTGCTGTCGTCGGTGCTGCCGGTGTTCGACTATCCGTGGAAACCCGGTCTCGAGCCGGCCCCGAAAATCGTGGCGCTGAACGCGTGGCTCAAGCAGTACGCGCGCGCGCACAACGCGGTGTATCTCGACTATCACACGCCCATGGCCGACGAACGCATGGGGCTCAAGCGCGAACTCGGCGACGACGGCGTGCATCCCAACATGGCCGGCTATCGCATCATGGCACCGCTGGTGGAGTCGGCGATTCGAGCGGCGCTGCAGTTGCCGTCAGCACGCGCGCGGTAACCGAGATCTGGCCGAAGTGTCGCATGCCATGTTCGGCGGCATGCACGAGGCATCCGATCACGGTGGTCGGCAGCTTCGCACGACCGAGTGTGCGGGCATCGGTGAGGTGTGCCTCGTCGAATGCGGGCAGCGCCGCCAGTCGCGCATCGAGCTGCGCGGTGAACCAGGCGAGCAGCGCGGGAATCTCATGCGCCGCGATCGGTGATTGCTCGAGCGCGAGTGCGGCGAACTGTGCGTCGTTGAGCGTATCACCGCGCGCGTAGGTGAACATGCGGTCGAACACGCCGCCGATATGTCGCACATGAAACGCGATTGACGCCACGCCACCCGGACGCGCGTTCCACTGTGATTCGGTGAGCGATGCGACCGCCGCGGGCACATCGTCCCGAAGCTGCAGCAGTACGTGCGCGACCGGCTGGAGCAACGCCGGCACGCCGGGCACCGGGCCGCGCTGCCACCATTCGGGTGGTGTGATCGCAGGAGTCGTCATACGGAGGAATATGACGCTTTTGGCGGACAAACCGGCGGCCGCTAGAATTCCTGAGGCACGCACGCTCACCCTTTGGCCGGATTCGCTCATGCGTCTGCTCCGCACGTTCTGCCTCGCTCTCGCTTTCGCCACCCCACTGGCGGTTCACGCGCAGGCGGCCAAGCCGTCGGGCAAGCCGGCCGCCGTGGCCGTCCCGAAGGCCGCTGCAGTAGCCGCCGCGTCTGGCCTGATCGACATCAACAGTGCCAGCGCCGACGTGCTCAAGGGCATTCCCGGCATCGGCGACGCCTATGCCGCGAAGATCATTGGCGGGCGTCCGTACAAGGCGAAGAACGACCTCGTCTCGAAGAAGATCATCTCCGCCGTGTTGTACGCGAAGATCAAGGACCGCATCATCGCGAAGCAGTAGGCGATGAAAGGCGGCAAAGGCGGACAGGGACGCAAGCGCACGCCGGCCAAGCCGGTCACCAAGGAGAAGCCGCGTGAAGGCCCGAAGCGCGGCGCGCCGAAACGCGATTGGGGAGCAGTGGATCGCGACGATCCCCTGCCCCCCACGACACCCAAGCCCGCGCGCGGCTCTACTTCTTCCTGAGACGGCGCAGTTCCACTTCCGCGGCCATGAAGGCGAAGCCGGGCCATCCACCGCCCTGCATGGCCCGCTCGAAGGAGCCGCGGGCGCGGACGGTATCGCCCTTCACGAGATACCAGGTGCCAAGTCCGTAGCTGAGCGTCGCGATCTGCACGTCGGCGGTATCGGCCGGTGTGAAGAGCTGATCGGGCGTGACGGCGCCGCGATACAGTCGGAGACGTGACGCGTAGGCGTACCCCGGCGGCGCGGCCAGTGAGTCGGGCTTTCGCGCCAGCATCGCGGTGGCTTCCGCAGTGCGACCGGCGCGCGACAGCGAGAGCCACAACCAGTCGGTGCTGCCGGTGAGTTCACCACCATCGGGCGCACGCGGCTGCGCTTTCGCGAACAGCGATGCCGCCTGCGCGAAGTTGCCTTGCAGATAGCGCAACACGCCGAGGTGAAAGAGAATGCCGTAGTTGGTGCTGTCGAGGGCGAGACCCGCCGTGAGATCGGCATCGGCCTTCGCGAACTCGCGGACCGACAGATAGCGGTGTCCGCGCCAGCGCAGCAGCATGGCGCGATCGCGCTTCGATTGCGCGGTGCCGTCATTGGGAATCGCCGCCAATCCGCGCGTGAACGTCGCGATCGCTTCGCGGAACTGCCGCACGTTCGACTGTGCCACGCCAAGCGTGATGTAGCGCGGCATGTGCGTGCGGTCGCCCTCGAGCTGCTCCTGCGCGTCGGTCACCTCACGCGTCTTCACCATCGAGCGATACACCTCGCCTTCGGGTGAACGGTATTGCACCGTCTCGCCCGGCAGCGGCTCGAGATGGCGATACCACACGTTGCGGAAGCGCACGGGATGCTCGTGATCCTGCAGCGCAATCGGCAAGCGATCGTCGTGTGCCTCGTACGGCGGACGCGAGCCGTTGGCGGTGGGGCCGACGAGTTCACGATGATCCTGCACCAGTATGCCGTTGTGCAACACGGTGAGCACCGCTGGCGTGATCACTTTCTTGAGCGGGGAGAAGCGGGGACGACGATAGATGATGTCGTAGCTCTGCCACTCACCGGGCGCGCGGCTGGCGTTCACCAGCGGCGGATACTGTCCGTACAGCGACGCCGCCTGTCCGTCGGCGTAGGTGGGATTACGATACGAATCGAGCACCTGCACTTCGTAGCGGCCACCACCGAAGAACACCCCGCTGTTGCCTCGATCCTGATCGCTGCCGCGGGCCGGCGATGGCGACATCCATTCGATGTGCAGCTGCACGTCGCCCACGGAATCGCGCGACATGATGCCGCCGGTGCCGGGCGCCACTTCGAACGCGCCGTCCACGATGCGCCACTTGGCCGGGCTGCCGTCGTTCTGTGTCCAGCGCGCGAGCGATGTGCCGTTGAACAGTACGACGGCATCGGACGGTGGCGCCGTGAACGGACCGGCGCCCGGTGTCACCACCTTGGGTGTGGGGCGGGCGCGCGAATGCTGTGGCCATCCGCCAAGGGGCGCTTGCTGGGCCGCCAGTGACGTGGAGACCGACGCGAGCACGAGGCCGAAGACGAGGCTGAACAGGAGGGAAGGTCGCATGCGGTTGAACGTGCAACCGCCTGCGCTTCGGCGCTACTTCCCCTTGCCGACCACCTTCTTGCCCAGTGTGAACAGCATCACGGCAATCGCCCCGGACACGAGTCCGACCAGCGCATCGATGACGGTCGTGGCGATGAACGCGAGCACGGCACTGCGCTCGGTGAGCGAGTGTCCGATGCCTTCCACGAAGTGCTCGATGACGGGCACACCGTGGGCGATGATGCTGCCACCCACGGTGAACATGGCCGCGGTGCCCAACACCGAGAGACTCTTCATGAGCAGCGGCGCGGCGCGCAGAATGAACGCGCCCAGCGCACGGCGCGTCGCGTCTTTCTGCCGGTGCAGGGCGAGCCCGAGATCGTCGAGCTTCACGATGCCGGCCACGAGTCCGTACACGAGCACGGTGGCCCCGATCGCCACGGCACTGAGCGCGACCACCTGCTGCATGAGCGGCGCCGTGGCCATGGTCCCCAGCGTGATCACCACGATCTCGGCCGACAGCACGAAATCGGTGCGCACGGCGCCCTTCACTTTGCCCTTCTCGAAGGCCACCAGATCCACCGACGGGTCGGCGACGGCCTTCAGCAGTTCACCCGGCTTCAGCTCGTCGTCATGGTGCAGGTACTTGTGCGCGAGCTTCTCGACGCCTTCGAAGCAGAGGAACAGACCGCCGATCATCATCAGCGGCATGATCGCGACGGGCACGAACGCACTGATGAGCAGCGCCGCCGGCACGAGAATGAGCTTGTTGACGAACGACCCCTTCGCCACGGCCCACACGACCGGCAGCTCCCGCTCCACACTCACCCCGGACACCTGCTCGGCATTCAGCGCGAGGTCATCGCCCATCACCCCGGTCGTCTTCGTCGCCGCCACTTTGGTGAGCACCGCGACGTCGTCGAGCAGCGTCGAGATGTCATCGATCAGGGCGAGCAGACTGGAAGCAGCCATTGGTCCGGATTTGAAGGGGCGGGGTGTGGTGCGCTGTCAGGAATTCTACTGACGGAACCAGAGTTCGTCATGCGGCCGCAACGACGACCGCAAAAGCAACAGCGGGAACACGGAGTGAGCGGACGGCACCGATACCACAGATGAGCAAAATGCGCTTTTGCTGTATCTGTGTGACCTGTGATATCCGCCAGCTCCGTGTTCCCGCTGTTGCGGTTCGCGGTTCGGACGTTCCGCGTGATCGAGCTCAGTGCAGCCGCGCCACCGGCACGCCGACGTACACACCGCCTGCGTCGAGTCTCGCGAATTTGGGCACGACGCTCAGCGCGCCCACCTGCACGCCATCGCCGGACTCCACGCCGATGCCGACCACGCTGCCGATGCCGATCAGCGTGTTACGACCCAGCCGGACGGGAGCGGTTTTCAGGATGCCGTGTTCGACCACGTGGCCCGATACGTGGGCGTCGGATCCGATCACGACGCCGTCGGCGAACTCGAGCAGGTTGTGGTCCATCAGGGAGAGACTGTTCACCCACACATCGTGGCCCAGGCGCGCGCCGTTGAGGCGCATGTACCAGTTCCAGATCGTCGTCGAGCGGAACGCCGGGCCGGCGAAGACACGCACCACGTGGATGGTCATCAGATAGCGACCCCAGTCGAGCACCGGCCAGCTGAATTCCCGTAAGGGCAGCTCCACATTGGCCGGCGTGCGCCAGCCGAGGGCTCTGGTGGCGAGCGCGGAGTACGCCATGAGCGAGATCGCGCACACGAGATACACCGGCGCGAAGGCGAGCGACGCCAGCGTCAGGCGAATCCATGTGGACAGCGGCCACGTGGACTGCCAATGTATGAACAGCACAGCGGGAGCGAGCGCGAGTCCGGTGATGATCGTTTCCACGAACACCACCGACACTGAGGCCCACAGGAACCGAGCCGTACCACGCGATGTCGCAGTCATTGAGCAGTTCGCAGAGCGTTGCGCCGAGCGGTACGCAGAGCGGTACGCATGAGAAGACCGGAAAGGCGGCGGTGAGCGAGCGTGCGGACATTTATCCCGCCTCGCACCACCCGGAACATTGTCACGTTCAGGGCGAAGGGCCACCACTGATCTATATCCCGGGTCTCGACGGCACGGGTCTGCTCTTTTACCGGCAGGCGCGCTTGCTGGCGCACCGGTTCCGCGTGATCACCTTCCGGCTGCGCGATGACGCGCTCAGCATGGACACGCTGGTGGCCGAGATTGTCCGCCACCTGGACGAGGCCGTGCCCGACGGTACACCCGCCATCGTGGTCGGAGAATCGTTCGGGGGCGCACTGGCCATGAGCTTCGCCTTGGCGCATCCCGAGCGCATCCGCGCCCTCGTGATCCTGAACTCCTTCTCACGCATCACGCCCAAACTCAAGCTGTATGCGGCCATCACCGCCGCCAGCATCGTGCCCTGGGGCACCATGCGCATCGCCCGGCGCCTCACCGCCTCGCGCCTGCATTCGTCGCATACGCACCGTGACGAGATCAAGCGCTTCCTCCTGCTCACCCACGCCACCACGCGACTCGGCTACATCAACCGGCTCCGCATTCTCACGCACTACGACCTGCGTCGCCACCTGAAGGAGATCCGCGTTCCCACCCTGTTCCTCGCCGCCGATGAGGACCACCTGATTCCATCCGTCGAGCAAGCCACCTACATGTCCGCCCGCGTCCCCAACGCCGCCATGCGCGTGCTCCACGGCCATGGCCACGGCTGCTTCCTCGCGCCCGATCTCGACCTCGACGTGATCCTGCAGGAATGGGGTAACCGCTAGGCCCCCTTCGCGAACAGCAACGGCAACAGCGGGAACACGGATTCTTGGAGGATTGCACCGATCACACAGATAAGCCGCGCCGTGTGTAAGCCGCGCATCATCGATCCTGCCGGATCATCTCATCGCTTTTGCGTATCGGTGTGATCCGTGAGGTCCCCATTGTATCCGTGTTCCCGCTGTTGCCTTTCGCGGTTGCCTTTCGCGGTTGCCATCACGCCACGTCCATCCCCGTGCCCGCCGTGTAGATCTCCGTCCACTCCTGTGCATCGAGGTGAACGGACAGCGCCGCCACCGCTTCGCGCATCGCCTCCAACCGCCCGGAGCCCGCGACAGGAATCGGGCGACTGGGATGACGCAGCAGCCATGCGAATGCGATCGTGGCCGCGCTCACGCCACGCACCGTGGCGATCTGCTGGAGCATGCCACGCACGCGGCGGGCGGCCACGTCTTCGCTGGTGAACAGCTTGCCGCCGGCCAACGGCGACCAGATCATCGGGCGAATGCGCCGGCGCTGGCAGTGATCGAGTGTGCCGTCCGTGATCGGCGCGCGATGCAGCGGATGCAACTCGATCTGATTCGTCACCAGCGGCGTGCGGCTTTGCAGTAAATCGAACTGCGTCGGAGAGAAGTTCGACACGCCGAAGTAGCGCACCTTGCCCGATGTGCGCAGCTCGTCGAACGCGCGGGCCACCTCGTCGGCATCCATCAGCGGGTCGGGGCGATGCAGGAGTAGCACGTCCAGATAGTCGGTACCCAGCAGTCGCAGCGATTCCTCGGCGCTGGCGATGATGTGCAACGCCGAGCTGTCGTAGTGCTTGATGCGGTGCGCCGGGCGCGCGGGATGGCGCAGACGGATGCCACACTTGCTCACCAGCTGCATGCGCTGCCGCACACTCGGCGACAACGCCAGCGCTTCACCAAACAGCTCCTCGACCCGATACCCGCCGTAGATGTCGGCGTGATCGAAGCTGGAAACACCGAGATCGAGACACCCTTCGATCCACGTCAGACGTTCCGCTGCGCTCCACGTCCAATCGGCCAAGCGCCACACGCCGGCCACGATTGGCGACAAAGCGTACTGACCGGGCGACGCTGAAGCATGCATACTTTCCGTCATAGTTATACGGTTATAGTTCAGTGGGCCGGATGTTCCGGATGTACGGGGTGTCGACCACCGCCTGTCTTCAGCTGGTTGCCGTCATGGCTGCACCGTTCTCGGGTTCGCACGTCTACGATACGCCGGTTGGCGTGATGTGGGGCATGGGCCCGCAGATCACGGCCGCGGACGATGCTTTCCTGAGGATAATCGGGTACACCCAGGACGAACTGGCGGCGGGTCGCATCGACTGGCGGGCCATGACCCCGCCCGAGTTTCTGCACCTCGATGAGGCCGGCATGCGGCAGGTGGCGGCCAGCGGTGGTTTCACGGTGCCCTACCAGAAAGAGTTCTTCCGGAAGGATGGCTCGCGCGTGCCGGTCCTGCTGGTGTGCGCGTTCATTCCCGACCAGCCGGACCAGTGGATGGGGTACGTGGTGGATTTGTCGTCGCAGCAGCCCAGTCCCGCCCCACGGCTCGCGCATCCACCGCATCCGATCGCACCGGCGCCTGATGAGTTCTACCGGCGGCTCGTCGCCGAACTGGTGAACGAGCGGAGCCGCCTGCGCGCGGTGCTGGACAACACGCCCACACCGATCTGGGCCATCGATCGAGACTATCGGCTGCAGAGCGCCAACGCGTCGTTCAACGCCATCATCGAGGTGATCGCGCATCGCCACCCGGAAATCGGGGACAACGTGCTCGAGTACAGCCCTGATGCCGAGGCACGCGACCGGTGGAAATCGTGGTACGACGGGGCGCTGCAGGGCGATGTGATGCACGGCTCGACGCGATCGACCATCGACGGGGTCGCCTATGCCCGGGACCACACGCTGAGCCCAATGGTCGATCGTACCGGCGCCGTCTACGGCGTATCAATCGTATCACACGATGTCACCGCGCGTATTGCCAGCGAAGATGCCCTGCGGGTGAGTGAATCACGCTTTCGCACCCTCGCTTCGGCCTCGTCCCTCGGGATCTTTCTCGCCGATCCACACGGCAACTATCTCTATGTGAACGCGAAGCTGGCATCGCTGCTGGGCGTCTCGACCGACGACGTGCGTACCAGCGGTCTCCTGGTGCGGGTACATCCCCACGATCGCGACCGCGTGTCCACCGAGTTGGCCACCGCGTCCCGTGCTGGTGCCGACCTCATGACGGAGTTCCGGATCCGCAAAGTCAGCGCCGACGGCAGTGCGGAAGATCGCGCGTTTCGCCTCTGGCTGGCCGCGGTCGCCGAGAGCGGGCGATGCATCGGCTTCGTGGGCACCGTAGAAGACCAGACCGAACGACTCACATCGGCGGCGCAGACCAAGCAGAGTGAGCGCATGGAGTCGTTGGGCGCACTGGCGGGTGGTATCGCCCACGACTTCAACAACATGCTCGCGGTGGTCGTGGCGAACGTCGATCTCGCCCTCGGTGAAGCCGACATACCGGCCGTTGTCGTCGAGGAATTGGAGTCGATCAGCATCGCCAGCCTGCGCGCCCGGGAGCTCATCCGGCAGATCCTGACGTTCAGTCGGCAGGCCGACACGAAGCACGGAGCGATCGATCTCACGGCGCTCGCCGTCGAAAGCATCCGCTTGTTGCGCTCGACGATGTCGGCACGCATACACCTGGAAGTCGCGCTGCCGCAGGAGCCCGTCATCATCTCCGGGAACGCGAGCGAGCTCCAACAGGTGCTGGTCAATCTCTGCGTGAACGCCGAACACGCGGTGCGTGCCGCTGAGACGCCGGCGATCGCCGTGACGCTGCATACCGAGCGCAACGAGGGTGGCCGCGATATCGCGGTGCTCACCGTGCAGGACAACGGTATCGGCATGTCAGCCGAGACCGCGCGGCGCGTCTTCGAGCCCTTCTTTACCACCAAAGCGGTGGGCGAAGGCACTGGCATGGGATTGGCTGTCGCGCATGGCGCCGTGCTGGCACACGGCGGGACCATCTCGGTCGATACGGCACCGGGAAACGGGACGTCGTTCCGCATCGAGCTCCCGCTCGCCGATCGGATGCCCACGCCGCATACCGCGGACACGTCGACCATCTCCACGTCGGGCGGCACGCTGCTGCTGGTTGATGACGAACCCGCACTCGCCAGGGCGCTGGCGAAGGCATTACAGCGGCGTGGCTACACCGTGGTCACAAGTCATGATGGCAGCGATGCGCTGCGTCAGCTCGAGCAGGGCATCGTGCAGCCCGATCTCATTCTCTCTGACGTGGCGATGCCGAACATGTCGGGCGATCGCCTGGCCGAAGCACTACGGGTGCGCTATCCCGCCATTCCGGTCGTGCTGATGACCGGTTTCAGTCGTGACGTGAGCCCCGATGGCCCCCGCGGGGCGAATGTCGTCGAGGTGGTGCAGAAGCCCATGTCAATCGACACGATCGTCGAGATCATCACCCGCACACTCGGCCCATAGCTCACAGCCCAAAGCCCACAGCCCAGTGTTACTCGTCTTCGCCGCGGTACACGCAGCCCGATGTACACGTTTCCCGCACCACGATCTGACTGAGACCCGGAAGCGTGGGCGCGAGACGACGCCAGATCCACCGCGCGATGACTTCGCTGGTCGGATTCTCGAGCCCGGCGATGTCATTCAGGTAGTAGTGATCGAGCTCCTCGATGATCGGCTTGACCGACGCTTTCAGATCGGCAAAGTCCATGACCCATCCCTCGCGGGCCGACAGCGGCCCCCGCACGTGAACGGTCACTTCGAACGAATGTCCATGCAGCCGCGCGCACTTGTGCCCCGGTGGCACATTCGGCAACCGATGCGCGGCTTCAAACGTGAACTGCTTGTAGATCTCCATCAGCGCCTCCGCTGTCCCAACTTAGCCACGTCGGCGGTGAAATACCCGGTCACTGCGGCACGGCACGCGGGCGGGCGGGATTGCGATCGAGCGCTGTTCGCGCCGCGCGCTGCAGGGCGCGGACGTCATCCGGCGCGATGGCCGATCCGGGAATGGTGGCCGGCAGCAGTTCGGCCCGAATGCCGGTGACGCGTTCCAGCAGCACGATGGCCGCGAGGTAGGTGCCGGCAACGGTGGGATGCAGACCGTCCACCGAGTAGAGCGCGTTGAGATTGCCGTACGCCACCCAGGCGTCACCGGCCGGCGCGAAGATGCCGTCGATGGCGAACGCCGCGTTGGTATAGGACTCGCGCACGGCGGGAAAGTCGAACTGTCGGTCGATCGTTGGCCACACCATGTACATCACCGGCGTGGCGCCCGCGGCGCGGATGCGGGGATCGAACTGCAGGCTCCCGTTCCGCAGGTTCGTCTGGCTGGCCGGCAGCGCCGACGACCCCTGCTGCATCACCACGTACTCCCACCGGTTCTTCGCCAACGACGACAGCGCCGTACCCTCGGCCCAATGATCTTCGAGCGCGAAGTCGGCAAACGCGACACCGGCCGCCCGTACGTCGGTTCGTCCGGCCTGCTGCGCGACCGCCGTGAACATGCCGGGCAGGTCATTGGTGTAGGTCAGCGAGTTGCCGATGAAGAGCACCCGCACCGTGCCGTCGGGAAAGCCGGGAGCGGTGGGCGCGCTCTTGCAGCCGGCCAGCATCGACGGCACGAGCATGGTGGCCAGCATCGTGATCGACGCCAGCGCGGTCGAGAGAAATCGAGGCATATCTTGATCGTAGCACGCTCCCCCCGCGAAGCAACCGCGCGCACATTAGGGTCGTCGCCCTTCCCGTTCGCTCTGCCGTTCGCTCTGCCGGAGTCTGCCGCTATGTCCGCTCGTCCCAGCCGCGTCGTGCGCGGCACCCTCGTGACGCTGTGCACGCTGTCGCTGCTCACCATCGGCCGCCCTGCCGGCGCGCAGAGCGCGAAGTCGGCCGGGCTCCGCCGCACGCTCGACAGCCTCTCGCAGGCGCATCGTGGCGTGGTCGGCTACAGCATCACGAACCTCGAGACGGGTGAGCATCTCGAACAGCGTGGCAACGAGACCTTCTCCACGGCCTCGCTGATCAAGGTGCCGATTCTCGTGACGCTGTTCGACCTCGCCGAGCAGAAGCAGCTCACGCTCGACGATCCGATCGTACTCACCGAGATCGACAAAGTCGGCGGCGCCGGCCAACTGCAGTATCTGCGCACACCGCTCACGCTGCGCCTCTGGGACGTGGCCTATCTCATGAGCACGCTGAGCGACAACACCGCCACCAATCTGGTGCTCGACCGCATCAAGATCCGGCGTGTGTGGCAGAAGATGGAAGCACTGGGCCTCGCGCACACGAAGGTGCACAGCGGCTCGATGACGCGCATTGCGAGCGTCGCGCCCGACAGCTCGGCCAAGTACGGCCTCGGGGTGACGACGCCGAATGAGATGGCGCAGCTGTTCACGCTGCTCGCGCAGGGCAAGGCGGTGAGCCCGCTGGCCGACTCGACCATGTTGAGCATTCTGGCCAACAACGAAGACAATTCCAAGCTGGCCCGTTTCACGTATGGCACACGCCTCGCGCACAAGAGCGGCGACGTGGATGCGTCGCGCACCGACTGCGGTGTGTTCTCGTTGCCGGCGCGCGTGGTGGCGTGCGTACTCACGAAGGAAAACAAGGACACGCGCTATTGGGTGGACGCGGAAGGCAACGCCGTGATCGGCCGCATCGGCGAAGCGATCGTGAAGGCGTGGAAATGAAATTCGTGGGACCAAGTGTGTAGTGCTGGCGCGTGTCGTGCTGCCAATTACTCCCGTGGTCGTCACCCGGCGACGCGCGCGTCAGACTTCGATGGAGGAGTTCATGAATCGTTTTAACATTCGCCGCCTGAGCATAGGTGTGGCACTCGGGCTTGCTACGATGTCCACGGCGGCGGCGGCGCAGACACCGGTAACGTACAGCGCGACGCTGAGTGGGGCGAACGAATCGCCGCCGGTTGTTTCGGGCGGCACCGGTTTCGCATTGTTTGTCTATAGCGCTGCGGCTCGCACGCTGAGCGTGAACGCGTCGTTCTCAGGGCTCACCGGCAACACCACCGCCGCCCACTTGCACTGCTGCACGTCCGTTGCGCTCACTGGCACGGCCGGAGTCGCGAGCACGACGCCAACCTTCGCCGGATTCCCACTCGGGGTCACGACGGGAGCGTACTCGAACCTTCTCGATCTCAGTTTGTCTACGTCGTGGAACCCCGCCTTCATCACCAACAACGGCGGCACGACGGCCTCCGCTGAGGCGGCGCTCGTCGCCGGACTGAACGCCGGCAAGGTGTATTTCAACATCCACACCTCGACGTCGCCCGGCGGCGAAATCCGCGGCTTCGTCACCGTTGTGCCTGAGCCCTCCACCGTGCTGCTGATGGCCGGCGGACTCGTCGCCGTCGGCGTCATGGCCCGCCGGCGCCGCGGAGTGCTTTCCGCACCACGAGCTTAAGGCCCGACCACACGTCGTCGACGGCGCACACTTTCACGTCGACGAACCCCAAGGGAAGCGCCACGGCGCGTACGGTATCCTCGGTGATATCGGTCGCGACCTTGGCGCTTTTCTTTGGCCACGACACCCAGATCACCACGGTATCCGGCAACGCCGTGCGCCACGCGGTGAGCCGCGCCGTGAGTTCGGCGCGCTCGGTGGTGAACAGGTGCACCACCTGCGCCGCCGGTGTGAGGCGCGACAGAAAGCGCACCGACGGTGGCAGCGGCTCGAGCAGCGACTGATAGTGTGATGGCTCGTGTACCACATGGACCACGGTGTCCTCCACGATGCCCAGTTTCTTCGCCAGCGGTGTAGCGGAGTAGCCAGCCACATGGTCTCCTCGTTGGTTTCCCCCAACTTGTGACGATCCCCGATTTCCGCGAGTTATTGGGCATGTCCACGCCAGAGGCCACGACGGCCGACGCCACGATTATCCGACGGGTGCTGGCCGGCGACGTCAACGCCTTCGCGTTGATCGTTGACCGGTACCACGCCCGCTGCCTGCGCGTGGCCACCCATCTGCTGGCCGATTCCGACGATGCCGAGGATGCGGTGCAGGACGCCTTCCTGCGCGCGTACCGGCATCTCGGGAGCTATCAGCCCAGAAGCAGCGGTGACGACGCGTTCGGGCCCTGGCTCCTGCGCATCCTCGTGAACCAGTGCCGGACGCGGTCCGCCCGCATGGCCCGCTATGCACGGTTCGATGCCGAACCATCCCGGCAGGTTGCCGGTGTCACGACGGAGCTCACTGCGGAGTCGGAGCACGAAGCCGCCGAGCGACGCACCGATCTCGCTCAGGCGCTCGCCCTGCTCAGCCCCGAGCACCGGGAGGCCGTCGTTCTGCGTTTCGCCGACGAACTGAGTTACGACGAGATGGCGTCAATCACCGGGGTCGGCGTGTCCGCCCTCAAGATGCGCGTGCAACGCGCCTGTACCCGACTGCGCGCCCTGCTCGCGGAGCACCTCCATGCCTAGTGCCATGCCTGACGAGATCCCTCCCTCGCTGCCGTCCTGGGCGGTCGACGCGCTACGCGCGCCGGTCGCGAGTCGGGCCGGTTCGCGCGACGCCATCATGCAGGCCGTCCGTCGGGTCCCGTCGCCGCGTCGGCTGTCGGCGCCGGCCTCGGTCCGGGCGTCACGCTGGCTGCGCCGCGGCTCGCTCACCGGCGCCGGCGGCGTGTTGCTCACCGCCATGTTGGCGTTCATGGTGTCCGTGCATCGCGGCGACCAGCTGGCCGTCATGGCGCAGCTGCAGACGTCGGCCGTGGTTCTCGGTGACACCGTCGTGCCGGCCGTCGGCGCCCCCGACTCGCTCGGCGCACGACTGCTCGACACCCTGCGGATCGTGCAGTTCGCCATTCGCGGACCGCATATCGGGGCGGCCGAAGTGATCGGCAGCTTCAACGGCTGGCAGCGCGGCCGCACCGCCATGGCCAGCGCGTCGCCGCATGCCGACGAATGGCGGGCGCGTGTGCTCGTGCCCCGCGACGCCCTCGACTTCGCGTTCGTTGTCAGCGACGCAAGTGAAACACCGATGCGCGAGCGGGTCATTCCGGCCGCGCCGCTCCCCGCTCAGAACTGATCAAAACCCATGCTGCTTCACGCTCTCCGCTCACGCGGGGCTCCCGCTGGCTGCGCGCTCGTCGCGCTGTTCACCCTCGTGGCCGGCTATGCCGATCTCTGGCGCGGCGGCACCGATCTAGCCGCGGCGCTGCTCACGCTCGGGTACGTCGTGCTCGTGCCGATCGCGATCCTCGTGGCCGGTCGTGCCGTTGGATCCGAGTCGCCCGAAGACGACGCGCCGCCGTATCGCGCGGCGGCCGTGGTGACGCTTGTGGTCCTCGCACTCTACGCGTTCACGCTCGCGCCCACGACCGCCATGTGGGACGCCAGTGAGTACATCGCCGCCGCCAAGGTGCTCGGGATTCCGCATCCGCCGGGCAATCCGATGTTCGTGCTGCTTGCGCACGCCTTCGCGCAGGCGACATCCCTGCTGCCGGTCTCGCTCTCGTATGCAGCGCGGGTGAATCTGCTGGCCGCCACCACCAGCGCACTCTCGGCCGGCTGCTGGTTTCTGGTCGCGCATCGCTCGCTGCGCGGATTCGACATGCCGCGTGTGCCGCGCCTGGTCACCGCGGCGGCGGCCGCGTGGATCGGTGCCACCGCGTTCACGGTGTGGAACCAGAGCGTCGTGAACGAGAAGGTGTACACGGTCGCGATGCTCGGCCTCGCGGTATCCGCGTGGTGTGCGCTGCGCTGGCACGACACGCGCAATGACGCCTTCCTCGTGCTCATCGCGTATCTGTGCGGATTGGGCTATGCCAATCACCCCGCCGGCTTTCTGCCCGCGCCGGCGGTCGGATTGTTCGTGTTGCTGCGACGTCCGGGCACCCTGCTGCGTTGGCGCACGCTCAGCGCGGCCGCGCTCCTGCTTGGCGTCGGGCTCACACCGTTTCTCTTCCAACCCATTCGCGCCGCGCATCGCCCGGTGATCAATGTGGGCGAACCCACCGCCTGCGTCGGCGCACCGGAGCTGTCGTGCACCTTCAGCGCTGAAACGTGGACGAAGCTGATGTCGAACGTGAGCCGCGAGCAGTACGGCGGACACAACGTCGCCGTGCGTCAGGCGCCGATCGGCGCACAGTTCGGCATGTGGTGGCAGTACTTCGAATGGCAGTGGATGCGCGACGCGTGGCAGCAGCACCCGCGAGCGCAGCAGCTGCTCGCCCTCTGCGTGCTGGCGCTGGGCGTGTTCGGTGGTGTCCGTCATTTCCAACGAGATCGCGCGTCGTTCGCCTTCGTGGCACCGCTCATCTTCACGCTCACGCCCGCGCTGATCGTGTATCTGAACTTCAAGTACGGCGCGTCACAGGCACCGGATCTGGGCGACAGCGTGAATCGCGAAGTCCGCGACCGTGACTACTTCTTCTTGTGGAGCTTCGCCACCTGGAGCGTCTGGGTGGGCATGGGCCTTGGCGCCCTCTGGCAGCAACTGGCCCGGCGTGCCACGTGGGCGCGCACCGGTGTCGTGATGTCACTGGCGTTGGTGCCGCTGCTGCTGAACGGCGCGTCGGCCTCGCGGCGCGGACAGGAGTTCACAGCACTGTGGGCGCGTGATCTGCTGCAGTCGGTCGAACCCAATGGCGTGCTGATCACCAACGGCGACAACGATTCCTTCCCCGTGTGGTATGCGCAGTTCGTGGAAGGCGTACGCCCCGATGTCACCATCGCGCTCGTGCCCTACCTCAACACCGATTGGTACGCACGACAGCTGCTGAAGCGGCCACCGGTCAAGTACGACGACAGCGGCATCGAGGCATTCCGACGCCTCGACACGGCGATGCCGATCACGGCGTTCGGCGCACTGACCGCCGCGGAGACCGACGCCGTTCCACCGTACTTGCAACTGCAGGAGCCGGCACGATTTCAGCACGCCGGCATCGATGCGGTCATTCCCGCCGGCTATCTCACGCGGGATCAGCTGATGGTGCTGCAATTCATCAAGTCCACGTTTCCGGCACGGCCGATTCACTTCTCCATCGGCGGCTATCCACGCGGCATTGGTCTGAACGACTACGTGGTGACGCAGGGGCTCACGCAGCGGCTGTTGAGCGAGCCGGCTGCTGCGCACCCGGAGTACATGGCCTATCCCGGCGGTCACGTCGATCTGGAGCGCACACGGGCGTTATGGCAATCGTACCGTGCACCCGCCGCCCTGCTGGCGCAGGGTGAATGGGTGGACGCGCCGTCGGTCTCGATACCGGCCGCCTACGTCATCACCGGACAGCTGCTGGGCTTTGGTTCGCGGGCGGCCGGAGACAGCACGACCGGCGACGCGGTGCTGCGGCAAGTTGACCGCCTCACACGCGCCGCCGGGTTGGAGCGCTAGTGACGTCGACGATTCAGCTCAATCGAGCAGCAGCAGCGTCTGGCCACCTTCGTGTACGATGCGCATGACCTGATCGCGGCCTTCCGCATTCGAAATGGTGTGCACCGACTCGCACCCCTGCATGCGGTGACTGAGGTGCTCACCGAGCAGACTCGACGCACCGAACATCAGCGAGATGCTGCGATCGTGCTTGTCATACGTGGCACCGACCAGCGGCATCCCGTGCCCCAGGGACTGCGCACCAAGATCGTCGCGATCCATCTCGATGCTGCACGAACGACCGGCGTTGCGCGTCGTGAACGCATTGAGCTCGGCGTCGAGTACGTCGAGCGCATAACTGCGCGTCTGCTGCTTCGCCGTCGCATTGGCGCGGGCCGCCGCGATGGTACGCGCGCGTCCCGGTACGCACAATACGGAGCACGGCGCCGAGCGGATTAGTTCCGTGGTTACGCTGCCCAGCACCATGCGGCGCAGGAAGCCGTAGCCATGGGTGGCGGTGACGACCAGATCGGCACTGATCGCGTCGAGATACTCGATCAGACGATCTGACGGATTCCCCTGCAGCGTGACCGATTCCAGCGTGAAGCCGTGCGGCTCGAGATGTTCTCTCAGCAGCGCGAATCCCTTCTCCGCTTCCTTCTTGTAGCCTTCGGCGTATTCCGTGAGCGAGGCATTGGCGTCGCTGAGCGCCGGTCCCACATGCACGAGTCGTACGGTGGCACCCGGCGCGATCATGCTGATCGCGACCTGCGCCGCATACAGACTGAACGCGCTGAAGTCCGTAGCGATCACGACGTTCTTCGGTAACGCGTCCACACCGGGCTCGACGGCCAGTACCGGTGTATCGCCGAGTTGCAGCAGCCGCAGTACCGACTCGCCACCGAGCGTACGACCCAGTGCCGTGTGCCGCCCGCGACCCACCACGATCACGCGGGCTTCAATGCCGCGCGCATCATCGACGATCTCATGCAGTGGTTCGCCGACGCGTACGCGCACAGGCCACGGCGTGGCGGAAGGAACGGTGCGCGCCATCTGCCGCTCGATCATGGACTGACGCCCTTCCACGAGATAGGGCTCCGCCAACATCGGGTACGGCACCGTGTCGAAGGCGTACATCGGCATCGTGTTTGGCCGCAGGGCACTCACGACTTCCACCGGCACGTTCACCGAGGCCGCGATCAGACGCGCCATGGGAAACGCAGCATCGGATGCGGGCGACGTATCGGTGGCCACGAGAATCGGGCCCGCTGGGGCGACCGTCGGTTCGAACGTATTCAGAATATCGGTCGCACTACGAAGGTTTGGCGCATGGGTTGGCATTGTCGGCTCCGGAAACGAGAAGTGGTCACAACACGGCTACGTGCTGACGATCAGGTTGTCGATCACGCTGCGCACTCCGTTTACCGTGCGTGCGGCACGTTCGGCCGCGTCGCGCTCCGCGTAGGAATGCACGATGCCCTGCAGAATTACGGTTCCGCCAACGGCCTGCACAGCGATCTGGGAAGCTTCATCCTCGGCGGTGCGCAGCAACGCGTCGGCAATGCACATACGCACGTCATGGGCCAGTGCCGGAGGTTCCACCAGGATGTGATTCTCGACGGAGCGCACGCCGTCCAGGAATCGCACCGCACACTCCGCCGCCGCGCGCTCGTAGTAGAACGAGGTGCGTCCTTCGAGCACGACCGTGCCATCGTGCACGCTCGCGACCACGCGACCCTTCGGCACGTGAGCTGCGTCGCGCAGCGCGCGATGCGATGCCGCGAGCAACTCGCGATCATCTCGCGGCGCGCATTTCCGATCAGCGATCAGACTGATCTCCGCTTCGACGCCGTTGTCGAACACCGTGCGCGTGGCCAACACTGGCGGTGACAGCGTCGGAGCGGGATGAGCGTCGAGCAGACGCGGCAATGCGGTAGACATCATGATCTCCGTCGGGACGTGCGGGGAATGCATCGCGGACGCAGTACTTCGGATCGCTTTCTTGGCCCGTCTGTCGGGCGAACGCCTCACACGCTGTCAGGTGCTACGTCGGATCCCGGTGCAGCAGGTCATTCTCGAGCGCGATGCGCACATAGTCGCTGCGATGATGGACGCCAAGCTTCTCGTGAATGCGATGGCGATACGTATCCACTGTTTTCACGGTGATGCCCAGCTGCTCGGCGACCTCGGGCCCGCTGAACCCGCGCGCGATGCGCTCGAGCACGGTGCGCTCGCGCGCGCTCAACGCGTCGAGACTCGAACTGCCCAATGGAACGACCGCTGGCTGCGGGGCACGGAGTCCGGTGGCCAGTGCCTTCGCCGTGGTGGGCAGCACGTAGCTCATGCCGTCCGCGACCATCTCGATCGCTTCGATCAACTCCTCAGCGGAGGCGCTCCACGGCAGATAGCCGAACGCGCCGGCGCGGAATGCCTCGAGCACTTCGTCGGGGTGCTGCTGGCCGTTCAACACGATCACGTGCGGCCCGAGCGGCAGCGTCGCCAGCGCCGTGACTTGTTTGATCACGGTGGCCGAATCTGCCTCGGCTGCGAGCAGTACAACCTGCGCCGCACGGTGCGTCGCATAGTTGATGCACTGTTCGAGATCACACGAATCACCGACCACATGGATTCGCGGATCACGGGCAAGCAGTGCCGTCAGCGCCTGTCGCATGAGCTGGTTGCGATCGAGCACCGCGATCCGAATGGGATCCCCGGTAAACCGGGCACCCCGTCGGCGCGTCGAGTCACTCAGCAGGGCTGCGGCAAGAGCGTCTGGTGATTCCACCGGAAAGACGCCGGCCGAGAGCGGTCGCTGCGAGACATTCAGGACTCTCGTTCGCATATGCACCTCCGTTGTCCCCAGTCTGCTTCGACCGAACCCGCAAGGTTATCGGGGTATCCCCATTTCTGCTGTCGGGAAAACACCCGTCAGCGAGAACAGTACGGGCCGCTCATGGCGTACATTTCGGTCCATGACGACGCCTTCCTCGACGCTGCTGCGTCAGCTGTTTCCGTCGTGGGAGTTCTTCGATGTCGCCCGCCTGCCGCCCACCCTCCAGATCAGGCTGCTCCCGGAGGCCGGTGCGTGCGACGGCTGGCTCGAGGTCGTCCGCCCATCGCCGCGCCGCTGGTGGCATGTGCTGTTCAATCCCGCCGGCACACAAACGCTGGCGGCCCAGACGCTGGTGGAGCGGTGGTATACCGAGCTGGTCGACGGGGGAGCGCACACAGCCGCCTGCCAAGAGTTGTTCAGCCTGGTGACCGCGTTGGCCGCGCGCGCGTTGCACCCGTCGGCCGGACACGACGGATGGCAGCTTCGGCTGATCGTGACCGACGACGAGGATGGCGCCATGGACGTCGTGTATGAGAGCGACCGCCTGATGCTGCCGAACGCTCGTGGGACATCGTGAGCGAACTCCCAGCCCTGCTTACCACCACCATCGTCTGGATGTGCCGCCTCGCGGCGCTCGCCTCCGCGGTCAACGCGCTCGAGCTCCTCACCATGCGACCAGCGCTATCCGACGGCGGCGTGTGGCGGGCACCGCTCCTCTCTCAGCAGTGGGGCATCTGGCACCGACTGCTCGGCCCGCGCGCGTTCACCGCGGTCCTCGTGGCGCAGCTTGCATTCGCTGTGACCTTGGCCGTCGCGCCAGGCACAACCGCCGGCTGCGTTGCCGCGGCCGCGCTGGCATTCACCGCGTGGCTGGCGGCGCTTCGCTTCCGCGGCAACGTGAACGGCGGCAGCGATGCCATGCTCTTCACCGTACTGGGCGGGCTCGCCGTAGCGCAGCTTCCTAACGTGGCCGGCGTCGTGCACGAGGGCGGCGTGTTGTACATCGCCGCGCAGCTCACGCTCTCCTACGTGCGCGCGGGAATCGTGAAAGCGAAAGAGGGCAGCTGGTGGAGCGGACACGCGCTGTCGGCCTTTCTCTCGCTGCCCGCGTACGGCGTTCCGGCCTGGGTGCCACGTCGCATCCCGAACGACCTGCTCGCGCTACGCCTCGCGTCGGTGGGCGTAATCGGCTTCGAGTGTCTCGCCCCGTTGGCGTGGTTCGATCCCATCGCCTGCCTCGCGCTCATCGCCGTGGCGGTCACCTTTCACGCGGCAACCGCGGCGCTGTTCGGACTCAATCGGTTTCTGCTGGCGTGGAGCGCCGCGCTCCCCTCGCTGTGGTACGCCGTACACCGCGTGAGCTAGTGCGTTACGACGCGAGCCACTCCTTCCACAGCTTCTCATCCACACCAACACACACCTTGTTCTGGAAGCGCACGAGCGGCTGCTTCAGAATGAACGGCTCTTCGGCGAGAATGCTGAGCCAACGCTCCTCGCCGTACAGCGCCTGACGCAACCCGAGATCGAGAAAGCGCTTAGAAGTGCGGTCGATGATCGCGTCCACGCCGAACTTTTGTGTGAAGCGCTTGAGCTCCCCGATCGACGCCGGCCGTTCTGCCAGATCGCAGAAATGCACCTTGATGCGGCGCTCCTGAAAGAAGCGCTGCGCCTTGCGGGTGTCGGCACTTTTTTTGGTGCCGAAGACCTGGACCACGGTTTCCATCGTGTGATTTCCGAGCGGAAGCTGTTTGGGGGTGAACGTGTGGGCGACTAGCGGAAGCGGTGCGTTCGGAGGAGCCGACGCGGTACTTCCGGTGTGATAGCACGCGTTGGCACCTAAACTACTTCCGGTGGGAAATCACACGGTAGCCACCGCGAGCCCGGGGGGAAATCACACCTTGGCCACCGCGGCCGGGTTGCCATACGCCACCACATCCGGCGGAACGTCCTTGGTGACCACGCTGCCCGCACCGATCACGGCACGCGCGCCGATCGTCACTCCCGGCATCACCAACGCCCCGGCGCCGATCCATGCGCCGTCGCCAATCGTAATCGGCGCGGCCTGCGTGACGTAGGGCGACCGCCCCGACTCCGGCGTCCACGAGGCCGGCAGGCGATCGTGCGCCGCGAGCGGGTGGAAGGCCGTGAGCAGCTGCACGCCCGGTCCGATGAGCACCTTCTCACCGATGGTGATCCGCGCGGAATCGAGAAAGACCGCGTTGACGTTCACGAACGTCTGCGCACCGATGCTGATGTGCACGCCGTAGTCGCAGAAGAACGGCGGCTCGATCCAGACACCGTCTCCCACCGCACCGAGCAACTCGGTCAGTACCCGGTTGCGCCCAACGGCATCGGTGGAGGGAACCGCCGCATACTCGCTCATCAACGCGCGGGCCCGGTGGGCCAACGCCAGCAGTTCGGGATCCCGCGAGTTGTACGGCGCGCCGGACACCATGGCCACGGTTTCCATCGTGTGATTTCCGAGCGGAAGCTGTTTGGGGGCGAACGTGTGGGCGACTAGCGGAAGCGGTGCGTGCGGACCGTCGGAAGCGGTACTTCCCCTACCGCCCACGCGTTGCCACCTAAACTACTTCCGGGGGGAAATCACACGGTAGCCACCGCGAGCCCGGGGGGAAATCACATGTTCGCTTCCGCGTATTCGCGCTTCGCATCATCGAACGCGCCTTCGCTGCGCGACACCACGAGCGTCGCAACACCGTTGCCGATCAGGTTGGTGATCGCACGCGCTTCCGACATGAAGCGGTCCACGCCTAGCAGCAGTGCCACGCCTTCCACCGGTACCGTGCGGGTGGCGGCCAGCGTACTGGCCAACACGATGAACCCGGAGCCGGTCACGCCGGCGGCGCCTTTGCTGGTGAGCATGAGAATGCCAAGCAGTGTGATCTGCTGGGTGATGCTCAAGTCCACCTTGTACACCTGCGCGATGAAGATCGTGGCCATCGACAGGTAGATGCTCGTGCCGTCGAGATTGAACGAGTAGCCGGTAGGAATCACCAGCCCCACGACGGGCTTCGCGCAGCCGTACAGTTCGAGCTTCTGCAGCATGCGCGGCAGCGCGGCTTCGGAACTCGACGTGCCAAGCACCAGCAGAATCTCGTCCTTGATGAAACGCAGAAACTTCCAGATCCGGAAGCCATACGCGCGGCAGATCAGACCCAGCACCACGAATACGAACACCGCCATCGTGAGGTACACATCGAGCATCAAGCGCGCGAGTGGAATGAGCGTCTTGAGTCCGAACGTGCCCACCGTGTATGCCATCGCACCGAAGGCGCCGATCGGCGCCAGCACCATCACCATGGCGACGATCTTGAAGAACACCGCCTGAAAGCGAACGAGCAGATCGGCGATGTCGCGGCCGGCGTCCCCCACCGCCGTGAGTGCGACGCCGAACAACACCGAGAAGAACACGACCGGCAGCAGTTCGCCACTCGCGAACGCCGCCACGATGTTGCTGGGCACGATGTGCAACAGGAACTCCAGCGTGCTTTGTTGCGCACCGGCCGTCGTGTACTTGCTCACATCGCCCAGCTGCATCGTCGAGATGTCGAGACCCGCACCGGGCTTCGTCACGTTCACGATGATCAACCCGATCGCCAGCGCGAGCGTGGACACCAACTCGAAGTACAGCAGCGCCTTCCCGCCCACGCGTCCAAGCTTGCGCAGATCCGCCATGCTCGCGATGCCGTGCACGATCGTGAGGAAGATGATCGGCGTGATCACCATCTTCACGAGATTGATGAACGTGTCGCCGAGGGGCTTGAGCGACTTGGCAGTATCAGGGGCTACGACGCCCAGCAGAATGCCGAGCGAGACCGCGACGAGCACCTGAAAGGTCAGGTTCCTGAGGAGGCGCGAGATCACGTGGGGGGGTGAGAGGGGAAGGAACCTTGCCGGACACTCTACATATTGTCTCTATGTCCACGACATCGCGCCCCTATCGGCCAGCTTGGTGGCTTCCGGATCCGCACAGCGCCACGCTCTGGGGCCGGATTGGCCGCCGGGAGCCTGCGCTGGCGGTCCGCATGGAGCGTCGGGACACCCCCGACGGCGACTTCGTCGAGATCGCGCGATTGGAGAGCCCCGAGGGAGCGGCGGCCCCGCGCCTGTTGCTCTTTCATGGACTCGAGGGAGGCATGCACTCCCACTACGCCCGCGCGATGTTCCGCGAGGCAGGTCAACGGGGATGGGCGGCCGATCTCCTGCTCTTCCGCACCTGCGGCACCGAGCCCAATCGACTGCCGCGCAGCTACCACTCCGGTGAGACCACCGACCCACTCTGGGTCGTCGAGCAGCTCTCCCGTGAATTCCCCGATGCGCCACTCGGCCTGATGGGCGTGTCGCTGGGCGGCAATGTGCTCTGCAAGCTGCTCGGCGAGTTCGGCGACGTGCTCCCCGAACAGGTCGTTGGCGCGGTCGGGATGTCGGTGCCCTACGATCTGGCGCGCGCCTCACGACACATCGGTCGAGGGTTCGGTGCGATCTACGAGAAGTTCTTTCTCAAGTCGCTGATTCCGAAGGCGCTCGCAAAGATCGACCGACATCCGGAGCTGGCCCCGCTGCGCCGGGTACAGAGCGCCCGCACGCTCTGGGAGTTCGACGACGCCTTCACGGCGCCGCTGCACGGCTTTCGCGACGCAGCCGACTACTATGCCCGGGCCAGTTCCCTGCCCTATCTGGCGCGGATTCAGCTCCCGACGCTCCTGCTCAACGCGGTCGACGACCCGTTCCTCCCGCCCGACGTGCTGGACGAGGTACGACGCGAGGTCCGGGAGAACACTCACGTGGAGGTCGAGTTCCCCGCGCGAGGGGGACATGTGGGCTTCACCGCCGGCCTGCGCCCCTGGAATCCGTGGTACTACGGCGAGTGGCGGGCCGCCGAGTTCCTCGCCGCCCGGATGCAGCGATTCGTGCGCGCCCCCCGATAGCCCACACCCATCACATCGCCACACCGCTCATGAATCGACGCGCGCTGATCGTCTCCTTGGGCCTCTGGGCCGGTTGCCTCCTCAGTCTGTTCCCGCAGCCGGCTCTCGCGATACGCCGACTCCCCGACTCGCTCACCGTCATTCACGCCGGTACCATGCTCGACGGCCGTGGCGGGCGCCTCAGCAACGTCTGGGTCGTGGTGCGGGGGAATCGCATTGAACGCGTGAGCACGAAGCCCGTCACGCTCCGCGGCGCCACGCGCGTCGAGCTGGGCGCGGCGACCTTGTTGCCCGGGCTGATCGACGCGCACGCGCATCCCGGCTGGTACGTCGACAAGCAGGGAAAGCGGAATTCGCCGCGCAGTGGCGATACGCCGACGGAGGCGGCACTGGCGCGGGCCGGTAACCTCTACGCGACGCTCATGGCCGGATTCACGACCATCCAGAGCATCGGCGGGCCCGAAGATCTCGAACTGCGGGATGCGGTTGCGCGGGGCAACATTCCGGGGCCGCGCCTGCTCACCTCGCTCGCGCCGATCAACAGCACGCGTCCGTCGCCGGATTCGATGCGTATCATCGTGCGCGGACTCAAAGCACAAGGTGCCGACCTGATCAAGCTGTTTGCGTCAGCCGGTCTGGGTGCGGGCGGTGCGCAGACACTCTCCAATGAGCAGATCGCCGCGATTTGTGGCGAGGCGAAAGCCGTTGGATTGCGCACGCTGGTGCATGCGATCAGCGCGGCGAGCGTGCGGGCGGCGGTCCTCGGCGGGTGCACGCAGATCGAGCATGGCATCTTCGTCACCGATGCTGAGCTCACGCTCATGGCGGAGCACGGCACGATTTTCGATCCGCAACTCTGTCTCGTGTTTCAGAATTACATCGACCATCCCGACGCGTACAACTTTACCGACTCCACACTCGCACCACTGAAAGCGGCCATCCCCACCGCCAGCGCGATGTATGCGCGCGCGTTGCGCACACCGAAGCTCAAGATCGTGTTCGGCACCGACGCGGTGGCGCTCGCCCATGGACGCAATGCCGACGAATTACTCTGTCGTGTGAAGTCGGGACAGTCGCCGATGGCGGCGATCATCTCGGCCACCAGTGTCGGTGCAAACGCACTTGGCCTCGGCGACCGCATCGGCAGCATCGTGCAGGGCTACGAAGCGGACCTGATCGCCGTAAACGGCGATCCCTCCCGCGACATCGGCGCGACACGTCGGGTGACGTTCGTGATGAGGAGCGGCGTCCGCTATCGCTGAGCGTCGGCCTGCGACGACGGGATAGGAACGGTTCCAGCTTGACACAGATATGAACCGATATGAACGGACACGTTGGATCTGCTCCGTGTAGACATCGGGCGACCCTGCTGGCACGACGCGTTTATTTCTTGTTTTTTGATCGGTTGCTATCGGTTGCTACCGGTTCGTATCCGTGTCAGGCAGGAACCGCTATTTCTGTTTGTATCCGTCGGGGTGTCGAATTGGCGTTGACGGCACGTGTGCGGAGATGTGCCGATCATGCGGTTCAGCTGCGACGATGTCAGCGTGGCCAGATCGTAAAGCGCGGCAACCGCGTGCGCGTAAATCGGCCGCGCATGCTGCGAACCGTGGAGTCGAGCACGACCAATTCGGTACGCGACAGTTCGAGTCGGTCCTCATCGGGCTGGTCAACCGTGCCCACCGGATAGTCCGTGAATGGCGTCCGCGCCTGCTCGATGTGTGTGCCAAGAATCGCCGACACCGGACGCGTGGCGGTGAACTCCAGCAGGCGCGCCGTGCTGGCGGCGAACGCCGCCGTGTCGCGCACATACAGCCGCCCTGGATAGAACGTGTCACCTGTCAGGAGCACCGCGGTCTTTCGATCGTACACAGCGATACTGGCGGGCTCGTGTCCCGGGATGGCGAGCACGTCCAACACGCGGCCGCCCAGGTCGAACGGCACGGCGTCGCCGCGCTGCGCGCGGAATCCGAAGAAGGCGTAGACCGCCCCGCTATCGCGGGGAACGAGCACGATGCCGGCGCGGTCACGGAATTGCCCGTCACCAGCGATATGATCACCGTGGCCGTGGCTATGCGCGACCACGAGCTCACGCACGGCGCCGCCGTGCGTCGCGCGCCACGCGGTGAGCAGACTGTCGATCGGCGCCGCTACGTCGATGCCGCCGGCGCCCGTATCGATCAGCAACGCCCGCGTGCTACCGATGAGCAGATAGAGAAACGGCTTCTCGTAGTTCGTGCAGGCGGGCTGCCGCAAGATGTAGAAGCCCGCTCGATACTCATGTATACGGAACGTTGGGTGGGCGTCGCAGGTTATGCCACCCGCGTACCACGTGGCGGGCATCTCGCTCACCCGCGACCGCGCCACGGTGCCAGCGCAGGCGACGAGGGCGAGGCTGCAGACGACGGCGCGAACCGGCGTTCTCATACACATCGTTCTCCCGCTTAGATTTTTTAGATGCCCGGACGCTGGAGTTGGACCGACGCGGCAATCTTCATCGCCGTCATCCTGTCGATGCGCGTGGCCATTTTCTGGCTGGTCACCAAGGCGTTCGTCATGATGATCCCCGATGGTGACGTGTGCCCCATGTGCGACGACGAGACGCTGGCGGTCGAGCGCATCGGCTGGTGGCGCGTGCTCGGTGAGCGCTTCCGCCGCAGCTGGTGCATCGGCTGTGGCTGGGAAGGGGTGCTCCGGCGGAGCGACGTGTGGCTGTCAGCCGAACGACATCGCAAGCTGGTGAATCAGACCGAGGCTTCCATGGCAAAGAGCCGGAGCCATTCGGGCCAGTTGCCGCTCAACTCGAAGAAGTCGTCGTAATACACGAGCCCGGCCTCCTCGAGACGTTCGATCAGCTCGCTGAGCGTGTCCTCACCGACGAGTGGTCCGATGGCGATCAACGACCCTTCGATCCGGAATTCGTCGGGCGTGAGCCCCAACGCCTCATCGACCTGCGCCCTGGTCATTTCGACGCGCTCGAACGCCGACTTCCGGATCAGCAGGGTGGGCGCGGTGTTCGGCAGGATCAACGGCATCGGCGGTGGTGGTCGGCTGGTGAGAATGGGGTACGAACTCGCTGGGATATAGCGGGATATAGCAGTGCGCGCGGCCGCGAGGGAACTGGCTTGCCCCGCCGTCTAGCTTAGATCGTCATGAAGACGCCCTCCACCGCCCGCTTGCACTCCGCCGACCGCGCCACCGTCGAGGCCTCGTTCGAGGCGTCGTTCGACGTCGTCGTGATCGGCGCCGGACACGCGGGCACGGAGGCGGCGGTGGCCGCCGCCCGCTCCGGGGCCTCGGTGGCGCTGATCACCGGCGCGCTCGAGCAGATCGGACAGCTCTCCTGCAACCCGGCCATCGGCGGCATTGCCAAAGGCACGGTGGTGCGCGAAGTCGATGCCCTCGGCGGCATCATGGCCCGCGCCACGGACCTGGCCTCGGTGCAGTTCCGGATGCTCAACCGCGGCAAAGGCCCAGCCGTGTGGGCCCCGCGGGCGCAGTGCGATCGCGGACTCTATCGGCGCGCGGTGCGGCAGCTGCTCGAAGCGCAGCCGAACCTCGTCACCATCCAGGGGATGGTGGCCCGACTGCTGTTCGACGGGAGCGGCGAGCGCGTGTCCGGCGTGGAAACGCTGGAAGGCCGTCGCTTCGGTGCGCGCGCCGTCGTGCTCACCACCGGCACGTTCGGTCGCGGCAAGATGCACATCGGCACCGGCACGCAGATCAGCGGCGGTCGCGCCGGTGAAGCCTCGTCGGTGCTGCTTGGTGAGCAACTCGATGCCCTCGGTCTCACCACCGAGCGCTTCAAGACGGGGACGCCGCCGCGCATCGATGGACGCAGCGTCCGGACCGACGCGCTCGAATTGCAGCACAGCGAGATCGAACAGTTCGACTATTCGTGGTCGCATTTCTGGACGACGCCACGCGCGCAGGTGGTCGATGGTGCGCGGCGCACGCGTCATCCGGCACAGATGCCCTGCTGGCTCACGATGCTCGACGAAGCGGGCACGTCGATCATCGCGCATCATCTCGCCGAGTCGGCGATGTATGGCGGTGCGATCGCGTCGCGCGGTCCGCGCTATTGCCCGAGTGTCGAAGACAAGGTCGTGAAGTTTCCCGACAAGGCGCAGCATCAGCTCTTTCTCGAGCCGGAGGGACACGACACGAGCGAGCTGTATGTGAACGGCTTGTCGACGTCGCTGCCGGCACCGGTGCAACTCGCCATCATGCGCAGTGTGCGCGGACTCGAAGACGTGCGCATGACGCGCGCCGGCTACGCCATCGAGTACGACTACTATCCGCCCACGCAGCTCTCATCAACGCTCGCTTCGCGCGCGGTGCACGGGTTGTATTTCGCTGGCCAAGTGAACGGCACGACGGGCTACGAGGAAGCGGCCGGTCAGGGTGTGATCGCCGGCCTGAATGCCGCGCGCTGGGTACAGGAACGCGAGCCCGTGATTCTCGGTCGCGAGACGAGTTACATCGGTGTGCTCATCGACGATCTGGTCACTCGCGGTGTCGACGAACCGTACCGGCTGTTCACGTCGCGCAGCGAATTCCGTCTCACGGTGCGCCAGGACAACGCGCTCGCGCGACTCGGCGACATCGCCGATGGCCTGGGACTGCTGGCGCCCGATGAACAGGCACAAATGGGCATTCGACTGGGCGCGGTGCGCGAAGCGTATGCGCTGGCGGAGCGCACGAGCATGACGCCCACGGTCGCCGACCCGCTGCTGTTGGCCGTGGGATCGGCGCCGCTCCTTCACGCGGTGCGCGCGATCGAACTCACGCGTCGCCAGGACGTGTCGCTGCAAGCGCTCTTCACCGCCGCCGGTGTGGGCGACACCCTCCCGGTGGACGCGGTCGTCGGCGCGGAGCTCGAGATCAAGTACGAGCGCTACTTCGAGAAGGAGCGCAATCGCGCCAATCGCCTCAAGGCGCAGGGGTCGGTGTCGTTGCACGAGTCGCTGAACTACGAGGCGATGACCACGATCTCGATCGAAGCGCGCCAGAAGCTCACGCGCATCCGCCCCGCCACGCTGGCGCAGGCCGGTCAGATCCCCGGCATCAGTCCGGCGGATTTGCAGAACCTGCTGATGGAGCTGCGGCGCGCGCTGCCTGAGTAGGTCGTTCGGCGCGGACGGCTTGCCTGCGGACGGCTTGCCTGCGGACGGCTTGCCTGCGGACGGCTTGCCTGCGGACGGCGCCGTGTGCTGTGAAAGCCCCGCGGTTCACGCGAAGGCCGCGAAGGGCCGCGAAGGACGCGAAGAACAGCAACAGCAAGGGTTGGGGCCCGGCGGAGATCCGTCTGCCCGCATGAACCCATTCATAGTTTTTGCAGTTCTTCGCGTCCTTCGCGGCCTCCGCGCTCTTCGCGTTAACCAGCTGGCTCTCCGACGGCACCGCGCGAGCCGAAAGCACACCGGTTCACGCGAAGGCCGCGAAGGGCCGCGAAGGGTGCGAAGAACAGCCATGGCCGTGTGCAAGTTTTTCGGATCTGTTCGTCTCCGAAGAGTGGACTCTTGGCGCCACTTCAGCCTCATAGATCACCGTGAACACGATCCTAAGATTACGCATGATTTGTATTGATGATGGCTCGATAATGGTTATATGGTGTATTGATATTGGATCACGTTCCGCACCTGCTTCTGTACGGTTCGCCATCAAACTGTGCCGGATTTGACCGAAAGCGTAACTTTGGGGTATAAGCGATTCACCAACACACGCCTTCTTTAATAGATGAGGAGATTCACCATGATCATTCGTATGTCGAACCGGGCCGTTCGCCCGCTAACGGCCGCCGCCTTCGTGCTTGGCGCGCTGGCCGCTCCCGCTCTGGCCACGCAGGCCGCTGCGCAGATGTCGATGCCGCAGCCGCCGCCGCAGATCGTCGTCACGGGTCGTGGCGAGGTGCAGGTCGCGCCCGATCGCGCGCAGGTGCAGGTCGGTATGGAGACGCAGGCCAAGACGGCCGCCATCGCCTCGCAGGAAAACAACAAGAAGCAGACGGCGATCCTGGCGGCGATCCGTGCGCTGGGCATTCCCGCCGCGCAGATCCAGACGCTCAACTACAGCGTCATGCCGATCCAGCGGTACGATGAGAAGACCCAGCGCGTCGTGATCGACGGCTACCGGGTCAGCAACATCGTCCAGGTCGAGACCGACAAGATCGAGCAGGCCGGACCGATCATCGACGCGGCGCTCACCAACGGCGGCAATCGCGTGGCTGGGCTCGACTTTCTGGTGAAGGACCGGGCGAAGGCGCAGGAGACGGCCCTCACCAAGGCCGTCGAGAGCGCGCGTCGGCAGGCGGAAGTCGCGGCCAAGGCGGCTGGCGGACAGATCGCTGAACTGCTCGAGCTGAACATCAACGAGTACGAGCGCCCGCAGCCCCGTGCGGTCATGGCGATGGCGAAGATGGAGATGGCCGACGCCTCTGCCCCCACGCCGGTCAGCGAAGGCATGGCGACCATCGCGGTGAGTGTCACCACGCGCTGGCGCTTCACCAAGTAGCTGCTGCCGTCGGTTGCTGGTGCACGAGGAAGGGGGAGGCCTGATTGTCAGGCCTCCCCCTTTTCTTGGTAACTGTTCCACGTGAAACGGCGTGATCTCGCCGCTCTGTGCCCGCCGTACCGCGGCGAGTTTCACGTGAAACGGCGAGCGCGTAGCAGAACGGGGTCATGAACCCCAAAAACGTCAAATTCCTGCCCTAAACCGCCGGATTGGTCTGCTCACACGATAGTCCACGACCTGAGCGGCGCCTATACTACCGCTCCCCGCGCACCCTCCTCGCAGACGACTCTTGGCACGCATCCTCGCTATCGCCAACCAGAAAGGTGGAGTCGGTAAGACCACCACCGCTGTGAACCTCGCCGCCTCGCTCGCCGTGGCCGAGCAGCGCACGCTGCTCATCGATGCCGATCCACAGGGCAACGCCACCAGCGGCTGCGGCATCTCCCGCGACGACTTTACGGTGGACTGCTATGACGTCCTCATTGGCGGTGCCTCCGTCGATCAGGCCCTCATCCGCAACGTCCAGTTCCGCCACCTCGACGTGCTTCCCACGACCCCCGAACTCTCAGGGGCCGAGGTGGAGCTGGTGGATGCCGAGGACCGCGGAACGCGTATGCGTGATGCGCTCGCGCCCATCCGTGATCGCTACGACTTCATCCTGATCGACTGCCCGCCGTCACTCGGGCTGATCACGCTGAACATGCTCGTCGCGGCCGATGCGATCCTGATCCCCCTGCAGTGCGAGTACTACGCCCTCGAGGGACTCTCGCAGCTGCTGGGCACCGTGCAGCGCGTGCAGGATTCGCTCAACCCCGAGCTCGAAGTCGACAGCGTTCTCCTCACCATGTACGACGCCCGACTGAATCTCTCGAGGCAAGTCGCGGCCGACGCCCGCGCTCACTTCGGCGACAAGGTGTTCACCACGGTCGTGCCCCGAAACATCCGGTTGGCGGAAGCGCCGAGCTTCGGCAAGCCGATCGTGGTGTACGACGTGTCGTCCGTGGGCGCGCAGGCCTACATGGCCGTGGCCCGCGAGCTGATCGATCGCACCGCGGCCGCTTCGAAGCCCGTTGAAGGCGCGTAAACTTCATTGCCTCAAGCACTTACGTTGCATTTATGACGCCTGAACCCCCTCGCCGCCTCGGTCGCGGGCTCGATGCCCTGTTGGCGCGACGCGACGCCCCGAAAGACGCCCAGAAAGCCACTGCGACCGGGGCCGGCACGGCTGTGTCGGATGCAAGCGCCACAACGGCGGCGAGCATCGAACGCGAGGAGTCGCCGCTCCGCACGCTCAAGCTCTCGCAGATCCGCGCCAATCCGTATCAGCCGCGTCAGGAGTTCCGGCCGGAGGAGCTAGCCGATCTTGAAGCGAGCCTGCGCGTGAACGGACTGCTCCAGCCGATCACCGTGCGCCCTGCCCCGAACGGTACCGGCTACGAATTGATCGCCGGCGAGCGTCGCTTCCGCGCGGCCTCTCGGCTGGGCTGGACCGAGATCCCCGCGCTCGTGAAGCCGGTCGACGACAAGACGCTGTTGGTCTTGGCGATGATCGAGAACCTGCAGCGCGCCGACCTCGACCCGATCGAAGAGGCCGATGGTTATCAAAGGCTCGCCGACGAATTCCAGCTCAGCAACCAGGAAGTCGCCGACGTCGTTGGCAAGGATCGCTCGACCGTCGCCAATGCGCTTCGCCTGCGGCAGCTGCCCGCCTCGGTGCGCCGGATGTTGCAGGAGAAGCAGCTGACCGCCGGACACGCCCGCGCGTTGCTACCGCTCGCCACCGAGCGCGCGATCGTCGATATGGCCCGCGACATCATCGACGGAGGACTCTCCGTCCGCGAAGTCGAGCGGCGCGTGCAGGCCGGTCGCCCCAAGCCGCCGGCCGCCGGCAAGAAGCAGTCGGAGGCCGAAGGCACGGTCCCCGCCGGCGCCTCGGCTGCCACCGTTCGGCAGATCGAAGAACGCCTGCGGCGGAAACTCCAGACGGGTGTGTCCATTCAGCTATCAGCCAAGGACAAAGGCGAAGTCCGCATCGCGTTCTTCTCCAACGATGACCTCGAGCGGCTGCTCGACCTGCTTGGCGTCTCTCTCGACTAGTACAAGTACGGGCGTTTATGCACCACGAAAGCGCCACCATTGATGCATCAACGCGCCCAAACATCCGAAAGGATCTATTTATGCTCACGACTCGCTTCTCTCGCATCACCGTTGGCGCTTTGCTCGGTCTCCTCGTCGCCTGCGGCGGGGAGAAGGCCGGCACCACCTCCGATTCCACCGGCGCCAAGAAGATGCGGGTCGCCCTGCTCACGCCGGGACCGATCTCCGATAAGTCCTGGAACGGCATCGCCCACGAAGGGCTGCTCGCGATCCGCGATTCGCTGGGGGCCGAGACGTCGCACATCCAGACCAAGACGCCGGCTGAATTCGACGAGAACTTCCGGCAGTACGGGGCGCAGGGATATGACCTCGTGATCGGCAACGGCTTCGAGTATCAGGAGGCCGCGACCCGTGTGGCACCCAGCTATCCGAAGACGAACTACGCCATCACCTCCGGCCGGGTGACCGCGCCGAACGTGGCCGGCCTCGCGTTCGCGTTCGAGGAAGCGTCGTATCAGGCGGGTATGCTCGCCGGCGCGATGACCAAGACGAACAAGATCGGCCTCATTGCCGGCACCGAGCTGCCGCCCGTGAAGACCAGCTTCCTCGCCTTCGAGCGCGGCGCCAAGTCGGTCAATCCGAAGGTCAGCATCATCACGTCGTACATCGGCAACTGGGACGATGTGAGCGCCGGCAAGGAACAGGCACTCGCACAGATCGCGCAGGGAGTCGACATCATTCTGCAAAACGCCGACGCCGCCGGACTCGGCGTGTTTCAGGCGGCGCGCGAAAAGAAGATTCTCGCCTTCGGCACCAACGCCGATCAGAACAGCGTGGCCCCCGACGTCATCATTGCCAGCGTCGTGATTGATTTGCCGAAGGCGTTTCTCATGCTCGCCCGTGAAGTGCAGGCCGGCACCTTCAAGGGACGCGTGATCAACCTCGGCGTGAAGGACGACGTCGTGCGTCTCGTCGTGAATCCGTCCATGCGCGACCGCGTGCCGGCGACGGCGATCGCCGCGAGCGATTCGGTGGGCCTGCTCCTCAAGGCTGGCACGTTCACCGGGCTGGCCGATCTGCTGCAAGGCACCGACAACGCGAAGCCTCTCCCGCCGGCGAAATAACTCATGTCCACGCCAGCGACGGATCGCATTCTCGCATCGGCCAGCGGGAACGGTAGCACCCTGCCGTCCGTGGCCCTGCGCGACATCGTGTCGGCGCTCGATACCGAACTGCGCACGAGTGACATCCCCGACTACCCGGGCGCCGTGAACGGACTGCAGGTGGCGAACGCCGGCAGCGTACATCGTGTGGCCGTCGCGGTCGATGCATCACGTGCGGCGATCACCGAAGCCGTGATCTCGGGCGCCGATCTCCTGATCGTGCACCACGGCCTGTTCTGGAGTGGCGTGCAACCGCTGGTCGGCATGCAGTACGAGAAGTATCGCTCGATGCTGTCCAGCGGTCTGGCCGTGTACTCGTCGCACTTGCCGCTGGACCTGCACGCCGAGCATGGTAACAACGTGCGATTGGCGCAGGCGCTGGGGCTCACCCCCGACGGTGGCTTCGCGCGCTTCAAGACGGTGGACATCGGTGTGACCGGAACCGCCAACGAACCGACCGACGAGCTGGTGAATCGCGTGCAGGCCTTTTCGGCTCGCTACGGCGGCAGTGTGCGCACGTCGATTCCAGCGCAGGGCCGACGCACGCATCGGTGGGCCATCTGCACCGGTGGCGGCGCGTCGTCAGAGTCGCTGCGCGAAGCACGCGATCGCGGCGTCGATACGCTCATCGTGGGCGAGGGGCCGCACCACACGACCGTCGATGCCATGGAGCACGACCTGTGCGTGGTCTACGCCGGGCACTACGCCACGGAGACACTTGGCGTCCAGGCGCTCGGTGCCTTTCTCGAGACGCGCTTCGGGCTCCCCTGGACCTTCCTGCATCTCCCAACGGGATCGTGATCCCAACGCGATGGTGACGGCTGCCCCGGCAGGCGCCGTGTTGCTCTCGCTGAACGGCATCACGCACTCGTTCGGTCGAGTGCGCGCGCTCGAGGGCGCGTCGCTGCAGGTCCGTGCCGGCAGCGTGCATGCGTTACTGGGCGAGAATGGCGCCGGCAAAACCACGCTGATGCGCGTGGTGTTCGGACTGTTACGGGCGCAGCAGGGGGTGATGCAGTGGCGTGGCGTACCGATCACCATGCGGTCGCCATCGGATGCCCTGGCCCATGGCATCGGCATGGTACACCAGCATTTCACGCTGGTCCCCACCATGACGGTGGCCGAAAACATCGCACTCGGCGGACATGGCGGTTTCGATCCGAAGCGCGCGGCGGAGCGTGTGCGCGAGGTCGCCGCACGAGCGGGCCTCGCGCTCGATCCGGCGGCGCGTGTACAGGACCTGCCCGTCGGTGCGCAACAGCGATGCGAAATCGTGAAGGCGCTCGCGCGTGATGTCACGCTGCTCATTCTCGACGAACCGACGGCGGTGCTGGCGCCGACGGAGGCGGCCGAGTTGCTGCGTTGGATTCGCGGCTATGCCGATGCCGGCAACGCGGTGGTACTGATCACGCACAAGTTGCGCGACGCGCTCGCGGTGGCCGATGACATCACCGTGCTGCATCGCGGTCGTACGGTGCTGAGTACGCCGGCGCGCGATACCGATCAGGCCCGCGTCGCGGACGCGATGCTTGGTGGTGCGACGGTGCGCACGGCGGATGTACTCACCGGCCGTGACACGCCTGATGGAGTGGCGAGTCGTGCCGAGAGGACCAACGCCGCGAACGACAACGCCGGTACCGCGAGCAGACCGCCGGTACTCGCGCTCAGCGCCGTGACGGTGAGCGATGCCAACGGCGTCGATCGCGTGCGATCGGCCACACTGCAGGTGCGTGCCGGTGAGATCGTCGGCATCGGCGCCGTGGAAGGCGCCGGCCAGCATGAACTGCTGCGCGTACTGGCCGGACGCCTCGTGCCGACATCGGGTACGCGCGTCATTCCCGACAACGTGGGGTTCGTGCCGGAAGATCGTCACCGCGATGCCCTGTTGCTCGATGCGCCACTATTTGAGAACACGGCGCTGCAGGGTGCGGGCGCGCGGCGCGGTGTGATCGACTGGAATGGGTTCCGTGTGCGCACTGCGGCCTTGCTGCAGCGATTCGATGTGCGCGCGTCTGGTGCCGATGCGGTGGCACGCACGCTCTCCGGTGGCAACCAACAGAAGCTGGTGCTGGGACGCGAACTCGAGGCCGCACGCGAGGCCCTCGTGGTCGAGAATCCCTCGCGCGGTCTCGACTTTGTCGCGACCGATGCCGTGCATCAGGCACTGCGGGCCGCACGCGATGCCGGCATGGCGGTGGTGGTGTACAGCAGCGACCTCGATGAAGTGGTGCTGTTGGCCGATCGCGTATTCGCGATGCACAACGGCACACTGATCGCGAGCGAGCGGCATCGAGACGCGTTGGGCCGCACCATGCTGAGTGGTGAGGCTGGTATCACGGTGAGCGCGAACGCGGGAGCGAGCGCATGACTCCGTGGCGTGCGTTGGCGGCCACGACGGCGCGTGTCGTGGGGCTGCTCGGTCTCGCCATCGCCATGCTGGCGGTGCTGCTGGTCGTCACCGGACACGAGGTCGTCCCGGCGCTATCAGCCATGGTGCGCGGCGCCTTCGGGTCGTATTACGCGATCACGTCGGCCACCATCGTGCGCATGGTCCCGTTGGCGCTGGCCGGCCTTGCGGTGTCGGTCGCCTTTCGCGCTGGCATTCTGAACATCGGCGCTGAGGGTCAGCTGCTGGTGGGTGCGGCGGCGGCCACGGCGATCAGCGGCTCACTGGGTGGGGTGCCGTGGTTCATCGGCATTCCCGTGATGTTGGTGGCGGGAGCGATCGCGGGTGGTGCGTGGGCTTCGATCGCGGGCGCCTTGCGACTCCGCTTCGGCGTGCTGGAGGTGATCAGCACGATCATGCTGAATTTCGTGGCGCAGTATCTCACGGGATGGCTGGTGCGTGGTCCGCTGCAGGAACCCACACGCGTGAATCCGCAGTCGGTGACACTCGCTCCCGAACTGCAAATGCCGGTGCTGCTCGAGGGCACGCGGCTACACGCCGGTGTGCTGCTCGTGGTGTTGGTCGCGATCGCAGTGTGGTGGTGGCTGCGCAGCACGGCCAGCGGATTCCGGTTACGCGCCGTGGGCGCCACCCCGACGGCGGCGGCGAGCGCGGGTGGCATCGATGTGCCGCGCACGATGTTCGGCGCGTTCCTGGTGAGTGGCGTGCTGGCGGGGTTGGCGGGCTCGGTGGAGTACACGGGCATCACCTACGCGCTGTACGAAAACTTCTCGCCGGGCTATGGCTACACCGCCATCGCGGTGGCGCTGCTGGCGCGTCTGCATCCGCTGGGCGTGGTGGCCACCGCGCTCCTGTTCGGCGCGCTCGAGGCGGGCGCGAATGCGATGCAGCGCGATGCCGGCGTGCCGAGTGTGGTGGTGTCGGTAGTGGAGGCGTTGCTGATTCTGCTGGTGTTGGCGGCCGATCGTTGGCGGCCATCGCGTGCCGAAAGGACGGGCATCGACGAGATGGGCACATGATGCAAGACGTGACCGTCGGCGTGGGCGCCCTGGCCGTGGGCGCCGGTCTGCTGGAAGCCACCGTGCGCACCGCCACCCCGCTGGCGTATGCCGCGTTGGGCGAGAGCGTGAGTGAGCGGGCCGGCGTGATCAACATCGGCCTTGAAGGCTCGATCATCGCGGGGGCGCTCAGCGCGACGATCGCCGCGGGTGCGCTTGGGGTGGGTGGTGGATTCGCCGCGGGGGCCGTAGCGGGATTGCTGGTGGCGGCGCTGTTCGCCCTGTTCGCGGTGGGGCTGCGCGCCGATCAGATCATTACGGGCACCGCGATCACGCTCTTTGCGCTGGGGCTCACCGGCACGGTGTATCGAACCGTCTATGGCTCGGGCGGCGTGGCGTTGACCACACCGACGGCGGCGACGCATGCACTTCCGGTGTTGTCGGCGCTACCGGTGATCGGTCGCGCCTTCTTCGCGCAGCCGCTGGTGACCTACGCGCTGTACCTGATCGCCCCCCTGCTGGCGTGGTGGATGCAGCGAACCCATGCAGGGCTAGCGCTGCGGGCCGTGGGCGAATATCCCCAGGCTGCCATTGCGGCGGGGATCTCGCCAAGGCGAACTCAGCTGCTCGCGGTACTTTTTGCGGGCGGGATGGCGGGATTGGCCGGGGCCACCTTGGTGCTCGCGCAAGCGGGAACGTTCGTGGAAGGGATGTCAGCCGGTCGCGGCTTTATCGCGATCGCGATCGTCGTGTTGGGACGGTGGCGCCCGCTTGGGGTAGCGGCAGCGGCGCTGTTGTTCGGCGCCGCCACCTCCCTTCAGACGCTGTTCCAATCGATGGGATGGACGGGCATTCCGTACCAGCTCTTTCTGGCGGTCCCGTATCTGCTCACGCTGGTGGTGTTGGCGGTGACGGCACGACGGGGGCGCCGGAACGTGGTATGAAGTGTGCCATTCAGTACCGGTACACACTTGAAGAGAGGATCGACATGATGACGAATCGGACCGGCCGCGTGAACACGCGCCTGCTGTTGGTTGCGGTGTTGGCGAGCTCGACGGTAACTGGCTGCGCCAGCTTGAGCCAGAAGGAAAAGGGTGCCGTGATCGGCGCCACCGCTGGCGGCGTGGCCGGCGGCGTGATCGGCCGCAACAACGGCTCGACGGCCAAGGGCGCCATTTTGGGTGCCGCGGTCGGCGGCGCAATCGGCGCCGTGATCGGCCACCAGATGGACCAGCAGGCCAAGAAGATCGAGCAGCAGGTCGCCGGCGCCACGGTGGAACGGGTGGGCGAAGGTATCCAGGTGACCTTTGCGAGCGGTCTGCTCTTCGACTTCGACAGCGACAAGATCCGCAGCGAAGCGGCGAGCAATCTGCGCAATCTCGCGCAGAGCCTGACCGAATATCCGAAGTCAGACCTGCTGATCGTCGGACACACCGATTCGGTCGGCGACGACAACTACAATCAGTCGCTTTCAGAACGCCGCGCGCGTGCGACCGCCGACTATCTCGTGTCACAGGGCATCTCGCGTGACCGCCTGCGCACATCGGGTCGCGGCGAAATGGAGCCCATCGCCAACGCCGACGATCAGAAGAACCGTCGCGTCGAAGTCGCGATCTATGCGAGCGACGCGTACAAGGCCGAGCTGAAGAAGGGCAACAACTAACACCAGCAACGAACACCAGCAACAGCTAAAGCACAACGACCACGGATTTTCGCCGATCGAACACGGATAAGCCAAAGCGCTGCTTGCTTATCCGTGACGGTTTCGGTGAAAATCCGTGGTCACGTTGTTTGTAATGCTAAAACCGATAGATGGCCGCAATGCCGGTAATGGAAGGCATGCGGTCGCGCGGCACCATCACCACGTCGCCGCCCATGCGCAGCACGATTTCGGCGAGATCGTCGAGAATGTCGTCCACATGCGGATCGTCGGGTTCCCCGTGCGATACGTGCGCCGTCGCGCGATCCACGCGGCCCGGCACCACGCGATCGTCGTCGACCAGCAACGTGCGCACGCGTCCACCGAGTGCGGCCATCGCCACATCGGAGAGCGCGTCCGATGCGAGTCCGCGCGGAAGACCGGCACCATATTCGTCCATGAAACCCTGCAGGCGCGCCGTGTATCGCGGCTCGACGATGTCCCACGCCTTCTGCCGGAGCTCGTCGGGCGAGAACGCATCGGGATTGCCGGCAATCGCATCGGGCAGCAGATGTGCGTTGTGGCTCACCTCCCGATACACCGCGTGATGCTCCGGGAGCGCCGCGAGCACCATCGGTAAGCCGGCGTGCTTCGCGTGATGCTCGACAATCGCGCGATCGACCACGCGGAAGAACCGCTCGGTATCCTTGTCGATTTCGTCTTTGCGCGAACCCGATCCCGCGTGCATCGCGATCTGCGCGCCACCGTGTCCGAGTTGACCAACAGAGTTGAACGCGGTGTGCGCCTCCGTGACTTCCTCGCCAAGTGCTTCGGTCAGCGTGCGCGGCACCGAGGGGTGCAGCACGATCTCGTCGACCGAATCACGATTGCCGTGAAAGAGCCGTACGTGATCACGCGTGATCGCGAGCAGCTGAAACCGGTCGGCCGACTGCAGCACGCGCAACAACGGCTTGATGTGAAACGAATCGGCGACGATGGCGCGCTCGGGGACGGCGCGCTGGAGCTTGTACACCTTGTAGAAGTCGGCGTGCAGAAACACCGCCAGTCCGTCGAGGGAATGCGTCCAGAAGCGATCGCTGCCGGCCAGCTCGTGCAGCGGCGCGGTGAACGCCTCCAGCTCGACCGCTCCCATCACCTCGCTCAGCGACGACTCCGCCTGTCGCAGCAGATTGCGGAAGCGAACGACGTCCTGTTGCGACTCGGGAAAGCGCCGACCCGTGGGGAGGTAGATCGACACGCACGGACCCGTGCGATCGAGCAGCAGCTCCGGGAAGTGTTCGACCGTTGGCGTGGTCAGCGTCATAGCGGCATCCCTTGGTCGATCGCGGGTCGGTCGAACGGATCCATGCCCTTGGGTGGACGCAGCTTGGCGAGTCGCTTGTCCAGCACGCGCACGAGCTTGTCTCGTGCGCCGTTAAACGCCGCCGACAGCGTGGCGGCCGCGTGGGTCACGGCGGTCGGGTCCTGCCCGGAGACGCGCGCTTCGAGCGTGCACTCCTTGTCGGACGCGCCGGACTTGTCGGCGTTCGCATCACGGAAGTGGACTTCGATGCGGGTGATCTGGCTCGAAAAGCGGGCAAGCGTCCGATGGAGATCGGACTCGACCTCGCGCATCGCCTCGTCCCGTCCGTCCACATGATTGTCCGTATTCAGCTGAATGAGCATGTCCTCTCGCTGTCAGGGGGAAACCTGGAAGGAGTGCACGCCTTATGCCGTACCAGCGGCTCGGCGCGGTCGGGCGTAATCTCCTGTAGCTACGGTCCGCCTTATACCCCGCTGTCCCCTCAGATACTCCGCCCTATG
>CAWJMR010000058.1:0-235723 GCA_963843965.1 uncultured Gemmatimonadaceae bacterium
CTGCCGGCGTTTGCCAAGGAATTCGACGCCACCACGTGGGCGCAGTTCTTCCTCAAGTTCACGCTCACGCATCCGGCCATCACGGCGGTCACGCCGGCCACCAGTCAGGCCAAGAACATGCTCGACAACATCGGCGGGATGGGGCGGCTGCCCACGGCCGCGCACCGCAAGCAGATCATCGAATTCGTGGACGCGCTGCCGCCGCTGCCGGGGCGGTAAACCAGGACGAGCTAGTCGGCCGGGGTCGCGAACATGCAGAGTGCGTCCCCGCCCGCCTGAAGCCGCACGATCCCCTCCTGCGTCATCCCCAGCTTCTGCAGCACCCGGATCGAACCGGCGTTGCCCGGGGTGACGATGGCCTGGATCCGGCCCATCCCGAGGGTGTCGCGCGCGTAGGCCATCGTGGCGGCCGCCGCCTCATACGCCATGCCCTGCGATCGGTACGCGGGCAGAAAGGCGAACCCGACTTCCACGCCAGGCAGGGTGACGCGGGTGAGCAGACCGCACATACCGATCGGCACGCCCGATTCGCGCAGCGTCACGCGGTACAGTCCGAAGCCGTGCGCGGCATACGACGCCATCGGTCCGTTCTCGAGATAGCCCCGCGCGTCGTCGATGGTGCGCACACCGCGATCCCCGATGTCAGCGCAGCCAGTCGGGGTCGGTCAGCAACTCGACCCGGATCAATGCCGCGTCGTCGAGCGTGAATCGCTCGAGCGTAGTCGCTCGGTGGTGATCATGCGCCGATCTTGCGGCCCGGGAGTTCGCACCGCAAGCCGCGCGCACACCATCCGCTCGACGTCAACCGCTCGACGTCAACCGCTCGACGTGCTCAGCTCGACCCGACGTTGCCGGCTACGACCTGTACGCACACGACACCGGTTTCCTTGCCCGGCACCAATCCTTCGCCCGGCAGAGATTCAGTGATGCCAGCCGGCAACACCCGCTCCCGCACGCGCGTGGCAGGGGTGCCGAGTGAATCGGCGGCGAAGCGGAAGCGCAGATCGTGTTCGCTGCGATTGCGCCACACGATCTCATAGCTGCGGAACTGCACGTTCCACACGAGCGCGTACTGCAAGTGCGGTTGGGCCGGCACGGCGTGCCATTCCGTGGCGTCGCGCGTGTTCAGGTGCGATGAGGGTACGCTGGCGCATCCCGCCACCGACAATGGAGCAAAGGCCACCGCCCCGTGCTGCAGCTCGGCAAGGTTCGAAGTGCCGACGACAGCGGCCGCTGCCAGCACGATGCCGGCAACGGCCGCCTTCTGACTCTGAGACATCTCTGGCTCCGGTACGAATGTACGGAGTCTTGCGAATCCAAGGCGCGCCCAACGTGGCAGTTCGTCCTATTCAGCACTCATGCGTAGAGAATGCAGAATTGGGGGTCCCGCACGGGTGTGCGGGCACGCTGTTCACTCGATCGCGAGAGCACCTGCATGTCTGACGAAGCCGGAAATCCTCCCCCACGCAACGTCATCACCGCCGACGACCTGCGGCGCGTGGCCGAGTGGGCTGATGGCGTCCGCGGGGGTACGTACCGGCTCAGCATGAACGCCCCGCTGCCCGGTGGCGGTACGGGATTCGGCCTCGAACGGATCGCCGGGGACGCCGATCCGGGCGACGAGATCATCATCAGCACACCGCAGCGCGTGCCCGCCAAGAAGTCGCCGCCCGTCTTCATGCTGGTCGATCCCGCCACCGGCGAGAACATCCGCGTCGATACGCAGAAGCACGATGCGATCTTCTGGGGCGAAGTCTCCGCCGAGAAGTTCTTGATTCCGTACTACACGCGGTTTCTCGATGACGCCGGCATGAAGAGCTTGCGCGAGGCCATCGCCGATCCTGATGTCATTGCCATCGCCCACGACTACCCCACCTTCATCGACGTCGCGACATCGAGCCGCGGCTTCGTGCCGCTCAGCGAGTGGGCGAAGCAGGACCGATCACGTCCTCCGCGGATTCGCGACCTGAACAACGGCGCGCTCGCCAGAATCCGTCGCGTCACCGGGCGCGTGGCGATCATCGCGCGAAGCAGCTGCACGGCCTTGGTGCGATCGCCCAACATCAGGTGCACGTATGCTTCGTCGAAGAGCAAGTCGGTTTGCAACACGGGATCGTTACCGACCAACGCGCGTGCCCGCGCCAACCCTTCCCGGGCACGACGCACGTCGCCGGCGCGCGCCGAGATCGCCGCGGCAACCGCGTTGCGATACGCCTTCGCATACGCCATCTGTGAAGCGCGCGGTGCCAGCGCGGCCATCGAGTCCATCGTCGCCACAATCCGCCACGCCGCCTTGTCGTCTCCGTCTTTGCGCGGCAGCTCGCGCATGACGGTGAGTTCGCACAGCCGGAACTGATAGTCGTCGGGGAAACTCTCGCGGCCTCGCGCGCACCACATGCCGGCATCTTTCGGATTACCCGACGTGAGCGCACTGCCGAACAGGACGAGATAGGCCTCCTGGCCGTTCTCGAGAAATGCGTCATACTCCACCGCGCGACGGGCCGACGCGACGGCCGTGGCCGACTGCCCCCGCAACAGCTGTTGCTTCGACAACGCCAGCCACGCGTCGGCCTGCGACGGCTCCAATTCCAGTGAGCGGCGCAAGTCACGATCCGCCTGCGCGCGTCGTACGGTATCGGCGGCGCCGTCGACGACGGCCTGAGAGCCCGAGGAATACAGCATGCCTCGCACGGTGAGCGCTTGCGCGTTGTCGGGGGCGAGCGCCAACGCCGCGTTCGCAAAGCCAACGCCACTGTCGGCCAACATGGCCCGGCGCGCATCGGTGGCGAGACTCGCGCGCGCCTTCATCACGCGCGCCCGCTCCACCCACAACGCCGCCCACTTTCCGTCCTGCGCAATCGCGCGCAGCAACAGTGAATCCGCCGACACCAACAGCTGCTCAGCCGACTCGCGATCGAGTGCGTATCCACTGCGGATCACCCCTTCGGCATCTTCGCGTGAGCGCGCCGCCGTGACCAGCAGCTTGCGCACATACGCATCGCGCGTGGCCTCATCGGCGTCGCGCACCAACACCTCGCGTCGCAGCCGTCGCTTCAGCGCATCGGCAGCAAAGCGCACGATGTCGCCCTCGAGTTGCAGCGCGTCGACCGTCGGTCGCTCGTACACACTCGACGCCACTTGATCGCGCGTCGCCGCATCGAGCACACGGACCGTGACGCGCAGTCGGTCCTCGCGTGACTCAAAGGCGAGGTCGACCAGCGTGCCGAGTCTACGCATGGCAATGAGCGAGTCGAGTGAAATCCGCCCCGACTCCATGGCGCGCACTTCACCGGTGCTCGCGACCGCGAAGGCGTTGACGCTGAGCTGATTGGTGACGCCGTTCGTGAGCGCCTCCCGCAGGAATCGCAGCGACGTATCGCGAGACGCCAACGACTGCGAAATGATGGCCACGCGGGCCACCTCGCCGCTGACCGCTGGTTCGGGGGTGCGCTTTCGCCACCCGCCGATCGCCACCGCGGCGATCAGCGCGAGCGCTCCACCACCCACGGCAGTGCACCGCGGCGATGGAGCGCCCCGAGCCTACCCGACAAGTTCGGTGCCGAACTCGGTACCGAACCCGGTGCCGAACTCCGTGCCGACGGCGATGCGGTGGCGCTGCCCACCGCATTCGTGATCGATGGCGTGCCCGGGGGAGCGCCCGCGGGAGCGGCCGACTGAGTAGCCGGGGGAGAGGGCTTAGGGGTGCCCGAGACCGGCGTGGCGGCCGCCGCACGGAGTGCTCGTTCTGCGTCGACCACCTGCCGGTCGGGACTGATGCCGAGGTCGGCCTCGAGCATCGCCCGGTGCACGGCGATCACGCGAAGACCCTCGGCCCGGTCGCCGGCGCGGCCGTGTGCCGTAGCCAACCGCGCGACCGACTGAGCCGAGCAGCCGTCGATCTCGACGGCCCGTCGCCAGGCGGCGATGGCCCGAGAAAGCCGGTCGTCCGATTCCGCGCGGACCGCCGCGTCTATAAAAAGGCGAAGCAGCGTCGCCCGTACGCGTTCGCGCTGCGTGTCGACCCACATGGAGAAGCCCTGGGCGTTCTCCAGATACCAGCCATCCAGGAAGACGCCGACGGGAATGCGCAGCAGGGCCTCGTCATCCCGGCGGGCGTCGGCGTCGATGATACGGTCGAGATCGCTCGGCACCACGCGCGGATCGAGCTCCACTTCGTCCCCGACCGAGAGCAGCGCATTATCGCCGAGTTCGCTGCGAAGCTGGTAGAGCGATTCAGAGAGGAGTTTGCGGCCGGCCTCCGCCTGGGCTTCCTCCCAGAGGAAATCGATCAGGCGTTCGCGGGTCAGCCGACGTTTCGGCGCGCTGGAGAGGAGAACGAGCAAGGCAAGCCGACGCCGGTGCGCCGCCTTTCCGGCGACCGGTTGGCCGTTCAACACCAGCCGCAGGCCACCCAGCAGCTGCAATTCGTGGTTCATTGGTGCCGCGTTCGACAGAAAAGCGCCTCAAAGCTCGTGTGCGATTCTCGGCCGAGAGCGGTCCGAGAGCAGGTTGAGAGGCCGGAATATGGTACGCCGATCACCAGCGCGCTGCTCCAGCGGCTCAACATTCTCCACTCGCAGCATTCGTCTCATGATCGCCTCCGCGACGGCTCTCCATCAACCCAGCGCCAGTCCGGCCCCGTTCGCCATCGTCGCCCCACTCGCCGCGGCCGGGGTGCCGTACGGCGTGTTCGATGCGGCGTCCGGGGAGCTGTGGTGGGCAGAGTCGGCGCAGGGACTGATGTCGCACAGCGAGCACCGAGAGCTGGAACGCTATCTGAGCTCGGTAGCCCACGGCAGTTCGGCCGTGCACGCCTGCGTAGTCGGCGGGCGCTTGGAGCCGGTGGGGGTGCCGCGCGTGCGGCTGGCAATCAGTGCGCACCCTGAGGTGAGTTCCGCCACGGTCGTGGTGCTCACACCCCGTCCCGCCGCGCAGCAGGGGGTGGTGATGGACCGGCTCAGCCTCCGCGAGCGTGCCGTGGCCGACCTGATCGCCCGAGGCGAAAGCACCAAGGGCATCGCCGCCGACATGGGCATCAGCGAGCACACTGTTCGACGGCACACCGAGCACCTCTTCACAAAGCTCGGCGTCCGCACCCGCGCCGCCGTGGCAGCCATCGTGGTGGCCACGACCGTCTGACCGACCGACGAGGTCGGAATTGTTGTGAATCCTTTGAGTGAAAGCTGCGGGCGAGATCTGCGACTGAATGTATTGTTTTTATTGGGTCATCCGGGAATTCCGGGAAACGCCGCGCGGATCTTGAGAAAGAAGTAAGCGTCGTCGCGATACCCGTACGCGACCCGCTTGAGGACTTTGATCTTGTTATTGCAGCCCTCGAGCACGCCGGAGTTGATCGGATAGCGGCAATGACTCAGAATGCCGTCGAGATGGCGCTCCAGCATCGTCGTAAACTTGCGGAGCGCCGGAATACGGCTGCGGAGCGCGCGACGTCGCCACGCCTTCCAGAACCGCAGGGCGGCGACGGGCGATCGATACTGCCAGAGACGTTTGAGATCGTCCTTGAGCACGTACACGATGAAGAGCGCGCGATTCGCGCGGAGTAGATCGCGCAGCCGCACGCGCTCGCCGCGCGTCTTGAGATTCGCCTTGTTTCGGAGCAGCAGCCAGCGCGCCCCTTTGATGACGCGCCGCGCCTCGCGCACCGGCCCCTGACCCGCCGCCATCGCGAGCCGATTGGTCTCATCGACCCGCACCCGATCGATCACGTCGAGCCCGTACTTCGCGACGATGTGAAAGAGATCGTACACGAGCACGGCCTGCGGACAGTGCACGCGCAGCTCCGCCGCATAGGGCTTCCACATGTCGACGGCGACGGCCTCCACCGCGGCGCAGCGTGTCGGCCCCAGCGCCGTCAAGAAGCCGCGGAGCGCTTCCTGATCGCGCCCGCGCGCGATCCACACCACGCGCTTGCGGTCCACATCCAACACGACGGTCGCGTACTGGTGCCCCCGGCGAATGGCGAATTCATCAATCGCGATCCGTCGCAGCCCATCGAGGTGGTCCTCGGCGGCGCCAAGGCGCTGCGTGAGCGCGCGCTGATCGATCTGCTTGACGGTGTCCCACCCCACGCCGAACCACGCGGCGACTTGCTTGATCGGGAGCACCTGCGCAAGGCGGGCGATCTTCTCCGCCAGGCGGGTCGTCATCCGCTGATACCGATCCAGCCACGACACCGCTTCCACGGTCGGGCCACACTGCGGACACTGCAGGCGCGCGCGCGGAAACACGAGCCACGTGTCCCACTCGCCGAGCGGCAGGTCGCGCACCCGCCGCTCACTCACGTCGTGAATCTTCTCGACAATCGCGCCGCACTGGCTGCATCGCTTCGGGGCGTCGGCCTTCGCCCGGAGCACCAACACCAAGCGCGGCGCGGGCGCCCCGAACACATCGTCCCCGTGCGCCTCGGTGTCGATGCGCTCGACTTCAAACCCCTCCCACTCGCCCAGCAGCTTCAGCAGCGCATCGGATACCGGCTCGGTCATGGCTCACCTCCGTGCCATTGACGATGCCGAGCGGCGCGCCCGATGTCACGTCGTCATCCCTAAATTCCCGGAAGACCCTTTTTATTGAGTACCCCTATCGCTCCGTCTTGAGGTCCACGAGCTGCGCCAGCAGGTCGTCGTCATCGCGTGTGGGCTCGCCCCAACTGTCGTGCACGGCCATCTGCTCGAGCCACCACAACCCCGTGGCCGACAGCATCGTGAAGCGGCCGCCGGGCGCGGTGCGCACCATGACCGACGGCTCTCCGGTACACTCGCCACCATGCTCGCGCGCGTTCCGCGCAATCATCCGCTCGGCCTCGGCACGATGATCGCCTTCGCGCACCCAGGCGAACCGCGGCGGGAATTTCGGGTCGACTCGCATGCTGTAGAGTGGCGACGGAGTAGCGGGTCAGGAAGGCCCGCGGGTTTCAACGACTCTGACCCCTTGAACGTGAAAGGGTGGCTCGACCGGAAGGTCCGCAAACTGCCGGAACACGGATCTGAAATGTGATTCCACCGGTCACACAGATAAGCAAAAGCGTCGTTGGCATATCTGTGACCTCGGCGCCATCGATTTTCAGATCCGTGTTCTGGCTGTTGCCGTTCGCTGTTGCCGTTCGCGGTTGCCGTTGCTGCGGGGCTGGTTCAGCACATATTCCCCGCGAGCCCAATCCCACCGCCCGAATCCCTACTCATGCGACTTTTCGTAGCGACACTCGCAGTCGGCACCGCGCTCAGCAGCGCGACCTCGGTGTCCGCCCAGCCCGCCTCGCTCGTGTACCGGCTGGGCAAGGACACCGTGGCCATCGAGCAGTTCACGCGCACGGCCACCGGTATGACCGGGGAGATGGTGCAGCGCTCCGGCGCCGCGGTGGCGCGCTACCAGTACAGCATCACGCTGGCGAAGAACGGGCGACCCACGTCGGCGTCGATCAAGCGTTTGAATGCCGACGGCTCGCTGCCACCGAACGCGCCCAGTGATACGCGCTTCACCGTGACCGCCGACTCCATCATCCGAGAAGCGGTGTTCGCCGACAGCACGCAGCGACGGGCGTTCGCGGCCAAGCAGGCGATGATCAACTTCCCCACGTTCATCTATGGACCGACCGAAGTGTTGGCCGGTATCCGCAAGACGGGCGGTGCCACGGATTCCCTCCCCGCGCTCGGCCTCGTGGGCAATCTCGGCTTCACCGGACTCTCCGCCGCGGGTGCAGACAGCGTGCGCCTGCGCGGTGGCGCCTACGCGATGATCCTGCGCTACGACGCGACCGGCAAACTGCAGCTGGTGGACGGGTCCTTCACCACCAACAAGTCCATCGCCACGCGCGGCGCCGGCGGGCTCGACATCGCCGCGATCGCGAAGAGCATGAAGCCCACCGGTGCGCTGTCGTTGCGCGAGACCGCGCGCGGTGCCTTCGGACAGGGTGGCATCGTGCTCATTGACTACGGACGGCCGTCGGTGCGTGACCGCAGCGTGTGGGGCGGCGCGCTGGTGCCGTTCGATACCGTGTGGCGCACCGGTGCCAATGATGCCACGCACCTCTTCACGTCACGCACGCTCACGATGGGTGATCTCGTCGTGCCGCCCGGCGCCTACACGCTGTTCGTGCAGCACACGCGCACGGGTACGTTTCTCATTGTGAACAAGCAAGTAGGACAGTGGGGCACCATCTACTCCGCCACCAACGATCTCGGACGCGTACCCATGCAGATGACGGCGACACCAAGTCACGTAGAAGAATTCACGATCGTGGTGCGCTCGATGGGACCGACGCGCGGCGCGATCGAGATGTCGTGGGGACCGAGCATGGTGAGTGTGCCGTTCACGGCCACGGTGGTGCGCCCGTGAGTACGATGTCGGATTTCACCGTCACGTCGGTCTCGGGCGAGCCGATGCCGCTCGCGTCACTGTCGGGTGGCGTGACGCTGATCGTGAATGTGGCGAGCCAGTGCGGACTCACGCCGCAGTACGCGGGCCTCGAAGAGTTGTGGCGCAGCTACGGTGAGCAGGGGCTCACCGTGCTCGGCTGCCCGTGCAATCAGTTCGGCGGACAGGAGCCGGGCACTGAAGCCGCGATCGTGCAATTCTGCAGCACGAACTTCGATGTCACCTTTCCGCTCACCGCGAAGATGGACGTGAACGGCGACGACGCGAATCCGCTCTGGACGTGGTTGAAAGGCGGACAGCCCGGCGAGTCTGACAGCGCGCCGATCCGGTGGAACTTCACCAAGTTCCTGGTCGGACGCGACGGACAGGTGCTCGAGCGCTTCGAACCCATGAAGCTGCCGAGTGACATGATTCCCGCTATCGAGCGCGCGCTGGCCGCAGCAGCACCGGCAGCATAAGGAGCAGCGCGCCCAGTGTGTTGATCGCGACGGCCAGCAGCATCGCGATCGAGAGCGATTGGCTGATGCGCGTGATCCACTGCATCGCGTCACGTAGTCGTGGCACGACGGTGCTGTCCCACATCGTCGGCGCCACGCGCTGCAGCACCCACCAGAGCAGCGCCGTCGCCAGCAGTGCGGCGGCGCTCCAGATGGCGAGCGTGACGACACCGCGCCATGTCCCGCGCACGTCGGCAGCGCTCAAGTGCATCGAGCCGCCCACCGAGATGCTCACGTAGGCGAACAGCGCCCATCGCCACAGCGGCGCGTCGTTGATGTGCCACGCGCGCATACTCCACGCGGCCGGCGGCGTGAGACCGAGCAGCTGTTGTGCCGCGAACAGGATCACGACCGCCCCGACCACCAGCGGCGCGATGCCGATCACGATGGTGCCCACACGCTGGTACGCGCTGGCCGGGTCATACGAATGCTCGACCGAGCCGAGCGCGCCGTCGGCAGCCTGCGGGTCGAACCACTTCACGCGATGCACGCGATGGCGGAACAGCACACAGGCGATCACGTGACTGCCTTCGTGCACGATGGTGCCGAGGAGACCGAACAGGTACAGCTGGACGCGCCGGCCAAAGAGGCCACTGGACTGCCGAGCCAGGAACTGCGCCGACCAGTGCATCGCGACGAGCAGAACGACGGGGGCGAGGAGCGGTGCGGCCGGCCCTGGTATCGACCAGTCGGTCAGCGCGCGTCGCACACCGGAATGCCCGGTGTCCTCGCAGCGTACGCGACGATTCCCTTATCACATGTCAGCAACGACGCACCGATCAGCTGCGCTTGGGCGATGAGCATGCGGTCGGCCGGATCACCATGCGGTGTCCCCGCCAAACGCGTGCTCTCGATCAGGACGTCGCGCTCGAGCGGCAAGAGCTGAATACCGGGTGCGAGCGCGGCACGGCGAAGCCAAATCGTTGGATCGGCCGCCAGTTCGAGACGTCCTTTCGACACGAGCATGGCGACTTCCCAGAACGAGATATCGCTGACGTAGAGTCTCCCCTCGGCCGCCGCCCGCTCGATGAGCCGGATTGCCGGCTTGATGAGAGCACCAGCCGTACCGTCCAGCGTCCACAGCCACGCATGGGTATCGAGCAGAAGCGGCGTGTCGCGCAGTGGCGACTCGGCCGCACGCCACAGCGCCGGGCGTCCCACGTAGAGCGGTTCCGGCTCCTTCACTCGTGAAGCCGCCTTCCTCGCGGCAATCATCGCGCGCGCGCACGCAGCGGATCTGACTCCGACGGCGCCCAGCTGTCGTCATCGGGCGAGATCAGATCACCGTGCCGAACGATCGTGCCGCGCATGAATCCCATCGGGGATGCCGGAGCGATCGTCGCCGGGCCGACTCGGACCACGGGGCGGCCATGCTTGGTGACGATTACGTCGCTGCCCGTGGCCGCGATCTCGTCCATGAGTTCGAGGCACGTCGCCTTGAACACGCTGGCCGCGATCGTCGGCGATGCGTTCGGTGATGGCGGCGTAGTCGCGCGCGCTTTTGTCATCCGTGTGCCTCCTTAGTGGTCATTTAATTATAACCATGGACATATTGTTGGCCAAACTGGCCTTTCCTTCACCCAACCCTCGAACCCGCTAGTTTTCTCCCAATGGAAACGGAAAAGCTCTATACGCTGATCGGACCCGACGGCTCCCGCATCACCGGCACCACGAAAGGCACGATCGGCGGCTACCGCAAAGAACGCCGCTATGGCCGTCTGGACTGCAAGGCCGCCCGTCGCGCCCTCGCCAACGGCGCCCTCTACGCGCAGCAGCGGGTGTTCTTCGCCGACGAAGCCACAGCGATCGCCGCCGGCTACCATCCGTGCTCGGTGTGTATGCCCGTGGAGTACAAGAAGTGGAGAGCGGCTGGGGGCCATTCCGCTCGTCCGTAAAGTGCGCCGCCGCTCCGTGGTCGCCGCGCTATTGATTGCCGCGACCACCGCCCGTGCTCAGGGCCCCAGCCTCGACCGCGCTCCCACGCCGGTCAATCCGGAAACGGTGGCCCGCCCGTCGTTCCGCGCCACGCGCACCACGACTCCCGTCGTAGTCGACGGTACCCTCGATGACGCGGCCTGGGCCTCGGCCCCGGTGCTCACCGACTTCGTGCAGCAGCTGCCGAGCACTGGGTATCCCGCGCTGTTCCGCACCGAGGTGCGCGTGCTTTACGACGCCACCAACCTGTACATCGGGGCCGTGAACTACGACCCGGAGCCGGAGAAGGCGATCACGGTCGGACTCGAACGCGATTTCGTGTCGTCGAACAGCGACATCTTCGGCGTCGTGTTCGACACGTTCAACGACAAGCGCAACTCGTTTCTGTTCCTGGTGAATCCGAAAGGCGCCGTGCGCGACGAGCAGACGTTCAACGACTCGCGCAACATCGTCGAAGCGTGGGACGGCATCTCCACGGTGCGCACGCGGCAGCGCGACTCGAGCTGGACACTCGAGATGACGATTCCCCTCAAGACGCTGCGCTTCGATGCATCGCGTGATCCGCAGACGTGGGGCATCAACTTCATCCGTCGCGTGCGTCGCGTGAACGAGACGTCGTACTGGGCGCCGCTGGAACGACAGTATCGCATCCATCGCATGTCGAAGGCCGGCACGATGGACGGCATCACGGGCCTCAAGCAGGGACGCAACCTGCAGATCAAACCGTACGCGCTGGCCGGCAATTCGGTGGGCGCGCAGGTGCCGAGCGGCTCATTGGGCAGCAAGGCCGACATCGGCGGTGATCTCAAGTACGGGGTGACCCCGTCGCTCACGCTCGACCTCACGGTCAACACCGACTTCTCGCAAGTCGAAGTGGATCAGCAAGTCGTGAATCTCACGCGCTTCGGCATTCTGTTTCCCGAGCGTCGCGAATTTTTCATCGAGAACTCCGGTTCGTTCACGTTGGGTGATGTGGCCGAGCGCAACTACCGGATGGGCGCGTCGTTGAGCGATTTCACGCTGTTCAACTCGCGTCAGATCGGACTCACCAAAGACGGACTGCCCATTCCGATTGCGGGCGGCGGTCGTCTCACCGGTCGTGTGAGTGGATGGGAAGTCGGACTGCTCGACATGCAGACGCAGCGCGCGGGTACGAGCCCCACCGAGAACTTTGCCGTAGCCCGCGTGCGCCGGAACATCTTCGGCAACTCCGACATCGGACTGCTCGCCGCCAATCGTCAGGCCACCGACAGCAGCGGCACATACAACCGATCGTACGGTGTGGACGCGAACATCCGGTTGCTCGGCAATCTGATCATCAATTCGTATTTCGCGGTGAGTGATGCAGATACCGCCAGCTCCGATGGCACCGCCGGACGCGTCTCGGCGGCCTATCGCGGAAAACTCTGGAATACGTCAGCGATGTACAAGCGCGTGTCGGACAACTTCGATCCCGGCATCGGCTTCGTGAACCGCCGTGGCTTCCAGCAGATGTACGGCACCACCGGCATTCACGCGCGACCCAAGCTCAAGGCGATCCAGGAGCTCAATCCGTACGTCGAAGCCGACGTGTACACCGATCTCGACGGCACCGCGCAGTCGCATCAACTCACGGCCGCGCTGGATGTCTTCTTTCAGCCCGACGGTGAGCTCAAGCTCGAGGTGAACGACTGGTTCGATCGACTCGATCGCACGTTCACGCCGTTTCCTGGACGTTCGATTCCGATAGGCCGCTACAACTTCCGCAACGCGAAGGCCACCTACACCTCCACGCAGCGCTATCCGGTGTACGGCAACGCCGGCATTCAGGTCGGCGATTTCTACAACGGGTCGAACACTACGCTGAGCGGTGGACTCACCTGGCGCCCGCGCTACGACATCAGCTTCGAAGGCACGTACCAGCACAACGACGTGGCGTTGCCCAGCGGCGCCTTCGCCGCCGACCTGGCTGGTATGCGCCTCAAGTACGCGTACTCCACCACGCTCTTCGGCAGTACGTTCGTGCAGTACAACACCCAGTCACGCAGCTTCGTGACCAACGCGCGGTTGGCGTGGCGCTACGCCCCGCTCAGCGACGTGTTCCTCGTGTATACCGAGCGACAGAACACGTTCACGCACGTGCGCAACGAACGGTCCGTGGCGATCAAAGTCACGCGCATGGCGGCGTTCTAGGGATACGAACGGCAACGGCAACAGCAACGGCGGGAACACGGAGTAGACGGATTGCGCCGGTTACACAGATAAGCAAATCGATGATGAAAAGCGATTTTCAATCAAGCTTTTTGCGTATCGGTGAAATCGGTGCAATCCGTTATCTCCGTGTTCTGGCTGTTAGCGATCTCGCCCCCGCTGTTAGCGATCTCGCCCCCGCTGTTAGCGATCTCGCCCCCGCTCTCCGTCACCCGATCGGCTCCGGCGCATCGGCATAGCGCGCATACCGGCCGAGTAGTCGACCGATGACCACGAGCACGGGGAAGACCAGCCGCTGCACCGGCGTGGGCACCTCGAGCAACGTGAACTCGCTGCGGTAGCGACGCGTGAGATAGGCCCCATCGAATACGCTGGGCATGTGGCCGCCGCTGCGACGCGCCGACGCGAAGATCTCGCCCAGGAAGTACTCGATGTTGTCGGCCGGCTCGATGTAGCCTGAACACACCAGATCATCGCCACCGGCATTCCAGAAGCGGTGCGCGTCGCCGGCCGGGAATGCTACAGTCTCTCCCGGACCGGCGAACTTCGCGGGCTGACCGGGTCGCTGATAGCCGATCCGGCCGCGCTGCACGGTGAGGACCTCGGCCTGGCGGTGATGCACGTGCATCGGCGGCCCGGCACCCGGTGTCACGACGTTCTCCACTTCGAGCCGATCACCCGTCGCGCCCGGCACGCGCCGGAGAAAGGTGAGGCGCTCACCGGCACCGTTGTCGATGGTGTGAGGATAGACGAAGCGTGACATAGTCGGGTGCGAAGAAGGCAGGATATGACGCGCCCAAATATGCATCTGCCTTGCTGACAATGCATTCAGGTCGGCATGCTGGCACCTGGTGAGGGAAGCTCCGCTTGTGCGCCTCGTCCCGCGCACGTAGCCTTTCGCGTCCGCTGCCAGCCCCCCTCCCGCCCCCGATCGCGCCGTCCTGCATGCAGACCACGATCATCGTGTGGGCGCTTCCTGCATCCGTCGTGCAGCAGCTCGCGGACGCCACCAGGCGACACGCGACACTGTCGGTCGTCCATAGCGCCGCCGAGGTGCGTCAGGCGCTGGCGTTGGCGCTCACCCGCGCAGACGCGTCGTGTCTGATGGTGCAGGTCCCCGCCGACGCCCTCGGCCCCTTCTGGGTGGACCTGAGAGAGCTGCGTGCGCACTATCCAGGGATTCCCGTGATCGCCGTCGCGATCAGCGGCGTGTCGTCGTACATGAGCGCCATGCGCATGGGGCAGTTCGCGATCTCCGAGCTTCTCACCGCCGACCCGGAATTGCATGCCGATCAGGTGGACGGGGCACTGACGCGGGCGCACCACGACGGGATCGTCTCGCGCATCTGGGGAGCAGCGGCGTTCGACCTGCCGGACGCGTACGTCACGCTGCTCCAGCGCGCCCTGCGGATGGCACACGAGCCGCTCACCACGTCGCAGCTGGCCAGTGCCACGCAGATGCATGAGCGCACGCTGCGAAAGTACTGTTCGCGCCACCGTCTTCCGCCGCCGCAGCAGATCGTGGGCTGGGCCCGACTGCTGATCGCGACGTTCTATCTCGACGAGGGCACTCGCTCGACCAAGGATGTCGCCGACCTGCTCGGCTTTCCGACCACCGACGCGCTACGCAAGCAGCTCATGCGCTACACCCGCCGGTCGGCGACCGAAGTGCGCGACGGCCGCGCCGTGTACGCGGTAGCGCGCCTGATGGAAACGGAGCTGGCGAAGCACGGGGAGAGTCACGGAGCGAAGGACCGCTCCTGAAACATCGCGTATGGTGCGCAGAGCGGATCGCCGATCACGAGATCCTTCCAGAGCACCATGTACGACGCCGCATAGAACGACTCCGCCAGGGTAGCGCCGCGCACATAGCGATCGAACAGGATGTCGGGATTGGCCAGCGCCAGCGTAAACGGTTCACTCACGTAGCCCTTCACGCCGGTCACGCCCTGCGCAATCAGATCGACGATCCGACTCTGTCCATCCTTGACCGGTCCGAAGGTGCGTGCGCTGGTGGACACGAACGTTTCAGCCAGTGCACCGGGCAGGAATCGCACGGCATGATACGCCACACTGTCATAGTTGGCGTCGTTGCTGCCCCAGCTCACGTAGCCCATGACGTCGGCCGGCGGCGCGACGAACGCCGCCGTGGTGTCGATCTGCACACCCACCCCGCGCTGTCCCATTCGGAAGGCCGCGCGATACAGCAACAGGTTCATGGTGGCGTAGCCATCGGTGCCACGACGCGGTGGCATCGCATCGAAGTAGAACGGACCCGGCGCCGGGCGCGCCGCAATGGAGCGATCCACCAGCGCCAGACAGTCCGCCACACGACCGCAGTCGAGCCGCGTCACGAGATAGATGCCGTACCGGTCGCTCGCGAAGGGTCCGTCGGCGTTGTAGTACGGATTGCGATAACGGGACAGCCACACGCTATCCAGTCCCACCATGGGGGGAATGGCCAGATGCATGCCTGACAGCATCGCGTCCACGCTGTAGCCGTTCTTGCGCGCCACACGAATCGGGACCCCGGTCGTGAGCACGATGAAATCGATCCGCACCGGCAACGCCTCGATGGCCGCGCGGACGGGTGACACGAGATCCGTCTGGAAGGCGATGTCGCCGATCTCATCCTCGAGCGGAAGCGCCAGCCGCACGATATGCGACGGATCGATGCCACGACGTTTCGCGTAGTAGCGCCCGACAGAATCGCTGGCGGCACTGCGCGTATTGATGACCACCAGCACCCGCTCGGCGCCCGTGGCCGGCGCGCGCTTCGCCACCCGCGGGGCGGGGGCGGCACATGCCACCAGAAGCAGGCTGCCGACGAGACGCACGAGAGCACGGAATCGCATCTCGTGGACGATGCGGCACCGCACGGCATTCCAGTAGGGTCGCGTGCGAGAAATCCGTCCCGGCGTAGATTCGCACATGCTCTCTTTCCGCCTCCGCCCCGCTCTTGTCGCCGCGGCGCTCACGGCCCTGCTCGTCTGGCCGCCCTCCCGGCTGCACGCGCAGTCGGCCTCGCCGTCAGTCTCGCCGAGCCGCAGCTATCCGCAGCTGCTGTCGCTGTTCACCGAGTGGCGCACCTTCGAGGAGCCACCGCGCCGCGACGGTATTCCCGATTACACCCCCGCCACAAACGTGCGCCGACTCGCGGCCCTGCGTGCGTTGCAGGCCCGGCTACAGGCCATCGATACCACCGGCTGGCGTGTGCCGGAGCAGGTGGACTGGCATCTGGTGCGGGCCGAAATGAACGGCATGCAGTATCACCTCACGGTACTCCAACCGTTCTCGCGCGACCCGGCCTACTACGCCTCGGTACGCACCGAAGAGAGCGACACCCCGGCGGAAGAGGGCCCGACGATTCACGGGGCTGTCCGCTTGTGGCAGTATCCGGTGTGGCCACGCACCGTGCTCGATCAGTCGCGCGCACTCAACGCCGACGAATCACACCGGCTCACCGCTCAGCTGAACACGATCGCCCCGCTGTTGCGCCAGGCACGCGTGAATCTGGCCAAGGGGAACGCCAAGGATTTGTGGGTGGGCGCCGTGAAGACCTTCGAGGAACAGCACGAGGCGCTCGGCACGCTCGCCACGCTGGTGAACACCAGCAACCCGAACGACGCGGCACTCGAGGCGGCGATTGCCGGCGCCGCGACGGCGACGGAATCGTTCACCGGCTGGCTGCGCACCGAGGCACCCAAGAAGACGGGCCCCTCGGGCATCGGCAAGACCCAGTACACCTGGTTCCTGAAGAACGTGCTGCTGGTGCCGCTGTCGTGGGAGGAGGAAGTGACGATCACGCGTCGCGAGCTCGCGCGCGCCCATGCGTCGCTGCGTCTCGAGGAAACGCGCAACGCCGCGCTGCCGCCGATGCACGTGGCCGGTTCGGCCGCCGAATTCGCCACCATGCAAGCCGAGGCGCTGCCGAAGTACATGCAGTTCTTCCGCGACAAAGGCATCGTGACGGTGGAACCGTGGATGGAGCGCGCACTGCGCGAGCGCTTTCAGTCGTACTCGCCCGAAGCCACGCGCAATTTCTTCTCGCAGGCCACGCACCGCGACCCACGCACGCTGTGGACGCACCTCTGGCATTGGTGGGACAACGGCCGGTTCCGTGAGCATCCGCATGCCAGCCCGATCCGTCGCACGCCGTTGCTGTACAACGTGTGGATGAGCCGCGCCGAGGGCATGGCCACGTCGATGGAAGAGTGGATGATGCAGGCGGGTCTGTATGACCAGTCGCCGCGCTCACGCGAAATCGTGTGGACGATGCTGGCGGCGCGCGCGGCGCGTGGCCTTGGCAATCTCTACGCGCACTCCAACACGCTCACGATGGCCGAAGCGGCGAACATGCACGTGAGCTGGACGCCGCGTGGCTGGATGCGTCGCGATCCGCTGCTGGGCTTCGAGCAGCACCTGTATCTCCGTCAGCCGGGCTATGGCGCCAGCTACATCACCGGCGGGCGACTCATGGAGGAAACCATGGCCGAGCGCGCTCGGCAGCTTGGCAACGACTTCACGATGAAGCGTTTCTTCGACGAAGTGAACACGGTGGGGATGATCCCGGTGTCGCTCGTGTACTGGGAGCTCACCGGCGATGATCGCATGGTGCGCGAACTGCGGAACGGGAGCGGGCCACTGCCGTTTCGCTAAACGGCCAGCGCCAACGACCGGCAGTCAGTACAGACTGCCGGTCGTAAGTGACGACTCAGGCCGTCTTGTGCTTGGCCAGACGCGGGAACCAGTTCAACAGCTTCACGGCCGCGACGATCTCGGGGCGCAGCGTCCAGCGGGTCTGCGGGGCTTCCGCACCACCTTCGGCGAACGTCGCGAACACCGACGCCTGCGGCTCCTTTGGCGGAACCGTGTACAGCAGACGTCCGGCCAACTTCGCGCCGAACCGGCCGTAGTTGAGATTCACGGCACCCGGCTTCTCGAAGCCGGCGGCTTCGGCGAGTTCGACGGTCGTGAGCGTGTAATCGGGAGCCAGGCAATGCGCGCGAAGCATGCTCCACTGCGCATCAGAAATCGTGTTGGCGACATACAACAGTCGCAGCGCCTTGTGGTACTCGGTCGACGTCGGGATGGACGCGGGCGTCGGCGCGGGTGTGGCAGCAGCGGTGGTCACAAGCAAATCTCCTGAAAGAGAGCACAGCTGCGCGCAGGAGATCGCCGCCGTCACATCGCACACATCACGTCAAAACGCCGACGGACGGGGGTGTTCACACAAGTCCTTACCATTGGAACATCCTCTGAATACAGCCGGGGCGCAACGGGCGAGGGTCGAATCGTGAGCGGTTTCTCTCCCGTTGCATCACGAAGTCCCGATTCCAGTCACAATTGTGCTGCTTTCAACCGTACCAGCAGTTCCAGCACGTCCGTGAAGTCCGTTGGCGTAACCACGAGATTCGGCGTGATGTCGTTGCTGAACTCGAGTGTGTGACGGTCCTTGTCGAATTCCAGCTGCGGTGTGCCAAGCATGGCCAGCACGCCGGCAATCCCCGACGCTTCAAGCTTTTCGCGGAGTGCGTCACTCTCGCGGCAGGTGACCTGCCAGCCGTCACGACCGAGGCCGAAGATCTTCGTGTCGTGATACACCCGCCAGTCGTGGGCGCCCGGCACGTCCTTCAGCGTGATCGAGAAGTAATTGTAGCGTCCCGTGTCACTGTGCTCGTACTGCCGGCGCTTCGGCTCCATATGCGCGTGCACCGCGTGACCCTTGTATTCGCCATGCAGGGAACTCGACGCCGCAGCGCCTTTGTCGAATGCGACGGTGCCATGCACCAGCGGAATGAGCGGGGCCCAGGCCTTCGCGTACTTCCGGTTGGTGATGGCACTCGTCGTCCGCCCGATCACATAGGCGACGCCCAGAAACCCGGCCAGTACGACTGAGCCGAAGATGATCTCGGATGTCGAGACGTCGCCTTGGATCATGAGACCCTCACCGCGCGATCACGGAACGATCTTGGCGGGCGGCACGATCTTGATGCCGTCCGCGAAGGTGGCCGTGAGCAGATACAACAACTTGGTTGACGGCAGCGCACTCGAGGCCAGCGCGAACTCGGTGAGCTGGTGCGCACCACTGGCCTTCGAACCGCCGATGGCGATGCTGGGAATCTTGCGCACCACGCCGGGGTTGGCGTCGGTGGCACCGGTGGCCACGGCTTCCGACGCGCCGGGCATGCCCGGGGTCATGCCGAGCGCACGATTGATGTCGATGGCCGTCTGCACGATCGGATGCGCCCGCGCGCCTTCGAGCTGCTTCTCCGTACCGCCGGCGCCGCTCTTCTGCTCGATCTCGATCTTGAGTCCGACTTTCTGCTCGGCCGCCACTTCCTGCGTGATGCGCGTGATCGTGCGGTCGAGCGAGTCGAGCAGCACCGGATCCGAGCTGCGCAGATCCACCGTGAAGTACAGTTCCTGCGGCACGGCGTTGAAGATGTTGCCGCCGTGGATCTGACCGATGTTCATCACCGCGCCATTGGGCAGCGCGTCGAACTGCAGCTGATACAGCCGGTCGATGGCCTTGGCCACCGCCTTCACCGGCGTCGGGATACCGCGCGACGAGAGCGTGTGCGCCCCGGGATGCGTGAACACGAACTTGGTCCAGTAGATGCCGAGCGCGCCGTAGGCCACGCTGCCGTACGCGCCATCGGGCACGATGAGCAGGTCGGGCTTCGGGTTGTGCTGCAGCCAGTACTCCATGCCCTTCAGGCCGAGTTCTTCCTGCACCGTGCCGATGAAGATGATGTCGCCTTTGCTGGTGAACTTGGTGGCGTTCATCACGCGCAACGTGGAGAGCATGTTCGCCACCGATGCGGTGTTGTCACCGACGCCCGGTGCGAACAGCGTGTCACCCGAGCGACGCACCTTGGTGTTCGTTTCCGGCGGGAAGACGATGTCGGTATGCGCCGCAATCACGATGGTCGGGCCGCCGCCGGTGCCTTTGCGCACTCCAGTCACGTTGCCGATGGAGTCGACCGAGACCTTGAGACCTTCCTTCTCGAACACCGACTTCACGTACGCGCCGCGCTGCTGTTCGAGCCGCGACTTGCCGGGCATTTCGGCAATGCGGATCCACTCTTCGACCTGACTCGGAAAGCGCTGCTCGATCATCGCCATCGCCGACTTCACGTCGGCACGCTTGAGCAGTTCAGGATTCCAGCTGGTCGGATAGGTCTGCGCGGCCAAGGGCTGCGACAACGACAACGCGGCCGTGGCGACCGCGAGGAACAGAAGAGAGCGACGCATGAGAGAAGAGGTAGGAGTTACGGAAACAGCGGCGGACGCACGCGCTTCTTGGTGGCCTGCTCGAACGCGTACGCCAGCCCAACAAGGGTGGGCTCACCGCACGCGGATGCGGTAAAGCTCACTCCGAACGGTGCAGGCCTCGGCGCGAAGCCATCGGGAAACGCCTGCGCGCCCTGTCCCTGCGACACCGGCAGCAGGGCATACGGAACGGTAATGGTAGGATAACCGGGACGCGCGCCGATGTTCGCGCTGCTCGCGCCCGGGAAGAGCAAGGCGTCAAGCTGGTGGGCTTTCATGGCCGCATCGATGCCGTTGGTGGCCGACAGCAGAATATCCTTGCGACGGTCGGCTTCGTAGCGCGCGCGGTCGGCCTGCACGTCCATCTCGTCGGAGATGTCGAGCAGCGCCTGTCCGTACTTGATCGCACCGGCCCGCTGATGGGCGATGTTCCACTGCCGCAGTCCCAGCAGCGACTTCACCGGGGCCCGGTCGCCGAGCAGGGCGAGCCAGGCGTTGAAGTCGCGCTTCATGCCGTACTTGAAGGCGATCGAGCAGTCGGCGTCGCGTCCCTTCGCCTGATCGAGACCGCTGCACGGATTCCAGTTCAGGAAGTTGTTGGCCGGCACCGGCTCGACTACGCTCGGAATGTCGGCGGGGTCCACGATCACGGCGCCCTGCGCCTTGAGCACGGCGATGACCTCGTCCATGGCCGTCTTCTGGGCGGCATTGAGTCCACCGCGCGGTGTGCTGCTGCCACCAGCGGGCGGAACAGTCGGCTCGTAGAAGAAGGCGCGGGGAATGCCGATGCGGGCGCCCTTGAGCTCGTCGGCCCCGAGAAACGCCGTGTAGTCGTTGCGCGGTGGCGGGGTGCACAGCTTGGTGGCGGCATCGTTGGCGTCGGGGGCGGTGCCTTCCAACGCGCCCAGCATGATCGCCGCGTCGCGCACGGTGCGCGTCATCGGTCCGGGCGTGTCCTGATCGGCGGTAATGGGAATCACGCCGTAGCGGCTTACGCGCCCCACGGTGGGCTTGATACCCACCAGGAAGTTCTGTTGCGCCGGACTGAGAATCGATCCCGACGTTTCGGTGCCGACGTTGCCGGCCCAGAAGCTGACGTTGGTGCCGACGCCGGAGCTCGAGCCACCGGTGTTCATGACCGGGCGCCCATCGAAGAAGGCATCGCGCGGATCACGCCGCGGGTCCCACGGATTCATACCATATCCGGTGAGCCCGGTGTAGTTGCCGGGCATACCGGTGGCGGTCCAGTTGGCGAGCTCGGTGAGCTGCGTCTTGGCAATGATGATGGCGCCGGCCGCCTTGAGATTGCGCGTGACGGTGGCGTCGTAGTTCGGCATCAGCTCCGCGAAGGCGAGCGCGCCGCCGGACGTGGCCATCTCGGTGGTCTGGATGTTGTCCTTGAGCGCGATCGGGATGCCGTGCAGCGGTCCGCGCACGCGTCCGGCCGCGCGCTCGCGATCGAGCGAGTCGGCGATTGCCAACGCCTGCGGATTCACCGTGATCACGGCGTTGAGCTTGTCCTCGTACGTCGCGATGCGCGCCAGATACTGCAGCACGATCTCGCGCGAGGTGATGCGCTTCTGCTCGAGCGCGGTGCGCAGATCGGCGAGACTCGTTTCCACGACGGATACGGGCGCGGTCGCGGATGCCTGCCCGGCGCGCGTACGGGACTGAGCGGACAGCACGAGCGGCGTCGCAATCGGTGTCGCGACGAGGGCACTGACGAGGAGTACAGCGCGACGTGTCGCGCGACGACGGGGCATACGCATGCGGTGATCTTCCCGGGGCAAGGTGTTCGGCATACGTTGCTGCGCGTGAACGCGCACGGCAATCCCGTTCGGGAGAATTCCCCTGTGAGATCGGCACTGATCCCTCTGATCACGCGCACCACCCTCCTGCTCGCGCTCGCGACGGCGAGTCGTGCCGCGCACGCGCAAGCACAGACGCCGGCGCGCGTGATCCGCATTACCTCCACGGTGCTGCAGGAAACACGCGCGGTGCATGTGCAGCTGCCGCCGAATTATGCGATGGCCCGCCAACGCTACCCGGTCGTGGTACTGCTGGACGGACAGGTCCGCGCGTTCTTCGACCTGGCGGTGGCGAGCACGAACTACAATCTCACGGGTGACGCGCATCGATTTGCGATGCCGCCGCAGATCGTGGTCGGCGTGGAACAAGGCGAACGCAGCATCGACCTCGCCCGCAACGCCGATGCGTTCTATCGCTTCCTCACCACCGAAGTGTTGCCGCGCATCGACCGCGAGTATCGCACGATGCCGTTTCGCACTCTCATCGGGCACTCGCTCGGCGCGCGCTTTGCGCTGGCCATGATGTGCCGCACGCCCACCGAGTTCTCAGCCATCATCGCGATCAGCGGCGCGCTTCCGGATTCGTCGCGCGACGAGTCGACCCGCTGCCTGTCATCGCCGGCGGCCGGTGGAACCGCCGGTGGCACCGCCACCACCTCGCTGCGTCATCTCGTGATCTCCGGCGGCTCACTGGAACCGCGCACGATGGCCAGCACCGATAAGCTGTTCGCCACTCTCCGCGATCAACTCAGCGCGCAGGCGGCACCGATGTGGCGCATCCATCGCGTCGATGCCACCGGACTCGAACACACGGGCGCGCCGCTGGTGAGCATTCCCATGGGGCTGCGCTTCGTCTTCGACGGCGAAGCGTGGGATCTGCCACCGTCCACTGCCGACAGCCTGCGCGAGCGGCTGGGAAATCCCGACGCCCTGCTGGCCGCAGGAGTCGCCGCCGTCTCGGCGCGCATCGGTCAGCCGGTCGCGCCCACGGCCCCGTGGATGGCCACGGTGGTGCGCACCTGGCTCGCCCGCCGCGACGCCCGCGCGGCATTGGCCGCAGCCGAACGGCTGGTGCGCGACTACCCCGAGCAGATGGACAGCCACACGCTATTGGCCGATGCCCGCGAATTGAGCGGCGACCTCGATGGCACGCGCAAGGCGATCACCGCCGCACTCGACCTGTCGAACCGGATTGCCTGGCACGACGAACGACAGAAGGCGGCCGTGCAGGCGATGCTCCGGCGCTCACTCGCCGACCGGGCACCGTAACGCCGCGCGCAGCGTGGATACGAACGGAAACAGCGGTTCCGGCCTGGCACGGATACGAATCGAGAGCAACAGACACCGGGGATTCGCTCCGTGTGTTCGTCAAACATGGTCGCGCAAGACCGCGGCGTCGGATCGTTGTTGTTCAACAACAAAACACCAGCTCGCGATCTGCACCGGCACCCATCCATTTCACGGGGCGATCTGTTGCTACCAGTTCGTATCAGCTCGTATCCGTGTCAAGCCGGAACCGTTGTTTCCCATTCGTCCGCGCCTCCTGGATACGAACGGAAACAGCGGTTCCTGCCTGACACGGATACGAACCGATAGCAACAGACACCGGGGATTTGCTCCGTGTGTTCGTCAAGCATGGTCGCGCAAGACCGCGGCGTCGGATCGTTGTTGTTTAACAACAAAACACGAGCTCGCGATCTGCACCGGCACCCATCCATTTCACGGGGCGATCTGTTGCTACCAGTTCGTATCAGCTCGTATCCGTGTCAAGCTGGAACCGTTGTTTCCCCTTCTTCCGTGCCTCCCGGATACGAACGGAAACAGCGGTTCATGCCTGACACGGATACCAACCGATAGCAACAGACACCGGGGATTCGCTCCGTGTGTTCGTCAAACATGGTCGCGCAAGACCGCGGCGTCGGATCGTTGTTGTTTAACAACAAAACACCAGCTCGCGATCTGCACCGGCACCCATCCATCTCACGGGATAGATCTGTTGCTACCAGTTCGTATCAGTTCGTATCCGTGTCAAGCTGGAACCGTTGTTTCCCCTTCTTCCGTGCCTCCCGGATACGAACGGAAACAGCGGTTCATGCCTGACACGGATACCAACCGAGAGCAACAGACACCATGGATTCGCTCCATGTGTTCGTCAAGCATGGTCGCCCGAGACCGCGGCGTCGGATCGTTGTTGTTTAACAACAAAACACGAGCTCGCGATCTGCACCGGCACCCATCCATCTCACGGGGCGATCTGTTGCTACCAGTTCGTATCAGCTCGTATCCGTGTCAAGCTGGAACAGTCGTTTCCCATTCGTCCGTGCCTTCTGGATACGAACGGAAACAGCGGTTCCTGCCTGACACGGATACGAACCGAGAGCAACAGACACCGGGGATTCGCTCCGTGTGTTCGTCAAGCATGGTCGCCCGAGACCGCGGCGTCGGATCGTTGTTGTTCAACAACAAAACACCAGCCCGCGAGCTGCACCGGCACCCATCCATTTCACGGGGCGATCTGTTGCTACCAGTTCGTATCAGCTCGTATCCGTGTCAAGCTGGAACAGTCGTTTCCCATTCGTCCGTGCCTCCCGGATACGAACGGAAACAGCGGTTCCTGCCTGACACGGATACGAACCGATAGCAACAGACACCGGGGATTTGCTCCGTGTGTTCGTCGAGCATGGTCGCTCATTGCCAACCATTTGATTTTTGTTTTTGAACAACAAATGCCATAGGCTCGCGGTCTGCACCGGCATTCGTCGAATGCACGGGGCGATCGGTTGCTACCAATTCGTATCCGTGTCAAGCTGGAACAGTTGCTTCCCTGATTCCCTCGCATCGAATCAGTCGGCGCGAACGTCGAGCCCCATGGCCTGCACGACCGACAGCGCCTGCTGCATATCGATGATCGCGCCCTTGAGCCGGACGCGGGCCGGGTCGAGGGAACTCAGGTCGCTGCCACGCAGATCGCAGTCGGTGAAATCGGCGCCGTCGAAGTCGGCGCCGGACAGATCCGCGTCGCGGATCGAGCCGTCCTGACAGCGGACGCGAGAGAAGTCGGCCTCGCGCAGACGTACGCCGCGTACGATCGCACGTGTGAGGTCGGCACCGGAGAGACCGACGTGCGACCAATTGCCGCCGGCGATTTGCATGAGATCGAAGGTGCAGCGGACAAAATTGCTGCCCACGAACTTGCACTCGGTGAAGCGCGCGTCGAAGAACGAGCAACCGTTGAAGGTGCAGTTCACGAACGCGGCATCGGTGTGGACCGAGCAGTTGAACGTGGCCCGTTGAAAGTTGCAGTCGGTGAAGACCGCACCACGATTCACGACTTCCGTGCAGTCGAGATCGATGAACTTCACGCCCGTGTGGGTCTGCCCGGAGATGTCCTGTCCTTCCCAGTTGGTCTTGGCCATATCAACGAGACCGGCTGAACACGGCGCCGTGCGGAATGCCGGCGCCGGTGCCGCCATGCGGCCACGTGATGTTCTCCATGCGCATGCCCGGTTCCGTGCTTCCCGCCGAACGAAACCGTTCGTCGAGCGCCAATGCGCCGGTCGTTGCGTTGAAGCTGGCCAGCAGCACGCGCGTCTTCATGGCCTGATATCCGGTGATGACCACACGCTGGTGATTCGGTTCGATGCCGATCCAATGCGGCACGTCATCCGGACCCAGCGTCACGCGGCTCACTTCGCGCGGATGCGAGGGATCGGAGACATCGAGACTGACCACCGCGCTCCATGCCGGCACGGTGATGAGATAGTACTTGCCTGCCACGACCGGCACGGCGCAGCTCGTGCCGGGCTTGCGCGGGAACGACGCCACCATGCGCGCGCTCGGCGTCGCACTGAGCAGGCCGTCCAACAGGAACAGCCCGCAGTTGAACGTGGACACCAGCACCGATTTGCCATCGCTCAGCAGGCGCGGCTCGGCGCTGCGATAGCCCTCGAAGTGCGGGCCAAGCGGCAGTTCGATCGTGCGCTGCAGCGACAGATCGGAGAGGCGCCACAGCTGCACGTTGCGTGTGGAATCGGCCTTGTCCATGTCGGTCGTCGTGACGACCACGCGATCGATGTCGGTGAGAATGGCCGCCGAATAGGGACGATCGCTGCGACTGCTCGGCGCGCGATTGGCGGATGATGACCGTACGCGCGTCGCGCCTGGCGTCAGCTCCACCAGGCCGCCGGGGGCCATGCCCGCGGAATCATGCTGCATCTGAAACGTCGACAGCAGATTGCCATTGGGCAGACGCCAGAAGCTGTGCGGATGCATCAACCCCGCGATGTCGCCGAACTGCGTCGCAATCTTCGGCGCGCGTGGATTGGTGAGGTCGAAGACGAACGACTGTCCCGACCGGAAGCCGTTGGCGAACAGGCGTCCGTCGGCCGGCATGTCGTGCTCGGTGTGATGCGGACCGTTTCCGCGTCCCGGCACGGCGACCGTCGTGACCAAGGCGCCGTAGCGCGCGGCCTTCGGGTTGTCGCGAATGTCGTACACGGCGAGGAAATCCGGACCACTGCTGTCGGCCGACGCCGTCCAGAGATAGAGATACTCACTCGACGCGCGGCCGCTCGTAGCCGCGGGGCGCTGGGCGGAGAGCGCAGTCGCCGACACGGCTCCGGCTACCGCGAAGGTCAGGACACGACGGGAGATCAGCATGGGCTGATCTTACCGCGCGACGTCAGGCGCGCAACGCCTTCGCCAGCACGCGGTCGAGGGCATTCGCGAACTGTTGCTTCTCGCGCGCGCCGTAGGTGCCGTGCCCGCCCGTTTCCACCCCGGAACCGCGCAGCCCCTCCATGAAGTTGCGCACCGAGAGCCGCTCGCCAACGCTCTCCTCGGTGTACAGCTCACCACGCGGGTCGATCACGTAGATGCGATTCGGTACCAGGATCGCCGCCAGGGGAATGTCGGCGGTGATCACGACATCACCGGCCACCGCATGCGACGCGATGTAGGCGTCGGCCACATCGGCGCCGCCGTCTACGCGAACGGCCGACAGTTTGGCGTAGCCGACCGGAAGTATGAGCCGCTGATTCGCCACCAGAATCGTGTCGAGCGCGAGACGGTCGCAGGCGCGATAGCACACCTCTTTCACATCGCGCGGGGCGGCATCGGCGTCGAGCCAGAGTGTAGGCATCACTGAAACTACACAAAAAACAGAACGCGCAGGGAGCAGAGCGCGAATGACATCGCGGCCCTGCGCCTCTGCGCGCTCTGCGTGCTCCGCGTGATCAGTTCTTCAACCGACCCACGCAGAACACCAAGCCGTTACGCGGCCGTCGGCGGCATGATCACCGCATCGATCACGTGGATCACGCCGTTCGTCGCTTCGATGTCGGCCGTGACCACCGTCGCGCCGCCCACCGTCACGCCGTTCGTCGCGTCGATCGCGACGTCCGCACCCTGCACCGTCTTCACGTGCATCGCCTTGCCGGCGATGTCCTTCGAGAGGACCTTGCCCGGCACGACATGGTAGGTGAGGATCGACACCAGCGTGTCCTTGTTCTCCGGCTTCAGCAGATTCTCGACCGTGCCGGCGGGAAGCTTCGCAAACGCGTCATCAGTCGGCGCGAACACCGTGAACGGGCCCGTGCCCTTGAGCGTCTCGCCAAGGCCGGCGGCCGTGACCGCAGCCACGAGCGTGGTGAAGCTGCCGGCCGCAACCGCGGTGTCGACGATATCATGCAGCGCAACGTGGGTCGGGGTCGCGCTTTCGGTATTGGTCGTCATCTCAAACTCCATCAAACAGCACAATCACAAGTCTGGACTGCATGAATGTCATGCACACGTTCCCGTGATGAACAGTCCGGCGCATGGCCACGTTCGCCGAGCATGATGACGCAGTACGCATCACCATGTGTTCATGTCCTCAAGCATCTCGTTCGGACAATGGTGCCCATTCCGGGCACATTCGTGCTATCCGATCGCGCTACTCAGCCGTGTCGTCAGCCGTGTGGTCAGCCGGACGTGCGGCAACGATCTCGGCCTTCTCGCGAAACGTGAGCGTCTGGCCACACTGCGTGCAGATGTAGTTCCCGGTGCGTGCCCCCAGATCGTATTCCTTGGCGAATGCGGGGTGGTCGCAGGGCTTTCCGCCCCACTCCTGTTGGAGGGCAACTGCGCGTTTCTTCTGCATCGGGACGGGCTCAGGGCGAGGTTCAATGGCACGGGCGTGATGCTGAAAGCTACCACGGGAGGTTCCGGGCGAGGCGTCGCGCCCGGAACTGGCTGTTCGGCTCGGCGATCGGCATACTGGCAAATGCGGCTCGTCCCTGAGCCACGCTTGACGCTGCTCTGACGGTCGACGCCGAGGTTTGACGCATGACGGAATCGGCAAATGCTTCAGCAATGGCCACGACTGGCAGGCCTCTGACCCTCACGTCGCTGGGCTCCGCCTCCCTGCGCAGCAGCGTCGAGGGGGCCGAGGGGCTCGGGCCGGGAAAGCCGCTGGCGCTGGTCACCTTTCTGCAGGGGGCGCCGGCGCAGACCGCGTCGCGGGAGCAGCTTATCGAGTTGCTCTGGTCGGATGCCGACCGCGAAAAGAGCCGGCATACGCTGCGGCAGACATTCTGGTATATCCGCCGCCGGTTAGGCGTCGAACTGTTCGAACATGCCGGTGACACCGTCCGGATCGCGGTCCCGATCGCGTCCGACCGACAGGCGTTTCTCGATGCCCTCGACGCCGACCAGCTGGAGACCGCCATCCAGCATTATGCGGGCGACTTCTTTCCCGGATTCGCCGCGCCGGGCGGTGCGGCCTTCGAACAGTGGGCGGACGTCGAGCGCACGCGCTGTCGCTCGCTGTACATCGGTGCCGTCACCCGCGTCGTGCGTGACCTGCTGTCGAAGGGGCGGGCCCGTGACGCGATGCTGCTGGCGCGGCGGGCCGTCGAACTCGTCGACAATCATCAGGGCGCCTGGCGGCTGCTGCTGGAAGCCGCCATGGCGATCAACGACGGTATCAGCCTGACCGTCGAACTGGAGCGTGTGGAGCGCTGGCTCGCCGATCACGACATCGAGCCGGATGCCGCCACGCTCCAACTGATCAAGGCGGCACGTCAGGGGCGGGGATCGACCGAACCGTCAGCACCCGGCGCGCAGGAACCGCGCACCTTGGCAACCGAACTGGTTGGGCGCGAAGGTGCGTTCGCCGAGCTGGTCGCCGCCTTCGACGCGGCAAAGCGGGGCGGCGCCGGACACGTGCACGTTGCCGCACCGGCAGGACTGGGCAAGACGCGGCTGCTGACCGGCTTTGCCGCGCGGCTGCGGTCAGCCCGGGCCAGAGTGGTCATGGTGCACGCCTCACCGGGTGAACGGGCGCTTCCGTACGCCTTCGCCGCACAGATCGTGAGCGCGCTCGTGACGCAGCGCGGTGCCGCCGCGATCTCGCCGGATGCCGCGAGCACGTTGGTGGCGTTGGCCCCCGCCGCGTCGAGCTATCTCAATGCGCAACCCGACAAGAGCACCGGCGATGAATCGCTGCGCCGGCGATCGCTGGCGCTTCGCGAACTCGTGGAGTCGGTTGCGCAAGACAGTGCGCTCGCGCTGCTCATCGACGACGTGCACTGGGTTGATGCGCAGTCGCTGCAAATGCTCGTGTCCCTCGCCGGACGACTCGATGGCGGCTCGCTGCTGCTGGTCACGGCGGCCCGGCCGAATGACCGGCTCAGCGATCAGACCACGCCCGTGCGTCGCCTCGTCCTCGAACCACTAAGCATCGATGACGTCGGCGCGTTGCTGATGAGTGTGGGCCGACTGCCGCAGGAGCCGTGGAGCGACCGCTTTGTGCAGGCCCTCCATGCGGCGTCGCGTGGGTCGCCGCTGCTGGTGCTCGAGACGCTGCAATTGATGCTCGAGCGCGGCACCATCGCCTTGAGCGGCGACCAGTGGATCGCGTCGGACCCGGATCGGCTGGTGGGATCGATCGGCGTCGGTCAGGCAATGCAGCAACGTATTGCCGCACTGCCGTCTTCGGCCCGCGATGCGCTGCTCCGGCTCGCGGTCGCCGGCACGGCGGTGAGTGAGGCGACCACTGGGCGATTGCTGGCGGCCGACGGTCAGGAGTCGCTGCCTCTGCTCGAGACCCGTGGTTTCATCACCCGTGTGGGCGATGCTTGGCAGGTGGCGCACGACGAGATCGCCGCCATGGCGATCGCGCTGTCCAGCCAACCCGACCGCGACCGGGCCAATCAGGCCCACGCCGATCTGCTGGAGCAGGACGAGCATGCGGATACGTCGGTGTTGTTGCGCGCCGCCCAGCATCGCGCACGCGCCAATGATCCCGCTGCACTCGATCGGGCCTTCGCACGCGTCGCGCGACGTGCACATGTGACCGGAGAGCACGCCGCGATGCGTGCCTTGGCGCACGAGGTCCTCGGCGCATCCGCCGAACCGGCACGAGTGGAGGCACTGATCGCCCGTCTGCCTCGCAGTGTGCGCCATCGTCGCCGGCGATTGGCATCACTGACCACGCGGCTGCTGGCCGTTGCCGCGTTGATCTTCACGGTGCGGCCGACGACGTCGATGCCCACGTCGGATGTCGACGTGACGATGCTGGTGCGTGGCGATGACGGTGCGGCCTTCGCGCTGCTCCCGGTGATGCTGGCGGAGCTGACGCGCAGCGAGCCGCTCGATGTCGTGCCCACCACCGCCCCGTTCTCCACGTCGGTGCTCGACTCCAACACGGTGTACGAGGCGCTTGCATCGGGTGACTTCGTCGGATCGACGCTGACCGCCGCCATTGCGACCGATGGCACGGAGCTCGTGCAGCTGTCGACCTCGGGGCGCGTGCGCGCACTCACCGCGGCCGCGCACGATCAGACCGGCGCTATCGTATCGCCGGATGGACAGCGCGTCGCGTACTTGAGTGGCGAGTGGCATCCGGCGCAGCGTGGCGAGATCATGCTGATGAATACCGTCGGCCTGCCGGCGAAACGTATGACGAACACGGATGCCGCCGAGCGTACACTCGCGTGGAGTCGCGACGGCTCGCGCATCGCGTTCGTGCGCAGCCATGCATCGGAGCGACCGGCCGAACTGTGCTGGATGTTGGTGAATGGGCAACGCGAATCCTGTCGGCTGCTGCCGTCGGACTACATTCCGGCAACCGTGTTGGCCTGGAGCGGTGACAGTCAGCTGCTCGTGATTGCGCGCCGTCGTCCGCAGCTCTCCAACGTGCTGATGCTCGTCGACATGGCGTCGAGCGCGGTGACGCCGATCGATTCGTCGGGGAGCGACTATACCGCCGATCCGCAGGCTCGCGTGGTGAGCTGTTCGTGTCTGGTGTCCGGATATGCCGAGCCGGTCACCGCGGTGTTCTCGCCGAACACGCCGGCCACGAAGCGCGTGATCTTCCGCGATGGGCGACCACTCGCACCGGGCAGCGTACCGATGCGATTCTGGGGTCGCACGCGCGACTATCTCGATACGCTGCGCATCGTCGAATCAGGCCCGATGTACGTCGGACAAGTCGTGACGCTCACGGTGCGCGGGGCCGATGCCGCGGGGCGTCGTCGGGCCGTGCCGGCGCTGCTCAGCTGGCGCTCGCTTGATACTGCAGTCGCCACCATCGACACGAGCGGTACGGCCACGATGCGGCGGGCCGGTGTGGCGCGCTTGCTCGTCGACCTCGGGGGATGGCGCGCCGACACCGTCCGTCTCACCGTCCGGGCGCCGTCACATGTGGTCACGCTGCGCGAGACATGGGCGCCAGGATGGAACGAGAAGTGGATGCTGGTCGGCGATCCGCTGCCCACAGTGGCGGGCACACCGGCGACGCTCCGGGTGAATGGCGACGAGCATCTCGACAGTGGTGTCGGGAGTCATGGCACCCTCGTCCCGACCAATGGCGCCGGCATGGAAGCGCGCGTGCGACTGCCCATCACGATCGGCCAGTGGCAGTGGCTGAACGTCGCGCTCGACCCCATCGCGAGTGATGCCGTGGTCCGGGAATGGCCGGCGGGGAACGAGCAATCGAGGATCCAATCGCTCGCCGGGGAACGCATCCCGCGATCCTGCAGCGTCCGAATCCCTCCCGAGGAAGGCGGACAGTACATCGACCTGCTCGCCCTCGAGGTGGCCGGACGAGCCGTACCGGTCTCGCGCACGCCGCGCGTGGCCGATGGCGAGTGGCACACGCTGGTGTTGCAGCTGTTCTCGGACGGTCGCTGCGCGCTCGCGATTGACGGAACACTGGTGGCTCGATCGAAGCACGCAGCACAACTCGACCGACCGCTACGCGTGTGGATCTCCGGTCAGTCGGTGGGGACCATACTGGAAGTTGGCAGTGTGACCGCGTGGACCGGCGTGCGCGCCGACATCGCGTGGACGCCGAGCGCGCGATAGCAACGGAGAGGGCGGTTGAACTACACCGTCGCGGCCGTGGTGGCTGCGGTCTGCGCGGCCAAGGCCGCAGCCTGCGCCGCGCTCACGCTCGAGCCCGAGAATGCGACGATGCCCAAGCCGAGCCCCTTGAGCTTGTTGTGCCAGAGAATCTGTCCGGAGGTCGGTTCGAGGCAGAACAACTCCCCGCCGGCACCGGCGTACAGCGCGTCACCTTCCAGCGAGACCGTAACGAAGCTCGAGTTCTTGAGCTTGGTGCGCCACAACTCCTCGCCCGACGACGCCTGAATCGCCACCACGTGCGAACCGACGCCGACGTAGATCACGTTTGAAATGCGGGAGCGTGCCATAGGAGCCGGGGCCTCAGAAAGTACGAACGTGATCGCCAATGTTGCTCAGGTCTCGCTAATGTAGCCCTCGGGCGGCTCATCCTCGACCGCCTCGGCCGACACCACATCGACGAGCACGGCGCGCGCCTCGTCGACGAACGCCTCAGGCACCAGCACCGACACGCCACGCGCCGTCGCGCCCTGAAAGCCGGGCCCGAAGATCCCCACGGTGTCATTGCTGTCGCGCATCGCCGGAATTTCGGCCGATTCGAGGCGGGCAAGCGCCAGGTCGGCTTCGAAGCCGGAGGCGTAGGTCACGAGCACGTGCCAGGCATTCGTCATAGTGCTGCTCCATTCGAGAGTCGCGCAGGGGAAAGGCGGGTTCGCTGCCTCCATCGTACTCTCGTCGCCGTGCGCGCGTTCCGACGTGGCGTTACCCGACGTGGCGTCACCCGCCTGCGGGCGGCATACTCTGCGGGCCTCCCCGACTGTCCCCCGCCTTCGGCCCGCCCGAGACCATGCCCGCCTGCTCACGAACCGCGTTCAGCCGCGTGGTCGCCATCGCGATCGCCTGTACAGTGGCCGTGCCCGCGATGGCCGCCGCGCAGGACCCGCCGCCGCGGGCGCCGGGTGCGCCACCTCCCGTCGCGCGCGCGCTGTTCGACTCGGCTACCAGCACCGTGCCGTATTTCCCGTTGGGGCGCTCCCCGCTCGCCCTCACCGGACCGGCCCGCCCCGGTGCATTCGTGTCGGCCGCGGGACGGCGCGCGCTCATGATGGGCAGCGAAGACGGCCGACTCGAACTCTGGTCGTGGCCAGTCAAATGGCTGCACGATTTCGAGCTCTCGTTTCGCGTGCCCAAGTACACGGAGCCGATTGCCGGACACACAGTTGCACAGTCAGTGACCGAGCGCCCCGAAGGCGTCACGATCACCTACACGCACGAACAGTTCACCGTGCGACAGCATGTGTTCGTGCCACTCGATCAACCGGCCATCGTGATGCTGCTGGAGGTCGATGCCATCCGGCCGCTCGACATCATCGCGCGCTTCGCGCCGGATATTCACTACGCCTGGCCCGCGGGACTCGGCGGGCAGTATCTGGTGTGGGAGCAGAACGCGCGCGCGTTTCTCTTCTCCGAGGGCAAGCGTTCGGTCAACGCGTTTCTCGGATCGCCCGCCGTCACGCAGGCCTCCGATGTGCTGGCCCACATGCTTGCGGCCGCACCGCCACAATTGGTGCTCGGCGTCGGCAACACGGCCCAGCGGTACACCGCGCCGCGTCTCAGCGAACCACCCGGCGGCAACATCGATGCGCACGTCGCCTACATCCCGATCGTGCTGGCCGGTGGCGCGATGTCGCGCGACTCGGCCTTGGCGCTCTATCGCGAACTCAGCGCGCCGGGGGCCGCCGAACGTGAGTGGAAGCGGCGCGTCGCACACGCCGACTCACTGCGCACCACACAGTTCTCGCTGCACTCGCCCGACACGCTGCTCAATCGCGCCGTCGAATACGCCAAGGTGAACCTCGACGAATCGTATGTCTGCAATCCGGATCTCGGCTGCGGTCTGGTGGCCGGCTACGGATTGTCGGGTGCGGCCAGTGATCGTCCGGGCTTCGGCTGGTTCTTCGGGGGCGATGCGTCGATCAACTCGTTCGCGATGACCGGTATCGGACAGGCCGCGTTGGTGCGTGACGGCGCGCTGCGATTCTTTGCCAAGTATCAGCGGGCCGACGGCAAGATCACGCACGAGATCTCACAAGGTGCCGGCCGCGTGGACTGGTTCGGCTATCCCTACGCGTTCTATCACGGCGATACGAGTCCCTTCTGGATTCTCGCGTTCGGCGAGTACTGGAAGCAGACCAACGACAGTGCGCTGTTGCGCGAGTTGTGGCCGAATATCCGCAAGGCGTATCAGTGGTCGCTCGCCACCGACAAGAATGGCGACGGCCTGATGGAGAATCCGTCGGCGGGTGCGGGTGCACTGGAAGTTGGCGATCTGCAGGTGGGCATTCTGTCTGACGTGTACATGAGCGGCGTGTGGGTGGCGGCGCTCGATCGCGTAGCGCGAATGGCCAACGCGGTCGGCGAGCCCGCGATCGCCACGCAGGCGACCCAACTGCGCACGAAAGCACTGGCCACGATGGAAGCGAAGCTCTGGATGCCGTCGCAACGACAGTATGCCTTCGCGCTGCTGCAGGATGGTTCGGTGAATGCCAGCCTCACCGCCTGGGCGGCCACGGCCATGGCCTTCGGTGTGCTCGATCAAACGCACGGGGCCGACATGGCCGCGAAGCTCGCGTCGTCGAGCATCATGACCGACTGGGGCGCCCGACCGCTGAGCGCCACCAGCCCGCTCTTCGATCCGTTGCACTACAACAACGGCGCCGTGTGGCCGTTCGTGACGGGCTTCGTCTCGCTGGCGCAGTATCAGTATCACAACGCGGCGGCGGGGAAGTTCGCACTCGATGCGATCGCCCGCACCACGTTCGATCATGCGATGGGCCGAAATCCGGAAGTACTATCGGGCCGCCTGTACAAGCCGCTCGACACGGCCGTACCGCAGCAGTTCTTCGCCACCTCCATGGTGCTGACACCACTCATTCGTGGACTGCTGGGCATCGAGGTGGATGGGCCGCGACGCACGGTCACGATCGCGCCACACCTGCCGCCCTCCTGGGACTCGGTCGCGGTCAGCAATGTGCCCGTCGGTGCGGAGCGTGTGTCGTTCGTGGTGCGTCGGCGCGCCGGCGTGATCACCCTCGAGGCCGAGCGCAGCGGCGGCGCTGACGGAACGCCGCTGACGGTCACCTTTGCGCCGGCATTGCCGCTCGGCGCGCAGATCACCAGCACCAGCGTCGAACGCGCGGCGCACGCGGGCGATGTGCATGCTGCCACCACCGTGCAACTCGACCGCCGCGGCGAAGCCACCATATCGTACAGCGGCGGGTTCAGCATCGAAGCGCCCACGGTCGCGCCGGCTATCGGCGCGCGCTCGACGGCCCCGCGCGTGATCAGCGAGCGGCTGGTCGGCGGCACGTATACTGCCGCGCTGGAAGGCATTGCCGGCACCACGTGGAGCTTTCGCGTGACGACACCGGCATCCAACGGCATCGCACGGAGTATCCGCGTCACGTTTCCGACTGCCGGGGCAAGCGCCGACGGCTACACCAGCACGACCATCACCCTTACGCCAGACTCCCCATGACGCGTACTCACCAGCGTGCTTCACGCGCCCGGCGCCGCGGACTGCTCGCCGCCGTCCTGCTCCTCAGCCCGATTGCCTGCATGAACAGCGACCAGCCGAAGTCCACCAGTGCGTCGAAGGCCACGCTGGTGCGCTCGCCGTTCGGCGTGCTCCCGAGCGGCGATTCGGTGCACGTGTATACGCTCACCAACAACAGCGGCATCGAGATAAAGGTCATCGACTACGGTGGCCTGGTGATCTCGCTCAAGACGCCCGACAAGACCGGCGCGATGGGCGACATCGTGCTCGGTTACGACAACATCGACGGCTATCTGAAGAGCACACCGTATTTCGGCGCGCTCGTGGGCCGCTATGCGAATCGCATTGCCAAGGGAGCGTTCACCCTCGATGGCACGCGATACACCCTGGCCACCAACAACGGGGTCAACGCGTTGCACGGCGGCGTGAAGGGTTTCGACAAGGTCATCTGGAAGTCCGAACCCAAGGTCGACTCGACCGGCGTGGGCGTCGTGCTGACCTACACCAGTGTCGATGGCGAAGAGGGGTATCCGGGCACCCTCTCAGCACGGGTGACCTACACGCTCACTGACCGCAATGAGTTCAGCATCGACTACTCCGCGACGACGGACAAAGCGACGCCGGTCAATCTCACGCAGCACAGCTACTTCAATCTCGCCGGCGCCGGTGATGTGCTCGGCCACATGGTGACGCTCGACGCCGATGACTTTACGCCGGTGGACAGCACGCTCATTCCCACCGGCGTGTTACAGCCCGTCGCGGGAACACCCTTCGACTTTCGTACCCCCGTCGCGATCGGCACACACATCAACGAGCCCGACGCGCAGCTCACCATCGCCGGCGGATACGACCACAACTTCGTGATCAAGCGCTCCGGCGCCGGCCTCGTACATGCTGCGCGCGTCGTGGAGCCCACTAGCGGCCGCACCCTCGACGTCGCCACCACCGAACCCGGCATTCAGCTGTACACCGGCAATTTTCTGGACGGCACCATCACCGGAAAGGGCGGCAAGGTCTACGCGCGCCGGAACGGCTTCTGTCTCGAGACGCAGCACTTTCCCGATTCGCCGAACCAGCCTGCGTTCCCGAGCACGATCTTGAAGCCGGGCGAGACGTACACCTCGCGCACGGTGTACACGTTCGGCGTGGTGAAGTAGGCGACGTTATCGCAACGGCGCCGCGACGGTCGACACGTAGGCCGGCTCGATATTCTCGAAGTACAACCCACGGAACTGCCCCGGCGTCAGTCGGGGCAGTTCGACTTCCACCCGATACGGCGTGTCTGCTTTCAACGATGAGAGGTCGGCGTAGAAGCCGGTGAACGTACTGCGCACGGCGCGCACGGCCGTGTACGCTTTGCGGAACTCCACCGGCTTTCCATCAATGAACAACCGCGCGTTCCATGCGGTGTCGGCCTCGGTGAACGGCGCGTACAGCAGCAATCGTTCGGGAACCAGCCACGTGGTGCGGTAGTCCTCCGTCGTCCAGGGAATCGGCCAGGCCCGCTGTCGCGCGCGCAGCTGGTCGAACACGCGTTGCGGAATCGTGAAGGTGCCCGATGCACGGCCGCCGGTGAACGTCGAATCCCATGAGATCACCGGCTGCATCTGACGGAACGCCGCTCCGCTAAACGCGACCGAGAGATCCACCGCATTCGCGCCGGTTGTCGCAATCGGTACGCTCACGCCGTTCACAGTGGCCTGAGTTACACGCGCACCGTTCGGCAGAGCCACCGTGAGCGGTACCGTGGTGCCTGCTTCGCCGCTCGCACCCTCGATGCGGAGCACACCGTTCGACAGCGATGCAGCCCCTGTGCTCCCGAACAACACCGGCACCGTAGTCGCCCGCGTGACGGGAACCACTTCCAGTACCATCGCCGAGCCGCCGTCGAGCACCAGCGTGGTCGTGTCATGGCGTTGCCAGTAGCCGGCACCAGACTTGCCCACGCGCTGCCCCGCTACCGGGTACACTTCGCGCAATTCGTAGCGCGCGCCGCTGGTGAGTCCGATGCTGACATCCAGCGCGACACGCGCCGAGAGTCGCTGCGCGTCGGGATTGAACAGAAAGATGAAACCGCGGTCGCTCACGATAGCTGCCGTGCCGTCGATATGACCAAGCCGCGGCTGTCCGAGAATGGTGCGCGTATGCCGTAAGAGCTCTTTGTTGATTGCCGTCCAGTTGAGCCAACCGCGCAGCCAGTTGCGATCGACATCAGCGAAGTTCGCATACTCGGCCGAGTCACGCGCAGGCAGGAAGTTCATCACGTTGTTCCATCCACCGACCGCGATCGACGACAGCACCGAGTAGCGCCAGCCCAGGTAGTCCCAGTCGCGCTCACGGAATCGCTTGAGTACGACCCCGCGATCGGCCGTCTTCACAAACGGCATGTCGTCGGTTTCGTCGGAGCGAGACGTCTGGTGCGTCATGTAGCCCGGCACCAGCTCGCTCGGCGTGAACTCGTAGTTCCGGTAGTGATACGCGGTGTATCGCTCACGGTTGGCCGACACCCGATCGAAGTGCAGGTCGGGATACGGCGTGAAGCTTTCCGGCTGTTCGTCGTGAAAGGTGGGATGCGGATAGCTGCCGGCGAGATAGCTCCACGGGCCGTACAGGTGATGCGCCTGTCGGCCGTCGAGCACGATGTCCGGAATGCGCCGCCGCAGCTCTTCCATCACGCGCCGCCAGCCCGACCACTGCGCATAGCGACTCGTGCCCTCGTAGGTCAGAAACGTGTGGTCGAACGAGTAGCCCGCGATACCAGTGCGCGCATGGAACGCCACGAGCTCTTCGATCAGCCAATCCTGCAGCGCGCGATTGCCGAGGTTGGCCACCTGCTTCGGTGAGTTCGCGCGTGCCGGCACTAGCCACGCAGGATTCTGCGAGAAGGGGAGCACCGGATACACGTAGGCCAGCAGTTTCAGCTGCTTCGATCCAGCGTACTGCACCATCTCCTGAATACTCGGCGGAATGGCGCTCGTGCGCGGGTTCCACTCATTGCGCCGGATCTTCTGACCCAGGCCGAGCCAGAGCACATGCTCCCAACTCCAGTCGTCCACGCTTTCCTCGCGACGCGACACGGCAGAATTGGACGGCGCATACAGCACGTACTGCGCACCGGTGGCCGACGCCTGATCGAACACGCGCCGATACTCGGCGCGTCCGGCTTCGGTTCCGACATCGATCTGGTAGTCGTTCACGCACCAGCCCACGAACACATTGAGCGGCGCCTTTGGCTGGTAGAGCATCAGCGCGCGCACCATACCGGTGAACGACGCGATCTCGGCCTCATCGAGTCCGGGCGTATCGTCTCCGCTGGCGCGCCACTCGGGGATCATCTGCGCCGGGAGCAGCCGTCCACTGAGGCGCACCGGCGCGATCAATGCACGGTCAGATACAAAGGCACCGTACTCGCGCTTCCACGCCATCTCCGGCGCATACTGCAGGGTGGCCACATTCGCCTTGAGCGTGGCACGCACGAACGGATTCTGCGCGACCATCAATAGCGAGTGCCGATCGCCGAAGCGCAGCGCCTGCCCGTAGTCGAGCGTGCCGAGACTGGGCTTTGCGCTGGTGGGCCGGAACGCGTCGGTGGGCGTCTGGGTCAGCGTGGCCTGCAGCAGCGTGACGTCGTTGATCTGCATCGACGGACTCGAGGCATCGGCGCGCACCGTGATCTGCTTCGACACGAACCGCCAGCCCGGCTTGAGCTCGTAGCTCACGTCGATCGTGAGATGCGGGCCGGAGCGATAGCGATACCGCACACCACCAGGCGTCGTTGTCCGAGTGGGCAGCGAAAGCCCTGCGCCGGAGATCGGCTTCCCATCGATGGTGAGGGCAAAATCGTCCGCCCGCATCCCGTGCGTGCGGCCGTCGGCGAGATCGGTGATGCTGGCGAGTCCGCGGTTGTGAAACGTGGCGCGGAGCTGCCCGTTGGCGAGCGTCTGCCCCGCCGCTGGACGGCCAACCACCGAGCAGATCAGGGAGAGCGCGACAGCGGCCCTACCCACGGCGGAGAGGTGAGTCATCTCGGGATTCTGCAGCCTCCCCGGGCGGCACGCCAGCGCCTGCGCGCCACACCTTGCACCATGAAGCGCACCGATCAGCTTATGACAGCGATCGTCCGTACCGCGATGCGTCGAGACCGATCGCTCCCCGCCCCCGCCGCCAGATTTTGCCATGCGATTCGCGCTTACCGCCGCCACTGCGCTGCTGCTAACTCCGCTGTTCGCTGGTGCCCAGCGGCCAATGCTGCCGATCGATCATGTCAACTCAGCCGAATTCGGCTGGCTGCAGAAGCCGGTGCTGGCGAGTCGCGTACTCGATGATTTCACGCAGCCGACCGCGTGGAAGTTCAGCGGAACCGGCACGCTGTCGTTCCCGCAGCAGCCGGCGCTCGGCGACATGCGATCGATGCGGGTGGAGCTGCAGATGTTCCGGAATGCCCCGGCGCCCAATCGGGCACGGCTCTCCAGTGTGAACCTGCAGCGCGCGTTCGCCAACGAAGATTGGACCGGCTACAACCGCATCTCGCTCTGGGTGCGCCCCGACTTTGCCGGTATTCCGGTGCTGCCGCTGCAGCTCGTGCTGCGCAACGACGGCGTGGAGAAGGTGCCGGATCGCTACAACCGTGAAGGTACGCATTTCATCACGTTCGCGCGTAACGGCTGGCAGCAGGTGGTGTGGGAAATCGAACCGCTGGCGCGCGACCGTGTCACGCGGCTCGAGATCGGGTACTTCGTGAATCGCATGCTGGCCGGCCCTGACGATCATGTCGCGTTCGAGATCGGCCGGCTCGAACTGCAGAAGGTCGACCCTGATGTCCACACCGGCTGGCTCACGGGCGCCAACAAGATCGCCTTCAGCCACAGCGGCTATCAGTCCGGGAGCACGAAGACCGCAATCGCCAGTACGCTCGCGGCGAAGTCGTTCGAATTGGTGAGTGTACAGGACATCGCCTTCGGCGAGACCGTCCTGCGCAAACCGATCACCACCGTGCAAACGCGCAACGGCACCTTTCAGCAGATGGACTTCTCGGAGATCCAAGCGCCTGGCAGCTATGTGCTGCGCGCGGGCGGCGTGACAAGTAAGCCGTTCGCGATCGGCAACGACGTGTGGAAGTCATCGATCTGGAAGACGCTCAATTTCTTCTACGGCAATCGATGCGGCGATGACATCCCCGGTGTGCATGGCATCGACCATCTCGACTGGTTCGCGACGCACGACAGCACGCGCATCACGATGAGCGGCGGCTGGCATGATGCCGGCGACTTGTCGCAGGGATTGATCAACACCGGCGAGGCCACGTATACGATGTTTGCGCTGGCCGAGAAGCTCGCCGAACGCGGCGACGACCCGGCGCTCACGGCACGCGTGCTCGAAGAAGCGAAGTGGGGACTCGACTGGGTGCTGCGCGTGCGCTTCCCCGGCGGCTATCGCATTGGATTCGGTCCGCACAACTACTGGTCGAACAACATTGCGGGCGACGCCGATGACCGGCTGGTCGAGGCGAAGAACAATCCCAACGTGAACTACATCGCGTCGGCCGCGGCAGCCATTGGATACCGCGTGCTCAAGGATCGCGAGCCGGCGCTGGCGGCACGGGCGCTACGCGTAGCGCGCGAAGACTGGGAGTTCGCGATCGTCGGCATCGAAGGGCCGAGCACGTGGCACACGCCGGCGTTTGCCGCCTCGCGAATGGAGCTGGCCGGTGTCGGTATCACCGCGTCGCTCGAACTCTTCGCGGCCACCGGCGAGGCGCCCTATCGCGACAAGGCGGTCGAACTGGCGCGTGTCGTGATGGCATCGCAGCAAGTCGCGCGCGTGGGCTCGGTATTTCCGCTCTCCGGGTTCTTCTACACCGGTCCCGATCGCGACACGATCTTTCACCAGTTCCACAAGGCGTCCGATCAGGCGCCGATCGTGGCGCTGTCGCAGTTGGTGAATGCGCTGCCCGATCACGCGGAGTGGATGCAGTGGTACGCCACGATCGCGCGCTACGCCGAGTACCAGAAGCGTGGTGCGACCACCACGGCGCCGTACCATGTGTTGCCGGCTTACGTGTATCGCCTCGCCGACAGCGTGCAGGTGCCCGACTCGGGCGGTCGCTATCTCGAGAAACAGGATCAGTACGCCGCGCAGGTGCGCGCCGGCATGCCGATGGGCGACGGGTGGTTCCTGCGCGCATTCCCCGTGTGGTTTCAGCGTCGCGGCAATTACGGCGTGCTGCTGTCACAGGCGAAGGCCCTCTCCACCGCCTCGCGATTGCGCGGCGACAGTGCGGGGCTCGACCTGGCGCAGCAGCAGGCGCAGTGGGTCGTGGGTCGCAATCCGTTCGTGCAGAGCACGATGTACGGCGAGGGCTACGACTGGGCGCAGCAGTACAGCGTGTCGTCGGCCGACTTCGTGGGATCATTGCCGGTGGGCATGCAGAGTCGCGGCACCACCGACCTACCCTACTGGCCGTCGCAGAACACGTACGTGTACAAGGAAGTGTGGGTGCACTCCAGCAGCCGCTGGCTGTGGCTCATGGAGGACCTGCTGCCCGTCGCGCCCGCTCGCAGTGCGGCATCTTTGCCCGCGCTGACGTTCACCAGCACCACCGCTGCCGATGGGACGATCACCATGAAGCTGATCGTGAGCGGCACCGGCGTGCACCGCTACGCGCTGCGCACCGACAATCTGCGCGGAATCACGGCCGCGCAGACGGTGACGCTGCGCAGCGGTGTGCCAACCACCGTGATGTGGACAGCGAAGCGGGTGCGGGCCGACGCGCCATACACGGCCGTCGTGATCGAAGACGGCAACGTGACACGCACGCGCGAGCTGTTCGCGCAGTAGATCAGCGCGTTTTCTTCGGTGCCTTTTTCGCGGCTTCTTTCGCGGTTGTCTTCGCCGCCTTCTTCGCGGGCTTCGGCTTGGGCGTCGGCAGTTCGGCCGCCGTCGCCCGCATCAAGGCGACCACCAACTCCTGATCTTCGAGCTGTTCGGTGATCAGGAGTTGCGGCTTGGCGCCGGGATAGGGCGGCGCTTCCGTCACGCTGCCCAGCAGCGCACGGCCGGCCACCGTCGGCTTCACGAACAGCTGATTGTCGCACACCAGTGCGACGATCTTTTCGTCGATGTACAGCGCGTACTCACCGAACATTTTCTTGAACGTGACGGCGCCCGCGCCATGCATCTGGTCGCGCACGTACTCCACGAAACTGAGATCCGATGCCATCAATCGCTCCAGGTGAAAATGCGTTAAACCTTGCGCACGAATTCGGATTTGAGCTTCATCGCGCCGATGCCGTCGATCTTGCAGTCGATGTCGTGATCGCCACCGACCAGGCGGATGTTCTTCACCTTGGTGCCGACCTTCACCACCAGTGACGTCCCCTTGATCTTGAGGTCCTTGATCACGGTGATGGTGTCGCCATCCGACAGCGGAGTGCCGTTGGAATCCTTGATGACGCTCGACGCCGTCTCGGTGTCGTCGCTCGAGGGGGCCGCCGTCTGCGACCACTCGTGCGCGCATTCGGGACACACGTACAGCGTGCCCTGCTCGTACGTGTACACGGACTTGCAGGCGGGGCACGGCGGCAGCGTCGATTCGTCGGTCATGAGATCCTGAGGGATGAGTGGGATACCCGAAACTTATCCGACTCCGGATACGAAACAGCCCCCGATCCTCTGCAGGATCGGGGGCTGCGTACTCCGTACTCCGTACTCCCTACTCCGTACTCTTCATTACATCGCCAGCGTCTGCAGATCCTGCAGCGCCTTCTTCAGCAGGTCCGTCTTCTTCGGGTCGCAGCTACGGCTGGCTTCGACGTCCGTGACGAGCTTGGACAGCGTCGCGTTGCGCGCCGCGCCCGACGACTTCTCGGCGCTCGAGATCGACGAGCGGATCTCGGAGATCTTCGCCGGCGCCACACAGCCCTTCCGCTCCAGCTGGTCCGTGTAGGCCTTGGCCAGCGCGAAGCTGGGCGGCCACGAGATCTTCGGCTGACCCTGCGCGTTCAAGTAATCCCACTTCACCGTGTTCGCGGCGTCGATCTCGTTCTGCGAGATGAACTCGCTCGGCACGAGTTCGGCCACGTCGAGACCACGGGCGATTTCCGAGCTCACGATCGCACCGTTGTACCAGTACACCGACCACGAACCGCCCATCGCCATGCGGGTGGAATCCACCGGGCCGCGGTCGAACGAGGCGATTTCCTTCGGCTTCGACGGGTCCGTCCAGTCGAACACCGAGATACCGCCCTGGTACCACGACTGCACCATCACGTCGCGGCCCGGGATCGGGATCAGCGAGCCGTTGTGCGCCACGCAGTTTTCGTTCGACGACTGCACGGTCGGAATCTTGTAGTAGCTCTTGAACACGAGCTTCTTGTTCACGATCGAGAAGATCGCGTTGGCGCCCCATTCCGGCTTGTCGCCAGCGCGGCACTTGGGCGAGGAACCACCGCCCCACTCGTCGGAGAACAGCATCTGCGTGCCGTCATTGTTGAACGTCGCCGAATGCCAGTAGGCGAAGTTCGAGTCGGCCGCCGCGTCGAGACGCACCGGGGCCGTCGGGTTGCTGATGTCGAGCAGCAGGCCATGTCCTTCACAGGCACCGCCAGCCAGTCCAAGCGCCGGGTACACCGTGATGTCGTGACACTGCGAACGCTCGCCACCACGACCACCGCCGCCCGCCGCACCGGCGAACATGCGCGTGACCGCGCCCTGCGCCATGCCACGCACCGCTGCGCTATCCGCCGCGTTGACGGTCGTGCCGCCACGCGCCTTCATCACGCTGTCGAGCATCGGGCGGATCACCTGCGGGGGCACCACCATCTCGGCGCCCGACTGCGGGTTCTTCGCGATGAACGCACCGTTGGCCTTGGCCGTGGCGAGCGTCTTCGCCGCCGCTTCCTTGTCGGCGTCGGACAGGCCGTGGCTCGGAGCAGCGCCCAGGCCGGCGAAGATGTTGGCGCGACCGACGACCGCGGCCGAGGCCGGGTTGGCGAGCGGCACCTTGATGATCTCGATGCGCAGACGCGCCGAGTTCGGATCGTCCGACGCCACGTCGGCGCAGCCCTCGAGCTCACCGGCCGAGCGGATGCCCGACGAGCCGGACACGTAGATGTACACGTTGTTCTTGTCCTTCGGATCCTCGAGCACCGTGTGCGTGTGCGAGCCGCGGCACGTCTGCACGTTCGCGATCAGCTTCGGGTTGCGGATGTCGCTGATGTCGAACACGCGCACGCCACGCATGCGCTCCTTGCTGACGGGATCGGGCACGCCACCCGGCTTGCAGTCCACGCGGCCGTTGTTCGCTTCGGCCGACATGAACATCAGGTTCTTGTACACCGAGATGTCGTTCTGCGACGCGGGGCAGGTGATAGGCCACCACGAGCGTCGGCTTGGCCGGGTTCGAAATGTCCCAGATCACCGGGCCATTGTAGTTACCCTGAATCGCGTACTTGCCGGTGAAGGCGAGGTCGGAGTTCGTGATGCCGAGGAAGCCCGGCGGGGAGACCGCCTTCGCCACGACCTTCATGTTCGAGATCGCTTCGCCGGCGTCGAACAGACCGGCCTTGAGGCCGACGCGCGGATCGTTCATCGGCGTCGGTGCGGTCTTGGGCTTCGACGGCGCGCACGCCGCGAGGCCCAGCAGCGCCACGGCCGCGTAACCGGTGACAACACTCGCCCCGCGACGACGCGGAAGTGCTTCTGACATGTCTGTTCCTGTGTTCTAGAGGTGGTGGTCGTGCTGCACGTGCATCTGCTACTGCGAACTTACGCCGGAGGGGCGAATCCCATCTCCAACATCATCGTGAACATGCGCTTGATCTCGGTGCTCTGATCGACCTCGACATCGTTCGCGAACTTGAACACCGTTTCGTCCTGCCCCGCGCCCTGCGCCGCGAACAGCGTCTTCACCATCGAGACAGCGCCGCGGTGGTGCTGGATCATATAGGTCAGGAACAACCGGTCGAACTCGGTCCCACGCGCGGCGTTGAGTTCCTTGAGCTGCGCGTCGGTGAGCATGCCCGGCATCGACATCTGGCCCATGGCCATGCCGCCCATCGCCGACATATCGTGGCCGGCCATCGCCGCCATGTCATGCCCGGCCCCGCCCATCGTCACGTTGCCGAGCGAGTCGACCATGGGCACCGTCTGACGGCGGTCCTTGAGCCACGTCTGCATGATCGTGATCTCGTCGGTCTGGGCATTGATGATGCGCGCTGTGAGCCGCTGCACCGACGCGCTTGCGCCATGCGACGGCGCCCATCGGGAGATCGTGATCGCCTGCGCGTGGTGATGGATCATCCCGCTCATGAAGTCCACATCGGCCTTCACCCAGGGATAGCGCAAGCTGTCGGCGCGCGCGCGCACCATCGCGCCGGCGTCGCCCATCTGAAACGCAGGGCCGGCCGAGGAGGCCGACCGCGAGGTCGCGCAGGCCGTCATGGCAACCAGCGCGGCGCTCAAGGCAGCCAGGCGGATCGGACGGCGGAGGGAATTAGGCATCGGTTTGGTCACGTGTTTGGACACCGGCCATGTACAGAATGGTTGGAATCTGTAAGGGTATAGAGGTTACGGCCGCGCAGCAATCGACCGATACCAACCATGGCCCGGAAGATCGAGGCCACCGATTGCGTCGTCGCCCAGACGGCAGAAGAGGACCACCAGAAAAGCGCCCTTCGGCCCGTTGGGATAACGGACTATATCGCCAGCGCCCGAATACGAATCAGAGCTGACGCTATGCAGAGGGTCGCCATCACCAGGAGCCACCACGCCAGGTCGGGGGCGACCGCCGGCATCTCCGGCCATGATACCCCGAAGAATCTCGGCGGTACGAGCGCCAAGGCTGCCCCCACCACCACGTCAAACGCCGCCATTCGCCAGGCTCGACCACGCGAGGCGACCCGGGGGGCACGCCACAGGCGCCAGAGGCCGCGGACTTGGCTCACGAGCACGCCGGCGAGGAGAGCGGCGAGCAGGAGCCAGCGCGTACGATGCGGCGAGGTGGCCGGCGGAAGCGCCGTGCCAACGAGGTAGGCGGCGATATCGTCGGCCAACCGATGGCTGGTCGGCGTGAGCGGCATCGGGATGCCGGTCGACGCATTCGTGAGGACGACGACGCCCCATCCGGAGTCGGGGAGCATCACCATCTTGCCGCGAAAATTCGGCGTAATGCCCCCGTGATGCACCGCGCGCACGCCACCGATCGCTCCGTCGCGCCACCCGAACGCATACGAGAAGCCCTCGGACGGGGCGCCCCCGGTGTGCATCGCGGCCACCGACGCAGCGCTCGCCACGCGCCTGCCGTCGTACACGCCGTCCGCGAGTTGCGCGATCAGGAACTGCGCCATGTCCTGCGCGCTGCTGATCAGCGCCGCCGTGGGCAAACGATCGTGCTCGAAGGGGAGCGTGGTCGCGCGCGGATACCCGAGCATATACACGTGTCCCTGCGCCATGCCCTGCGCGATGGCGCGCGCGCGATCGGTGTGACTGTGACCCATCTGCAGCGGCGCGAAGATCGCTCGCTCGACATAGTGCGCGTAGGTCTCGCCGGTGACGGCCTCGATGATCGCACCGAGCACGAGATAGTTGGGACTCGCATACTCATGCCCCGAACCGGGCGCCCGCGCCAACGACGTTCCAGCCAATGCACGGACGTGGTCGGCGAGGGTGCGCGACTCGCCGGTCGCGCGCCGCGCACGAGTGGGAATCCCGCTGGTGTGCAGCAACAGATGCCGGACCGTGATCCGTGTGCTGGCCGTGCTGTCGGCCACCCGCAACCATGGCAGATACCGCTGCGCCGGCGCATCCAGCTCCACGCGCCCACTGTCCACCAACTGCATGATCGCGAGGGCGGTGAACGCCTTGCTCATCGACCCGAGCGTGAAGCTCGTGTGGGGCGTCACGGCGCGACCGTACCCATCCGTGCCAAACCCGCGAGCATGCACCACGTGCCCATCATGCACGATCGCCAACGATGCGCCAGGCAGCCGGTCGGCCCGCATGACCTGCGTCACGAACGAATCAACGGCCGCAAAGTCCGGAGTGGACTGGGCGTCGAGCGGGTGATTCGACAGCATCAGCGCACTCAGGAGAATGGCCACAGGATAGCGGATCATCTGCTCGCCTACGGCGAAACCGGCCCGCAGGTTCCTTGGCCAATGGGCCATCGGCCCTACGGATAGCAACGGAAATCGACCGTTCCTGACTGACACGGATACGAACCGGTAGGAACCGATATGAACAGATCAAACCAAAGAATTGATCAATCGTACCAATGCCCGTCGCACGTGCGGAGCAAATCCATGGTGTCCGTTCCTATCGGTTCGTATCCGTGTCAGTCAGGAACCGCTTTTTCTGTTGTTATCCGTCGCGCAACGTCAACGAACGCGCCCCATCGACCGTGACCAGTGCCATGCGGCGCAAATGCACCGAATCGGCGGCCGCTACATAGGCTGACGTCTGAGCAGTCGACACCAGCGCTCGCGTGAGCTGCGCCAGTCCGCCGCACACGTAGCGGTTGCACAGATTCGACCGCATCGCCCGCGGCAGATTGCACCCGGCCGTGGTGTGAAACACACACGAGCCCCGGTAATGACGGGCCGGCAGGAACGACGCGTAGTGCGCCTCCAGTGATTCCGGCGTCACCGTTTCTCCGTCGTCGGTGAGCTGGGCCCGCACGCGCATGATGCTGTCGGCATGCAGAAAGCCGTGCGTGCCGCCGGCGGTGCAACACTCGCCGCGACAGGTGCCGCAGCTGGCGCCGATGATATCGGGCATCGCCGGGATCGATTCGGGCAGCGCCCAGCCGGCGTCTTCTCGCGCCTGTGTGGCCTCGGCACTCATCGGCGCGCTATTGTCGCGCACCGTCTCGAGAAAGGCCTCGGCGATCGTGCCACGCAGTTTGTCCAGAAAGGCGTCGCGCGACTCCTCGGGCAGCTCGGTCGTGTTCCGCGAATTGGCCGGCAACAGGATCACCGGCAACTCCGCCAATCCGTGCTCGTCGCGGTCGGCCGTCGCGAGCTGCTCCGCCTGGGCGGTAAGACGGGCGTTCCGGGCCCGCTGGGCCGCGATCGGACTTTCGCGCGATGACATCCCGCAAACTACCCGGCACGGATCGAGCCCCGATATGGTTGATTCTGCCATATGTCGAAATCCCGCTGGACCATCCCCCTCGGCGCCGTCCTCGTCCATCTGGGCATCGGCTCGGTGTACGCCTGGAGCACCCTCAACCGCCCGATCATTGCCGCGCTCCCGCCGCTGCCGTGGTGGGGGAGCCCGCCGTACACCACGTTCACCGCTGCGCTCGTGCTGCTCGGTCTGAGCGCCGCCACCATGGGACCGTGGGTGGAACGGCGTGGCGCGCGGGTGGCGGCCGAGACGTCGGCCATGTTCTTCGCCGGCGGACTGGCGCTTGGCGGGCTGGGGCTGCTCTGGCAGCAACCGATCCTGCTCTTTCTCGGACTCGGCATCCTCTGCGGGATCGGCTGCGGCATCGGCTACATCGCGCCGGTGAGTACGCTGGTGAAGTGGTTCCCCGAGCGCCGCGGTATGGCCACCGGGTTCGCCATCATGGGGTTCGGCGGCGGCGCGTTCCTGGGCGGGTATGCGAATGCGTTTTTGATCGAACAGATGGGCGTGGCGCGTGCCCTGTTCGTGCTGAGCGGCGTGTACTTCGCATTGATGTCGGCGGGCGCGCAGCTGCTGCGGCCCGCCCCCGAAGCGCCGGGGGGCGTCGCCACGCCGGCGACGGCCGGACTCACCCGCAGTGAAGCGATACGCACGCCGCAGTTCGTGCTGCTCTGGGGCATTCTCTGTGTGAACGTCACGGCCGGCATCGGCATTCTGGCCCAGGCGTCGCCCATGATGCAGGACCTCTTCGGCCGCACGCCCAAGCAGGCCGCAGCCGTGGTCGCGGTGATCAGTCTGTCCAATGCCGGCGGGCGTCTGCTCTGGTCGAGCGCCTCCGATTTGCTGGGTCGCCGCGCCACGTATCTCCTGTTCTTCGCGGTGCAGTTCGCGCTGTTCCTGGCCATTCCGCGCTTTGCCCAGGCGGGCGCGTGGTGGCCCTTCCTCGCCTGCCTGCTCACGGTGTTCACGATGTACGGCGGCGGATTCGCCACGATGCCGGCGTTTCTGGCCGACCTGTTCGGGGCGCGCAATGTGGGCGCCATTCACGGCGCCGTGCTCACCGCATGGAGTGTGGCCGCGGTGATGGGTCCCGTCATCATTACGCAGCTCTCCGAGCGCGCCCGAGCGGCGCTGGCCCCGGGCGCCCCGCGTGTCCACATCTATGATCAGCCGCTGATGCTCTTGGCCGGCTTGCTGGCCGTGGGGTTCGTGCTCACGCTCGCAGTGAAGCCGCTGCGACCGCCTACGGCGTAGTCGGCTCTACGGCGTAATCGCCGGCGACGCGAGTTCCTTCACCATGCTGTACCAGAAGGCGACGCTCTCGTGGAACGCCTTCACGCCGACGCGCTCGTCCTGTCCGTGGGCGCGACTCGGCTCGAGCTGCTCGAAGAAGATGGCCGACACGCCGTAGGTGGGAATGCCGGCGTTGCGCGTGAACATCCCGTCGGTGGCGCCGGTGGACATCTCCGGCACCACAACCGCTCCGGGAAACCGGGCTTTGGTGAGACGCTCCACGACGCCCATCACGTCGGCGCGCAGGGGCGACGCGGGACTCGGCGTGATCGGCCCGTCGGCCGTCACCTTGGCCAACGATCCCACCGTGCGCTGAATCGCCGCCCGCACCGAGTCGGGCACTTCATCGGGAAGCATGCGGCAATTGATGTTGGCCGACGCGCGTTGCGGCAGCGCGTTGTCGGCGTGGCCACCGCTCAGCAACGTCGCCACGCAGGTCGTGCGCATCATCGAATTCCAGTAAGGATTGGCCGCGGCCAGCGACCGCGCCGCCGCCGCGCTCATGGGCTGGGCAGCCACGGCGCGCATGAGCGCCGCCACCTCGGGCGTCTGCGTGGCCGCACTCTGCTGGAAGTACGCGCGTGACACTTCCGTGAGACGGATCGGGAATTCGCTTTTGCCGAACGCCACCAATGCCGCCGCCAGATCGTAGATCGCGTTGTCCGCGCGCGGCACCGAGCTGTGCCCACCCGGGTTCGTGGCTTCGACCTTGAAGTTGGCGAACACCTTTTCTGCCGCCTGCACGGAATTCGAGACGGCCGTGCCCTTGTCCAGCGCTCCGCCGCCGGCGTCGGTGTTTAGGGCGTACTCGGCGTCGAGCTTGGCGCGATGGTTCTTGAGCAGCCAGATCATTGCGTCGCCGGTGGTCTCCTCGTCGGCCGACAGCACCACCACGATGTCACGATCGGGGATGAACTTCTCGCGCTTCCAGCGCACGAGGTTGGCTACTATCGTCGCTACGCCCGCCTTGTTGTCCTCGGAACCGCGGCCATAGTACCAGCCATCCTTCTCCACCATCGTGAACGGATCGGTGGGCCAGTCGGCGCGGTTGGCCGCCACCACGTCGAGATGCGCCATGAGGAGAATCGGCTTCTTGCCCGACGGTCGGCCACGAAGGCGGGCGACCACGGACGTGAGCGCGGGACGAGGACCGAGCAGCTGCACATCGGCCGCCGGATAGCCCGCCGCCAACAGCCGGTTGGCCATCGCCTGCGCCGCCCGACGCACGCCCGGCGTACCGGTGGTGGAGTTGATGTTCACCAGCTCGCGCAGGATGGCACGGGCCTCCTGATCGGTGGCCGACAGCGCGGCAGGTTGCGCCGCAAGCGGTGCGAACGAACCGGTCATCGTGACGGCGATGAGGACGCCAGAGACCGCCAGCACTCGGCGAGCGGCGGCGCGTGATGACGGAATTCGCATCGTGGAATTGGGCTCAGGAGGGCCGAACGGAGCGTGGAGCGGGATCGCTGCGAATATGCAGTCATTTCGTTTGCAAAGGGCGAAGATCGGTCGCAGGTTAAGCCCCGATGCGAACCCCCAAACGACTCACCGCGCTCGCGCTGCTCTCGCTGGCCGCTGCCATCGGCTGCGCGCCTACCGCCGACACGGCCGACACGTCACCGACCGCGGCGGGACTCGCGCCGTTCGTGGACCGCTACCTCGACGGCTTCGCGCGCCGTCATCCCTCGATCGCGGCCGGCAACGGCCTGCACGATCACGATGACGTGCTCGACGACTTTTCCGCGCAGGCCATCGCCGCCGAAATCGCCACCCTGAAGACGGCCGCGGCCGAGCTCGCGGCGTTCAGCGACTCATCGCTCACCCCCGACGAGCGCGTGGACAAGCGCATTCTCGCCGGCGTGATCGACGGCTGGCTGCTCGAACAGGAAACGCTGCAGAATTGGAAGCGCAATCCGATGACGTACGCCAGTGCGTTGTCCGACGGCGTGCACAATCTGATGACGATGGAGAACGACACAGCGCCCGTGCGCATGCGTCGCATCATCGCCAAGCTCGCCGGTGTGCCGGCATTTCTGCAGGCGGCGCGCACGAACATCGTCAATCCGCCGCGGATCTTCGCCGAACGCGGACTCGGTATGATGCGCGGTGCGTCCACGATGCTCACCACGGATCTGCCGGTGGCGTTCTCCGCCGAGAAGGGCACGCCGCTCATGGATTCGCTGCTCAGCGCCGCCGCGGTCGCCGCGCGCGAGATCGACGCGTATACCACCGATTTCGAGAAGACGGTGCTCCCCACCGCGAACGGCGAGTGGAAGATCGGTGGCGATGCCGTGGCGCGACGCTATCGCTCGGAAGAGCTGATCGATGTCCCGCTCGCCGATCTCGCGGCGCTCGGTGAGCGTGAATTGAAGGGCGCGCAGGAGCGCTTCCGCGCGGCCGCGCTGCGATTGGCGCCAGGCGCCGATCCACAGGCCACGTGGCTCACGATTCGCCGCAATCATCCGAAGCGCGGCGAGGTCGTGGCCGCCGCGCAGGCCGTCGTGGACTCACTCACTCGCTTCATCGCGACGAAGGATCTGGCCGTGGTGCCCAACGGCGAACGCGTGGTCGTCAAACCCGCGCAGCCGTTCTCGCTGGGCTTCGCGTCAATGCATGCGTCACCGCCGCTCGAGAAGACGCCGGTGCAGAGCTACTACTACATCACCGACGCCGACTCGGCCGACGCCCCCGCCGTGCAGGAAGCATGGCTGGAGCGTTTCAACTTCGCGTCGCTGGCGATTACCTCGGCCCACGAGGCCATGCCGGGCCATTGGTTGCACTCGGTGCACATGCGCGAAACGCCGGGCAAGATCCGTCGTATCTGGATCGGCCTGAATCCGTTTCCGCAGCCTTCGTCCGGACAGGACGGCTGGGCGCACTACTCGGAAGAGCTGGTCGTGGAGCAGGGTTTCATGAACGGCGACCCGCGCTATGAGCTGGCCCAACTCAGCGACGCCCTCACGCGCATCTGCCGCCTGTTGTCGGGCATCCGCCTGCACACCGGTGAATGGACGCTCGCGCAGGCACAGGCCTGCTTCGAGCAACAGGCGTACGTGGCCGCTCCCGCCGCCAAGCGTGAAGCCGAACGTGGCACCTACGACCCGACCTACGGCGGCTACTTCCTGGGCAAGCGCGGCATGCTCACGTTGCGGCGCGATGTGAAAGCCGCTCAGGGCGACAAGTTCAGCCTCCGCGATTTCCACGAACGCGTCATGAAGAACGGCATCGCGCCGATCTGGGCGCACCGGCAGCTGTTGTTGCCGGGTGACACCTCACGGGTAATTCAGTGACCGCCAGTAACGATATCGTTCGCGTTGGAGTGCTCGGCGCCGGTGCCTGGGCACAGTTCGCACACCTGCCGGGCTGGAAGCGCGATCCGCGCTGCACCATCGTCGCCATCGCCGACCCGATCGTCGAGCGCGCCCGCGAGTTCGCGGCGCAGTTCGACATTCCGAATGTGTATGCCACGCACGAAGAGCTGATCGCCCGCACCGATATCGATGTGGTCGACGTGTGCACGCCCAGCGCGACGCACTTTGCGCTGAGCTGCGCGGCGTTGGAGGCCGGCAAACACGTGCTGTGCGAGAAGCCGGTGGCCTTCGACTTCACGCGAAACGCGTCGGGCGGCGGCGCTGGCTGCATCGAAGGGATTGAAGACGAAACTCGGCTTCACCTTCCGCTACTCGCCGGCCATGCGCTACATCGAAAGCGCTGATCGACGAGGGCTATATCGGCACGCCGTTCATCTTCAACGGCTACGAGCAGAACTCGCAGTGGCTCGATCCGCAGAACGCCGTTGCGTCAGGTCGATCATGAGGCCGACCAGACCGAGATTCATGTGTCGTCGCTCGAAGGCTACGGCGCACCGATCATCGACATCGGTCACCTCTTCATGGGCAGTCGCTTCAAGTCGGTGGTCGGGACGATGAAGAACTTCATCCCCGAGCGCATGGTGCGCGCCACCGGCACGATGATGCGCATGAATATCGACGATGGCGACATATTTATCGGCGAGTTCGACAACGGCGGCATCGGCTCCATTCAAACCAGCTTCGTGACCGTGGGTAACTATCCCGGCATCGAAGCGCGCGTGTATGGCAGCAAGGGCGCGTTGATCTGCCGACTCGTCGAAGAGAACGGCATCTGCGAAACGCTGAAAGGGGCGACGGCCGACTCCGTGGAATTCAAGGAGCTCGAGATTCCGCAGCGCTTCTACCCCGCAGGGGGCAGTGCGCGTGAATCGTGGCGCTCGCTGTTCTATGCGAATCTCATCGGCTCGTTCATCTCCGAGATCCGCGGAGAAGTGGACGGCAACGAAGGCAACTTCGAAGACGGGGCGCACGTGCAGGAGCTGATCAACGCCGTCGAGCGCTCGTTCCGTGAGCGGCGCTGGGTGAGCATCCCGCTCGAACAGCCTCCAGTCGCGGGATCGGCATCCTGAGCCACGTCACGACCGTCGCACTCGACCGCTTTCTCGCGCACTACTTCGCGCGCAATCCCGTGAACGCGACGTTCACGGGGCTGCACACGCACGACCATCGTCTCCCCGATTGGTCGCGCGACGCGCGGGACACCGAAGTGGCCGAGCTGGCGGAGTTGCACGACGCGCTCTTCAGCGCCTCGCCGCATCGCAGCGACGCGGCGCTGGCCGCCGATATCGATGCCGTCGACGCCGAGCTGGCGCGCGCCAACATCGACGTCCGCATTCTCGAAACACAGAGCCGCTTCTTCCACGACCGGAATCCCGTGCTCTGGACCGGCGAGGCGATCTTCAGCGTCGTGTCGCTGCTGCTGCGCCCCACGCTACCCATGGAGTCGTGCACCGCGTCGATCAAGGAGCGGCTTCGCGCGATCCCGGCGTTCCTCGCCGCGATGCCGGCCGCGCTCACCGAGCCGGTACCCGCGATCTGGATCGATCGGGCCACCCGCGAGGCGCGCGTATTCGCGGCGTTCGTGCGGGGACAGCTGCGCTTGTGGTGCGACGAGCACCAGATCGATGGCGCCGAACGTCAACTGATTGCCGAAGCGGCGGCAGATGCGGCGCAGGCGTTCGACGTGGCCGCACACGGGCTGTTCCTGTTGCCACACGACGTGCAGTCGGGCTACGCGATCGGCATGGACGCGTACGACCTGCTGCTGCAACGCGGCCATTTCTGCGCGCAGACGTCTGCCGCACTGTTGGAGCATGTACTGGACGAGATGCCCGCTGCGCAGGCGCGCTTCCACGCGCTCGCGACCGAGATCGCTGGCTCTCCCGAGACGCTCGGCGCCAAACTCGCCTTGGATCGCCCCTCCGAAGCCGACTATCTCGCGACGTTCACCTCGCAATTCGAAGCCTGTCGCGCCCTCGCCCTCAAGCACGATCAGGTAAGCTGGCCCGACTGGCCGCTGCGCTACGTGCCCATTCCCGTGTGGGCCCGCGATATCGCGCCGCAGCTGTACTTCCTGTTCTATCGCTCGCCGGCACCGTACGAGCCTCGCCCCGAGCATCTGTATCTGGTGACGCCTGTCGACGACAGCATCGCGCCGGACGAGCGTGAGCGTCGTCTGAAGGCGTGGAATCACAGCACCATCACGCTCAATCATGTCGTGCATCACGGGGCGCTCGGCCATCACGTGCAGAACGGCCACGCCACGCATCGATCGCACTCGCGCATCGGCAAGATCGCCGCGGTCGACTGCGCAAGCCGCATCGGGATGTTCCTGGGCGGATCCATGGCCGAAGGCTGGGCGTGCTACGCCACCGAGCTCGCCGACGAACTCGGATTTCTCACACCGCTCGAGCGCGCCGCCGAACAGCAGAGTCGCGTGCGCATGCTGGCGCGCGCCATCGTCGACATTCGCTTACACACGGGCGAGTTCACCTTCGCGCAGGCCGTGGCGTATTACGTGCAGGAAGTCGGTATGCCAGAGGCCGTGGCCACCGGCGAAGCCACCAAGAACTCGATGTTTCCCTGCACCGCCGTGATGTACTGGCTGGGTACGCAGGGCATTCTCGATCTGCGGGACACCATGCGCCAGCGTGCGGACTATTCGCCGCGGCACTTTCATGATGCGCTGTTGAGCCGGGGAGCTATTCCCGTGGCGCTCGCGGCGCGACTCCTCACGGCAACTTCATGATGCGTTGGTCGGTACGCTTGTCCCGTCGCTCAACTCCCTTCGCGGCCCTCGGCGTGGCCGCCGCGCTGTGCGCGTCACTCGTGGCCTGCGGCGGAGAGACCTCCCGCGGTGGACCGTCGAATGATCTGCTCATCGTGGGCTACGACCGTGAGCCCGATACGATGAACCGCTACGCCACGCACATCCTCGAGGACATCGAGTCGTGCGTGGTGGAAGGACTCGTCACCAACGACGAGGAGATGAAGGTGATTCCCGTGCTGGCCGCCGAGATCCCGACCACGGAGAATGGTGGCGTGGTGGTGCGTCCTGACGGCGGCATGGATGTCACGTGGAAGTTGCGACCCGGCGTGAAGTGGCACGACGGCGTGCCGCACACATCGGCCGATGTGAAGTTCACCGTGGATGCCATCAACAAGGGCGACTGGAAGCCGGAGAGCGTGGACGGATTCGATCGCATCTCCTCGGTCGATACGCCCGACTCGCTCACGGCCGTTGTGCACTACAAGGAAGTGTACGCGCCGTATCAGCTGCAGTTCGTGCGTGGTACGCTGCCGAAGCATGTGCTCGAAGGGCGCGATCTGAACACGGCCAACGACTATAATCGCGCCCCGCTCGGCACCGGCCCGTACAAAGTGAAGGAATGGAAGACGGGCGAGTACATCCTGCTGGAGCGCGCCGAGGGCTACTGGCGCGGCGCGGAGTATCCCAAGATCAAGCAGCTGCTCTTCCGCTTTCTCACGAACACCACGACGCGCATCAACCTCCTGAAGTCGGGCGAAGTGCACATGGTGGCGCTGGTCGCGTGGGACAAGGTGCGCGAGCTGGAGTCCATCACGGGACTTCGGATGAACCGGGTGGTCGGCAACGGCTACGAGCACGTGACGCTCAACCAGAAGCACTTCACGCCCTTCGCCGACATCAAGGTGCGGCAGGCGCTCGCCCATGCCGTGAATCGTGATCTGCTCGTGCGCACGATTCTCGACGGGCAGGTGGAAGTGGTGAACGGACCGATCCAGCCGCTCTCCGCTGCGTATGAGCCCAAAGTGCCGACGTATGCGTTCGATCCGGAGCGCGCCCGCACGCTGCTGACCGAGGCGGGATGGGTGCCAGGCGCCGATGGCATCCGCCTGAAGGACGGTAAGCGCCTCGCGTTTACACTCATCACCCAGTCCGGCTTTGCCATTCGCGAGAATGTGTCGCAGGCCTTGCAGCAGGCGTTCCGCGACGTTGGCGCCGAGATGACGGTGAAGCTGCTCGACGGTACGACTATCAGCAGCGTGTGGTTCGCGGGCGACTTCGACGCCATGCTGCATTGGTGGCAGATGGGCGCCGACCCGGAGCTCACGCTCTTCTTTGCCGGCGACCGCATGCCGCCGGCCGGGCGCAACATCAACTACGTGAACGACGCCGAGCTCTCGTCGCTGCTGTACCGCTCCGATCGCACCGCCGATGTGGCGCAGCGCAACGAACTGCTGCGTGAAGCGCAGCGTCGTATCGCGGCGCTCGCGCCGGAAATCGTGCTGTACAACACCGCCAAGGTGGATGCCGTGCCCAAGGCGTTGAAGGGCTTCACCGGCAATCCCACCAACGCCGGCCCGTTCTGGAACGTGCACCTGTGGGAGATCGGCACGCCGTGATGCGTGGCATGATCGTGCGGCGGGTGCTGCAGAGCGTTCCGCTGCTGGTCCTCATCTCGGTGCTGGTGTTCGCCCTGCTGCAGGCGGTACCGGGCGGTCCGTTGGCGGCGTATCTCGAGAATCCGAATGTGCGGCCGCAGGACATCGAGCGCCTGCGCGCCGCGATGGGGCTCGACCGTCCACTGGCGGCGCAGTACTTCTCGTGGCTTTCGGCCTTCGTGCGCGGCGACTGGGGCTACAGCTTCGCCGACGGCCGTCCGGTACTCGAGCGTGTGCTCGAGCGCGTGCCCGCGACACTCGAACTCGTTGGCGCGAGCACGCTGCTCGCACTCTGCCTCGCGCTGCCCGTCGGCGTGCTGGCGTCGGTGCATCGCGTGTTCGATCGCATCACCTCGTTCGCTGCCGTGGCCGGCATCTCGCTGCCGGTGTTCTGGTTCGGCCTGCTGTTGCAATTGGTCTTCGCGATCACGCTGGGCTGGCTGCCGTCATCGGGGCGCGCGTCGTTCGGCGCCAGTTCATTCGCCGATCGCATCGCGCATCTCGTGCTTCCGGTCGTCGTTCTCGCTGCCGTGCAGGCGGCGGCGTGGTCTCGCTATCTGCGACGCGCCATGCGCGAAACCATTGGCCGGCCGTTCATGAATGCCGCGCGGGTTCGCGGCGTCTCCGAGCGCGGCGTCCTGTTGCGTCATGCGCTGCCCAACGCACTCGGCCCGTTCATCACCGTTGTGCTGCTCGATGCCGCCATGATGGCGTCGGGTGCGGTGGTCACCGAAAGCGTGTTCGCCTGGCCCGGCGTGGGCAGTCTGTTCACCGAGTCGCTCGTGAAGCGCGATTATCCCGTGCTGATGGCGTTTCTCATGTGCGGTGCAATCGCCGTGATGGTGCTCAATCTGCTGGCCGACATCGCGGTGCGCGCCATCGACCCGCGCACGCGGGGTGCCGCATGAAGGCGGGCCCTCGCGGTGGGCTGCTCTTTCTCGCCACGCTCGTGGTGGCGTCGCTGCTTGCCCCGTATCTCGCGCCATTTGCCGCCGATGCGCTCGATCTGGCCAACCGTCGCGCCGCACCCTCGTTGGTGCACTGGTTCGGCACCGATGAACTCGGGCGCGACGTGCTCACGCGCGTGCTGGTGGGTGCCCGGGTGTCGCTCGCCATCGGCGTGCTCTCGGCGCTCATGAGCGCGGCCATCGGCGTCGCAGTCGGCGCGGTGGCAGGATACGCCGGACGCTGGGTCGACGATGTCCTGATGCGCGCCACCGATGCCATGCTCGCCATTCCGCGGCTTCCGTTGCTCATGCTCGGCGCGGCCGTACTCCAGCCGGGCGTGCCCATGCTGATCCTGCTGGTTGCCGCCGCCGGATGGATGGAAACCGCACGGGTCGTCCGCGCCGAAGTGCAGTCGTTGTCGTCGCTCGATTTCGTTCAGGCGGCGCGGGCCATCGGCGCGAATCCGGTGGGCGTGATCGTGCGCCACATTGTGCCGGGCATCATTCCCGCGGCCACGGTCGCCACTACACTCGCCATCGGACGTGGCATTCTGCTGGAAAGCACGATGAGCTTCTTCGGCGTCGGCGTGCAGCCGCCGACCGCCAGCTGGGGCAACATGTTGTATCAGGCGCAAACGGCGATGACCAGCGAGCCGTGGCTCGCGATCTTCCCCGGTCTGTTCATCTTTGCCACGGTGCTCGCCTGTAATGCCGTCGGTGATGCCATCGGTTCGTCTCCCACTCAACGCCAGTCCGTCTGATGACCTTTCCGCTTCCGTTCGCTCCGCGTCGTATCGCTATCGGCGCCAACGCGCATGTGGGCATCGCCGAGTCGATTCGCGCGCGTCGCCCCGACCTCGAACTGCGCGGCAAGGTGTTCACCGACATCACGGCTGACGATCTGGAATGGGCGGAGGCGTACATCGGCTTCAAGCGGCCGCCGTCGGTCGCGCACATGGGCACCGTGCGATGGATCCAGTGCACCGGCGCCGGTGTCGATTCCTGGATGGCGTCGGATCTCGATCCGTCCATTCTGCTCACGCGCAGCCCGGAGTCCTTCGGTCCGATGATCGCCGAATGGGCAGTGTCACGCATCTTCGCGATTCAACTGCAGATGCTGGAATTGGCGGAAGCGCAGCGCGAGCGGCGCTGGGCGCCGCGCGATATCGCGCGGGTGGCGGGTACGCGTGCGCTGGTGGTCGGCACGGGGGATATCGGCCGCGCGATCGCGAGTGCGCTGCAGTCGTTGGGCGTGCACGTGACCGGCGTATCGCGCAGCGGAACGGCTGACAGCGCGGCGTTCAGCGCGGTGCACCCGTCGAGTGCGCTCGGCGACCTGGTGGGCAACGCCGACTGGATCGTGGTCGCCGTGCCCGACACGCCGGCCTCGCGCGGACTGATTTCACGCGAGGTACTGTCGCGTTGTCAGGGAGCCGTGCTGCTGAACGCCGGCCGCGGCTCCGTGGTCGAGGAAACCGCACTCCCCGACGCACTCGACAACGGCTGGCTGCGGGGCGCCGCGCTCGATGTGTTCGCCACCGAGCCGCTGCCCGCCGACTCACCGCTCTGGAGCGACCCGCGCGTGATGGTGTCGCCGCATATCTCCGGTCTCACCACCATCGACGGTGCCGCGCACGGATTTCTGGAGTGTCTCGAGTCGCTCGAGCGCGGCGAAATGCCCAAGTGGGCGGTCGACCGCACACGAGGCTACTGACGCCAGGCGTACGCGGCGTCAGTCGCGCAGCCGCACCCCACGCTGCCGCTCGCGGTTGACCTCGAGCTGCAGCACATCGGGGCGTGCGTAGTGTCCCATCGCATCGAAGTTCTGCCGCTCCGCACGCACACGCACATGTTCGATGTCGGCCGTGATGATGCGTTCATCGTGTGCGACCGGCGCCACCAGCCACACCGCATCTGGGCCGGCGACACAGCTGCCGCCTTCACCCATCACGTCGGGCAGCACGCGCTGCAGCAACGCGAAATGCGGCGTCTCTTCCGGCACCTGATCGCGCCGCAGCACGCCCCCCACCGACATCACGTACGAGCGGCCTTCACGGGCCATGAAGCGCGTGATCTCCTCGGTGTTGCGCACGCTGCCCGGCCAGACGGCCACGTGGAGATCTTCGCCCTGACCATACAGGCTGGCGCGCGCCAGCGGCATCCAGTTCTCCCAGCAGTTCAGCGCTCCCAGCGTGAACGCGCCCACGCGGTGCGTACGCAGACCGTGGCCGTCACCCGGCGCCCAACTCAGCCGCTCTTCGTAGGTCGGCATGAGCTTGCGATGTACGTTCACGATCGCCCCCTCCGCGTCGATCGTAACCAGGCTCGCGTACACACTGTGCCCGCCGCGGTCGAGCGGGCGCTCGATGATGCCGAGCACGACCGTGATCTTTCGGTCTTTGACCGCCGCGCACACGTCGTTCAAGTGCCCGGCTTCGATCTGTACGGCCTGATCGAGATAGTGGGCGTGCAATGTCTTCTGTACGGCCGCATCGAAGCGGGCGCCGTCGGTCCACTCGATCCACCATGGATAGCCTGGGACGAACGCCTCCGGGAACGCGAGGAGCTGCACCGCGTCGTCGGCAGCGGCGTGAATGGCCGAGATCACTTTCGCCAGCGTGCCGTTGCGGTCAAGCCAGACCGGCGCCAGCTGGGCGCCGGCGATGCGGAGCGTGTCAGCGTTCATCCCCAACGATACCACGCGCCACCCGGTCGGCAATACGATATCTTCGGGTGGTGCACCCCTCGCGAACTCCAACCCGATCGCCGTGACTACTCCGACCGCCGGCACGTTCGACGATACCGACGTCGGCCACGCGACGTCGACGACCGCACCACCGACCGCGCCCACCGCGGCCGCACCTACCGCCCCGGGCGACGACCTCGGCTTCGGACGCGTGGTGGCCCAGCGTTCGCGCGGGCGCCTGTTCAATCGCGACGGTACGTCCACCGCCACCAAGTACGGACTGCGCGCGCAACGCACCGAGCGACTGTATCTCGCCGCCCTGCATGCACCGTGGGCCGTGTTCGTGTTGTGGACCTTCGGCGCCGTGCTGCTGCTGAATGGAATCTTCGCGCTCACCTATGCGGCGCTGCCGGCCGAAGCGCTCGTGGGCAGCGAGGTACTCGGAATCGCCGATCCATTCCTGCGCGCGTTCGTGTTCAGCACGGGGATCTTTACCACGACCGGCACCGGCACCATTCACGCGGTGGGGATCACCGCCAACTGGCTCGTGGTGATCGAGTCGTTGACGGGACCGATGGTTCTGGTGCTCGCCGGCGGACTGCTGCTGGCTCGTCTCATCCGTCCGCGGGCGCAACTCCGCTTCAGCACATCAGCGGTGGTCGCACCGTATGACGGCGGACGCGGACTGATGTTCCGGTTCGTGAATGAACTGCCCAGTCAGCTCACCGATGTGCGCGCCGATGTGAGTCTCTCGCTGTACGAGATGCTCGACGGAAAGCGCGAGCGCAATTTCCATCAGCTCGCGCTGGAACGCAGTCAGGTCGCGGTCTTCCCGCTGCACTGGACCGTAGTGCATCCGATCACCGCCGACAGCCCGCTGCGGGGATTCACCCCGCAGCAGTTGCGCGAGTCGGAGGCGGAACTCCTCATCCTGATCACCGCGCACGAAGAGACGTTCTCCACGCACGTGTCGGTGCGGGCGTCGTATTTCTGGGACGACGTCACGTGGGATGCCAAGTTTGCCGACATCTTCGCGCAGTCGGCGGGCGAATCGATCGCGATCGATGTCGAGCGCCTCGATCGGCTCGACCGGCTGCCCGAAGGCACGACCAGCGCACCTGCGGCGGCAGAGCTTACGACGTAGGGCTGAGTCGCAGCGTATCGAGATCGATCTCCGACTCGAGGGTGCGCAGCACTTCGTCGGAGATCGCGCCTTCGTTGCGGAGACGCAGTAGCATCCGACGTTCGGCGTCCAGCATGCGTGAGCGCAAGCGCGACCGGCTGCCATGATTGACGTGACTGCCATGCTTGTGCCGGTGCTGGCGGTCGCGCAGCTCCGTACGGAGCCACTCCACGTCGGCCGGGTCGGCCCACGGCTCACGCGACGCATCTTCCAGCGCTTCGGCCGCGCGCCGGAGCGCTTCCTGTCGCGCGATCTGCTCCTCTTCGTGGTGCGCGGCTTCCGGCACGAACTTGAAGGCGCGAATGATCGGCGCCAGCGACAGGCCCTGCACCACGAGCGTGAGCAGAATGACGCACATCGTCATGATGATCACCTCGTCGCGATACGGGAAGCGCGCGCCGTTGTCGAGCGTGAGCGGCAATGCGAACGCCGTGGCCAGCGAGACGATGCCACGCATGCTCGTCCACGACACCAGGAACATCGCCTTCCAACTGCCGGCCGTCGACGTGACCACGCGACCGCGGCGGAGCGACTCGCGACAGATGGTGGTCACCGGCACCCAGAGCAGCCGGACCACCATGACGAGGGCTCCCAGGATGACGCCGTACTTCACCGCGCCGTCGAATGCGGCCGCGCCGGACTTCTGCATGAGCTCCGCAAACTGCAGTCCCAGCAGAATGAAGATCAGCGCGTTGAGCGTGAACACCAGCAGGTCCCACACTGCCCGCGACTGAATGCGCGAGCGCGGTCCCACCGCCGAGGACAGATGCTGACGCGCATAGAGTCCACCAGCCACGCAGGCCAGCACGGCCGATACGTGCAGCGTCTCGGCCAGCACCCACGCGGCATACGGCGCGGCCAAGGTGAGCACCGTTTCTGCCAGTTCATCGCGCGTGCGACGAGCCACCGCAATCGTGAGCCAGCCCACGGCGAGGCCCACCAACACACCCACACCGGCATCGAGGAAGAAGCGGACCAGCGCTTCACCGAAGCTGAACGCCCCGGTCACCGCCGCCGCCACCGCCGTGCGATAGAGCACCAGCGCCGACGCGTCATTCACCAGGCTTTCGCCTTCGAGGATCACGATCACGCGACTCGGCACCGGCAAGCGCGACACCACCGCCGTGGCGGCCACGGCATCAGGCGGTGACACGATGGCGCCAAGGGCGACGGCCACCGCCCACGGCATATCGGGAATCAGCATGCGCACGACGACGGCGACCACCACCGTCGTCGCGACCACGAGTCCGATGGCAAGGCCGCCGATTGCGCGTCGGTTCGCGGTGAATTCACGGAACGACGTGAAGAACGCCGCCGCCCACAGAATCGGCGGCAGAAACACGAAGAACACCACATCGGGATCGAGCGTCGGCATCTCCACGCCGGGCACGAAGCCAACGGCGAGTCCGGCTAACACCTGCAACAGGGGCGCAGGGATCGGCAGGCGACGACCGAACGCGGTGAGTGCCACCACCATCGTGGCAAACGCGAGCCCGAACAGAATCGGAGAAAAATGCGGCACAGGGCGTTGCGGTTCGGTTAGCGCGTGTGCGACACGAGCCACGGGACGGCGCGGCGCACACCGTTCCCCACCATCAAGAGATGGCCTTCGTGGCGGAACAGTTCATACTTGGCACCCGGCGTCGCCTTGGCCGCCGCTTCTACCCGCGCCGCGGGAATGATGCCGTCGAGCTCCGCACCGACGAACAGCGACGGCGGTGCATTGGCCACCGTGATCGGGCTGCCACCGGCCAGCAGTGCCACCGCCGCGAACTGCGCCGGACGCGCCTGCGCCAGTCGCGCCGCCGCGCCGGCACCCATCGAGTGGCCGATCAGATACACGCGCGAACTGTCGATGCGGAATTCGTTGCGCAACAGCACCATCAAGGCGTCGAAGTGCTCGGGCGTCACACCGAACAGATCGGTTTTCGGCGACACCAGAATGAGTCGCTGCTCCGCCGCGAGCTTCGTGGCGATCCCGCTGCCGTACGCGTCGACGAACATGTTCTCGTCGCCACCGGCACCGTGCAGCACCAGCAGCACACCCACCGGCTTGCGCACGTTGGCCGACGGCGGCGCGACGATACGCATGGGCACCAGCGTGTTGTTCGCGCCGCGATATACGCGCCAGAAATCACCGACGAGGCCGATGTACGGATCGCGTCCGCGCTCCAGCACGCTCACTTCGCGCGCCAGATCGCGAGAGAGCCGCGCGGGGTCGTTCAGAAATTCCGCGCTGCGCTCGGGAGAGGGCACATCGACCAGCAGCTTGGCCCGCTCACGCGTGGAGAGCAGCGCTTGCGCCAACGGCCCCGTGCTGTCCACCACTGCGAGCCGGGCCAGATACTCGTCGCGCGCGGCACTGACCGGTGCGCCATTCAGCGAGCGCGGCCCCGCCGCTGCCGCCGGCACTATCGTGGGCACGCCATTTAGTTGCGCCGCGGCCGCATCGATGGTGCCGACCGCCGCGCCGAACTGCCCGCTGAAGAAACTCAACGCGGCACGATCGACCGTGCGATTCACCAGTGCCCGCAGGCTGTCGGGGAGGGTCTTCGCGTCTTCCCGCAGCGTGTACGCCGCATCGACCCGCATGTACGCCGCGGCGAGATCGGCGCGCGTGACTTTCGGTGCGGCTCCAGTGGCGGTCGCCGTTGCCTGCGCCCGCACCAACGCCGGCGCACACAACGCAATCGCGGCGATCGCGCGGACACGACGCATCACGCGGGAAACAGCCCGTCGATGGACAGGTACCGTTCACCGGTGTCGTAGCAGAACGTGAGCACACGGGCGCCGTCGATCATGTCGGGGATCGTCTGCGCCACCGCCGCCAATGACGCGCCGCTCGAGATGCCGATCAGGATACCCTCTTCACGCGCCGAACGCTGTGTGTACTCGAACGCCGCCTCCTCCGTGACCTGAATCGCGCCATCCATCGTGTCTCGATGCAGGTTGTCGGGAATGAAGCCCGCGCCGACACCCTGAATGCGATGTGGCCCCGGTGCGCCGCCGCTGAGCACCGGCGACTTGGCCGGCTCTACCGCGAACGTCTTCATCGCCGGCCAGTGCTGCTTCAGCACTTCACTGCAGCCCGTGAGATGGCCGCCGGTGCCGACGCCCGTGATCAGATAGTCCACGCCATCGGGAAAGTCGGCGAGGATCTCGCGCGCCGTCGTCAGGGCATGCGCGCGGATGTTCGCTTCGTTGTTGAACTGGTTGGGCATCCACACGTTCGGCATTTCGGCCGCCAGTTCATTCGCACGCTCGATGGCGCCCTTCATGCCTTTCTCGCGCGGCGTCAGATCGAACGTCGCGCCGTACGCCGCCATCAACTTGCGACGTTCGATCGACATCGACTCCGGCATCACCAGTACCAGCTTGTAGCCTTTCACCGCCGCCACCATCGCCAGTCCGATACCGGTGTTCCCCGACGTCGGTTCGATGATCACGCTGTCCTTCGTGAGCAAACCACGCTGCTCGGCATCCTCGATCATCGCCATGGCGATACGATCCTTGATGCTGCCGCCCGGATTCGCGCGCTCGAGTTTCATCCACACTTCGACGCGCGGATCATACAAGCGATGCAGGCGCACGTGCGGCGTGTGGCCGATGGTGTCGAGAATCGTGGAGACGCGCATGAGTCGGTGAGGTCAGAGTGAGCGAACGGAACGGTGCGATGTGCGGATATCGACGATCAGATATGAAACTCGATCCCATCATCGGTCGGGCGCTGCTCCACCCGACTCGAGAACTGCACCACCGACCGCGGTGGCACCGACGACGTCATCCACACGTTGCCGCCGATGATCGATCCGTCGCCGATCTTGGTGGTCCCGCCGAGAATGGTCGCATTGGCATACACGACGACATCGTTGCCCAGAGTAGGATGCCGCTTCTGGTTCGCCAGCTTCTTGCTGACCGCATGCGCACCGAGCGTGACGCCCTGATACAGTCGCACGCGATCGCCGATGATGCTCGTTTCACCGATCACCACGCCCGTGCCATGATCGATCGCGAAGCTCGCCCCCAGTACGGCGCCCGGGTGAATGTCGATGCCCGTTTCCCGGTGCGACCATTCGGAGAGCAACCGCGGAAACACGGGAACGCCCAGCAGATACAGCTCGTGCGACACACGATGCACCGCCGTAGCCAGAAATCCCGGATAGGCCACAATCACCTCTTCCAGACTCTCGGCCGCCGGGTCACCGGACAGAATCGCCTCGGCATCGAGTTCCAGCGACGCGCGCACATCGGGCATCCGGTCCAGGAACGTGGCCACCACCTGTTCGACATCGCTCACCGTCGGTGTGATCGCCGCGCGCAGCAACGCTTCGACATGCGCCGCTTCCTCATCGACGCCGGCCGGACCGAGTCGCGACGGGTGCGCGAACTGCGGAAAGAGCAGCGCGAGCGTGCGACCGGCGAATTCCTCAGCCAGCGCCCGCAGCGGACGGGGGGCGTCGCACGCGCGGCGTTCGGCGCGGAGTTCCTCGAGAAACGTCGACCAGCGCGTCGGCGCGGCAATCCGATCTGTCATGCTGCAGAATCTACAGCCGTTCCAGCGAAGAGACCCGGTATTGCTCGGCTTCCGCCACGTAGCACTGCATGCCCACGGGAACCAGGCCGGCCCGCTGCATGAGACCGCGATACCACGCCGCCGACTTGGGCGGTGGCCAGTCGGTGTCCCCTTCGAAATGGTCGTCCTTCGTGAACAGCTCCAGGTAGGCCATCCCGCCCGTACGCTGCGCGACCTGCGTGATGCCGCTGGTGAGCTGATCGACCGACAGATAGTTCAGCATGCCGCAGCACACCACCAAGTCGTACTGCTCGCGCAGCTCCAGCGAGCCAAGATCCTCGATGCCCCCCTGCTGCAGATGCCGCCGCGCGCCGAACTTGGCCACGGCATACGCGCTTGGATCGACACCCTGATACGCGATCCGGGGACGAAGCGCCCGCAGCGCCGGATACCAGTTGCCCTCGCCGCAGCCCACGTCGAGCACCGTGCGCACGCGTCGCCCCAGCACCCACTCGGCGGTGTGCAACACGAACGACACCTGACGGGCCAGCTCGGCCGCCGTCTTCACGCGATGCGTGGGGTGCCGGTACCACTTGTCGAAGTAGGCCGCGTCGTAGCGTTCGCTCAGAGAATCCCCCAGAAGCCGCGGTCGATGTCGATGGCGAAGCGCCACTGTCCGTCGCGCAGTCCGCGGGCCACATCGGCGCGGACCAGATCGTAGAACATCAGCACACCCAGTCCCGCCGATGGCCGAAGTGCCGCCTCCGTGGGGCGGGCAGGCGTTCCGCTGGCCGTCGCCAACAACTGCACGAATGGCGCGAGCGTCACGTGCGGCGGAGACTTCCCCCACCGCTTGAGCGGAATCGACGGCGCCGGAATCGGCTGCCGCAGCTCGAGCCGCTGGGACAGCATTGCGCGTGAGGCGAAGGCGTGAAAGTCATACCCCGGCGCCGACCACGGACCGCCGGCGAAGATCAGCCACTGTGGGGGCAGCTCCCGCCCGCCGGCCAGGCCGGCGAACGTCTGCAGGAACAGCGCGCGATCGTGCCCCAGCGGCTTCGTGATCTGCACCAACCCCTGCGCCCGGGCCACCAGGATCTGCTCACCCTCATAGGCGCCGGCGCCCCCCTGCAACGACCAGTTGCCGCGCGCGCCACGCTCATCGGCGCCAACCCACCCGCCGGTGCCCTGCACCTCGGCCCGCACACCCGCGATTTCCCACGCTTTGAGCGTCGGCGCAAAACGCCCCGACACCGACGACGCCTGCACCGACAATGGCAGGTCCTGTTCGTACGCCAGCCGCCACGTGAACGCACTGGTGGGCGTGCGCCGCCACAGCACACCGATGGCACGCGTGTCCACCTGCGTGGTGTAATCGCTGCCGAACAGCGCCGCCGCCATCGAGTTCGTCACGCCGGCCCGCTCGGCGAAGGCCAGATCACGGTAGTCGCGTTCGGCGAACAGCTGAATCAGCGGCGTGCGTCCGAAGGCCGGCACCGGACCGATCGCGAGTTGGCCCTTTACCTGCTCGTCGCCAAAGCCGTAGCGCACCCGGCCACCCACCTGCACACCGAGGCTGCTGCGATGCGACGCACCGATGCCGACGGCGAGCCCCTCGGTACGCGAGTAGCGCGCGAGATCGCTGATGCCGCGCCCCGTAACCGACGCAGTGGTGGGCCGCGACAGCATCGAACTGCGAATCGCCGCTTCCGCCTGGACGCGCGCGCGTACGACTTCCTCGCTGCTGGCGATCTGGATCTCCGGGGGCAGGGCATCGATCACGCGACCCGTGAACGGATACGCCTTGGCCGAGTCGCGCGGCGCCGCACTCCACCGCGGCAACAGCATCGTGCTCTGCGGCAGGCGCTCATTCACGTCGTAGCCCGAGATCTCCCAACGTCCGCGCACGATACCGCGCGCCGGAATGTCGAACCATGTGCTGCCGCGCGACACTTCCACTTCCTGACGGCGCGGCAGCCAGTACCGCTCGCGCACCAGTCCATTCTCGAGCGTGACCACCAGCGTCTCGATGCGCTTGTCGATGATTGCCGCGCGCGTGAAGGTCATCGACAGCCGCACCACGGCGCCGGTTTCGCGATCGAGATACACCGATCCCACCGCCGCCGGCAGCGCGGCATTGCGGGGGCGGAACTTCACCTCGTCCACCACGATCTCGCGACCGGGAATCCGGATACGCAGGGCACTGCCCATCGCATACTCGTACAGGCGCGGCGCGAGTGCGGCCAGCGGATGCGGTACGTCGCGGACATCCTGTCCGTCGCCGAGCCGAATGCGGTCGGGCAGGTTGTCGAGCACCACGCTGTAGCGATCGCGATAGTAGCCCACATCGGCCGGCAGCAGCGTGGTGTCACGGCGCCCCACCAGTCGTTGCGCGCTGCGTCCCGGTTGCCACCACGCGATCGACAGCTGCAACTCTTCGCTCTGCACGACCTTGGGCGGAATGATCACGCCTTCACCCAACTGCGCCAGAAACGCCAGGAATCCATGCGCACTGGCGGTGTAGCTGAGCAGCGTACTGTCGGCGAGCTGCACACTGCGTCGATCGATGGCGCGGCGCACGAGGGAATCGGCCAGCGCATCGCGCCATGCCTGATTCCCACGGGCCGGCGCCGCAGACGGGGTCTGCCCTTGCGCTTGCCCGTCCGCCGCATGCGCAGGCACGGTCAGCGCGATCAGCGCGGCCGTGAGCACGGCACACGCCGGTCGCATGGACCGCAGTCGATTCGATGTCACGTCAGGCTTTCCATGGCGACGGGCAATGTAGCGGGAATGATGCGCGCCTGAACGTCTACCCAGCCGCCTATCGCCGGTTCACCGTCGGTTCACCGTCGGTTCACTTTCGGTTCGCGGCCGGTTGTACGGTCAGCAGCAACCACCCGCGGTACCGCGCGACCGGCACCGCGGCCGCGCCAGTGGCCGCGCCAGTGGCCGCGCCAGTGGCCTTGGCGCGGTGCGGCATTACCACCTGATAGCTCCATCCGTACCGCCACGCGGCGTCGGCATTCGACGAAGCGCCCGGCCGTCGCGGTGCCCGGAAGGCGCGCCGCGCGATCACACGGGCCGAGAGTGGCGTGATCGTACCCGTGGGGCCCGTGAGCTGCACGACGTCGTTCACGGCCAGCGCCGGTGTGCCCAGCCGCACGCCGAAGTGAATGGCGTAGAGGGTGTCGGTCGAACGCCCCGCGCGCGTGCCCTCGATGCGCGGCAACGGACTCTCGGCCGCCACCGATGCCGTGGTCGGCATGGAGTCGGCCAGCAGCTGCGTGCCCTGAAAGCGCGATACCAGCCAGGCATCGAGCGAGCTCACCGGCGGGCCCGCATGTACCGTGAGTTGCGTGGCCAGGAACAGGCACGCACTCCATGCGATCATGGACGCAATAGCGGAAGTGACTGCGACAAGCCCTTCCGGGAAATCGCTGCCGGCAACGTGGAGGGCAGCACGCGAGCCACTTCGGTGCCCGGCGCGACCACATCAATGCCTGCGCGTAAGGCCGCGTCCTCACGCACGGCGTAACGCAACAGCGCTTCGCTCTCACGCTCCACCTCGAGGATCCGCACCAGCGCGAGGCGTGTGCTCACCGTGACCCACTCCGCGCGCGCCAGTGGGTCGCGCGCCGATCGCGGCGCCAACTGCGCAAGCGTGGTCCGCAGTCGCGCTTCGAGCAGCGCCAAGGGCGTCGTCGACCAGCCTTCGCGCAGCGCGTACATCGCCAGCGAATCGGCGGTGCGCATCACCTGCGTGGCCGCCGCCGGCTCCCACTCGTGCGGCACCGCGAACGCGTCGCGCCGCGTGGCATCATCGAGCAGCACGTCGGGGTGCAGCCCGCCTTTCACCTGCGCGCCGTTCCCGGTGCGACGGTCGAGACTGATGCCCTTGGGCGTGAGCCACCGCGCCGTCGTGAGACGCACCGACAGATCCTTCGAGAGCGTGACGACGCGCTGCACCACGCCTTTGCCGTAGGTGGTCGTTCCCACCAGCAGCGCGCGATTGTAGTCGCGCAACGCCGCCGCGGTCACCTCGGCCGAGCTGGCCGTGTTGCCATCGACCAGCACCGTGAGCGGCAGGTTGGGCCAACGCGAATGACGCGTGCTGTGCGGCTGCGGTGCCGCCCCGCCACGACCGGCCAACGAGGCAATCACCACCCCGCGCGGCAGAAACAGCCCGGCGGACTTCACGCCTTCCTCGAACAAGCCACCCATGTTGCCACGCAGATCGAGCACCAGCGACGTGGCGCCGCGCTGCAGCAACGACTCCACCGCGTCTTCCAGTTCATCAGCGGCGTGCGACGTGAACGCGGCCAGCCGCACGTAGCCCACACTGTCGGCCAGCAATCCTTGCTCGCTGACCGCAGGGACGTGCCAGACGGTCCGTCGTACCGTCAGTCGCAGCGTGTCGCCGAAGGGAGCACGCCACAGCGTGAGGACACTCGAGTCGCCGAACGTGCGCGTGCTGTCGCCGGGCTTTCGCTGCCATGCCTCGCCCACGGCCACGGCATCGACCATCAGGATGCGATCGCCCGCCCGCACGCCTGCGGTGAACGCCGGCGATCCCGGGAGCACGCGCACCACGCCGGCGGCATCCGGCTCACGACGCAGGGTGAGGCCCATCCCCTGACCTTCGCCCATCATGCTGCCGCGATACCGCTGGAATCCGTCAGGCCGCAGCAGCGCGGCGTACGGATCCTGCAGCTCGCGCAACATGCCCGCGACGGCCCGACGAATCAGCTCATCGCTTCCCAGCGAGTCGATCGCATTCGCGCGCACGGAGTCGATCGCCGTGGACAACAGCTGCGCATCGGCCCACTCATTCATCGTGCGCACACGATGCCCGCCGTACCACGAGCCCAACGCAAACGCACTTGCGAGCCCCGCTGCAATCAGCGGCGCCAGCCAGTAACGGCGTGTGCGAGGCGAAGCGGTCATGATGACCTGAGTGGTGGGAACGTCAGCGTGCGGAAGCAGACTGTTTCATACTACACGAGCCATGCCGTGATCCGTCAATCGCGGAGATTTCAGAGATTGGCGCACTTCATGCGCGCGAGTGGGTATGGATGAGCACACCATCACCATAAATGTAAATTCGACATGAGCACACCCGTGTATGCGGCCGATGATGCCGGCTTGATCTCCAGCGCGCCACCTCCCGCCGCCCAAACCCTCAGCGGCGTGCTACTGCTGAGCTGTGCGCTGCTGGCGCTCGGGTGGGCCAACTCGCCGTGGGCGCCGCAGTATCACGCCTTGTGGCATCTGCCGCTCGGCTCGACGACGCTGCTCCACGCCGTGAACGATGGGCTCATGGCCCTCTTCTTTCTCATGGTCGGACTCGAGATCAAGCATGAGATCCAGGACGGCGCACTCACGTCCCTGCGACAGGCGGCGCTCCCGATCGTGGGTGCCATCGGCGGCATGGTGGTGCCAGCGCTCGTCTTCGTCATGATCGCGCGCGATTCCGACGCGATACGTGGCTGGGGCATCCCCATGGCGACCGACATCGCCTTCGCGCTCGGCATCGTCGCGCTGCTGCGGGACCGGGTGCCCGCGGGACTCCGCGTGTTTCTCGCCGCCCTGGCCATCGCTGACGACATTGGCGCCGTGCTCGTCATCGCGCTGTTCTACACGCCGTCGGTGAACATCGTCGCGCTCGTCGCTACCGCTCTGCTCATGGGCGGGTTGCTGCTCATGAACACGAAGCGCGTGCAGGCGATGTGGCCGTATGTGTTGGGCGGTCTCCTGCTCTGGGGTGCCGTGTACGCCTCCGGCATTCACGCCAGCATCGCCGGCGTGCTGCTCGCCTTCACGATCCCCGCGCGGCGACCCGCACCCGCCGGCGCGACCAGCGTGCAGCACCGACTAGAGGAAGCACTGCATTGGCCGGTCGCCTATCTGATCGTACCGATCTTTGCCTTCGCGAATGCCGGCGTCACGCTCCCCGAGAATGCGGCAGCCTTCGCCAGTCAACCGGCCGTGCTCGCCACCGCGCTCGGACTCGTGATCGGCAAGCCGCTGGGGATCACTGGTGCCGCCTGGCTCGCCGTACGCGCCGGATGGGCCGCCCTGCCCGACGGTGCCAACTGGCCTCGCGTGATTGGTGTCGCCGCGCTGGGTGGTATCGGCTTCACCATGTCGCTGTTCATCGCGTCGCTGGCCTTCGGCGAAGGCGAGCTGCTCGATGCCGCCAAGATCGGTGTGCTCGCAGGATCGCTCGTGGCCGGGGGTATCGGCGCGCTCCTGCTCTTCTCGCAACACGCCAAGACTGCCGTGGAAATCACCTGATGCTCGAGCCCAACCGCGCTGTGCTCATTGCCACCGACATTGACGGCACGCTGCTCGACCACGATGCGCAACTGCCCTTTCGCGCCGATACATGGCGGCTCGAGATGCAGAAGCTCGGCGCGCGCACGGCCGGATATCGCCTCGCTTTTGCGTCGAGTCGCACGCTCGACGAACTCATGGTGCTGCAGCGCGCGCTCGGCGTGCGGGGACCGTGCATCGCCGAGGACGGCGCTGTACTGGCGATCGACGCCGAGGGGGTGCGACACGAGACCGATGAAGCTCCGGCGCACGACAGCGAGCAATCGTACGGCCAACGCACCATGCGCCTCTGGCAGCGCGCGAAATCCGCCGCGCAACTACGCGCGACCATGCGCGACAGCAGCGCGGTGCAGCGGGCGGACGCATCACAATTGGACGACGTCGCGTTGGCCGCGCTCGGCTTTCGAACCTCGGGCGCCATTCGTCGCGCACTACACGAGCGGCGTCATTCGCTGCTGCTCGATCCCACACGGTTGTCCGGGGACGAACTGCAGGCCATCCGAACCACCGCAGCAGCCCGCGGGCTGCAGCTGCGACGTGGCGGACGATGGCTCACGCTGGCGGACACGACCGGCAAGGGAACGGCACTCGACATGTTACGGCACTTCGAGACCGTGTGCGGTGTATCACCAATCGTCGTGGCTATCGGAAACGAGGAGAACGACGTTTCATTGCTGGAGAAGGCTGACCTCGCCTTCGTGATTCGCAACCCCGGACGCGGTCCCCATCCCGCCCTCACCGCCGTGCCGCATTCGGTTGTGCTGGATACGGAAGGGCCTGGAGGATGGTTGGAAATGCTGACTCGTTTGCAGGATCTCGTCCAGTGAAGCGCACGGCGGCTCCCGCCTCCCGCCGCGCTCCACTCGCCGTCGATGCCGCGCCGCGCTGGACGTTCACCATGCTCACCATCCCGTCGCGCGTCGAGTATCTCGCGCGACTGCTGCAGTCCCTGGCGCAGATGCCATCGGCCGAGCGCATCGAAGTGGTCGTCATCTTCAATGCCGCCACCGATGAGGAACCGCTCGCCATCGAGCAGCGCATTCGCGCCATGGCGCCCGCATTGCCGATCCGTGTCTATGTGAACGCGAACGAGCCGTCGATCGGCAGCGGCCGTCGCATGCAGCTCTCCGTGTGCCGGACGCCTCTCGTCGCGTTCCTCGACGACGACCTCACGGTGCACGGCGACATCATCGGCACCATCGAAGACACGCTGCGCTCCACCCCGCTCGGCATCGTCGGCGTGCCGTCGTACGAAGAAGACACCGATACCCGCTTCAAGCCGCGCGATTCCACGCCGTCAGTCGAAGTGAACGGGGTGCGCTACATGCCCGTTCAGGGCATGTTGGTCGCCGGCTATCGTCGGTTGTTCGCGGAGATCGGTGGATTCAACCCGCGTCGCCTCTTCTGGGGCGAGTGGACGGAGTTCAATCTCCGCATGTGGCGAAACGGCTTTCCCACCGGCTACGTGCTCGATGGCGGCTATCTGCGGCACTGGCACAAGGCCCCGGAATCGCCCACGCGCAACATGACCGGCCGCGAACAGCATGTGCTCTGGGGCCTCATGTGCACGGCGCTCGAGTATGACGCGGTCAGCATCAACGAAGCGACCGATGCGTTCTGGCGCTTGGCGCAGGATCGGTATCTCGCCTACTCCTTCGGCGAACAGCCCAGCCCCAAGCAGCTACTGGCCAGCGTGCTCGAACTCATGCCCAAGCTCTCGCGCGAATGGCCGGCCATGCATGCCTTCGCGGAAGAAGCGCGCCGACATCCGTTTCAGTTCAAGCCGTTCGAGCCGCTGTCGGAAGAGCAGGTGCGCGTGGTGCTGGCGAGCGCCCAACAGGCGATACACGCCTACCGCCCCGAGGAGTTCTTCCGCAGCCACGACGTGCCACAGGCACCGCAGCTTGGTTGGATCAAACGCATTGGACGGGCCGTGTTTCGCACAACGACCACCAACGCTTAGTGGCGGGGGGCTGGCGCCGATCAGCCCCCGCGAGCCGCCGCCCGTCGCAACCCTACGCGGAACAGGATCGGCCCCAGCGTTTGGTTCACGGCGATCACCGCCAGTAAGAGCGCTCGCAAGCTCTCGCCGCGCGACGGATACACTTCGGCCACCACCGCGGCGAGTCCGAACGCCACGCCGGCCTGTGACACCAGCCCGAACCAGGCGTTGTCGGTCACCACAGGGTCGAGCTTCGCCCAGCGGCCACCCAGTTGAATGCCGCCCCAGATGGCGAGCATGCGCACGCCGACAATCGGCACGACGATCGTCCACAGCGGCAGCACCGCCGCCGGATCCAGACGTGCACCTGACAACGCGAAGAACACGACGAAGATCGGCGCCGCCGCACGCTCCATCGCATGCCGGAACTGCTCACCGCGCCCGCCGCCGCCGTTCTCCGCTACAAAGCCGGCCACCAGCAACGTGAGCAAGGTTTCCACGTGCATGAGTCGCGCGATCTCAGCCCCGAAGAGCGCCACAAGAATGGCAAAGATGAACAGCTCCCGGCTGATGAAGCGCAGATAGAGCGCCACGAACGCACCGAGCACCGCGCCCACCAGAACCGCACCGCCGATCTCCCAGATCACGGTGCCGACTTGGACACCGCCGCCACCACCGCTGGGCGGCACCAGCGCACGCGCCGCCGCCAGCACGCCGGAGAAGATCAGCACCACGGCGATGTCCATCACGAGCACCACGCCGAGCGTATATCGCGCCACCGGACCGTTGGCGCGCGTTTCCGTGAGCAAGGCGATCGTGGCGGCCGGCGAATGCACCACGGTCACCGCGGCCACCAGCAGCGAGAACGCGAGGACCTCGGCCGCCGGCGCTGTCGCGAGCACCGGCAGTTGACTGCGCAGCAACGCGATCGTGACCGCGACGCCGACGAAGCTGAGCAGCAACTCTGTTGACATCAGCTTCAGAATCGCCGCACCGCGTTCGCGAATCTCCGCAATCTGCAGTTCGGCGCCCGCCAGGAAGGCGATCAGCGCGATGGCCAGATTGCTGACGGGCGTGAGCTCCTCGAGTGCGGGACGCGACACGTAGCCGAGCGCCGGTGGTCCGAACAACACGCCGGCCAGCATGTAGCCGACGATCTTCGGAAGACCGGCTACCGTGACCAGTTCGCCCACGCTGTATGCGGCAAGAATCAGAAAGCCGAACAGCATCAACGTCGGAACACCGGCCGTCGCGCTGCTCAGCATCAGCACGCCCTGCATCACACTGTACAACACGACCAGAATAATGAGCCGACGCATCAGCGGCGCTCCGCAGGCGTGGACTCGTCCGCGTCCGGCTCGCCCTTCCGCAGCGCCGGAAAACGCGTGGACATCGTCTCCGACACCGACTCCATCACGGCGTCTGTTGTCGCCGAGAGTTGCTGAAGCGGCACCAGCAACGGATCCACCGCCGATCGCACGAAGCGTGCAGCAAAGAACTCCGTGAACAACACCGACACGGCCGCGCAGGTGAAGATCAAATCGCCATACGGTAGTCCACGGCGCGAATAGTCGAGCGCCAGCGCAAACGTGAGCCTGCCCTGACCCATCAGCGCGCGCCCCCAATCGAGGCCCACCTGCGCTTGCGCACGATTGATCCAGGTCACGATGCCGGTGCCCCATAGCTTCGCGATCGTGCGCAACACCACGTAGTGCATGATCACCAGCCACCACACCACGTTCGATCCCGGTGCCCACGCTGCGCCAGCCAACATCAGCAGCACGTAGTAGAGAGGGCGCTCGCCAGCTCGCAGCACATCGTCTACAGGCGCCGGTTGACGCAGCGAGTTCGCCAGCACGATCCCCATCACGAACGCCGCCAGCGTCGGTGAAAGCTGCAGATACGACGCTGCGCCGCTGGTCAGAATGACGGCGCCGCTCAGCGAGATGAACAGTCGGTCGGGGCTGCGCTCACTGCCGAGGAAGAGATGAAAGAGCGCACCGCCGACGGCGCCGATTCCCAGCGTCACCACCACCCACTCGGTCGTCGTGAGGGCGCGGGTCATCAAGGGCACCTGCGCGTGCGCAGCCGCGATCAGAATGCCGAAGGCGAAGATGCTCACGAACGCGTCCATGCCGTACGCCACTTCGATCTGTCGCAGCACCGGCGCCATGCCCCGCGAACCGGCGCGCGTCGATTGACCGAACGCCACATCGAGTCCGGCCGGCGTCGACGCTACCGCGATCGCGCCCAGCGTCATCGCGGGGAGAAGGACCTCGGCGTGCGGCACCTGAAATCCGTACGCCAGCGCGCTCGTCGCACCGGCCGCCACGAGCGCGAACGTGGCCAGGCTTTCCACGAGCGACAGTCGATACGCCATCGACGGAATGCGCACCAACCGCGGCAATCGTAGCGACGTGCCGGCCGAGATCCCCATCCATCCGATACCCAGCACGAGGAGCGGCTCGAAGGCGGCGACGGCCGAAGGCGGAAAGAGTCCCGTGACCTGAGGGCCCAGCAACACCCCAAGCACCAGATACTCGGCACCCGACACGATCAGCAGCCGCTTCGCCAGCCACTCGTAGGCGACATGCGTGGCCAGAAAGGCCAGCGCAGCAATCAGGATCAGCAGAAGCGGAGCGCTCAATGAATCGTCCTGTGGCGATGGTGGAGACTGTCCGCATTTTGAGACAGCGCCCGCATGCTGGTATCACAATAGGGCGCCACTCCGGTCGCACACAAGGCCACCCAACGGCTGCACCGATAAGGACTTGCATCGAACGTGACACGATTGTGCATGCCTCGCGCGCGGCGCGCGTGCGCATGGCACCACTGATGCCCTATATGCGAGTGACTACTGCTCTCTGGAGGAGCACATGACGCTGCATCGTTCGACTTCATCTCGTGTCCGCCGCTCTGTCATCACCATGCCGGTGATCGCCGGGCTCTTCATCGCCGCATCGCAGGCCGGTGCCGCCACGAGCACGCCGCCCGATCGTGCTGATGGAATGCGCGCCGATCGCGCGCTCTTCACCTGGACCGGCCGCGTCGATCGCGAAGTGTTGATCGTCGTGCGCGGACGCGACGTCAGCACGCGTGGGTTCGATGCGGGCTTGCCGAGCCGCACGCGTGTGAATTCCGCACTGCCTCGCACCAGCGCGATCGTGGTCGTGCAGCGCAACGACGGACGCGGTGACGTGGACGTCATCGAGCAGCCATCGGCGCGTAACGGATATCAGGCCGTGCTGCGGGTGCGCGACCCGCGCGCCGGCGCCGACAACTATCGCATCACGGCGTATGTCGATGACCGTGGCTACGACGACCGAAACGGCCGGAACGGTCGCGACGACGTGTACGATCGCCGCGATGATAACCGCGGCAACAACGGCAACGGCGGTGGCTGGGGACGCGGTGGCCGTCGTGACGGCGAACCGTTCCCGGGCAACGGCCGCGGCAACGGCCGCGACAACAATCCCAACCGCAATGATCGCAACGAGCGCGATGGCGGGTACGATGGACGGGGCAACAACGGCGGCAACCAGAACGGCGGTGCCGGCTCGCTGAGCTGGAGTGGACGGGTGGACGACGTGGTGGAAATCCAGATCTCCGGCCGTCGGGTGGACGCGATCACCCGCAGTGGCGTCCGCGTGAGCGACGTGAACTCCAACATCCGCGGTAACGGCCTGCCGAACCGGAACACGAACTTGCGCATCGAGCAGCGCTCGGGCCGTGGCAGCATCGCCGTGATCCAGCAGCCGAGCTCCTGGAACGGTTATACCGCGATCATCCGGATCAATGACTCCAGGTCCGGCGCCGCGTACTACGACTTCACCGCCTACTGGGAGTAGTCTCCCCGGCACCCCCCGGTACCGGCGCAATGAAAAGCGGGCGGCTCCCAAAGGGAGTCGCCCGCTTCCTCATACTCACAACTCGAGACTCAAAACCCAGCACTGCGGTTAACAGAGGCGCCGGTCGGAATCGAACCGACGGTGGGAGATTTGCAGTCTCCTGCCTTACCACTTGGCGACGGCGCCGCGTCCGTACTTCATAGACAGCACGGCAATGTATCGACCTCGCCCCGCCAGTGGTAGCAACCAACTCGTTCATCGCGGCCCACAAGGTGTTGGATTGACAACTATTGTTTCAACAGATACAGTTCATCCATGAGCGCTTCCGCTGCTGTTGAACTGGCTCCTCAGGAGTCGTCCTCCGCGTCCAGCCCCGCTGCCACAGTACACGCGCTGCGCACCGCCGCCGCGCATGTGGAGCGGGCTCTGGCTTGGGCGCTCGAGCCGTTCGCCGTGACCACCGCGCAGTACGAACTCCTGCTGGTGATCCGACGCCTCGGCAAGAGTGGAGCAGGCTGCAGCGAGCTGGGCAAACACTTGGCGGCGCCCGGTCCGGATGTCACCAGAATGCTCGACAGGCTCGATAGTGCTGGGTTTGTGGCGCGTAAGCGCGATGATAAAGACCGTCGCGTCGTCCATACGGCGCTCACCGAGAAGGGCGAAGAATTACTCGAGAATGCCGCTCCGGCGGTGCTGCAGGCGGAGCTCACCGTGTTCGACGGACTCGCCGACAGCGAGCGCGCCCAACTCTCCATCCTGCTCCAGGGCGTTCGCCGCAACTGCCCCGGGAACTGATTCTTTCGCACTAACGTTTGTTACAACGACATACGTCACGCCAACAGGAACTTACTGAGATGCTTACCTCCGAAGCTACGAACGCCGCGCTGCTCACTGCGGAGCACGCCATTTCCGCCGAACGCCTCTCCGCAGCCGATGCCGCGATGGCGCGTCACTCGGTGCGCGCGTATCTCGACGTCCCCGTGTCTGACGACGAGATCCACACGCTCCTCGAACTCACCGGACGCGCGCCGTCCGCCTTCAATCTCCAGCCGTGGCGCTTCGTCGTCGTGCGCGACCAGAGCGTCAAGAACGCGCTCAAGGACGCCGCGTACGGACAGAAGCAGGTCGGTGACGCCCCGGTGGTGATCGCGATGTACTCGGACATGGAAGACACCATGGCCAACCTCGGCGATGTCGTGCACCCCGACCTCACGCCCGACAAGCGCGCTAGCACCATCGCCATGCTCGAGAAGACCTTTGGCGGTATGACGCCGGAAGCCCGCGCCAATTGGGGCAACGGACAGGCCAACATCGCCCTCGGCTATCTCCTCCTCATCGCCAAGTCGGAAGGCTTCGACACCTCGCCGATGCTCGGCTTTCAGGCCGACCGCGTGAAGGCCATGCTCGACATCCCGGCCAGCGCCACGATGACCGCCATGGTGGCCCTCGGACGCGGCGCCGACGATGGATTCCGTTCGCATCGTCACGCCGTGGAGCGCACGACGAGCTTTCGCTAGATATTTCGCACGTGACTGATCTCCGGCTTCCCATCTTCCCGCTGGGCGTGGTGCTGTTCCCCGGCACCATGCTGCCGCTGCACCTCTTCGAACCGCGCTATCGGCAGATGCTGGCCGACGTGCGCGAGGGCAGTGGACGCTTCGCCATCATCACGGCCATGCCCGGTGTCGCTGAACGCGAACTGCCGGCGGGACGCATGGGCTGCGTGGCCGAGCTCACCGATGTGGAAGTGATGCCCGACGGTCGCGCCAACATCATCGTGACGGGCCTCGAACGCTTCGCGCTCACCGCGTTCGTCGAACACGACGCGCCGTATCACGTCGCCACCGGCACCGTCGTGCTCGACGAACCGGGCGCGTCACCCGTAGCGCTGGCGGTCGCCGCTGATGAAGTGATCGCCAACTTCAAGCGCGTCGTGCAGGCCGTGCGCACACTGAACGACGACACCGATCCGCTGCCCGATCTCCCCGACGACGCCGCGCAGGTGGCATGGAGCGTCGGCGCGATGATCGACCTCGATCTCGACAGCCGGTATCGCCTGCTGGCCGAGCGTTCGCCGGCCGCACGACTCACGCAGATCGACAACGTGCTGCGGAAAGCGATCCCGGATCTGGAGCTGAGGGCAGCAATAAAGGCGAAGTAAGGGAGTAGGGAGTAGGGAGTGCGCGTACCCCTTACTCCCCACTCCATACCCCTTACTTCGCCGTCACCGCGTCATTCGCGGTCGCTGCAATCGCCGTCCGCCGACATACACCGAGAGCACCACCAATACCGCGGCGCCGATCAGCGACGCGGCCAGCGATGGACCGGTCTTCAACGCCTGCTCGGATGACTCGGTCAGCGACGCCGCCACCGACAACGTCCACTGCCGCACGCTGAGATAGTTGAGCGCGGGGAACGTACGACTCAGTGCGCCTTCCCAGAACAGCACGTACACCAGGCCGGCCACCAGCGCCCGACGCGTGAGCAACGCGAGCGCCGTGAACAACGCCGCGTATGTCACGCCGCCGAACAGCACGGCCACCGTGAACGCCGACGTGACATGCTCCGGGTTGCTGCCGTCGGCGGCGATCGCACCCGTGCTCCACACGGCGAACGCCGACAACAGTCCCGTGACGAGCGACGCGTACATCACACGCACACAGGCAATCCACCAGCGCGGCGTCGTAGTGGTCACGAGATACAGCAGCGTGCCATCCTCCGTTTCGGCACTGAACGCGCTGGTGCCCAGCAACAGGCCGATCAACGGCATGGCAAGACCGCATACCAGCGTGTCGTAGCGCTGCACCAGAAACGCGACCGGATCTCCACTCAAACTGCCGCGCGAGGCGAAGGCCAAGGCGAAGAGCACCGGCAGCAACAGCAGCCCGATCACCCCGGCCACCAGCGTGACCGAGAAAGTGCGGGCCCACGCCAGCTTCACCAGCACGCGCGCCGTTGCCCATGGCGAGATGCGACCGTATGCGACGCTCATCGGGCCACCAGGTAGGCGAACACGTGCTCCAGCGATTCGTCGGTGGGCTGTACTTCGAGCAGCGTGATCGACGCCTGTTGCGCGACGACACCGATGTGATGGGCGAAGCCGGTGTAATCGGCTGCCCGCACGATCAGCGCATCGGCCTCGATGTCGACGCCCATGACGGTAGGTGATGACAACAGCACCGAGGCGAGCGAACGGTCGTCGGTGGAACGGATACGCACCGTGTGCGGCCGATCGGTCATCATGCGCCGCAGCGTGCGATGATCGCCGCTTGCCGCGAGACGTCCCGACAGCATCACCAGAATGCGCGACGCCACGCCTTCGATCTCTTCGAGAATGTGCGAACTGAGTAACACGGCCGTGCCCTCACTCGCGCGGTCCTCCAGCAGGCGCATCATGTGCATGCGCTGACGCGGATCGAGGCCGTTGAACGGTTCGTCCAGCAACAGCAACGTCGGCTCGTGCACCAGCGCGGCCGCGAGCTTCGTGCGCTCTCGCATGCCCTTGCTGAACCCACCCACCTTGCGATCCGCCACCGTGTCCATTTCGACCGTGGTCAGTGCGCGTAGCGCGGCCATCTTCGGGTCGCGCAACCCCAGCAGCACCGCCCGCGCTTCCACGAAAGCGCGCGCCGACAGCATGGCGGGCAGTGCCTCGCGTTCAGGCACCAGCGCCACGTGACGAAAGATCGACGGACGCCCGAGCGGTGATTCGCCATACACGCGCACCGTGCCGTTGGATGGTGCCAGCAGTCCCGCCGCCATCTGCAGCATCGTACTCTTGCCGGCGCCGTTCGGACCCAGCAACCCAGTAATGCCCGCCTCGATGGAACAGGTCACATCGTTCACGGCCACCACGTCGCCGTACCAATGCGACACGTGATCGAACGCCAGCGGAATCTGCGGTCCGCTCATCGGCGCGGCGCTCATACGCGCACCCGGCGGATACGCCAGAACGTCGCGAACACTCCAGCGGTCCCGAGCGACAGCGCCAGCGCGGCGAACATCCAGAGCGGCGGCGGTGCCGCCAACTCCATCGCGCGATTCTTCTCGCCGAACAGAATCAGCGCCATCTTGTGCAGCGATCGCAGCGGGTCGATGAATCCCGACACATCGGCCGAAATGCCGGCCAGATCATCGAGCCCGATCGACACCGCCGCCGCCACCAGAAACACCCCGATTACCGATGCCGTGGCATACGCGCGGCGCGCCGTCATCGACGCCATCGCGCCGCCGATGGCACCGATCACCCATGCGGTGAGCGTGGCCTGCATCAGTACCGGGCTGGCCTTCGTGCCCATCTTGGTGAACGCCGTAGCCGGATCGACCGCAATACCGATCTCGCCGATATACAACAGCAGCAGTGGTGCGGCGCACACGACCAGCAATGCACAGAGCACCGCCGCGATGCGCGCACTGGCGTACACGTCGCGCGTGACGTCGCGCGTGAGAATCAGCGGCAGCACGCGATGCTGCTGATCGCGACTCATCACTTCCGGCGCCTGCGCAGCGGCGAACAGCACGAACAAGATGAGCTGCGACTCGATCAGGTTGCCGTACATGATCGGCAGCTGTCCCTTTGTGGCCGACGATGCGGCGAGTGTCGCGAGACACGGCAGCATCGTAGCCGCCAGCACGAACGCCGGCACCGCTTTCGACTTGAGCGGACGACCAAAGCCGAACATGGCGCGGAATCCCTGCGCGAACAGCGCACGCCACGCCCCGCGCACGCCCTCCCGTGCGCCTTCGTAGCGTCGATAGCCGAGGTCGTGAATCGTGGTGTCGTTCACACGCTCGTTCACACGCTCGTTCACGCGTTGGCTCCCGCGAACAGGTCTTCGAGATGTCCGCGCCGGCGCTCGATGCGCAGCAGTCCCACACCGGTGGCGACCGCGACGTCGCGCACGATGTCATGCGTGGCAAACACCCTCGCGACACTCTCGGCGTCATCGCCATTGGGCAATTCCACCAGCGCGCGCAACAGGTCGCGTTGCACCACCAGCCCCCGCGCCGTCAACGCGGCACAGTACGCGTCCACGTCACCGTCGACTTCCACCAACAGCGTACCCGTCTCGCCGGTCAGTGCGCCCAGTCGTTCCGCGCGCACGAGATGTCCGGCGTCGATCAGGACGACATGCTCGCAGACACGCTCGAGCTCACCCAACAGGTGCGACGACACCAACACCGAGATACCGAATTCGCGTCCGGTGCGCTGAATCAGCGCCAGCATCTCGTCGCGTCCGGCGGGATCGAGTCCGTTCGTGGGTTCGTCGAGCACCAGAATGCGCGGATCGTGCACCAGTGCCTGCGCCAGTTTTACGCGCTGCGCCATGCCGGTGGAGTAGCCGCGCATGGGTCGATAGCGCTCCTCGAAGAGCCCCACATGGCGCAGCACTTCGGCCGCCCGTTCACGCGCCGCCGTGGCGGGCAGTCCCGAACAGCGGGCCATGAATGACACGAACTCCGCGGCGGTCATCTCCGGGGGTAGGCAGTCATGCTCGGGCATGTAGCCCACGAGCGCGCGGATCGCGCGGTTCTCGCGCACCACGTCATGCCCCATCACATGCGCTGACCCACTCGACGGCTCGAGCAGACCGAGCAGAATCTTCACCAGCGTACTCTTCCCGGCCCCATTCGACCCCACCAAGCCGGTAATGCCCGGCTCGATGGACACGGTGAGACCATCGAGCGCCGTCACGTCGCCGAAACGACGGGTAAGCTCGTGGGTGATGATCAGTGCGATGGGGGCGTCCTCGAGCTCAGACCGTGGCGGGCGGCGCAGCGGCAGCGGCATCTGCGGCAGCGGCCGTAGCGGCGGCGGCGACGGCCGCCGGGTCGACGATCACCGGCAACGTCACGCCCGCTTTCGCCGCGCGCTTCTCCAGCGTTTCCCGGTCCAGCAGTCCGCGAATCAGCGCATCGGCGTCGCGGTTCTGCAGGTACTTCCCCTTCTCCCAGCCTTCCACGATCCCCTTCGGCGTGCCGTAGCACAGCTCCGCGAACTGCGGAATCGTGAGCCCCAGTGATTCACGCAGCTGACGGATCGCTTTCGGCGCCAACAGATCGTGCGCCACCCGGATCTGTTCGGTCGCCGACTTCTCCGCCACATCGCGCTGGTCGATGGTCCGGTTCTCGTGCGCGCACTTCTCGCATCGATAGAACTCGCGCGTGACCTCGGCCGCCATGCCGCTGATCCGCATGGTCACCGTTTCCGTCTGAAGGGCGTACCGGCCACCGCAGCCGCGGTGAAGGCTTCCGTCGAGCGTGGTAATACTCATGTCTGACCGAAGGAGGATGACAGAACACTCATGACGGGTCCGAACGCCGAAAGAGTGCCTCGCGCGCAGTTGAATCGTCTTAGAGTCGCTACGACGACGTCGTCCGCGCCACCCCTGTATCGCGTTCTTCCCAGCCAAATGTCCGACTTCTGCCTCGTTCGCCAGCCCATATTCGGTACGACCGGCGCCCTGCTCGGGTACGAAATCCGTTTCAAGGAGACGGAGACCGGGGAAAACGGGTTCGCCGAGAGCTTCCTGAGCGGCACGTTCGACCTGGTGCGCAATCGGATGCCGGCCTTCGTGTCGTGCACGCGTACGCAACTCCTCGAGGATGCGTTTCACGTCGCCGAGCCGGGGTCCGCTATCGTCATGCTGCCGTCTGATCTCGAGGCGGACGACGCGGTGACCGAAGCGGTTGCCCGGTACCGGGCACACGGCGGGCTGCTCGCCCTCGATGACGTCGGCGAGATCGCCGGTCCGTCGGAGGCCTTGGTCCCCTACGTCACCTGGGTCCGGGTCGACATTCGCAGCGAGAACGCGGTCACGATCGGCAAGATCTGCGACCGAATCACGCAGGGGTTCGGCAAACTCGCTCCCAAGCTCATCGCGACGCAGATCGACGAACTGGCGCAGTATGAGGTGGTGCTCGGACTGGGCTTCGACGCGTTTCAGGGCACGTTCTTCAGCCGCCCCGAGCCGCTGCCGTCGGCCAACATGCCGCAGTCCACGGTCGCCGCGATGCGACTCATGGGCATGGCGCGCGACCAGAAGATCAACGACCGCCAGCTCGAGGACGTCATTTCGACCGATCCGGTGCTGACGTTCCAGCTGCTCCGTCTCGTGAACTCCGCCGCCATCGGTATGCGCGGCGTCAGTTCGATCGGACAGGCGCTTCGCCTGATCGGCCGCACCGCATTCCTCCGCTGGCTGGCCGTGGCCGTGGCCGCCGCCCGCCGCTCGTCGAACGGCGTGGATCAGGAACTGGTCCGTCAGGCGGTGGAACGCGGGCGACTGCTCGAACAGCTCGTTGGCGGCTCACGCGACGCCGGCACGTTGTTCCTGGTCGGTCTCTTCTCGCTGCTGGACGCCGTCTTCCGCATGCCGCTGCCCGAGATTCTCTCGCGCGTCGTGCTCAGCGACGAAGCCAACGAAGCGCTCCTCGACCGCACCGGTCCGTACGCCGACGCCATCAACTTCGCTGAATCCTACGAGCTCGGCCTCTTCGAGAACGCCACGGAAATCGCCAAGGAGATGGGCATCGACCCGTCCAAGGTCGGCGACTTCTACACCAACGCCATCAGCTGGACCGCCGAAGCATTGGGTGCGGCGCTCGACGCTCAGACACCGGCGCCTACTCCAGCTGGGCGCAGATAAAGCCGTACATGCCGCTATAGTATTTTTATAGTGGCTCTGTGATGTCGTAATTTTCAAATGGCCGCCAAGCTCCCCGCTTTGCGGCCATTTGCATTGCCCAGCTTCTTGCAGTTGATCTGTTCCTATCGGTTCCTATCAATTCCTATCGGCGCCGCCAAAGGCGGTGCCCCTGCTGGAACCGCTCGTTTCCGTTCAATCCCACCGCATGCCCACCCCACCGGCGCGTGTACGCGCGTCCCTGCTGATGCTCGCCTTCACCGCGGCCCGCCTCGACGCACAGGACACCACCGCCGTCGAACGCGCATCGGTGAGCCGGGCAGCGAGCCCCATGCTGTTCGTCACGCCGCTCCTGTCCGCCGGCTGGTCGCAAACGCTTGGCACACCCAAAGCCTGGAAGCGGACCTGGGGCGGCTACGGCGCTCGCGTGGGGGACCAGTACGGGTATCTCGCCGTCAAGACGACCGTCCGTCACTTGGTCGATCGCGCCGTGCCGTGGGAGGACGACCATTCGGCCTGCATTACGCAGCCCGTGTCATTGGCCCGTGAAACCCTCACCCGGGCGGGCTGCGCTATCGTGCGCACCACCACGCTGCAGACCGCTCGCGGCGACCTCCGCCCGAACCTTCCCCTCCTCGCCGGTGCGGCGGTCGGCTCGGCGGTGTCGTTGAGCTGGCGCCCGGAACGGAGCTCGGCGGTGTCGAGCCGATCGTTCATCCTCCAGCGCGTCGCCATCACCTACGGGGCGACGGCGTTCGTTCGCTTGGTGACCGACTGGCGCGCCGACGCCAAGCGGCAGCCCGCGCCTCGTTAGCGCGACGGCATCGGGGGCAGCTTCTGTACGGTCTGCGAATCCGCTGCCGCCTTGGCCGCCTTCGCCGCCTCGCTGAAGGGCTGCGGCGCCCCAGCGGTGATCGTGAGCCGGATGCGCTCGATCTGCGTGGCCGAGGCATCGAAGAGTACCGCCACCAGATTCCCTGACCAGATCACATCGCTCGGTACGGACTTCCAGGCGCCGATCGTGTCGCCGCGCGGCGTAAGACGGAACCGGTCCAGCGACGTCACATCCTTTGCGGCTGCCATCGTATCCGCATAGAAGAACGCGACCATCGAGGCCGTCAGCCCGATCTTGTAGCGCACCCCGGGCACGCTCAGATACGAGACCTTCATGGAATCGCCAGCGGGCTTGAACGCCAACCCGGACTTCACCACGCGATCCTCGAGCGCGCACCGCTTCCACGTGCCATCGCGCGGGCAGGCCGAATCACTCGGCGTCATGGGTCGCGGCATCACCGCGACGGCGGGCTTGCTGGCCGCCGAATCGACCATGGGCGCGTCGTTGCCGCCGCAGGCGGCGACGACGACCGCCGCTATCGCCATCGCTAATCGCGCGCGATCAAAAAACCACACAGTTCGCATTTCCCAGTGTACCCCGGTGGCCGCGACACCGCCAAACCCCTCTGCGTTCTCTGCGCTCTCTGCGCCTCTGCGTGATCCTTTCTGATCGTCGGTGCTTTCTGCGACTCGGATCGGGGGAACCGATCACGCAGAGGCGCAGAGAGCGCAGAGAACACAGAGAGAACTTTTGTTCGGTATATGTTCGCTAAAATGCTTCCGAACACCGAGCTGTACCATAACTTCCGCGCCTTTTGCAACCTCTCCGGTACGCTCCCGCTCTGTAACGTTGGTTTTTTGGCCTGATTCCGACATATTTCTGCAACTTATGCACGAATCGCAGTGCAGCCGGTCAAACGTCGTCCGGCGCGCCGCCTACCACTCCAAAAACACATCGCCATGTCCTCCATGAACGGCTCGCGCGTCGCTGCCATGCGCGAAGTAACGCAGCGCCCGGTTCGCATTACCGTCCGCCCGGAAGAGAACGGCATTCTGCAGCCGACCAGCGTCTGGTTCGGCATGAACACCTTCGGGCTGCGCCAGATGCGCGCCAAGCTGCCCAAGGACATCTACAAGAAGCTCGCGGCGTCCATCCGCCTCGGCAAAAAGCTCGACTCCGAGATCGCGCCCGTTGTCGCGCAGGTCATCAAGGAATGGGCGATGTCGCGCGGCGTCACGCACTTCACGCACTGGTTCCAGCCGCAGACCGGCCTCACGGCCGAAAAGCATGATGCGTTCCTGAACTTCGACGAGAACAAGCTCCCCATCGAGACGTTCACGGGTGAGCAGCTCATTCAGTCGGAGCCCGATGCGTCGAGCTTTCCGTCGGGTGGATTGCGCGCCACGTGGGAAGCCCGCGGCTACACCGCGTGGAATCCGGCGTCACCCGTGTTCATCAGCGAGACGGGTGGCGTGAAGTATCTCTGCATCCCGTCGGTGTTCATCGGCTACAACGGTGAAGCGCTCGACGAGATGACGCCGCTGCTGCGCAGCTCCGACGTGCTGTCGCATCGCGCCATGGAACTGCTCGAGCTCATCGGCGACAGCGGTGTGCTGCGCGTGAACACCACGCTCGGCGTCGAGCAGGAATTCTTCATCATCGACCGCTCGCACTTTGCGCTGCGCCCCGACCTCGTCATGGCCGCGCGCTCGCTCGTGGGTGCGCCGCCGCCACGTGGGCAGCAGCTCGAAGACCACTACTTCGGTGGCATCCCCGAGCGCGTGCAGGCGTGCATCAGTGAGGTCGAGCACGAGCTCTACAAGCTCGGCGTGCCGATCGTCACGCGGCACAATGAAGTCGCGCCGTCGCAGTTCGAAATGGCGCCGATCTTCGAAGACACCGACATCGCCGTCGACCACAACCATCTCGTGATGAGCGTGCTGCGCAAGATCGCGCTGCGCCACGGGCTGCAGGCCATCGTGCACGAGAAGCCCTTCGCCGGCATCAACGGCTCGGGCAAGCACTGCAACTGGTCGCTCTCGATCACGTCCGACAACCAGCTCGACGGCACGAACCTGCTCAAGCCGGGCAAGACGCCGCACCAGAACATCCGCTTCCTCGTGTTCCTGGCGGCGGTGCTCAAGGGTGTGCACAAGCACGCCGGCCTGCTGCGCGCCGGTATCGCCGTGAGCGGCAACGAACATCGTCTCGGCGCGAACGAAGCGCCGCCCGCGATCATCTCGGCCTTCCTGGGCTCGGGACTCACGCAGGTCGTCGAAGACATCGCCGCCGGCAAGACGTCGCCGAAGAACGCCGAACAGGCCATGCTGAAGCTCGGCGTGGCGAAGCTGCCCGAAGTCGAGCAGGACAACACCGACCGTAACCGCACGTCGCCGTTCGCGTTCACGGGCGCGAAGTTCGAGTTCCGCGCCGTCGGGGCGTCGCAGAGCATCGCGTTCCCGGTCATGCTGCTGCAGGCCGCCGTGGCCGAAGCGCTGGGCGAGATCATCGAGCAGCTCAAGGCGGAGCTCAAGACCAGCAAGAGCACCGACGACGCGGCGCTCAAGGTGGCGGCCAAGGCGTTCAAGGAATCGGCCGCGGTGCGTTTCGAAGGCAACAACTACTCCGACGAGTGGGTCGTCGAGGCCAAGAAGCGTGGCCTGCTCAACCTGCGTCGTACACCGGAAGCGTTGGCCCAGCTGCGCACCGAGTCCGCCGTCGAGCTGTTCAAGAACACGCACATTCTCACCGAAGTCGAACTCGAGAGCCGCTACCACGTGCGTCTCGAGCGCTACGTGAAGGACATCCTGATCGAGCTGCACACGATTCAGCAGATGATCGACACGCAGGTGCTCCCCGCCGCGTACGCGTATCTCGGCACGCTCGCGACGTCGGCGGGTCAGGGCGCCGTGGCCGGCATCAACATGCAGCCGATCGTCGACGCCGCGAACTCGGTGTCGAAGCTCGTGACCACGCTGCAGAAGAAGCGCGCTGAACTCGCCAAGGTGATCACCAAGGCCGAGCACATGCACGACGACCTCGGCGGTCAGGCCGGCTATCTCACGACCACCGGCTGCGACACGATGGGCGAAGTGCGCGACGCCGCCGACGCGATCGAACTCGCGATCGGCGACGAGTACTGGCCGCTGCCGCGGTACCGCGAGATGCTGTTCCCGGTGTGATCGGGAACAGCAAACTCCTGAGTGGTGAGGGATGAGTTTCAAGGGGTCAGAGTCGTTGAACGCCTGCGTTCAACGACTCTGACCCCTTGAAACTCCCTGCTTCCTAGGCCGTTGGCAGTTGCTCCACCCGCAGCAATCTCTCCTTCCGCTCCAACCCCCACGCGTAGCCGCCTAGGCTGCCGTCGGCGCGCACCACGCGATGACATGGCACCACCATCGCCACCGGATTCGCGCCACAGGCCGTGCCCACGGCACGCACGGCCTTCGGGGCACCGATGCGCGCGGCGAGTTCGGCGTACGTGATCGTTTCGCCGCGCGGGATGCGCTGCAGTTCGCGCCACACGCGTTGTTGAAATGCCGTGCCGCGCAGATCGAGCGGCAGCGCGTGCGACAGCGCTGCACCACTCGCCAGCGCCACCACGCTCGCGCTGATGTCGCCGAGCGCGGCATCATCCCGCACGAGGTCGGCCGCGTGCAGCGAGTCGCGCAAGGTTGTCTCGAGCGCCGCGGCGTCGTCGCCCAGCACCACGCGATGTACGCCACGCGATGTCATCGCCACCAGCACGAAGCCAAGTGCACACGGCACGATCGTGTAGAACACCGTCTCGCCGGCCGCGCCGCGACGCAGCGCCCCGGGAGACATGCCAAGGTGCGCCGACGCCGCTGCGTAGGCACTGGGCAACGAGTCGAAGCCCGCGTCGAAGGCCGCGCTCGACACCGAGGCACTCGCGGGCAGCGCGGTGCGCAACCGCTCGCTGCGTTGGGCCCGTTGCCATTCGGCCGGTGTGCATCCCACCAGGCGCGTGAACACCCGCTGCAGATGGGCCCGACTGACGTCGAGCGCGCCGGCAAGTGTCGTGACCGTCATCGCATCATCCTCCATCAGGTTGATCGCTCGTACGACCAGCGGCGTGTACATCGCATCCGTGCCCGACGCTGACGCCGACTCCGGCACGCAGCGTTTGCAGGCCCGGAATCCGGCCGCACGCGCGTCGAGGCCGCTCTCGTAGAATCGCACGCGGTCCTGACGGGGACGTCGCGAGGGACAGGACGGGCGACAGAAGATCTTGGTCGAGGTCACCGCAAAGACGAAGCTGCCATCCCACTGGCGATCGCGCTCGAGCACGGCCCGCCATCGCGGATCGATCGTTGCATCGGGTACAGAGTTCATCGGAGCCATGCCGGACGATACGCCATGCGCTTCCGGGCCGCGACACGATTCGTCTCCGCAAACCCGGACCGTACCGATTGCTCGCCTTTCACGAAAACGCGGTGCATGCTCAGGCATCACTCCATTCGGTTCACGTCTTGCCTTGGTGATGCATATGGGCACCATCGACCTCGGCGCACTGGTCGCCGGAATCGTCAAGCACTGGGATGGCGTCGAGGTCCTGCCGTATCGGTTCGGCGGCGTCGAATTTCGCGTGGACCGTCGGGAGATGGGGCACGTGCACGTGGGCGGCGTGGCCGACCTGCTCATGCCGGTGCGATTGCGTCGCGATCTCGTGGCTGCCGGCCGCGCGGAGCCGCACCGTACCCAGCCGCACTCCGGGTGGATCAGCTTCCGCATGCGCAGCGAGCACGACGTACCAGCTGCGGTGGAACTCTTCCGGCTCAACTACGAGCGCTTGCGTGGCATGGTGCGCCCCCGCTCGGTCACGTCGATCGTGACCAATCCCACCATGCTCGCCGACCGCAGCGCCGACGATATGCCGGCGTAGCCGGTTGGCCCGACCGACCGAGTCGTCCGGTTACGCCGGCGACTCGGTGCGCTCGACCAGCGCCGGTGCCGGCGCCCTGCTCGACATCAGCTGCGTCACGAAACGCTGACCTTCGGAGATGCGTTCGATTTCGATCGACATCGCGTCAACCGCCTGCTCGATGCGCTCCAAGCGGGCCGTACCCTCCAGCAGCTGCGGACTTGGCTTCGGCTGATTCGCGCGCTTGAGCATCACACGCGCCGCCGCCCAGGCCAGCGGTCCCCACACCATCACAATCGAGACGATCGAAATGGCGGTCAGCTGACTGGAGCTGAAGGGACCGTATCGCTGCACGGCGGCCTCTTCATTCACCAATTCACCCGGCGCCCTCGCCAGTTCACGACCGTTGGCGGCGATATCGCGCTCGAGCTGCACGATCCGCTCGTCCTGAACGGCCAGGCGCTGCTCCAGCCCCTTGGCGCCAGGGCCAGTCGTACGCAGCAGCTCCTTGGCGACATCGTCACGTCGCCCCTGTACCGAGGTCAACTGGCGGGACAGCTCGCTGCGCTTGGCCTTGAGCGCGTCCACGTCGGCCGCCGTGAGCGGTCTGAGGTTGAGCGTCCCCGCGTCCCCACCCAGCGTGACGCCGGTCGGGTTCTGCGGTGGGGCCGGCGGCACTGGGGGCGCCGGGATGGATGCGGGTTGCTGTAGGACCATGTGCAAACCTACGCAAAGAAGCGCTGAGCGGTTACATCACTAGAGACGCGTCCACGTTCACCCGTGCCTGATCCGTGACCATGACGACTGCCACTCATACGCCCGCCCTCGACGCCGCCGCCTTGCTCCACGAAGCACACCAGCTGGCGCCTCAGGTGATCGACTGGCGTCGTGCGCTGCATCGGCGCCCCGAGGTCGCGTTCCAGGAGCACGAAACCGCCCGGTTCATCCGGCAGGTGCTCGAGCAGATCGGCGACCTCGAGATCTCGCGCCCCACCGAGACGAGTGTGATGGCCCGTCTCCTCACCGGTCGCCCGGGACCGGTGCTCGCCGTGCGGGCCGACATCGACGCGCTCCCCATTCACGAGGAGAACGATGTCGAGTACCGGTCGCAGACGGACGGCGCGATGCACGCCTGCGGACACGACGGACATACCTCGATCGCCCTCGGCCTCGTCACCCTCTTGGCCCGTCATCGCGACCACCTGCGCGGCGAGGTCCGCTTCCTGTTTCAGCACGCCGAGGAGCTCTCACCCGGCGGCGCTGAAGAGATGGTTCGGCAGGGCGTCATGGACGGCGTCGATCACGTCATCGGCCTCCACGTCTGGTCAGCGATGCCCGTCGGGCGCATCGGACTCATTGCCGGACCAGCGATGGCGGCGCCCGACACCTTCGAGTGCACGATCACCGGCAAGGGCGGTCATGCCGCCATTCCACACGGCACCATCGACCCCATCGCCGTCGGCGCGCAGGTCGTCTCGGCGCTGCAGCATGTCGTGTCGCGCACCGTCGATCCGCTCGACCCCGTCGTCGTGTCGGTCACGCAGTTCATCGCGGGCACCACGTTCAACGTGATCCCCAGCACGGCCTATCTCGCCGGCACCGTGCGCACCTTTGATCCGACGCTGCGCACCACGGTGCCCGTCACGATCGAGCGCATCATCAAGGGCGTCACCAGTGCGTTCGGCGCCACCTACGATTTCCGGTATGAGCCGGGATATCGTCCGGTGATCAACGACCCGGCGTTGACGGCGCGACTCACCGAGGTCGTGATCAACACCTTCGGCGCAGATACGTTGATCGACATGCGTCCGACCATGGGCGGCGAAGACTTCTCGGCGTATCAACAGCGCGCGCCGGGCGTGTTCGCGTTCATCGGTGCCGGGAACGTCGACGTGGGCATCGACTTCCCGCATCATCATCCGCGCTTCCAGATCGACGAGCGCTCGCTGGACATCGGCCTGCGGTATCTCACCGCCGCTACCCTCGATCTGCTCGGCACGGCATGACCAAACCGTATCGACTGCTGGCGCTGATACCGGCAGTCGCCATTCTCGGCGCCCCGTGGTTCGCCAATCGCGTGGAGCCGCGCATTCTCGGCATGCCGTTTCTGCTTGGATGGATCGTGTTCTGGGTGCTCATGACGTCGATCGTGATGGCGATCATCGGCACCCTCGACGGCCGGGATCCATGATCATTTCGCTGGGCATCCTGTCGGCCACGCTGTTGCTCGCGCTGCTGCTCAGCGTGCGCGGCGCGCGCAGCTCGGGCGGCACGGCGAGTCTCGAGCAGTGGAGCGTGGGCAGTCGCGGCTTCGGCACGCTGCTCGTGTTCATGCTGCTCGCGGGCGAGATCTATACCACGTTCACGTTCTTGGGCGGGAGCGGCTGGGCCTACGGACGCGGCGCGCCCGCGTTCTACATCATCGGCTACGGCGCCGTCGCGTACATCATGTCGTACTGGCTGCTGCCGGCGATCTGGAAACGCGGTACCGAGTGGAAGGTGTTGTCGCAGTCGGAGTACTTCACGCGGGCGTACGGCAGCCCGGCGCTGGGCAATCTGGTGGCGGCCGTGAGCATCGCGGCGCTCATGCCGTATCTGGTGCTGCAGCTCAAAGGCCTTGGCATCATCGTCTCGGAGTCGTCGTACGGGGCGATCAGCGCCAACGCCGCGATCTGGATCGGCACCACGGCCACGGTCATTTACGTCGTGCTGTCCGGCGTGAAGGGATCGGCCATGACCGCCGCCCTGAAAGACGCGATGGTCCTGCTATGCGTCGTCGGACTGGGCATCGTGTTGCCGTACAAGCTGCACGGCGGCATCGGCCCGATGTTCACGCGGATCGCGGCCGAGCGTCCCGACTTTCTCACGCTGCCGGCGAGCGGGATGTCGCCCAGCTGGTTCGCCAGCACCGTGTTGCTCACGGTGCTGGGGTTCTACATGTGGCCGCACACCTTCGGCTCGGTGTTCACGGCCAAGGATGCGTCGGTATTTCGGCGCAATGCCGCGCTGATGCCGCTCTATCAACTGGTGCTGCTGTTCGTGTTCTTCATCGGATTCGCGGCGCTGCTGTCGGTGCCCGGGCTCGAGGGCGCGGATGTCGACCTCGCGCTCCTGCGCGTGACGCGCGACGCGTTCGGTCCCTGGATCGTGGGACTGGTTGGCGCGGCGGGCCTGCTCACCGCACTCGTTCCTGGCTCGCTCATTCTCATGAGCATCGCGACTACGCTCGCGCGCATCGTGCGGCCACCGCGTGAAGGGCAGCCCGCCGACTCCGCCACCTTTGCGCGTCTGCTCGTGCCACTGCTGGCCGGTATCGCGCTGTTCTTCACCTTTCGCGGCGGCAGCACACTCGTCACGCTGTTGCTGATGGCCTATAGCATGGTGACGCAGCTCTTTCCCGCGCTGCTCGCTTCGCTGCTGCCGCAGGCGCGCATCACGGCGGCCGGTGCGATCGCCGGCATCGTGGTGGGGGAGGCAGCGGTGGCCGTGACGACGCTTGGCGGGGTCTCGATGGCCTCGCTCTTGCGAGGTTGGCCGCATGGTATCACCGACATCAACGCAGGCTTTCTCGCCCTCGTGTTGAACGTGGTCACGATGATCACGATCAGTGTCGCTTTTCCGCAGGGCAACAATGGAACGCATCGAGTCGCTCGTTGATCGCTTCCCCGATTCCTTTCGCTTCGGGGTCGCGACCTCCGCGTATCAGATCGAAGGTGCCACGCGAGTAGACGGTCGCGGCGATTCCATATGGGATACGTTCGCGACGCAACCGGGTGCGATCGAACGTGGTGAGTCCGCCGATGTCGCGTGCGACCACTATCATCGGCGGGACGCCGATGTGGCACTGCTCGGGTATCTCGGCGTTGACAGCTACCGCTTCTCGATCGCCTGGCCGCGTGTGCAGCCGCTTGGCAGCGGCGTGGTCAATGCGGCAGGAATCGCCTTCTATGATCAGCTGATCGATCGGCTGCTTGCCGAAGGCATTACGCCCTTCCCGACGCTCTACCACTGGGACCTGCCGCAGGCGCTACAGGATGCGGGCGGCTGGACTGCGCGCGACACGGCAGACCGGTTCGCTGAGTATGCCGCGCTCGTGGTCGATCGTCTGGGCGATCGCGTATCGGAGTGGGCGCTGTTCAATGAGCCGTACATTTTCGTGTCGCGCGGCTACCTGCTCGGCCGTTATGCCCCCGGACATGCCAGTATTCCGGAGTTTCTGCGCGCCGTGCACACGGTAACCCGGGCGCACGCGCTGGGTTATCGAGCCATCAAAGCGCGTCGCGCCAACATGGACGTCGGCTCTGTGTTCGCCTTGGCCCCGTGCGAACCCGCTACCGATTCCCCCCGGGATCAGCAGGCCTGCCAGTTCGCCGATGCGGCCTTCAACCATCTGTTTCTCGACCCGCTCTTCACGGGAGCGTACCCGCAGCGCGTGCTCGACACGCTGCCGATCGAGGAGATGGCGATCGAGCCGGGCGACCTCGACGCCATTCGGACCCCGCTCGACTTCATCGGCATCAACTGCTACTACCGGCTCGTCATCAGCGCCGGCGAGAGCATGCCGGACCTGCCGTTCATCGACTTCGGGCTGCGCAACGACGTGCGCAGCAGCGGGAGCCACGCGGATCTCGCCGATACGGCCTTTCGCGTCCACTCATCGTTCGGCCGCAACGAAGGTGCGCGCACGGACATGGGCTGGGAGGTGTGGCCCAGCGCCCTGCAGTCGATGCTGCTCCGATTGCACGCGCAGTATCCGGGTGTGCCGCTGCATGTGTGCGAGAGCGGTTGCGCCTTGCTGGATCGGGTCGATGAGCACGGGCACGTGTCAGATCCGGAGCGCACCGCCTATCATCGCGTGCATCTCATGGCCGTGGCGGCGGCGATCGCCGACGGCGCCGATGTGCGCAGTTACCACGCGTGGAGTCTGTACGACAACTTCGAGTGGGCGTCGGGATACCGCCCGCGCTTTGGACTCGTCCGCGTCGATTTCGAGACCCAACGACGCACCGTGAAGGCCTCGGGTGAGTGGTTCCGACAGCTCTGTCTCGCGGCACGGACGCGCCGTGCACCCCTGGTGCCGGCGGCGTCCCAGGCGTCGTCAGCCTAGTCGACGGCGCGTGGGAATCCCTTCACGTCGTCGAGCACTTCCGCCACGCAGATGCGGTGCCCTTCCGGGTCCTCGAGTTCGAACTCCACCTGACCGTAGGGCATCAGTTCCGGACCGCGCACCAGCGGCGTCCGACGACGCGCATGATCGAGCAGCGCGGTCAACTCACCGCCTTCGAGACGCAGATAGACATCCCAGTCGTGAGAGGCCGGCGTGCGCGCGACCGGCGCCTTCGTGCGACGCAGCATCAGCTCGGCGTCGTCGCGGCGCAGAATGCAGAACTCGAACGGGGCGACGTCGGGAAATGGATCGACGGAGAATCCGAGGATCTCGCGATACCACGTCATGCAGCGTTCCACATCGGCGACGCGCAAAACGGGGACAATGGCGGCGAATCGAATCATACCCAGTGAATGCGTCATCGCGACCAGAAGTGCCAGTCGCGCGGCGCTAGCTCGGCGAGGTGAGCTTGAGGCCGATGATGCCGCACACGATCAGCGCGACCGACAAGATCCGTCCCAGGTCGCGCGACTCACCGAACACGAGCACGCCCACGATAGCGGTGCCCACCGCGCCGATGCCGGTCCAGACCGCATAGCCGGTGCCGACTGGTAAGGTCTTGAGCGCCTGCGCGAGGTAGTAGAAACTCGCGATCATGGCGCTTACCGTGATCGCCGATGGCACGGGCTTCCGGAAGCCGTCGGAGTACTTGAGGCCGATGGCCCAGACCACTTCCAGCAGTCCGGCCACTACCAGCATCCACCAGGCGCGCGTCACCGGGAGCTCACGTTATCGGCCCGCCCGTAGCGTGGGCGACGACGAAGGCAGCTGCGCCATGAGGAAGTCCCGCGTGTTCCCACCCATCACGCGCGCGATCGTGTCCTGATCCATGCCGGCCGTGAGCAGGCCATCGGTGATCGCGGCCATGCCGCGCGTATCGAACGGGGTGCGCGTGGCGCCATCGAAGTCGGAGCCCAGCGCCACGTGTGCCGCACCGGCCACCTGCACCGCGTGCTGAATCGCCTTCACGATGTTGGCAATCGTGGGCTCACACACCGCTCCGTCCCAGTACCCGATGCCGACCAGTCCACCGTTCGCCGCAATCGCGCGCAACTGGTCGTCGGTAAGATTGCGCGGCCCCGGGCATGTCGCGGCAACGCCGGTGTGCGACACCACCACCGGGCGCGTCGCCATCGCGAGCACTTCCTGCACCGTCTGCGACGACGAATGCGCGAGGTCGACGATGATGCCGAGCGCCTCCATCCGCGCGATGACCTGACGGCCGAGCGGCGTGAGCCCCGCATGCGTGACGCCGTGCGCGCTGGCCGCCACTTCGTTGTCGAAGAAGTGCGTCAGCCCCATCATCCGGAATCCGGCGGCGTACAGCGTATCCACGCTCTCCAGCTTGCCGTCGAGCGCATGCAGCCCTTCGATCGCCAGCAACGCCGAGACCTGCGCCGGATCACCAGCCCGACGCTCGACGAACTGAGCCATTTCCTCACGCGTGGTGATCAGCGTGAGCGTATTCGCCGAGCGGAGCGCCGCATCACGCAGCTTGTCGGCCTGATACACGGCACGCGCTCGAAGACTCGTCCACGTGGCGCGCGGCCAGTGTTCGGCGATCGCCAGCAGCAGCACGTTGTCCGTGTCACCGGTGTTGTGATCGTAATTCATGCCGCGTGGCGTCTTGGTGACCACGGAGAACACCTGCAGCGCCACATGACCTTCCTGCAACCGCGGCACATCCACATGTCCGCGTTCCACGCGTTCCAGCGGATCGCGTCCCCACAACAGCTGGTCGGCATGCATGTCCGCCACGAACAAGCGGCGGTGCAACGCCGACGCCACGGGTGACACGGTCGGCGGCGTCGTGCTCACGACGGTGTTCATCCGACTGTCGGCAATGCGCGCGCCGACGGTGAGAAATCCGACCGCCGCGAGCACCACCACCACCAGCAATCCCGTCAGGATACGCTTCATCGTCGCTTCCTCAGCGTAGTCCGCGCGGCATCGGATCGCCCGACATTTCGCGCGCATTCGGCAGCGAATTCGGGACGCTCTCGCCGCGCAGGTCACCACAGCGGTCGATCGCCTGCTCGGAACCCTTGTCGATCGTGTCGGGCAGCGCGTAGCGATCCACGCGCATCGAATCGACTTCGGTCCGTGCCTGCGCCCACCCGGCCGTGCACAGCGCACGCATGGCATCGATGCGCGACAGCCGCTCCAGTCCCGAGTCCGCCGCGCTATCCAGGAACTGCCATGACCACACCGCGAGCGCCAATGCACCCACCAGACTGCCGATGGCGATCAGACGGGACGTGCCCGCCGATCGCGGTTCTTCCGGTGCCACTTACGACCCCCGCTTCGGTGCCGCGATTGGCATCGTCGGCAGAAAGCGCGGCGCGCGACGCGCCTTGGTGGCCTGCTCGAACGCGTACGCCAGTCCGATCAGCCGGCCTTCACTCCAGGCCCGACCGATGAACGACACGCCGAGCGGCAGCGCCTCGGCGAACCCCATCGGCACCGTGATGCTCGGATAGCCGGCCACGGCAGCCACACTTGAGTTCCCGCCGCTGTAGCGGTCGCCGTTGATCAAGTCGGTTGGCCACGACGGTCCGTTGGACGGCGCGACGATGGCATCGAGCGAGTGCTGCGCCATGATCGCGTCGATCCCTTCGTCACGCGACAATCGACGACACGCGGCCACGGCGTCGCGATACTTCGCCTCGTCCAGTGAGCCCATGCCCTGCGCGCGCTCCATCTGCTCCTGTCCGAAGTACGGCATCTCGGCACTGGCATTCGCACGATTGAACGCGATCACATCATCCATCGTGCGCACCGACACCGTGCTGCCACGTTCAGCGAGATACGCATTCACGCCCGCCTTGAACTCGTACAGCAACACGTCGAGTTCCGCCTCGTCGTACTTGCCGACGGTCGGCACATTGGCCGGGTCGACAATGACCGCACCCGCTTTGCGCAGTGATTCGATGGCACGCTCGAACGCGGCATCGGTCATGGGATGAAAGCCGGCCATGTTGCGCGCCACGCCGATACGCGCGCCCTGCAGCGACTTCGCATTCAGGAACGCGGTGTAGTCCGCCGCACTCTTGCCCGCGCTATCGGCCGTGGCGCGATCGCGCGAGTCCACGCCGGTCAACGCACCCAACAGCGCGGCCGCATCCGAGACCGTGCGCGCCATCGGGCCTGCCGTGTCCTGCGACGACGAGATCGGAATGATGCCGCTGCGGCTCCACAAGCCGACCGTTGGCTTGATGCCCACCAGCCCGCAAATCGATGACGGGCAAATGATCGAACCGTCGGTCTCGGTGCCGATGCCGACAGCGGCGAGGTTGGCCGAAATCGCCGTGCCGGTGCCAGAGCTCGAGCCGCAGGGATTCCGATCGATCACGAACGGATGCCGTGTCTGTCCGCCGCGTCCGCTCCATCCACTCGTGGACCGGGTCGAACGGAAGTTCGCCCACTCGCTGAGATTCGTCTTGCCAAGCAACACGGCGCCGGCCTCACGCAACCGCTGCACGATGAACGCATCGCGCGGTGCTGGCTTGCCCACCAACGCCAGGGAACCGGCCGTGGTCTGCATGCGATCCGCGCTGTCGATGTTGTCCTTGATCAGCACCGGGATGCCGTGCAGCGGACCACGCACCTTGCCTGCACGACGCTCGGCGTCACGTTCGGCCGCAATCGCGAGTGCATCAGGATTCGTCTCGATCACCGAACTCAGTGTCGGACCGCTGCGATCCACCGCCGCGATGCGCGTCAGATACGCCGCCGTGAGCGTGCGCGCCGTGAGCGTGCCCTTCGTCATCCGCGACTGCAGCTCGGCCACGCTCAACTCGGCGTAGGGAAACGCATCGGGCTGCACACCGTCATGCGTGTCACTGGCCGCCTGCGCCGTCTGCATCGGCACGAGTGTCGTCATCGTTCCGACGGTGGCCGCTGCCGCCGTGGCCAGCGTCGACGCGACAAAATCGCGCCGATCGATCCGCTTCGTCATGCTGTTCCTCTAGACCGCGCCGAGGGCGCGCTCGAAATCGTTCAACAGATCGCGCACGTCCTCGAGCCCGATGCTCAGTCGCACGAATCCTTCCGACACCGCGTCACCGCCCCAGCGGGCGCGACGCTCGGCGCTGGTATGGACACCACCAAAGCTCGTCGCCTCGTACACCAGCGAGGAGGCGGCGAAGAAGCGCGTCACCGCCGCCGCATCATCGAGCGCAAAGCTGACCACACCACCGAACCGTTTCATTTGGCGAGAGGCGATCGCGTGCGACGGATCGCCCGGCAAGCCGGGATAGCGCACGCCATGCACTTTCGGGTGCGCCGCCAGCATCGTGGCGATGTGCATGGCCGTGTCGCACTGGCGCGTGAGGCGCACGTCGAGCGTGGCCAACGAACGATGCGCGAGCCACGCTTCCATTGGTCCGGCGATCACGCCCATGCGCGTCCGCCACGTGCGAATCGTTTCGGCGTGCGTCGCGTCACGACACGCCACATGACCCAGCACCAAGTCGGCATGCCCTGTCATCGCCTTCGTATCCGACACCACGGCGAAATCGGCGCCGAGCGCGAGCGGCTGCTGCAGCAACGGCGTGGCGGTCGTGTTGTCCACCACCACCAGCGCGCCCGCCGCGTGCGCCGCCTGCGACAGCGCCGCGATGTCGCACACATCGAGCGCGGGATTGGTCGGTGACTCGAGCCAGAGTACCGCGGCGCCGTCGAGCGCGTCACGCAGTCCATTGCCTACGGTGGGGGCCATCACCACGGTGATGCCCTGCGCCGCGAACCACGCGCCGGGAAAGTTCTGCGTCGCGACGACGCGTGTCGTGTAGTAGCTCTCGGCCGGCATCACCAGCTTGCCGCCGGGCGGCACCATCGTGGCCAGTACCGCGGCGCTGGCCGCCATACCGCTCGGAAAGAGCAGGCACGGCCCCCCTTCGAGTGCTTCGAGCGCCTGCTCGTACGCCACCCAGGTGGGATTGGAGAAGCGGCCGTAGGTGAACGGCGACGCCGTCGGATCGCCGGGCGCATGATACGGCGCCGCGAACACCGGACCCGCCATGTACGGCGTCCCGGGCGTGGCGTCGGGCAAGCCGGCGCGCACGACCCGCGTGCCGTCGTGCCACTCGGGGTTGAGCGCGGTGCTCACGCCTTGGGCGGGTACTTCGCGTCGTCCAGCGGCTGCGCTTCGTCGATCAGCATAACGGGAATGCCGTCCTGCACCGAATACACCAGGCGGCACGCCCGACACACCAGCACCTCCGGCGGACCCGCATGGTGCTCCAACGGCGCCTTGCACTTGGGGCAGACGAGAATCTTCAGCAGCTCGGGAGACAGGCTCATGGCACGGGCTCGCGCTTACGCGCTCGTGGGGCGGAACGGAGCGGGAGCCTCGGCGCTGAACTGCAGCCGCGGCCCTCCGATAAGATCAATGCAATATGGGACCGCCGCCCAGACCGCGCCGAGGCATTCCTCGATTGCCGCCGGCTTTCCCGGCAGATTGATGATCAAAGAGCTTCCACGCGTACCCGCCACCTGACGCGACAGGATCGCCGTGGGGACGGTCCGCACCGACACGGCGCGCATCTGCTCCCCGAACCCCGGCAGCAGCCGGTCGCACACCGCCACGGTCGCCTCCGGTGTGACATCACGCGGCGACGGCCCCGTTCCACCGGTGGTCACGATCAGGGCGCAGTGCAGGTCGTCCGCCAGTTCACGGAGCGCCGCCTCGATCAGCGGCTGCTCATCAGGCACCAGCCGGTACGCGGGCTCCCACGGCGAGGAAAGCCAGCGCGTCAACACCGACTGGATCGCCGGGCCGGACTTGTCTTCGTAGACACCCGAGGTGGCGCGGTCGGAGATGGTCAGGATGCCGACCACGGCCGCCGCGGTTGGCAAGGGTGCGTGCGATGAGGGAAGCAATGTGGTGGCGAACGTGTGGGGGCGAGCGGAAGCGGCGCTGCGGCTAGCGAGTCTTGGTGAAGACTACACGCTTTTGGTCGGGGCGACGACCGAAGGTGAGCACGAGGCCGACCTCGTAGCTCGTTGCTTTCAGATAGCCGAGCAGCTGGCCCACGTGCTCAGGCTCGACCGCCCGCGCCACTTTGCACTCGAGGACCACCAAGTCGTTCACCACCAGATCCAGCCGCCCACGCCCGATGACGTGCCCCCGGAAGGTCACCGCCACATCCACCTCACGCGCCACGCTGAACCCCGCGTCAGCAAGGGCAATCACCATCGCCCGCTGATAAATCACCTCCGGATGCCCATGGCGCAGTTCGTCATGCACCTCCCGAAACACCCGGAGAATCCCCGCCGTCACGTCCCCATGCAGTAGCCCCATGCCGAAGCATGGCCCCCGCCCGTCACCACCCCGTCACCCCCCATCCGGAAGCACCGCTTCCCCCCGCCCCACAAACATTCGCCACCAAACAGCTTCCCCCGCGGAATCCACCGTTCGCTGCCGCGGTCCGGGTTTTCGTTGCATCCCCCCTCTCCCCCGCGGCCCGCTGGCGTACGCTGAGTCCATAAGACCCAGAGCGGTCCACGCACGCCAACCCGAGCCCCCGAGTCCCCATGCGCCTCGCTCCCCTCGCCATTGCCCTCCTGCTCGCGCGCCCCGCCGCCGCGTCCGGCCAATCCGTGACGCCGCTGCGCGACCACATCGACCGCGCCCAACTGCGCGCGCAGTCGGACTCCTTCGTGGTCCTCATCCAGGGCGCCCCGCGCGGCTGGCAGCGAGTCGGCATGCGGCCCACCGGCGCTGGGTGGGAACTGCACGACGCCATCGCCATCGGCGCCATGGTGCAGCAATCATCGAGCATCACGCTCGACGCCGCGCTCGGCGAGACCGCGTTGCGACAGAGCGGCGTCATGTCGGGGCGCCCCATGACCATCGCGCTCGACTTTGCCAACGGGCGCGTACGCGGCACCGCCGATACGCCGAGTAACGGTCCCGCGGGCGCACTGTCGATCGATACCACCGTGGCACCCGCCGTCGTCGACGACAACGCCGTCACGCCATTGTTCACCGCGCTGCGGTGGCGCGAGTCGCTCGACATTCGGTTTCCCGTGTTCACCAGCGGCAAGGCAACCGTCGTCACGTATCGCCTTCGCGTAATGGGCGCCGACACGGTCACCGTGCCCGCCGGCACCTTCGACAGCTGGCGCGCCGAACTCACGACCGGCTCGTCCACCCTGTTGCTGCACGTCACGCGCGCCGCGCCCTATCGCATCCTGCGTATGACGTCGGTGGGTACGCCCTTCGATATCCAGTTGGCGAAGTAGCGCACCGCACGCGCTGCACCACAGCTTACGCTGATGCCTTCCCCGCACTCCGGTGACATCGCACCCCGCGCTCCCGTCAGCGCGCGCCCGACGCGTCGTTGGCTGTGGATTACGGCGGTGCTGTGCGGCATCGGCGGTCTCACACCGTTCGCGCAATCGCTCGAACTGTTGGGCATCAGCAAACCCGGCGGCGTTGCCCTCCAGTGGCAGGCGGTCACGGTGCTCGCGTGGGCCGCGCTCGGGCCGCGCATCGCGAATCGGTGGTCACTCACGGACTCCGAGGCGGGCGCACTTGCCGGACTTGGCCTGCTCACGGTGGTCGCGACTGCGGTGCATGCGACCATCGCGATCCTGCTGCTGCATCCCAGCACGCCCTATAGCAGCACATCGAACTGGATCATCGTCGCCCTCGGCGTGTTGCCCACGCATGCCGTCACCGCCGGACTCATGTCGTTGGTGGGCAGCTGGACAAGTGCGCGACGCCAACGCGCGCGCGCGGCCGATCACGAAGCCGTGCTTGCCGCACACGCGGTACGCGCCGAGCTCGACGCACTCCGTACGAGACTGCAACCGCACTTTCTGCTCAACGCGCTGAATACCGTGACCGGCCTGGCGCGATCGGGCCACGGCGAACGCGCCGCCGATGTCGCGGCCGATCTCGGCGAGCTACTGCGCTTCGCGCTCACCGAATCGGGTGACGCGGTGTCGTTCGACGCCGAACGTGAGATTGTGGAACGCTATCTCGCCATCGAGCGGGTTCGACTCGGCGACCGCCTGCGCGTCGAATGGCAAATTCAGCCCGGCGCGCGCACGACCCAATTGCCAGCGCTGACATGGCAGCCGCTTGTCGAGAACGCGATTCGCCACGGCATCGCCCAGCGCGTCACGCCCGGCACCCTCACCGTGTCGGCGTCGCGTACCGCGCACGCGCTTACGCTCGTGGTCGACGCTGATGGCCCCGACCATCAGGTGACGCCCACAACCGAACCCTTCGGCGGACTCGGCATCGGTCTCTCAACGCTGCGCCGACGGCTCGCGCTGCTGTTCGACGATCGCGCGACGCTCACCATGACCGAGCGGCCGGGAGGCACGCGCGTCGAGCTCACACTGCCAGTGTCCACGCGCGCCGACGACGCATGAACGCACTCCGTGTCGTCGTCGCCGACGACGAGCCCATCGCCGCCGCCTCGCTTGCCGCCGAGTTGCAGCGACTCGGCTGCGAGGTGGTCGCGATCTGCGCCAATGGCGAGAGCGCCATCGCCCGGTGCGCCGCCTTACGCCCCGACGCCTGTTTCACCGATGTCGCCATGCCCGAGCGTGACGGACTCGCGGTGGCGCGCGCCCTTCGCGACGCGGCCCCGGGCGTTCGTGTCGTGTTCGTGAGCGCCCATCCGCACTTCGCGATCGAAGCCTATGGCGCGGATGTGGTCGACTTTGTGCTCAAGCCGATCCGTCGCGCCCGACTCGCCGACGCCGTCGATCGCCTCCGACGCGCCCTCGGCGCCACCGACCAGGACGATCGCATCCTCGTCACCGAGCATGGCAGCGTGCACGTCGTGCCCATCCGCGAGATCGAGTGGGTGCAAGCCGACGGCTACAACCTCTGGCTCCACACCGCCAAGCGTGCCTGGCTGATCCGCGAGCGCATGCACCGCATGGAGGCACGCCTGCAATCCGCAGGCTTCCTCCGCGTGCACCGCTCGGCCCTCGTCCGCCTCAACGCCATTCAATCCATCGAGCAAGCCGAGCAAGCCGAGCCCACCGTCGTTCTCACGTCCGGCACCAGAGTGAAAGCCGCCCGCGACCGCCTCAGCGAAATCCGCAATTCACTGTAGCCCACACCCGCCGACAGCACCGCTTCCCCCAGCCCCCACACCTTCCCCACCAAACAGCTTCACCCGCGGTATCCACCGTTCGCGACCGTGGTCACCGTGGTCACCGCGCCACCATGCCCGCGCACGACGCCAACAGCGGTCCGTCAGCGGCGCCGTACTGCGACAGCACCACCTGCGCCGCCTTCCCGTCCGCGCCGGGCGTGAGCACGAACATCGAGGCGTAGCTCGAATCGCAGAGGTCCGGCAGCTTGGGGCCACCGAGCGCCGTCACGATCGCCGGCACCGTGTTGCTGTGACCGACCACGAGCACCACGCCTGTCGCCTTGCGCACAGCAGCCGCCACGTCGGCGATGTGCTTCGCGCCGCCGTTAATGGTGATCACCGTGGGGACGACACCGGTCTTCGATGACACCACGGCGGCCGTTTCCGCCGTGCGCTTGAGCGATGTCACGATGATCGCGTTCGGCGTCGTCATCGCCAGCGCGTCGGCCAATGCCTGCGCGCGCGCCTTGCCGGCGTCGCTCAAGCTGGGATCGCTGCCACCTTCCGCCGACTTCTCGGCGTGGCGTACCAACACGACCATCGACGGCTGCGCAGACAGCGTGCGAGGGACAAACGAGATCGTTGCGAACAGAAGGCCCAGCATGCCGACAGCGACTGCGTTCCACGACGATCTCGTTTGCATGGTGCTCCTCGATGCGCCCTAGGCGCGAAGTTTCTTGCCCGCTCCGGCGCTGGCAATGATCAGCACGAGACCCGCGGCCACGCCGACGCCACCAACCCACGTCGGCACCGCCTTCTTCTCACTCACCGATGCCTGCAGCGGACCTACGTCCAGCACTTCACGATTGGTCGTGACGCTGAAACCCTGAACGAGAATGTATCCGCCGGCGAGAACCAGCAGAATGCCAAGCACGAGTGTGGCGCGCATAGAATAGCTCCCTTGAAAGTATGGCTACCTCTACTGCAGAGGTCGTGCCGCTCGGTTACGGCTCGGCCCACGCCTTGACGCCCAGTCGCCGCGACCGCCCTTTTCAAGCCATGCGAACTCCCTTCTGCCAGCTGGCCGCCGCGCTGTTCGCGCTGACGCCGGCCACTCTGCTCGCCCAACCGAACGCCTCGATCACTCCCAAGGAGACGGCGGCCCGGCGCGAAGCCATTGCCGCCCGGATCGACAGCGGCGTCGTGATCGCCTTCGGCGGACGCGCGCTCGTGCACGACTTCAGCACGTTCTACCAGCTCCCGGCCTTCCGGTATCTCACCGAGCTCAACGAGCCCGACGCCGCGCTGGTCATGGTGGTGCGCAACAAGCGACCGCAGAGCACGCTGTTTCTCACGCCGCTCGACGCCCGCACCGCGTTCTACTACGGCGTGCGGGTCGACTCCACCACCAGCCTGGCGAACTACGGCATGCCGGGTCGCTCATCCGCAGCGCTGCCGGCCTATCTCGATTCACTCGCCGCCACCGGCTTGCCGTTCTATCACGTCCCCGACGTGGAGACGATGGACTTCGCGCGCAACGACACCCTCACGCGTGGCCAGGAAGCGCTGAAGGGGCTCGCGAAGCGCTTCCCCGCCTTGACGGTGCGCAACGGGATGCCGCTCGTACTGCAGGTGCGGGCGAAGAAGTCGGAGGCCGAGATGGCGCTGATCCGTCAGGCCGCCGAGATCAGCGCCGAGGGACATCGTGCCGCGATGCTCACGGCGAACCCCACGCGGGAGTACGAGCTGCGCGCAACGCTCGAGTACGAGTTCACGCGACGCGGGGCCGAACGTCCGGCGTATGGATCGATCGTCGGCGCCGGCATCAACGGGACCACGCTGCACTACATGAAAGCGGGCGACCCCGCGAAACCCGGCGACCTCGTGGTCATGGACGCCGCGGCCGAGTATCGCGGCTATGCGGCAGACATTACCCGCACGATTCCGGTCAGTGGCACCTACACCGCCGAACAGCGCCAGCTGTACAAGCTGGTGCGTGATGCGCAGGACGTGGCCGAGCGATTCTCCAAGCCCGGCATGAGTGTGCGCGCCGCGGCGGATTCCTCGGTGGCCCTGCGTGCGCGTGGTCTGGCCGCGCTCGGACTCGTGGAGAGTGTCGACGCCTCGTTCGATCCACCCTGGAACGTGAACTGCGCGACGAGTCCCGCGCAGTGCCGGCAGTCGAACCTGTGGATGATTCACGGCATCACGCACGGCATCGGCCTCGCCGTGCACGACCCGATGCAGGAGAATGGCCCCGACGCCAAGTTCGCCGTCGGCGATGCCTTCACGATCGAGCCGGGCATCTACGTGAGCACGAAGGCGCTCGACGTGTTGCCCGACACGCCGAAGAACCGCGCCTTCATCGCGAAGGTGCGCAGCACGGTGCTCAAGTATCAGAACACCGGCGTGCGCATCGAAGACGACTACATCATCACCGGCAAGGGACTCGAGCGCATCTCCCTGGTGCCGCGCGAGATGGACGAAATCGAAGCCTTGATGAAGCGGCGCGCCACGATCCAGCCGTAACGACTCAGGGGCGGCGATCCGGTGCCGGGTACGGATAGCCGCCCTTCAGCAGGTCGCGCAGTCGGCGGTCGTGGCCGTATATGTCATCGTGGAATGTCACCGAGCCGTCGTCCCGCGCCACGGCGGTGGCATACACCACATGCACCGGCACGGGTGACGTGAGCGGCACCTGCAGCGGCGCAGTGCGATGCATCTCTGCCGCGATCCGCGTGGAGTCCCACCCCGCCTGATCGCGCAATAGGAGCGCGGCCAGATCCGCCGGTTGTGAAAGACGGATGCAGCCGTGGCTGAAGTCGCGCCGCACCTCGCCGAACAACGCCTGCGCCGGCGTGTCGTGCATGTACACGTTGAATTCGTTCGGGAAAATGAACTTCACGCCGCCCAGCGCGTTCAGCGCACCGGGACGTTGACGGATTCGAGCGCGGCCTGCCGACACCGCGTCGAGTGCCGCATACGTCGTAGCCATCACCTGTTCATTCGAGCCGACAATTTCGAACTCGTTGCGGGTGAGATAGTCGATGTTCTTCCGCGCCTTGGGCAGCACTTCCTTGCGGGCAATGCTCGGCGGCACGTCCCAGTAGGGCGAGAAGATCAGGTACTGCACCGCGCCACTGAACACCGGCGTCTTGTGATTATACGCCTTGCCGACCACGACGTTCATGCGCAACACGTCGCGCTCGTTGGCGGAGCGGAAGGCATACAGTTCGAAGGCCGGAATATTCACGATGATCGGCGGCACCGTGAATCGGTGCGGCAGCCAGCGCCAGCGCTCGAGGGTGGTCGTGATCTGCAGGACGCGCGCTTCGAGGCGCCGCTGCAGCGTGCTCATACTCTCCGGTGAGCCCCGCCTGCGTGTGGTGTCGTGCAGCACGAGCCGCAGCTGCACGGTGTCGCCGGCCATGGCGCGATAGCGCGCGAGGGCGTCCACCAGCAGTCGATAGTGCTGATACGGCGGCTCCGCCGCGGCGAACTGTTGGGCCGCGTCGGTCGAGGTGGCTAATGCGCGCAAGGCCGCAGGAGCATCCCATGGCTCGTGCGGAAACCGCAGATCGGCATGCGCGATGCGCGCCGACACCCGACCGTACTGCAGGGAACGCAACGAACGGAGCCCGGCCGTGCTCACCATCAGGTCAAACTCGACCGCGGCCGCTTCGGTTGATGATGCCGTGCCAGTCACGAGTGTGCGCACCAGCTCGCTCAGCCGTTCGACATCGTAGTCGGATGGGTTGAGTCCGCGGGTGTCGATCCGATTCAGCTGCGCGAGCGTGTTGAGCGCCGCCGGCGTCGGGCGCCCATCGCGCGTCCACAGCGGCGTCCAGCCGTTCGCCGCGTACACGGAGCGCAGATCGGCCGTCACGTCGCTCAGCTGCGGCCACCGCTGCGGCGCATGCCTATTCGACAGCACAATCCGCTGCAACGCCTCGCCGAACGGCGTCGAGGGAGCGAGTTGTGCGCCGAGTCGATACGGCTGCACGAATGCGCGCGTCATCAACAGCGCGACCAGCACGAGACGAACGGGAAACAGGGTCACGCTGGAAACTTGGCTACGGAGTGAAGCGCAGCTGTAGTGGAATACCCGACGGCGCGGCAGACTCGCCCGTTCCGAGGGCCGGCTCCGTATGCCGTGCGCGCTCAGCCCGGCTCGCGCCACCAGGCGGTCATCGCCCGCTCGAGGCCGGTCTTGCTCGCCATCCACTCGCCGAGCGACGCCGGCACGCGGTAACTCGCCGCCGCTTCGACCGCCGTTCGACCGGCGGCGCGTTCACGGCCGGCGTGCGCGCCAAGGTCGCCCAACAGGTCCAGATAGCGCGCCACGCTCACGCGATCGGCCATGCCGCCGTGTCCGGGCACGAACGCATGCGTGGAGCGCGTAGATAGCCGCGTCATCGACGCCACCAACTGCGACGGCGTCGCGTCCACGAAGTTCGGGAACATGCCGTTCCATAGCAGATCGCCGGCGAACGTGATTCCGGCGTCCTCATCGACAAGTGCCAAATCACTCGCGGTGTGTCCGCGCATCGGCACCAACTCCACCACACGATTGCCGAGATCGATGCGGCTCGTGCGCGTGGCATCCACGATGACGACATCGGCGAAGGCCCGCTCCAGCGCCGCATCCTTTGGCGGTGCGACCGGGCCGCCACCAAGAGCGAGGGTACGCGTCGCGTCCGTGGAGCGCAGCATGGGCGCCGCGCTGCCGTCACGGGCGTATCCCTGCACGCCGCCGGCATGATCGAGATGATAGTGCGTCAGCACCACGTGCGTGGGCCATCGACCCGTCAGCTCCCGCGCCCGCTCGGCGAGCCAGGTTGCACCGGCGGGGCGATAGAAGCCCTCCACCGCAATCACCCCGGAGCGACCGGCAATGATGCCGCCGTTGCCGAACGTGGTGCGATCGCCACCCAAGGGGGTCGAGATCACCGCCCACGTATCCCTCCCGATCGCGTCGAGGTGCGCGAAGGGCGTGGTACTCACCACCGGTTGCTGCGGAGCGGTCCATCTCTGGCGCGTACCCGACGACGCACAGGCCGACGAGAGCAGCACATGGGTAATGCAGCCGCCCGAAACACGGAGAAAATCGCGACGCGAGGTCATGGCGGATGTTAGCACATTCATGGAAAGACGGACACGGCCGGCGACGCGCTGGCCACCAGCCTCACATTCACCTACGTTGTCGGTCCTACGCTATGGCTCGCCGCTCGGCAGACGGAGAACGATGAAACCCGGAAGATCTCGCCAGCTGCAGGTGCCGCTCCGTCGCGTGGCGCTGTCCATGCTGGCCGGCATACTCGGCGCCTGCGGAGGTGATGCGGCGACGGACGGACTCCCCGGCAGCAGCGCGGCTGACGGCACGTTTGCGCGCATTCAGCGCGACATTCTCGATCCCTCGTGCGTTTCCTGTCATCGCACCGGCGACGCGAACGCGCGTCAGTCACAGCTCGTGCTCACGGGCGACTCGGCCTATGTGCAGCTCGTCGGCGTCGGTGCCGTCCAACAGATCGCCCGGGCCGACGGTGTCGCCCGCGTAAAGCCGTTTCGTGCCGATAGCTCGCTGCTGTATCACAAGCTGTCGTGGATCCCAGGTCACCATAGTCGTGACTATGGTCAGCTCATGCCGATGGGCACTACCAAGGGCATCACCGCCGGACAGCTCGAATACGTACGTCGGTGGATCGAAGCCGGCGCGCCGCGAAGCGGTCACGTGGTGGATACCGCCGTACTCGCCGACGTCCGGCTGCAGTCGGCCAGCTTTACGCCGCTCGGTGCACCGACCGCGTCGGGGCTGCAGCTCAAGGTGGACAGCTTCGCCGTCTCACCCGGCTCGGAGCGCGAGCTGTTTGTGTTCCGCCGACTCGGCAACGCCAATGAGCTCTACGTGACACGAATTCAGTCACGCATGCGTCCGGGCAGTCACCATCTCCTGCTCTACACCTTCGACGAGAACCGCACGTCGTTCCCGTGCAATCTGCGTCCGCCGGCCGACGCGGTGCGTGACATCCGCAATGCCGATGGGACGATGAACATCGTGAACATGCTGCCGATGGCGTGCCACGTGTACTTCGCGGGCGCGATGACGCCGGACTTCGACTACCGGTTTCCAGCGGGCGTGGCGCTGCGCCTGCCGGCGAATGCCGCGCTCGATTTCAACGTGCACTACGTGAATCGTGCACCGATCGATCTGCCGGGCGAGGCGTTCGCCAACCTGTATACGGCCGACCGCGCGCAGGTGCAGACGGTAGCCCGCACGCTGAATCTCGCCAACACCAGCTTCTCACTGCCGGCGAAGCAGCGCACCACCATTCGCACCGTGTTTCCGATGTCGGTGCGCACGACGGTGCTGGGCCTCACGTCGCATATGCACTCGATGGGCGAGCGCTACGAGATTCGCGTGCGCCGCGCCGACGCCTCAGAGGTGACCGTGTACGTGAACACCGATTGGGAGCACCCGGGCTTCACGAACTTCGATACGCCGATCGTGCTGCAGCCGGGCGACGCCCTCGTGTCGGTCGTCACGTTCAACAATGTCACCGACCGCGCCATCGGCTTCGGCCTGCTCTCCACTGACGAGATGAACATCATCTTTGGGTACGCCTACTGACCGCCAGGTGGACAGGCCGCGTTACATCGCGCTGCCTGAGGCCTTGATCAGATAGTACGCTTCCTGACGCGGCCGGAAGAAGCGGAACCCCTGGTCCGTGAGGAACGCGTCGTCCTCCATCATCACGAACAGCTTCTTGCCGCCCCACTCGGGAATCGGCGTCGCGGTATTCAGTTCGATGGAGATGTACGAGCCAAGACGCAGCCGTGAATTCTGCGCCGTGGTGTCGCTCCGCAAGGGACTGCGGAAGTCGATCGACGCCCCCAATCCGTGTCCCTGCGTGCCGATAGGATGCGAGTACACCATGGCCTCGATGCCGCGCTGCTTCATTTCGGCCATCGTGTTCGTGAACACCGACCCGCCCGTCGCGCCCGGCCGCGCGTGACGCAGCATGACGGCATCCTGCAGTGTGTTGGTGTTCGCCATGGCCCGCTTGAAGCTCTCGGGCACATCGCGCTCGCCCGGCTGCAGCACGTACGCCATCTTCTGCCAGTCGGTGTCGAAGCCCATGTAGCTGATGCCGAAGTCCACGTGCACGACATCGCCGTGCCGGATCACCGTGCTCTCCGGGGCAACCGCCAGGAACCCCCGCGAGGTCGCGATGTCGTCGCCCTTCCGCTGCACACGCAGGTCGGGCTGGAACCACGTGCGCACTCCTGCCGCTCCCAGCATGTCGAACAGCGCGCGACGCACGTCGCCCACCGTCGTGCGGTTGGGGGTGATCACCGCATTCGACAACGCGCGCTTCACGATCGCCTCGGTCACCGATACCGCCGCGCGGTAGTGCTCCGTCTCCTCAGGCAATCGCGTGTCGAGATACTCCTCGGTCAGATCACTCGCGCTCACGAACGTCTTCTCGGCGTCCTCGCCCAGCGTTTCGGCCAGGAAACGATAGGCGTCGTAGCCGAGTGAGCGCGTCTGCCCGCGCCTCCCGCGAATGCCGAGTCCGACGGTGGCCGGCTTGTACTGCTGATACAGGTCGCGGAGCGTGGTGGCCGGCGGGCGCGGTTCGGTGAACGGTGCGTCGAAGAAGCGCGCCAGATTCTCCTCGGTGTACGCCGTGATCGCGAACTTCTTGAGCCCCTGTTCGCCGCCATCGATGAACACGAAGAAGTCGCGGTTGCCGGTGTACGGCCGCGGCGGCGCGACGTATTGCGATAGCGGATCGTCGTGAAACTCCTCGTTCACCACGATCCACATGCCGATCTTGTGGCGTCGCATTATCGGCAACAGCAACGCATGTCGCTTCGTGAGCCAGTCCTCGCGAATGGCGATCTGCTGCGACCACGGCAGCAGCGCCGCCGCCTCCGCCACGGCGTACGCCTTGGCACCCTGCCCACGCACGACGGAAGGAAGTGCGACGGCGAGCATCACCGCGGCGAGTGTAGCCGTAGTCAGACGTTTCATGGGACGAAGGCAAAAAGGGATGAAGGTGCCTGCAGAACCGTTTGTTGTTGCGGGAAGCCGCCGCCCGTTCACACGCCGGCCGCCAGCCGCTCCTGCAGCCGGGTCTTCACGCCCGGCCAATCGGCATCGGTGATGCCGTAGTACACACTGTCGCGCACGAAACCGTCGCGCACCACCATGTGGCGTCGCAGCACCCCTTCACGTATCGCGCCGAGTTTTTCGAGTGCCCGCTGCGACTGCGTGTTGCGCAGGTCGGTTTTGAACTGCACACGCACCGCGCCCAGCACCTCGAACAGCTGCACCAGCTGCAGGTACTTCGCTTCGGAGTTCGCCAACGTGCGCTGCGCGGCGGGCGTGAGCCACGTGCCGCCGATTTCGACGCGGCGGTGTGCACGCGAGATATCCATCCAGCGCGTCGAGCCGATCACCGCATTCGTTTGGCACGACACGATCGCGAACGGCACCTCATCGCCGCGTGCCGCCTGCTCGGCCGCCTGCGCCAGATAACGCGCCACTGCATCGGCCGACACGAGCGGCGGCTGTACCGTGACGCGCCACAAGGCCTCGTGATGTCCCGCCGACAACAACCCGGCGGCATGCACCTCACTCAGCGGCTCCAGGCGCACCACGTGGCCCGGGAGAACAATCGGCTTCGGATCGAAGGTCAGCACCCGCGAATCATACGATCACGCGACCTCCCAGTCATTCTTATATGCGGAATGACAAATACGTTCGACCCGTCTAGTTTCTGGCTCCGGATGCCCAACAACGGGGCGACATCGCTGCGCGATGCCGCCCCGTTTTCGTTCTTCCTCAGTCACCCGCCCCTGCAATGCGTGTCCGTTCACTCTTTTTGCTGCTCGTCCTGAGCACTATTGCTGCTCCCGCATCTCTTCGCGCCCAGCCCGGCGCCCAGCCAGCCGCGACCATCCCACCCACGCGCCCCGCAGCGCCCGACACCGCGGTGTCCGCCGCGCTGCGCGTCTATCTGGACTGTCAGGGCGGCGTGCGCGGATGCGATCGCGACTTCTTCGTGCAGGAACTGGGCTTCGTCAACTGGGTGCGCGACCGCTTCGACAGCGATGTGCACCTCTTGCTCACGAGCCTCAACGCCGGCAACGGCGGTCGCGAGATCACCGTCAACTTTCTCGGCCAGAAAACCTACGCCGGCAAAATCGACACACTCGTCATCAACACGCTGCCGAACGATGCGGACGACCGCGTGCGGCGCGAACTCGTGCGCACGTTTCAGCTCGGCCTCGCGCCGTACATCGCGCGCACGCCCATCGCCTCGCGCCTGCGCCTCTCGCTCGCCGGCGGACCCGCCCCGCAGCAGGTGAATCCGCGCAATATGAAGGACAAGTGGAACTTCTGGCTCTATCGCATCGATGGAAACATCTCGGCGAGCGGTGAACAGCTGGTGAGGCAGACCAACCTCTCGTCTTCGCTGTCCGCCGCCCGTACCACCGAGCAGTGGAAGATCAATCTCGGGGCCAGTGCCAGCTACAACGAGCGGGACTTCAAGGTGTTCGTCACCGACAGCGACAACCCGCAGCTCCGTGACACCGTTTCGGTGATCGTGCTCCAGCGAGCATCGTCCGTGAACGCGCTGTTCGGCAAGACGCTCACCGGCCATCTCACGGCCGGACTCAAAGTCTCCGGCGGGTTCAGCGAAGTGCTCAACCAGAAGCTCTCCATGCGCCTCGCCCCCGCGATCGAGTACAACATCTTCCCGTGGTCCGAAGCCACCCGTCGCCAACTCACGCTGCTCTACACGCTGGGCCTCAACCATTACCAGTACAACAGCACCACCGTCTACGGTCAGGATCGTGAGACCCGCGGCAATCACTCGCTGCTGATCGCCACGACGCAGCGACAGAAGTGGGGCAACACCAACCTCTCGCTCGAAGGCTCGCACTATCTGCACGACCCACAGCGCAACCTGCTGACGCTTTCCGGCTTCGTGGACCTGCGACTCGGGCGCGGCTTCTCGCTGAACTTCCGCGGCTCTGCCTCGCGCGTGCGCGACCAGATCTACATCGCGGGCAATGCCCAATCGGAACGCGATATCCTCACGCAGCGTCAGCAGCTGCAGACCAACTTCCGCTACAACATGTTCGTCGGCGTCGGCTACACGTTCGGCTCCATCTACAACACCGTCGTCAACCAACGCTTCGGCACGCTCGGTGAAAGCGGACGCCGCTTCGGATTCGGCGGCTGATCATCAACGCATGACTCGAAACTTGGACTCAAGACCCCGCACTCACGTGAGTGGTGGGTGTTGAGTCCAAGTTTCGGGTACTGGGTTCACCGCTTGAGCTGCGCGCTCGCCACGTCCCAGTTGATCCGCGCCAGCACCGCATCGAGGTAGTCCGCACGGCGGTTCTGATACTTCAGGTAGTACGCGTGCTCCCACACATCGAGACCGACGATCGGCAGCTCGCCCTCGAGCAGCGGCGAATCCTGATTCGGCAGCCCGCGCACGGCGAGCCGACTCGTGGCCGTCTTCACCAGCCACGCCCACCCGGAACCGAACTGCGCCAGCCCCGCCGCCTTGAGCGCCGCCTTGCACGCATCGAGCGTCGTGAAGTCGCGCGTGATCATCTCGCCCAGCTGGCCGCTCGGCGCCGTCGACGTGGCACTGCCCGGCGCCAGCAACCCCCAGTACAACGCGTGGTTGGCATGGCCGCCCCCGTTGTTGCGGATCGCCGTCTGCGCCGCCGCCGGCCACTTGCGCATCCCCATCAGCAACTCGCCCAGCGTGTACTGATGCAAGTCGGGAAACGCCTCCAGCGCCTTGTTCAGATTCGTCACGTACGCCGCATGATGACGGTCGTGATGAATCGTCATCGTCTGCGCATCGATGGCCGGCTCGATCGCCTTCGCCTCGTAACCCAGAGCGGGCAGCACGAACGGATAGCGCTGCGCCAACACCTCATCGGCCCGCGCGAACAACGAACGAACACTCATCCACATCTCCCGAAAGAAAACATCTGTACGACGCTCAGTACTTCGCGAGGTAGCGCTCGAGCTCCCACGCACTCACCTGCTGATTGTAGTCGCGCCACTCGGAGCGCTTCGCAGCCAGGAACTGCTCGGTGATGTGCTCGCCCAGCGCTTCACGCATCACATCGTTCTTTTCCAACTCGTCGCACGCTTCACTGAGATCCTGCGGTAGATCGTCCACGCGCAGCCGACGCCGCTCGCGGAACGACATCTCCCAGATGTTCGTGTTCACCGGCTCGCGCCAGTCCGCGCGCGTCTCGATGCCGTCCAGGCCGGCGGCCAACATCGCCGTGAGGGCAAGATAGGGGTTTGCACTGGGATCCGGGGTCCGCAGCTCCAGTCGCGTGCCCATGCCGCGGCGCTCCGGCACGCGGATCATCGGCGAGCGGTTGCGCATGCTCCACGCCACGTTCACCGGTGCCTCGAATCCCGGGACGAGGCGTTTGTACGAGTTCACCAGCGGATTCGTCACCGCGCACAACGCGCGCGCGTGCTTCAGCAACCCGCCGATGTAATGCAGCGCCGTCAAACTCAGTGCCCACTCGCGCTGCGGGTCCCAGAACGCATTCTGGCCCGCGCTGAACAACGACTGGTGCGTGTGCATGCCACTGCCGTTCTGCCCGAACACCGGCTTCGGCATGAACGACGCGATCAATCCGAACTGACGCGCCACCTGCTTCACGACGAATCGGAACGTCGCGATGTTGTCGGCCGTGCGCAGCGCGTCGGCATAGCGGAAGTCGATCTCGTGTTGCCCGTGTGCGACTTCGTGGTGCGCGGCTTCCACTTCGAATCCCATCTGCTCCAGCGCATCCACGATGCCGCGCCGCGCATCCTCACCGAGATCCATCGGTGCCAGATCGAAGTAGCCGCCCACGTCGTGCGTGTCGGTCGCCGGTCGGCCATCGGCGGTCGGCTTGAATAGGAAGAACTCCGCCTCCATGCCGGCATTCATCACGAAACCCAGCTCGGCTGCCCGCGCCACCTGCCGCTTCAGCACCCAGCGCGGATCACCCTCGAACGGCGTGCCGTCGGGACGGTTCACATCGCAGATCACGCGGCCCACGCGCGCCGCCGGGTCTCCCCACGGAAAGATCTGAAACGTGGTGAGATCGGGGGCCAGCAGCATGTCCGACTCCTCGACCCGCACGAAGCCTTCGATGCTCGACCCGTCGAACATGATGTCGCCCTGCAGCGCTTTCCTGAACTGCGACGACGGAATCTCGACGTTCTTGATGACGCCCAGAATATCCGTGAATTGCAGCCGCAGAAAACGCACTTGATGCGCCTCTGCCAACTCGAGGATATCGGTGGCGGTGGCGCCCGTCAGGGCAGGCGGAACGAGAGAACGACTCTGAATCGGCACGCTTCGGCAAGAAAGGAGGAGTACACGCGTGCCGTATTGTAGTATTTTCCAAGGCTCATGACCTCATCGAATCCTTCCGGGGGCTCGGCCCCTTCCGCTGGCGCGGGTTTCTGCGCGGCTTGTGGCTCGGCCCTCTCCGCCGGCGCCCGCTTTTGTCATCGCTGTGGCACCCCGGTCGGCCAGGGACTGCCCCTCACCCGGACGCCGGCCGCCTCCGGTAGCGCCGCGTCGATCCTGCCCTGGGGCGTCGCCTTTGTGTCGCTGCTGGCTCTCGTAGCCATGGTCGCCGGCAAGAACTTCGGCGCCGCCAAGGGCTCCGGCATCGACGGATCGGCCAACTCGCTGCCCACCCAGGCCGTGGACGGCGCCAGTGCGGCACCCTTCGCGCAGGGCGGAGGCGGCGGTGCGGCACCGAACATCGCCAACCTCTCGCCCAGCGAACGCGCCAACCGACTGTATACGCGCATCATGGAGTACGCCGAGGGCGGCAAGGTCGACTCGGTCGCGTTCTTTGCGCCGATGGCCATGGCCTCGCACGAAATGCTCGAAGAGCCGACCACCGACGAGCGCTATCACTTCGGCCGGATTGCCGAGGTGACCAACGCCCCGGTCGTCGCCAAGGCACAGGCCGACACAATCCTCAAGACCGCCCCGAACAACCTGCTTGGCCTGCTCCTCGCCGCCCGCGCCGCCCGGATGACCGGGGACAACGCGGCCGCCAAGGCGTTCGACCAGCGCCTGCTCAAGGCGCTCGAGCCGGAACTCGCCACCCGGTTGCCCGATTACGACATGCACCGCGCCGAGATCGACCGCGCGGCCGCTGAGGCCCGTCGTCCCATCTGATTTCGCATTTAGAACGAACTCTCCGGCGTCGTGCGCCATCTGCTGATTGCCGACGCTGGAGATTCGTGGTACGCTGTGACGTAGACTGACGCGCTGGCGCATACGATGGCGTATGCCCGCTGTGGACTTCCCCACCGTTCTCGCCGCCCGCGCTGCCACGTGACATGGCGCCACAACGTATTCCCGAGCGGCTCACGCAGCTCGTGCAGGACCTCGCCAACAGCGCGCTGAGCACCCCTGAGCTGTATCTGCGCCTGGCGGAAACCGCTCGCGAGCTCGTCGAAGCGTCAGGTGCCTGTGTACTCGAGATCGCCGGCGAGAGTTTCTGCGTCACGGCCCCCACCGGTGCGACCCAGCTCTCCAACGGGGCCACCTTTCCCATAGCCGACGCCCCCTCGGTCTTCCGGGACGTCGTCGCCACGAAGCGTTCCCGATCCACCAGCGGCCCGACGAGCGATCTCCGCGTCGACCCGCTCACGCGGCATCCGCTCGACGTCCAACAGCTCGCACTCGCGCCGGTCCTCCTCGCGGGCCAAGTCGTCGGTCTGCTGGCCTGCATCAACACCAGCCACGGCGCCTTCAACGACGCCGACCGCGCGCTGCTCGAACACGTCGCGGCCCACGGCGCGATGGTCATGCGCAGCCGCGCGCTGGTGCAACAGGCCGAGGCGGCCGCCAGCGATGCCCGCGCGCGCGCCGAAGATGCCGCCCGCGCCGCCCTGATGAACGCGGTGCTCGTCAAGACCGCGCGCTCGCTCGCCGATGCCACCACGCCAGACGCGCTCTATCGCGGACTGGCCGAAATCCTCGGACGGGAACTGCGCGCCGACGGCTTCGCGGTGTATGCGGCCGATCCGCAGCTCAAGACCGCGCGCTTCGAGCACCAATGGGGCGTCGCCAGCTTCCCGCGCCACCGTATCGAATCCGCCTTCTGGCGTACGCGACTGGGCGACGTCGTGCTCAAGGCCACACCGATGTTCGTCGAGGACCTGAGCGCCGAGTCCGACCTCGACGACATCGGCCAGGCCCTCGTCGAGGCCGGCGTCTACTCGCTGGCCCTGCTGCCGCTGGTACTCGAGGAGCGGGCCCAGGGTGTCCTCGCCATCCGCTACCTCGGCGCACGGCGCTTCGACGACGATGAGCGCGAGCTGCTGACCAATCTGGCCACGCAGGTCGCGCTCGCCTTCCGCAACACGTTGCAGTTGGGTGAGCTCGAGCGACGCGCCGATCGATTCGCCCTCCTGGCGCGCGCGCAGCAGCAACTCACCCAGCTTACCAGCGAGGAAAGCCTGCCGCAGGCGATCGCCGAAGCCGTGCATCTGGTGATTCCCTGCGACGTGATCGATGTCCTTTCCTTCGGTGCCGAGGGACTGCAGCGCGTGCTGCACATGGAGGCCGGCCGTGTCATCTCTACGGATCCGGTCGCCCTCGCGGAGGCGCAACTCGCCACGTCGACAGCACTGACCGGCGTCCCTCGCGTGGCCTCACATCTAGCCGCAGGCCCCGATGTCGCGCGCAGCACGATGGAGCTCTGCGCCGCTCTACGCTTCGGTCAACGCAGTGCCGGTGTGATCCGGTTGCTCGGCGCGAAACGCGACGCCTTCGTGTTGCAGGACCTCGACCTGCTGACCATCATCGCGCGCCACGCCGGGACCGCCGTGGAAACCGCGCGACTGTTCGCGCTGCAGGATTTCCAGCGCCAACGTGCCGAAGGCGCCGCCGAGCTGGCCAGAGTCACGTTGCAGGCCGTCACACTGGCCGACGGCGCGACCGAATTGCTGCAGGTGCTCGATCGCTTCGTCCCCTCGATCGGGAAGGCGATCGGGGTGGCCCGCGCGCGAGATGGGCACATCGAATACGTGGCCACCAGCGGCACGCTCGATGTCTTCAAGGGACAACGGCCGGCCGGCTCCCGCGGCGTGCAGGACGTGGCACCCGACGGCCGTCCCGTCGAGCTGACCAGCCTGCGCGATGTGGCCCCCGCCAGCGTTGCCGACTCCCTCCCCGACGAGTGGGCGCTTGCCGTGCCGCTCGCCGCGCGCGAACGGAGCCTCGGCGTGCTGCTGGTCACCGCCCCGCGTACCGCGCCGCTTCGGCAACGCGATCGCATTACGCTGGAACGGCTCTCCGCGTCGCTGGCCCTCGCCCTCGACGCGCTCCTCCTCGACGAGGAAGAGCGCCTCGCTCGCGAACGCGAGCATCTGCTCGCCACCGCGCTCACCACGATCGACCACCCGATTTTCATTCTCGATCGTGTGGGCGTGCGCTATGCCAACCCGGCCGCCGCGCGCGAGTATGCGTGGTCGCAGGTGGAGCTCATGGAAATGCAGTTCGAGCAACTCGTGGCCGGACAGGATGCCCGGGAGGGCATGCGCGAGGCCGACGGCCTGCTCGAATCCGGGGTGCGTCTGTCCCACGACGTGCACCGCCGACGCGATGGCGGTGAATTTCCGGCCGCGGTCACGATCAGCCCGCTCACCGGACACGACGGCGAGCTGCTCGGACAGGTGGTCAGCGTGCGCAACGTCAGCCAGGACCGGCGTCTCGAGGAACAGCTGCGTCATACCGAGAAAATGGTCGCCCTCGGCGAACTCGTGGCCGGCGTCGCGCACGAGATCAACAATCCCCTCACCGGGATCTCCGCCTTTGCACAAATCCTCCTCGAAGAAGAGCTCGGGGACGACCAGCGCGAGTCGGTGCAGCTGATCAAGCAGGAAAGCGACCGCGCCAAGACCGTGATCAAGGATCTGCTGCTGTTCGCCCGCAAGACCGAGCGCGGGGCGGGTCCGGTCGATATCAACGAGGTGATCGAACAGACCGTACGGCTCCGGGCGTACCCGCTGCGCAGCGCCGGCGTGACGGTCGATCTGCAACTCGATCCCACCGCGCCACGTATCAGCGGCGACTCACAGAAACTTCAGCAAGTCCTGCTTAACGTGATCGGCAATGCGGAAACCGCGATGCATGGGCGGGACGAGCGACGGCTGGTCATCCGGACCACGCACGATGTCGGCCAGGTGACCATTACCGCGATCGACACGGGCGTCGGCATGACAGCCGACGTGCGCCGGCGCATCTTCGAGCCGTTCTACACGACCAAACCGGCCGGCGTCGGCACAGGGCTCGGCCTCAGTGTCAGCTACGGTATCATTCACGCACACGGCGGAACGATCGGCGTCGAGTCCGAGCCCGACGTGGGATCGACCGTCACCATCACTCTTCCCGCCGCCCCTTCCGAGCGACTATGACCAGCCTTCCGGGACACGATCCGATCGTAGCGATCGAAGCCGCCGGTGCCGCGCTGGCACAGGATTCCATGCGGCGCATTCTGGTCGTCGACGATGAGTCCACGATCCGGCTGGCGCTGAGTCGTTTTCTGCGCACCCGCGGGTTCGAAGTGGAAGTGGCCGACTCCGGCGCGGCGGCGCTCGAGATGCTGAGCCAGCACCGCTTCTCGTTGATGCTCTGCGATCTCCGGATGCCCGGCATCAGCGGCCTCGACGTCGTACCGCGCGCCCTCACGGTCGACGAGGATCTCGGCATCATCATGCTGACCGCCGTCAATGATGCGGCCAGCGCCACCGAAGCCCTGTCCAGCGGGGCGTTCGACTATCTCACCAAGCCCGTCGAACTCCCCGACCTGCAGGCAGCGGTCGAGCGCGCGATGATGCGTCGCGTCCGCAGCGTGGAGCGGCGGGCCGTCGATCGTCTGATTCGCGAGGAAGTCGCGCTGCGCACCGTCCAGCTGGAGCGCGAGAAGGGTGCGCTCCGTCTGATGACCGTGAGCGTGGCCGAGACGCTCATCAACGCCATGGAAGCGAAGGACCTCTACCTGCGCGGGCACTCGCAGCGGGTGGCCGAGATCGCGGCCGCGATCGCCATGCACCTCGAGCTCGACTCGGGCACCGTGGACGGCATCCACACCGCCGGGCGGCTGCACGACGTGGGCAAGATCGGGATCCGTGAGGTGGTCCTCAACAAGCCGGGCCCCCTCACGCACGAGGAGTTCGCACACGTCAAGGATCATGTGCGGATCGGTCTCGATATCCTCTCGCCGCTCCACCACCTCGGCGAGGCCCTCCTGTTCATCCGCGACCACCACGAGCACTGGGACGGCAGTGGCTACCCGTTTGGGCGCGCCGCCGACGACATCACGATCGGCGGGCGGATTCTCACGGCCGCCGATGCCTTCGACGCTCTCACCTCGCAGCGCGCGTATCGGGAGCCGATGACGGCCGACACGACCCTCGACTACCTGCGCACGCAGGCGGGGCGTCTGCTCGAGCCGCGCATCTACGACGCACTCAGCGCCGTCGTTCGCGGTGGAACGGTGGAGGGAATTCCGCGCGTGAAGTAAGCCCAGCGCTTGACTCCCGCGCTTTTTGTATGTACTTGGTCGTGCTATTCAGTAGCACACGAAGTCTGGGTATCACGAGCCGCGTTGCCGCAGCCGGTGCAGGAGCCGGTGCGGACGACGACCGCGTTCGAACTTTTCCGAGGAGAGGAGGCGTCATGCCGCGTGGCGACGAGATTGGGAAGCTCCATCTGATGGATGACGACATGGATGATGTGGGCTACGGCCGCTCGTCGTACGACGAAGACGAGGAGGATGGCTACGGCCTCCCCTCCGAAGGCGGCGACTCCCTGTGGGATAGTGCCGACGACGACGAAGAGGATGATGACGACGAAGACGAGGGCGACAGCTTCGAGGACGAGCTGATCGAGGACGAGGACGACGAAGACGACATCTTCAGTCGCCCCGTGCGTCGTGGCCCCGGTCGTCCGCCCAAGAACCCGGGCGCGCCGAAGCCGGCCCCGAAGCCGAAGGCGCCGAAGGCGGAGCCGAAGGTCGAAGTGCCGGTTGTTATCGAGGAGATCGAGGAGATCGATGATATCGAGGAGCTCGAGGATGACGAGGCCGAGCCGGTCTCCGAAGCCCCCGCTCCCGCGCCCGTGAAGGCCCCCAAGGCCCCGAAGGCACCCGCGGCTCCGAAGGCCCCCAAGGCGCCGGCAGCGCCCAAGGCCGAGGTGCCGGCGGCCAAGCCGGCTCCCAAGGCTCCCGCCAAGAAGGTCGAGCAGGCTCCGGCCAAGAAAGCCGCGGTGAAGGCGCCGGCCAAGAAGGCACCAGCGGCCAAGGCGCCCGCCAAGGCACCGGCCAAGAAGGCGCCCGCCAAGGCCGCCAAGAAGGCCGTAGCGAAGAAGGCACCGGCGAAGAAGGCGCCGGCCAAGAAGGCGCCCGCGAAGGCCGTCAAGAAGGCACCGGCCAAGAAGGCGCCCGCAAAGGCGGTCAAGAAAGCGCCGGCCAAGGCGGCTCCGAAGAAGGCGACCAAGAAGGCGCCGGCGAAGGCCGTCAAGAAAGCCGCCAAGCCCGCCAAGAAGGGCGCGAAGCGCCGGTGATGCCGCCCGACGAGCAGCCGCCGTTCGCGCGGCGGCTGCTCGACGCGCTGCCGCTCACCGTGTGGTCCGTCGATCTCGACGGACGTATCACGGCCGCGAACAGCGCATGGTCCAAGTTCGCCACAGACAACGGAGCGCCCGGCATCGCCACGGAAGCGGCGGTGCTCGGGCGTTCTGTGTTCGACAGCGTATCCGACGACGCCTCGCGCGAACAGATCGAACGCGCCATGACGCTCCTGCGCGAACGACGCGTTCCCGTCGTGCGATGGGAATTCCCCTGCAGCTCGCCCAACGAGGAACGCGTGTTCCTCATGCAGGTCACCGCCATCGACGACGGCCAGCAGGTCTCAGGCTTCGTCTTCTCGACGGTGGACATCACCCCGAGCCACCGCTCGCGTGAAGCGCTGATCAACACCGGCATTGCCCTCGCCGAAGCGATCTCGCTCGATCGCGTCTACGAAGAGGTCGCGCACCAGCTCCTCCGCGCCGTCCCCTCTACGGGGTTCGTCATCGCTCTTGCCGACGACGATACCGCCGAATTCCGTATCACCCATCGGCAGGGCTACGACGCGCACACCAGCGCGCAGCTGGAATCCCGGTTGCTTCGCACCTGGCTCGACGCGCTCGCCACCGGCGAAGTGGCCCGACAGTCCACCAACGTCGGCCTCGAGATCACTGCCCCGCTGATCACCGCCGAAGGCGTACTCGGCGCCATCACCCTCTACGCCGAGCCGATCGAGTCCGAGCAGGCGCTCGAAGAGGCGGAACGCGTGCTGGCCGTGATCGCGGCGCAAACGGCCGTGGCGATCGAGCGCGCCTGGTTGGTGCGACGCGTGGAGTCGAAGCGCCGCCTCGAAGCGATCGGCGAGGTGGCCGCCGGTGTCGCCCATGAATTGCGCAATCCACTGTTCGGCATCTCGTCCGCTGCCCAGCTGCTGCAGTTCCGCGCCAAGGAAGACCCGGTCGTCGAAAAGAACGTCGGCCGCATTCTGCGCGAAGTCGAACGACTCAACCGCATGGTGACGTCGCTGCTCGAGTTCGGCCGTCCCAATGCGGCGCATCTCGTGCCCGCCGATCCGGAGTCCGTCTGGGATGACATTCTCGAGGGCGAACGCGCCCGTCTCGAGGCTCGTCAGCTGACGATCCGCCGGGTGCGCCCGGAGCATGCGGTACGCAGCCTGATCGACCTCGAGCAACTGGGACAGGTGTGCCGCAACATCCTCGTGAACGCCTGCGACGCCGCGCCGGAAGGCTCGGAACTCGTGCTCATCTCGCAGGTATCGCCGGTGGGTGGCTGGCGTTGCCGCCTCTCGAATGGCGGACCCGCCATTCCACCCGACGTCCTGCCCCATGTGTTCGAGTTCTTCTACTCGACGAAAACAGGCGGCACCGGCATCGGACTGGCCCTCTGCCAGCGCATCATGGACGAGCACGGCGGCACCATCAGCATCGATAGCGTCCCCGAAGCCGGCACCACGCTCACCCTCACGCTTCCCCCCACGGCGGCCACGTGACGTTGTCCCTGCTCGTCATCGACGACGACGAGACCGTCCGCTCGACGCTGGTCGAATTCTTCGAGACCTTCGGCTACACGGCGCGCGGGGCGTCCACCGCCACCGAAGGGCGACGGCTGGCCGCCGAGCACGCCCCTGATGTGGTGCTGCTCGATCTGCGCCTCCCCGATGCCGATGGCGTCCGCGCCCTCGAGGCACTCCGGGCCGACGATCCCGACCTCGCCGTCATCGTGCTCACCGGCTACGCCGACGTGCGCACCGCCGTCGCTGCCATGCAGCATGGTGCGGCGGATCTGCTGGAGAAGCCGGTCGATCTCGAACTGTTGGCCGCCGCCGTCACCCGCGCGGCGGAACGGGGTCGGCTTCGGCAGGAAGTCGCCGTCCTCCGCGCGCAGGGGCGCACGAACGCGACCCCGCCGGCCATGGCCCCGACGGTGTCCGATCTCATCGATCTGGCCGCCCGAAACCCCGACGCCCCCATTCTCCTCCAGGGCGAGACGGGCACGGGAAAGGGCTATATCGCGCGCCAGATCCATGATCGTTCGGTGCGGAACCTTTCACCGTTCGTCGAGATCAATTGCGCCTCCCTGTCCGCGACGTTCTTCGAAAGTGAATTGTTCGGCCACGAACGGGGAGCGTTCACCGATGCGCGTCAGGCCAAACGCGGCCTCCTGGAAGTGGCTGGCGACGGCACGGTGTTTCTCGATGAGATCGCCGAACTGAGCCCGGAGGTCCAGCCGCGACTGCTCAAGGTGCTGGAGGAACGCACCTTCAGACGACTGGGTGGCACGACGATGCTGCGGTCGTCGGCCAGAGTCGTGGTGGCCACTCACCAGTCGCTGGCCGATGCGGTGGCCGAGAAGCGCTTCCGGGCCGACTTGTACTATCGATTGCAGGTGCTGACGATCACTCTGCCGCCGTTGCGCGAGCGGCAGGATGAGATCCTGACGATGGCCATGTCGATGCTGCCCAAAGGCAGTTCGCTCACGAACGACGCAGAGGACGCGCTCGCCAGCTATCGCTGGCCCGGCAACATCCGGGAGCTTAAGAACACGATCTGGCGCGCCGCCATTCTGGCCGAAGGCCGACCCATCGAGCCGTCACACCTTGGGTTGGCTGTGCCAGCGGCGCCGGCGGCACCGGTCCGTACGGTACCGAACGAGCCACGCAGCCTGGAGCAAGCCGAGCGTGAGGTGATTCGGGAGGCGCTGGTGGCGAGTGGCGGTAACCGCACCCATGCGGCCCGCATTCTGGGAATCGCCCGGTCCACCCTGCTTGAAAAGCTCAAGCGATACCCGACCGACTTCGCGTGACCGGATTTCGGACGGCGTGAGCGCCATCCGACCGATTTTCCGACAGCGGCGGCGAGCAAGCTTGTGACCGGATCGCCGGCTAAAACATTGCTGAACAACATGTTGCGATAGGAGCGCGAGAATCGGCCCGCTTCTCGCCTGTGATGTCGTCATGACCAAGTCGTCCGACGCCATCAAATCCGTCCTCATCGTTGAAGACGAGCAGTCCATTCGCGACATCCTCGTCGAGCTGTTCGACGTGGAAGGCAACGCCGTCAGTTCGGCAGAGCTTCTGCCCGAGGCGCTCGAGCGTCTTCGCACGCAGCGGTTCGACCTCGTCGTGACGGACCTGCGGCTCGGTGGTAAGCGTGATGGCGGACTGCAGGTGATGGCGCTGGCGGGGATGCTGTCGCCCGACGCGATGGTGCTGGTGCTCACGGCATATCCCGACGACTCCAATCGTCAGGCCTCGTTCCGCCTCGGCGCGCTGCACTTCCTTGAAAAGCCGGTCGATCTCGCCACCATCGCGCAGCACGCCGCGACGGCTGGAGTGCGATCGGCGTTCGCACCAGCGGTTCGCGCCTGATCGCGCAGCCGGTTTAGCAGGCACGGTCACGCGACTGCGCCGACACAATCGTCAGGTCGTCCCGGTGGGTGGTGGGTGATACTGGGGAGTGTCACACGGGCGGCCTGGCGAGTCGGCGCAGTCGCGTGATCGTTGTCGAGCAACAAATGTCGAGCAACACCATTGATGTCAGCACACGGCCACGATCCAGCGTATATTGCCCTCCCCATGGCCGAGTCTCCCGTCCCACTTCTCCGCGCTCACGCGCGAAATGCCCCGTGGAATGCCCGCGGGCTTGCGGCTCATGCCGCTGCGCTGGTGGATTCTGCCGGCATGAAGCCCACGAATGCGTCAGCGCGGGCTATGCCCAGCGCGCGTGCCGTGCGTTTCTACGTGGCCAACGGGCTGCTCGATCGACCGGAAGGCGCCGGCACCGCCGCGACCTACGGCTATCGGCATCTCCTGCAGCTGCTCGCGATCAAGATCCGCCAGCGCGAAGGACAGACGCTCGACGCGATCAAGAAGGAGATGCGGGAAGTCACCGGCGATGCGCTCGAACGGCGTGTGGCGGCGTCGCTCGCCCCGGCCCTCACGCTGCAGATGGACACCAGTGCGCCCAAGCACAACGGCGTGGCGAGCTGGCGACACGTGCCCATCGCCGACGGCGTTGAGTTGCATGTACGGGACGACTCTCCGGCCGCGCGCGACGACCTGTTGGTTGCGCTGCGCGAGATGCTTCGCAACACGCTTGGCCGGAACGACTTCGGGACCTGATCTGCCGCTCGGGTTGTTGATCCCTCCGATGTATCCAATTCCGCTGCGTTTTCTCCGCATCGCGTCATGCCTGCTCCGGGCATCGCGCGACGCGGCGTCTCCTTTCGTGTGCACTCATGGCATATCGCGTTCTCGTCACTGACGATGTCGATCCGGAAGGTCTCGCCCTGCTCGCGGCCGAACCCGAGCTGCTGGTGGATGAAGTCCCCACGCTGCCCAAGGATGAACTGCTGCGGCGCATCGGCGATTACGACGCGATCGTCGGCCGCAGCGCCACGCGCATCTCCGCCGAACTGCTGCGCGCCGCCAAGAAGCTGCGCGTGGTCGGCCGGGCCGGCGTCGGCGTCGACAACATTGCCCTCGAGGTAGCCACGGAACTCGGCGTAGCGATCATCAACGCGCCGGCCGGAAACACGGTGGCGGTGGCCGAGCTGTTTTTCGGCACGGTGATCGGACTGCTGCGACAGTTGCCCGCCGCCGCGCTCTCGATGCAGAACGGCGTGTGGGATCGCTCCAAGCTGATGGGCCGCGAACTCAAGGGAAAGACGCTCGGCATCGTCGGCCTCGGGCGTATCGGCAGTGAAGTCGCCATGCGGGCGCACGCCTTCGGCATGACCGTCGTGGCCTTCGATCCGTACATCGCCGATGAACGGTTCACTGCGCTGCGCGTGCGGCGCGCGGTGTCACTCGATGCGCTGGTCGGTGAGAGCAACATCCTCACCATGCACGTGCCGCTGAATGACGAAACGCGCGGCATGATCGGCAAGCGCGAACTCGGCCGTCTTCCCGCGCGCTCGATCGTGGTGAACATGGCGCGCGGCGGCATCGTCGACGAAGCGGCGCTGCTGGCCGCGCTCCAAGCCGATCAGCTACGCGGCGCCGTGCTCGACGTGTTCACCGCCGAGCCGCTGGTCGCCGATTCACCGCTGCGCACCGCGCCGAATCTGCTGCTCACGCCGCACCTGGGCGCCAACACGGTCGAAGCGCAACGCAACGTGTCGCGCGATGTCTGCCTCGCGGTCCGCGACGCCCTGCTGCACAACGATCTCTCCAAGTCGATCAACGTGGCCGGCGGGTCGGGCGAGTGGGGCGACCTGCAGCCCGCCATGCTCGTGGCGCGTCGCGCGGCCGCCGTGGCGCGTGCGGTGCTGGCCGATCAGGGCATGCGCGCCGTGCGTCGGTTGGCCCTGCGCATCGGCCCCGATCTCGCGCACGGCGCCGGGCCGTTGCTGGCCGCCGCCGCGGCCGGTGTCCTGGAAGGCGTGATCGAGACGGATCGACTCAATCTCATCAATGCTCGCAGTCTTGCCGAAGCGCGCGGTCTTGAACTCTCGGTCGGTGAGTCCAGCGAACTCGGACATCCGCGCGCCATCGAAGTGGCGCTGGCCGGCGGCATGCAGCAGCTGGCCGTGGCCGGCGTCGCACCCGAAGACAGCAAGCCGCGGCTCACGCGCATCGGGCAGTTCCATGTCGACGTGAATCCGCGGCAGACGCTGCTCATTCTCACCAACCACGACGTGCCCGGTGTCATCGGTCGCGTCGGCACGCTGCTGGGCGAACGCAAGGTCAACATCGCCGAGTACCATCAGGCCCGGTTGGCGCAGGGCGGCGATGCCCTCGCCGCGATCTCCGTCGACGGCACCGTCAGCGAAGAGACCCGTAAGGCACTGCTGGAACTCCCCGATGTGCTCACGGCGAGCGTCGCGCACTTCGGCGCCGAGTAGGCGAGCGCCTTGATGACTATCGCCAGCGACGTGACGACCGTCGACATCGACATCCGTCGGTCGTTCGCGCGCGATGCGTCGGGACTCGAAATGATTCCCGACGCCGTGGCGCGTCCCACCAGCATCGCGGAAGTCACGGAGCTGCTGCGCGAGGCCACGTCGGCGCGCACGGCGGTCACGCCGGCGGGATGGCAGTCGAGTACGACGGGCGCGTCGATCACCGATCACGGACTCCTGCTGTCGATGCGGGGGCTGGGTACGATCGGTGAGGTCGATACCGACACGCGCAGCATTCGCGTGGGGCCCGGGGCGATCGTGGCGGACGTTCGCCGTGCCGCTGAAGCGGCCGGCCTGCTCTTCACGCCCGATCCGACCAGCGAAGAAGAGTCCACTATCGGCGGCGCGATCGCCTGCAACGCGTCCGGTGCCCGCTCGCTGCGCTACGGGGCCACCCGACCGCACGTGCGGGCCATCACCGTGCTCCTCGCCAGCGGCGAGCGGCTCGATCTGCGTCGTCCGCAGCTCGAAAAGAACACCGTGGGCTATCCGATCGCGCACGATCCGGTCGATTGGTTCGTGGGCAGTGAAGGCACGCTCGGCGTCGTGGTCGAAGCCGAACTCGCGCTGCATGCGCTGCCGCCGCAGGTGCTCGGCCTCATGGTGCCCTTCGCGCGCGAAGACGATGCGCTGGCGTTTGTCGTCGCCGCGCGGCGCTCCACCGCGGTGCACCCGCGCTGTCTCGAGTTCTTCGATCAGGGCGCCATGGATATCGCGCGCGCGGCCGAGGGCAGCACGGGCTGGGCCACGAACGCGACCGCCATGGTGTACGTCGAAGAAACCGGTGCCGACGAGTCGCGGCCCGAGGATGATCTTCCACTCGAGGCGTGGCTTGAATTGGCCGACGCGCACGCCGCGCTCAGCGCCGACATCCGCGTGTACGATTCGGCCACGGCACTCCGCGAGGCGCGACATCTGCGCCACGCCGTACCGGCCACGATGAATGAGCGTGGTGCGGCGCGACGGCCGTTCGGCGGCCGAAAAGTCAGTACCGACTGGGCGGTGCCGTATCCGCGGCTCGCCGAGGCGCTGCACATCGCGCGACGCTTCGCGGCGGACGCCGGCGTGACCTCGGGAATCGCGTACGGACACGCGGGCAACGGCCATCCACATCAGAACTTCATCGCGCAGGATGCCGAGGAGCTGCATCGCATCGAGCGCGTGGTCGAGGCCACGTTGCGCGAAGTGATCGCGATGGGCGGCACGGTGGCGGCCGAACATGGCATCGGCAAACTCAAACGCCGGTGGCTGCCGATGCAGGCCAGCCCGGCGCAGCTTCGCGTGATGCACGCCATCAAGCGCGAGTTCGATCCCCTCGGCCTGCTGGCGCAAGGCAACGTACTGTGAATGCGACGACAACGGCTCCGCCGGTCGACCTCCGACGACCGCGATTCAAGACGGTCATCTTCGATGTCGACTCCACGGTGTGCGCCATCGAGGGCATCGACTGGCTGGCCGCGCGACGCGACCCCGAGATTGCCCGTGAAAGCGAGGCGCTCACTGCCAAGGCCATGGCCGGCGAGATCCCGATCGAAGCCGTGTACACGCGACGGCTGGAGCGCATCCGCCCAACCGCGGGTGAGTTGATCTCGCTGGCGGAGGCGTATCGCGAGTCGTTGCAGCCGGGCGCGCAGGAGCTCATCACCTTGCTGCAGCGCGCTGGATGTCAGGTGCACTTGCTCAGCGGCGGCTTGCGCATCGCTATCGTGCCGATCGCGTTGCAGTTGGGCGTGCCCACCGATCGCGTGCACGCCGTGTCGCTCGCGCGCGATACCGACGGCACCATGAGCCTGCTCGATGGCGACCAGCCGCTCTCCACACAGCGCGGCAAACCGCTCATCGTGCAGCGGCTCGCGCTGGCCACGCCAACGGTGATGATCGGCGACGGCTCCACCGACGCCGCCGTGCGCGGTGTCGTGACGGGATTCATCGCCTACACCGGCGTGACGCGCCGCGAGAATGTGGTGGCCGTGGCCGACGCCGAAGCCGACAGCTTCGCCGCCTTGTACCCATTGCTCTTTCATCCCGTCTCCTCGAGGTAAGGCGCCATGTCCGACTTCGGTACGTTCTTCCTGCCCGGCCCCACCGAGGTACGGCGTGAAGTGCTCGAGGCGATGCTGGCGCCCATGCTGCCGCATCGTGGCGCCGTGTTCGAAGCCTTGTTTGCGCGCATGCAGAGTGGCCTGCGTCCGATCTTCCGGACGACGCGTCCGGTGTATGTGTCGAGTTCCTCCGCCACGGGACTGATGGAAGCGGCGATCCGCTGCGCGGCGCCGGGGCCGATTCTCTCCATGGTGAATGGCGCATTCAGTGAGCGCTTCGCCAACATCGCGCTCGCCTGCGGTCGCGAAACGCGCGTCGTCGGTGGCGACTGGCATCAGGCGGTTCCGCTGGATGTCGTCGAAGGCGCCCTCAGCGAGCGTCGCTTCTCGGCGATCACCGTCGTGCACTCGGAAACGAGCACCGGCACGATCACCGCCTTGCCGGAACTGGCCGCCCTTGCGCATCAGTACGGCACCGCGGTGCTGGTCGACTCGGTTACTGGACTCGGTGGTGTGCAGGTCGAAACCGATGCATGGGATCTCGACTTCGTGCTCACCGGTTCGCAAAAGGCCCTCGCGCTGCCGCCGGGACTTGCCTTTGGTGTAGCGTCGAAGCGCTACATCGATCAGGCCAGTCAGGCCACGGCGCGCGGTCTCTACTTCGACATGGTCGAGTTCGAAGAGTTCGTGCACAAGAATCAGACGCCGAGCACACCGGCGATTTCGCTGCTGTACGCCACTGCGGTGCAGGGCGAACACATTGCCCGCGAAACCATCGAGGCGCGCTGGGCCCGACACACCGAGATGGCGGAAATGACGCATGCCTGGGTGCGCTATCTGCGAGAAGAAACCGGCGAACCGTTCTGCGTGTACGCCCCCGAGCATGCGCGCAGCGCTACCGTCACCGCGGTCGCATTGCCCGCGACACTGAAAGGCGACGACATCGTAAAGGGCGTCGCCAAGCGCGGCTTCGTGATCGGCGGTGGCTACGGCAAACTCAAGAGCAGCACCTTCCGCATCGGCCACATGGGCGACCACACCCCAGATCGCCTGGCGCTCTGCCTCGAAGCAACTGCGGATACCATTCGCGAGTTGCTGGCGAAGTAGAACGCGACGGCAACGGCAACGGCAACAGCGGGAACACGGAGCAGCCGGATTCCACCGATCACACCGATATGATCAAAAGCGCTATTTCGCTTATCGGTGTCATCGGTGTTATCCGTTTACTCCGTGTTCACGCTGTTGCTTTTTGCTGTTTGCGGTCCATCCCGTTCTCTCGATCCCAACACGAGGCGCCCAATGACGAACGCACTCGACTTCAGCGGCAAGCTCATCGTGATCACCGGTGTTGGTCGGGCTGGTCAGGTCGGCGAAGCGGTCGCGCTCGCCTTTGCGCAACGTGGCGCAACGCTCGCGTTGCTTGATGTACAGCCCGCCGAAGTCGAAGCGCGCGCCGCATGGCTCACCGCGAAGGGATTCACCGCCACGGCGCATGTGGCCAACCTCGCCGACGCGAATGCGGCGAAGGTCGCGGCCGATGATGTCATGGATCGCACGCGCGCGCAGTTCGGCGGACAGGTGCACGCTGTGATCTGTGCTGCTGGCGGCTTCGGTATCACCGGCCCGATCAGTGACGCTGACCCCGCCGCGTGGAGCAAGCAGTTCATGATCAATCTCGAAACCGCGTTCGGCGCCACGCGCGCGTTTCTGCCGGCGGTGCGTGCGGCAAAGGGAAGCTTCGTGTACTTCGGCTCGGTCGCTGCGCTGCCCGGCGGCTCACCGAAAGGGATGGCGGCCTATGCCGCGGCCAAGAGTGGGGTGCTCACCCTCATGCGGGCCGTGGCCGCCGAGGAGAAGCCCTACGGTGTGCGGGCCAATGCCGTCGCGCCGACCGCGGTCCGCACGGCCGCGAATCTCGCCGACATGGGCGACAAGACCGAGTACGTCGATCGCGAGTCCGTTGCCGACGTCATCGCGTTCTTGGCCAGTGAGCTGGCACGGAATGTCTCCGGGCAGGTCATAACGCTGGCCTAGACTGGCGCCCGTACCGTCGAGCGGACAGCTTTCTCCTCCGATGACACTCGCTGCTCGCAGGCGCCCGGCCGTGCGCGGGGTGATCCTCGATCGTTCCCTCGAGGAACTCCCGCTCTTTCGCCTGAGCGATTCCGCCGACGATACGCCCGTCTCGTTCTCGACCGAGAACGGAGGGCGGTGGCGTGTCATCCCCGCCCCCGGCGATCGCCTCCCCGGCACGTTCGATCAGGACGTGTACGTCGAGCTGCTGCACCGCTACAACGAGGCCGGCTCGCCCGCCGATGGCGCCGTCACCTTCACGCTGCACGCGTTTCTGCGCTCGATGGGTCGTCGCGCCGATGGCCGCACCTACGAGCAGCTGCGCGCCGCTCTGTCGCGCCTCGAACGAACCACGCTCGAATCGGTCGGCGCCTACTGGTCGGCGCAGTCGGGCCACGAGGACATCAGTTTCACCGTGCTCAGCACCGTATCGGTGCAACGCCGACGGGTAGCCGATCGCGAGCAGCTGCACCTGTTCGGCAATCTGGCTGCCGGCGAACCGGGTGATGCCCGCGTCACGCTGTCGGCCACCCTGCGCGCCAATCTGGCGGCCCGCCACACCATTACCCTCTCGGCGGCGCGCTATCACGCCCTCTCCTCGCCCGTCGCCCGGCGATTGTACCGCATTCTCGAAGTCGCCCGCTCCGACGGCCGCCTCTCCTGGCGCGTACCGCTGGAACGGCTGGCCGAGCAGCTCCCGCTCACCCAGCGATACCCTTCGCACCTCCAGCGCGTCCTACAGCCAGCGCATGAAATGCTGCTGAGCGCCGGTTTGGTGAGGGACATCGCAGTTCGGCAGTATGATCGGGTCTGGAGCGTGGACTACGTCCTCGGTTCCCGTCCCCGCGAAGAGACCTGACCGCCGCGTACCGGAACAGCGGCTGTCGGTAGGCGTACGTATTCTAGAGAGTTCTTCCCGGTCCCTCCTTTGAGAGCAGCCGCATGACACGCACCCGTAAGGCCGCCCTGGCCAGTCTGATTCTCCTCCCCGTGCTCGCCGGGGGCTTTGCCCTGCAGGCGCGGTCCACGCGTGGCGGAGCTCAGCTCCTCGACCAGGTGCTGACGTTCGTCGCCCTGCGTTACGTGGACACGCTCGACGCGCAGCAGCTGTACGAGAAAGCCGCGCGCGGACTGGTGAAGGAACTCAACGATCCCTACACCGAACTCTTCACCCCCAAGCAGCTCGAAGAGTTCTCGCGGAACACCAACGGTCGCTATGCCGGCATCGGCATGGAGATCTCGAAGGTCGGTGACTACGTGACCGTGAATAAGGTCTTCCCGAATTCCCCCGCCGAGGGCGGTGGTGTGCAGGAAGGCGACAAGATCATGATCATCGACACGACCAACGCGCGTGGCTTCAACACGCAGCAGGTCCAGAACAAGCTGCTCGGCCCCATCGGCTCGCCGGTCAACGTGACCTTCGGCCGCATCGGTGTCACGCAGCCCATCAAGATCGGCTTCAAGCGCGCTGAGATTCACGTGCCGGCCGTGCCGTACGCCATGATGATCGACGATCGCACCGGCTACGTCCCGCTCACGCGCTTCTCCGAGCAAACCACCGAAGACATTGCCAACTCGGTGCTGGAGCTCAAGAAGAAGGGCGCCAAGGGCATCGTGATCGACCTGCGCGGTAATCCGGGCGGCATCCTCGACGAGGCCTTCGCCATGTCGAACCTGTTCCTGCCCAAGGGCAAGGAACTGTTGTCGGTGCGCGGCCGTGGCGACTTCCAGAAGTTCGTGGCCGAACGTGATCCGCTCGCCCCGGAAGTGCCGCTCGTCGTGCTGGTCGACGGCGGCTCGGCCTCGGCGTCCGAGATCGTCGCCGGCGCCCTGCAGGACTACGACCGCGCACTGGTGCTCGGCACCACGTCGTTCGGTAAGGGTCTCGTGCAGTCGGTCTACAATCTCGATGGCGGCTACGCCCTCAAGATCACGACCGGCAAGTGGTACACGCCGTCAGGTCGCTCCATTCAGAAGGAGCGCAAGATGAACGCGGAAGGTCAGTTCGTCGAAGTGCTCCCCGACTCCATGGAAACCGACTCGGTGCGGAAGGCGCGTCCCACGTACAAGTCGGCCAGCGGCCGCACATTGTACGGCGGCGGTGCCATCACGCCCGACGTGATCGTGGCCCCGGACACGCTCTCCAGCGCCGAGCAGGCGTTCCGTCGCGCTATCGCGCCGAGCTTCCAGAAGTATTTCAACCACATCGCGGTCATCGCCGAAGGACAGAAGGGCAAGGTGAAGCCCGACTTCGCCGTGAACCCGGCGTGGCGTGAAGAGCTGTACCAGAAGCTCTCTGCCGATACCGTCAAGATCGACAAGGCCGTGTGGGATGGCGGCGCGCCGGATATCGACCGCGCCATCGAAGACCGGGTGGCCAAGGTCGCCTTCGGCGACACGCTGGTCCGTCGTCGCAGCCTGAAGGACGACAACCAGCTCCGGGCCGCAATCGACCTGCTCAAGAAGGCCGCGATCCAGAAAGACGTCTTCACGGCCGCCGGCACCGCGCCGGCCGTCACCAAGGCCGGTGTGGCCCGCCGCAGCGGAAACTGACCAGCACCGGACCGCGCGCCTGGCCGCTCCTTCGTAACTGTACGTATCTCTACTGAATTGCCGCATGGGCTGAACCACTCTACGGTTCAGCCCATGCGTATTTTTACCCCCCTCCCGATCCTCGTTGCAGTCGCCAGCCTTGCCGCGGCCTGCACCTCGTCGACCCGCCCGAGCGCGACTGCCAGCGCGGCGCCGATGGGCGACGTCATCGCCCCCGACAGCGGTGAATCCCACATCTCGAACATCCGCCAGCTCACGAACGGCGGCGAGAATGCCGAAGCGTATTTCAGCGCCGACGGCCAGTGGATCACCTTTCAATCCACCCGTGACGGCCGCACCTGCGATCAGCAGTACGTGATGCGCCGCGACGGCTCCGGGCTGACCAAGGTGTCGGTCGGTGGCAAGACCACCTGCGGATGGTTCCTGCCGGGCAGCCAGCGCCTGTTCTTTGCCTCCACTCACGCCGCTGACAGCGCCTGCCCCGTGAAGCCCGACCCGTCGCAGGGCTACGTGTGGGGCATCGACCCGTTCGACATCTACACCGTGGGGCGTGACGGCAAGGACCTCAAGCGCCTCACGAACTACGGCGTGTACACCGCCGAAGGTGTGCTCTCACCCGACGGGAAGTCGATTGTGTTCACGTCGCTCAAGGACGGCGACCTCGACATCTACACGATGAATGTGGATGGCACCAACGTGAAGCGCCTGACCACGACGCCCGGGTATGACGGCGGCCCGTGGTGGTCGCCCGATGGCAAGAAGATCGTGTATCGCGCCTGGCACTATACCGACCCGGCCGAGCTCAAGGCGTATCAGGACCTGCTCGGCAAGCGCATGATCCGACCGAACCGCATGGAGCTGTTCGTGATGAACGCCGACGGATCCGACCAGAAGCAGATCACCAAGCTCGGCGGGGCGAACTTCGGCCCGTCATGGACGCCGGACAGCAAGCGCATCATCTTCTCCTCGAACCATCGCAACCCGCGCAGCCGCAACTTCGATCTGTTTCTCGTTAACGTTGATGGTACGGGTCTCGAGCGTCTCACCACGCACGAAGATTTCGACGGCTTCCCGATGTTCAGCCCCGACGGCAAGTCGCTGATCTGGGCATCGAATCGACACGATGCGAAGCCGGGCGAAACGAACCTGTTCCTCGCCGACTGGAAGAACTAACCGCCCATGGCTCCTGTCCTCATCATCGCATTCGTACTGATCGCGGTCGTGTTGATCGCGTCGGTCAAGATCATCGGACAGGCAGAAGTGATGGTGGTCGAGCGGCTGGGTCGCTTCGATCGCATTGCGCGTTCGGGACTCAATCTGCTGATCCCATTCATCGAGCGTCCGCGCTCGATCGACGTGCGCTTCATCGAGACCGATGTCGGTGGAGCGCGACGCGTGATCCAGGGCGCCACCACGCGCATCGATCTGCGTGAACAGGTGCTCAACTTCCCGAGTCAGCCGGTGATCACGAAGGACAACGTGACCATCGACATCGACGCGGTGATGTACTATCGCGTGGCCGATCCGCAGAAGGCCACGTACTCGATCCAGAATCTGCCGTACGCGCTCGAGACACTCACGCGCACGACGTTGCGCAACATCGTCGGTGAGATGGAGCTCGATCAGACGCTCGGCAGCCGCGACATCATCAACACGCGCATGCGCGAAGTGATCGAAGAGGCGTCGATCGGCTGGGGCGTTGACGTCACGCGTGTCGAACTGCAGAGCATTGAACCGCCGCGCGACATTCAGCAGAGCATGGAGCTGCAGATGCGCGCCGAGCGTGAGCGTCGTGCCGCCGTCACGAATGCCGAAGCGGGCAAGCGCGCGGCGATTCTCGAGTCGGAAGGCCAGCGCGAATCGCAGGTGCGCAAAGCCGAGGGCGAGCGCGATGCCAGTGTGCTGCGCGCGCAGGGTGTGGCCGAAGCACGCCTCGCCGTCGCGAACGCCGAGGCCGAAGCCATTGCACGCATTTCATCGGCACTGCCGGAAGGTCAGGCGGCCATGTACATGTTGGGGCTCAAGTATCTCGAAGCGTTGCCACTGCTCACGCAGGGCAAAGGCTCCACGATTTTCCTGCCCGCCGAAGCGAGCGGTGTCATGGGCGCGCTCGGTGGATTGCGCGAGCTGTTGAACGCCACGACCCGTAACAACGATAGCGCGAGTGACGTGCCGCGATCCGCCGGCACGCGCACGGCCGCGTCGACCGGGCTCGGCTATCCCGATGTGCCGAAGTCGTTGACCGACGGCGGGTCGTCAGGCGGCTCGACGGGCGGCACCACGTGATTTCGCAGGAGCGCGCGGAACGCATTGCGCGCGGCCACGCGTGTATCGGCTGCAAAGAGTACACGTACCGTAAGATCACCGTCCGCGCCGCTCCGCAGTCGTTACGTGCGGAGTTCGGCGAGGAGTGGCACGCGTCGCTGACATGCGGCGTGTGCGGTGTACAGCAGGAGCTGGGGATCGACGGCGATGGTGACGTGATCTACGCCGTCTGAGAAGCCGCTAGACCGCCGCGACTTCTTCGACAGCGGCGGGCACCGCCGCCTGCGCCTGCACGTCGATGTGCAGCTTCACGTCGTCGCTCACGAGCACGCCGCCCGCTTCGAGCGCCACGTTCCACACGAGACCCCACTCCTTGCGGGAGATCTTGGTCTCGAGCACGGCCGACACCTTCTCGTTGCCCCACGGGTCACGGGCCGGTCCGCCGATTTCGCCCTTCAGCGTGATCGGCTTGGTGACGCCGCGGATCGTGAGGTTGCCGCTGGCGACCACGTCGTCGCCCGAGCGCTGGAACGTCGTGAGCGCGAAGCTGGCCTTCGGGTTCGCCTCGACGTCGAAGAAGTCGGCGCTCTTGAGATGACCGTCGCGCTGCTCGCTTCCGGTGTTGAGCGACGCCACGTCGATGTCGACGTTCACTGCCGTCACCACGCCGCCTTCATCTTCGATGGTGCCGCTGAACTGCTGGAACGTGCCGCGGACGGTCGAGATGCCCATATGCTTCACGGAGAACTGGATCTGGCTGTGCGCCGTATCGAGAATCCACTGCATGATTTGTTTCCTCAGTACTTGGGTGGTTGAGAGCGCATGTTATTTATAACAACCTCTCACTACTGAGAAATATAAGCATGGCAGAAGCCCCGTCAACCCCCCTCGGCTCAGCCAGCGTCGTGCGTCGGGTGCACGTCACCCGCGGCGAAGAGGCCGAGAGCGCGCATCATGTCGGCCGCCGTGGACTGCTCTTCCAGCGTAAGTCCTTCCATGACCTGGGTCAGCAGCGCGGCATGCTGCGGAAAGATGCGCGCCACGAGCTCCGTGCCGGCCGGCGTGAGGGCGGCGTAGCGAGCGCGGCGATCGGCCTCACAGGTGCGCCGTTCGACCAGACCTTTGGCCGTGAGCCGGTCGACGAGGAAGGTGATACCGCCGCTCGACACGAGGATGCGGCGCTGCACTTCACCGAGCAGCATCGGTCCGCGATGATACAGCGCCTCGAGAATCCCGAACTCGGCCAGCGTCAGTCCGTGGCGGGCCACGTCGGCCGACGCGTGGGCGGCGATCGCGGCGTGCGCGCGCGACATGATCACCCACAGCCGAAGGGCCGCCGAGGACGCGTCGTCAAGCCGCGGCTCGTGCGCTTCGGGGTTGGGGGGCGTTTCCGACGCCACGGAATCAAGACGCATACTAGTTGCCATACCTTCAAGCCTCTCCATCCCGGGCGTGCCGCGCAAGGGTACCTGCTCACCTTCCCTACGTCAGACGGGTCCACGAGTTTTCGGTATGTCGAGATTTGATCTTCGTACCGCCGCCGTCGGCGACCGGGTACAGCATGAATTCCTCGTGCGCGATCGCGCCGAGAAGATGACCAAGGCCGGGATGCCATTCGTGGTGCTCACTCTGGCCAATGGCTCGGGCAGCATCGATACGGCCCCCATCTGGTCTGAGAAGCTGGATTGGTGCCTCGGCGCCGACCGCGGCAAGGTCGTGCAGGTGATCGGCGACATCGGCACCTTCGGCGACAAGGGGGCCGGCAAGCGCCAGCTCACGGTCACGGCCCCACTCCGGGTCCTGCCGTCGGACCAGTTCGATCCCACGGAGTTTCTGCCGCGGATCGACGTGGAGACGGAACGGGTCTGGGACGCCTTCGACGACCTGCGCGCCAAAATCAGTTCGCCGACGGTGAAGGCTGCGGTCGATCTATTCTTCGCCGACGACGAGTTCCGCGTGCGTTTCGAGCGCACCCCGGGCGCGGTGAACGGCCACCATTCGCAACTCGGCGGCCTGCTGCTGCACGTGTTCGAGGTGACCAAGATCGCCAAGACGATCGCCACGACGGTGCGGAAGGCGAATGCCGACCTGGCCGTGGCCGGCGCCATGCTGCACGACATCGGCAAGGTCGAGGCGTACTCCACGTCGCCCGAGGGCTTCGCGCACACGCCGACGGGCATGCTGCTGGGTCACGTCACGCTGGGCGCGCTCATGTTCGACCGGAAGCTGCGCGACTCGAGTCTGTCGCTGTCGGTCGCACAGCGCGACGAGCTGCTGCACTTCATTCTGTCGCACCACGGCGCCCTCGAATTCGGCAGTCCGGTGCAGCCGATGACGGTGGAAGCCGAGATCGTGCACTGGGCCGACGAGGCATCGGCGAAAGCCACGGATATGGTGGACGAGATGGCCGATCCGGAGCTGTTCCCCCCGGGCACGGACATCGAGGTGTCGGCCAAGCGGTCGTGGCGACTCGGCCGGAAATTGTGGCGTCGGCCGTCCGCCTGGGACTAACCGTCTTCGTCCAGCGGAGCCGGTCCGAACGCAGGGTTCCGAGTGAAAAACCGTCATTTTCCGGGTAGCCGGTTAATCCCGGAAATGAAGTTTTGGTGTCGGTGGTGCCGGATTCCGCAAGGGTGTTTTACCTTTTTCTTCGCCGGCCGCTGGAACATGGCCGGCGCACTTTGCGCGAGGAGGCGAGATGCGTAAGCCACGACCGAACACGTACAACCCAGCGCAGGCGCTGCACTTGATTGCGGCCGACCGTACTGGACTTCCTCTCAGCTGTCCGTCTTGCGAGGGTCACATCGAGCGTGATCCCGTGTTGCATCCACCGGCCCAGAATTCACATGTCACGTTGACGTGTGCGAGCTGCGGTCGACTAGCCCGCTACATCGCTGGCGTGAATTAATCTTCACGCTGTCGCCATGAGAACGCCCCGCTCCGGATGTTTCCGGGCGGGGCGTTTCGTTGTTACGGCATCACGAGCTTACCAGTTGATCGTGCCCTGCTTGGTGGTATCGACGTCTTCGGCATCGCCCTTCTTGAACAGGAAGGCGTCCATGTTGCGCGTGAGAAACGTGCGCGCCTGTGGATCCATGACGTTGAGTCCGTAGTGATTGATCAGCATGGTCTGCTGCTTCAACCACTGTCCCCAGCAATCCTTGCAGATTTCTCCCAGGATTCTGGCACCGACGGCCCCCGGAAACGGCGGTCGCTCGAAGCCCTCGCGGGTCTGACCACATCGCGAGCAGGTTACATCGGCCATGCGTTGACTCCGAAACGCGGACGTCGGCACCGTCGCGAGTGTACGTCACGCGGAGTGCGGGTCAGCGGAATAATTGTGGTGTGGGACTTCACCGGCGGCGATGCTGCCGGTCAACGAAAACTAGCCCCGCACACCGAGCGCGCCAGCGGTGGTGCCCGCACGGACGCCGACGGTTCCCGGCTGATCCCGGCATTTGCGGCATCGGGATACGAACGGAAACAGCGGCTCCTGCCTGACACGGATACGAACCGATAGCAACGGACAGCCTGGATCTGCTCCGCCCGCCGCGACGGCATGCGGGCAACTCTACTTTTTGCTGTTTGATCAGTTGCTACCTGTTCGTATCGGTTCGTATCCGTGTCAGGCGGGAACGGCTATTTCCGTTCCTATCCGACCACGGGGCCGAACAGATAACAGGCGAACACCGACGGCTCCTGCCTGACACGGACACGAACCGATAGCAACGGACACCCTGGATCTGCTCCGCACGCCGCGACGGGATGCGGGCAACTCTACTTTTTGCTGTTTGATCAGTTGCTACCTGTTCGTATCGGTTCGTATCCGTGTCAGGCGGGAACAGTTATTTCCGCTCCTATCCGACCACCGGGCCGAACAGATAACAGGCGAAAACCGACGGCTCCTGCCTGACACGGATACGAACCGATAGCAACGGACACCCTGGATCTGCTCCGCACGCCGCGACGGGATGCGGGCAACTCTACTTTTTGCTGTTTGATCGGTTGCTACCTGTTCGTATCAGTTCGTATCCGTTTCAGGCGGGAACGGCTATTTCCGTTCCTATCCGACCACGGGGCCGAACAGATAACAGGCGAAAACCGACGGCTCCTGCCTGACACGGACACGAACCGATAGCAACGGACACCCTGGATCTGCTCCGCCCGCCGCGACGGCACGAGGGCAACTCCATGCTTTGCTGTTTGATCGGTTGCTACCTGTTCGTATCGGTTCGTATCCGTGTCAGGCTGGAACAGTTATTTCCGTTCCTATCCGACCACCGGGCCGAACAGATAACAGGGGAAAACCGACGGCTCCTGCCTGACACGGATACGAACCGATAGCAACGGACACCCTGGATCTGCTCCGCACGCCGCGACGGCACGAGGGCAACTCCATGCTTTGCTGTTTGATCGGTTGCTACCTGTGTTGGGCGACACGAGAAATTGACCCCCTGGCGACATGAGGAATTGACCCCTCCCCCCTGAATCCTCAGCCGGAGGTGCCCTCATGACCGACTTGCCCCCACCCTTTCCCGGTCCCTTAGCCGTGGAGAGGTCCGCCCTGCGCACACCCGATGACGTCGCCCGCATGTTGCAATTGCACGCGCTTGGCTGGGGTGTCAAACGCATCGCCCGTGAGCTGGGCTGCGCGAAGAACACGGTCAAGAAGTACATGGTGCAGGGCGATTGGCGCCCGCCAGTGCCGGCGGCCCGCGTGGGCGTCTTGGACGCGCTGACGCCGTGGCTGACGGCCTGCTTCCATCAGCATCATGGCAACGCCGATGTCGTGCGCCAGGCGCTGCTCCGCGAGCACCAGCTCACCGTGTCGCTCCGGACGGTGGAGCGGGCGGTGGCGCCGCTGCGCCAAGCGCTGCGTGCCGCGGCGCGCGCCACGGTGCGCTTTGAAACGCGTCCGGGTCAGCAGCTCCAGATCGATTTCGGCGAGCGCACCGTGGTGATCGCGGGCGTAAAGGAGCGCGTGTACTGCTTCGTGGCGACACTCGGCTACTCGCGGCGCCTGCATGTGCGCGTGTTTCTGCACGCCCGACAAACGGCGTGGCTCGAGGGGCTCGAGAGTACCTTCACGGCCTTCGGCGGCGTGCCCGAGACCGTGCTGCTCGATAACGCGAAGGCGCTCGTGCTGCGGCACGTCGTCGCCACGCGCGAAGTCACCTTTCATCCCCGCTTGCTGGCGTTTGCCCAGCACTGGGGCTTTCGCCCCATCGCGTGTGCGCCCTATCGCGCGCAGACGAAAGGCAAGGACGAGCGCGGCGTCGGGTATGTGAAGCATAATGCGCTCGCCGGCCACACGTTTGACTCCTTCGCGGCGCTGGAAGCGCATCTCGCGCAGTGGACCCGCGACGTCGCCGATGTGCGCGTGCACGGCACGACTGGCGAGGCGCCCATCGCGCGTTTCACGCGCGACGAGGCCACCACGCTCACGCCGCTCGCGTCGCGGGCGAGCTTTCAGCCGACGCGCGAGTGGATGCGGCGCGTCCAGGTCGATTGCACCATCGAGCTGCATCGGAATTGGTACTCCGTGCCGTGGCGGTATCTCGGGGAAACGGTCCGTGTCCAGCAGCACGGCGAGCGCGTGACGATCACGTATGGCGCGGCGATCATCGCGGACCACCACGTTGCGGTGGGCACACGGGTCCGCCGCGTCGATCCCACGCATCTCGTCGGCATCACGACTCGCGCGCACGGCGAGGTCAGCGCGGAGCGCATACTCCCCGCGGCGACGCTGCTGCGCCCGCTGGCGGAATACGGGATCGCCGCCGGCGAGACGCCGTGTGGGGTGGCGGCATGACGCCACGCGCTGCGGCGGCCCTCGTCTCGCCGCCCGATCCCGCGACGCTCGACGCCATGCTCACGCGCCTCAAGCTCACGGCGATCCGCGATCAACTCGACACGCTCCTCGCGGAGGCGGCCCGACGGGAGCTCACCCTCATCGAGACCGTCGCGTACTTGTGCGAGCGCGAGATCGCGCGCAAAGACGCGCGTCGCATCGACATGGCGCTCGGGCTCGCGCGCTTCCCGATGGTGCGCGAACTCTCTGGGTATGATTTCGCGGCGCAGCCGGCCGTCGATAAACAGCAGATCAAAGAACTGGCCACCGGCCGCTTTATCGCGAACGGCGAATCACTGCTCCTTCTCGGTCCGCCGGGTGTCGGAAAGACGCACTTGAGCGTCGGGCTCGGTCGCGCGGCGATCACCGCCGGCTACACGGTGCTGTTTACGAGCGCCACGACGCTCATCGCGCAGCTCGTGAAAGCGCACACGCAGGGGTGTCTCGACGAGAAGCTGCTCCACTTTTCCAAACCCAAGCTGCTGATCATCGATGAACTGGGCTATCTGCCCATCGAACCCGATGCGGCGCATGTCCTCTTCCAACTCGTGAGCCGTCGCTACGAACGCGGCAGCATCTTGCTGACGTCCAATCGCGCGGTCAGCGAGTGGGGTGAGGTCTTCGGCGATCCCGTCGTCGCCACCGCGATCCTCGACCGTCTGCTGCATCACAGTCACGTCATCACGATCCGCGGCGAGAGCTATCGGCTCAAGGAGAAGCGACGGGCGGGACTCCTGACGGCGTCCAAGCAACGCGATCCGAGCACGACCCCATCACCGCAAGGGGTCAATTCCTGATGTCGCAAAGGGGTCAATTCCTGATGTCGCTTGACAACCTGTTCGTATCAGTTCGTATCCGTTTCAGGCGGGAACGGCTATTTCCGTTCCTATCCGACCACGGGGCCGAACAGATAACAGGCGAAAACCGACGGCTCCTGCCTGACACGGACACGAACCGATAGCAACGGACACCCTGGATCTGCTCCGCACGCCGCGACGGCACGAGGGCAACTCCATGATTTGCTGTTTGATCGGTTGCTACCTGTTCGTATCGGTTCGTATCCGTGTCAGGCGGGAACAGCTATTTCCGTTCCTATCCGACCACCGGGCCGAACAGATAACAGGCGAAAACCGACGGCTCCTGCCTGACACGGATACGAACCGATAGCAACGGACACCCTGGATCTGCTCCGCACGCCGCGACGGCACGAGGGCAACTCCATGATTTGCTGTTTGATCGGTTGCTACCTGTTCGTATCGGTTCGTATCCGTGTCAGGCGGGAACGGCTTTTTCCCGCTCCTATCCCCGCTCCGGATCAGACTGTCTCGCTTACGAGTCGACGGCCCGTCCAGATGACGCGTCGTACGCCGGCCTTGGCGCCGAAGTTCAGCACCAAGCCCACCGTGAGTTCTGAGGCCCGGAGATAGCTGAGCACCTGATTCTCATGGGCGGCGACGATCGCATCGGCCGCCTTCAATTCCAGAATGATCTTGCCCTCCACCACATAGTCGGCACGATAGTCGCCAACCACGTGGCCCTTGTATCTGACCACGAGCGGCCGCTCCCGCGTGAACGCGAGACCGCGGTCCTTCATCGCGATCGCCATCGCCTCTCCATAGATCGATTCGGGGAAGCCGTGGCCCAGCTCGTTGTACACGTCGTAGAACGCACCGATGATTTGCCCGGAAATCTCCCCGTGCGCCAACCGTAGATCGCTCACCGCCATTTCCATGTCGAGTCCTCCGGAATGAGAAACGGACCCATCACCATTGGGTGATCGGTCCGTTGTACTCTGCGGTATGGCGGCGCCAGGGATGTCACCCATTCATCGCGCGCGTGGCCATGGCAACGCACATTCACACCACGTGCGCGTCCAGCCACTCTGCCGTGAGCGACGCGACCTCGTCGCGACAATAGTCGGCCGAGATGATATGTCCGCATCCCGTGAGCCACTGCTGCCGTTTGTCGGTGCTGCCGAGTGCGGCGAAATGCACCTCCGCGTCGTGTGCAGCGATGCGGTTGTCCTCGCGTGACTGCAGGTACAGCGTCGGGACCCACACGCGAGACAATGCCGCTTCCGCATCCTCGGCCACGCGACGCAGTTCGGTGAGCGTTCGCGCCGTGACCACGCCGGGGCCGAGGCTTGCCGCGCGCGCGACGGGATCGTGGATCGACGTTTCGCCGCCGACGCTGCGCAGATACGGGAGCGCCACGCGGGCGATCCAGGCGCCGAGCACCTTCCACTGCAGATTGCGCGGCATGCCGACATACGGCGCCAGCAGCACCAGCGCCGGGATCTCCGGTCGCTCGGTGGCCAACAGCAACGCCAGCGCACCACCCATGCTCTGACCGACCACCGTCACCGTGTCGTACTCACGGCGGAGTGTGTCGTATTCGGCCAATACCGCCTCGCGCCACCGGGCCGCACGTGATTCGGTCGCCATCGTGGCGAGATCACGGCCGTGACCCGGCAGCAGCGGCGCGCGCACCGTCCAGCCGCGCGCCTGCAGCTTGGCGCCCAGATACGCCATCGATTGCGCGGTGTCGTTGAAGCCGTGCAGCAACAACACCGCGCGTCGCGGAATGTCGTCGTCGCGGTGGGCCGACAAGGTGAAACCCGCCGCGCCCTGCACGATGCCCTGGGCATCGAAGCGAAAGCGACGCGCGTGCGCGGTCTCGAAGCGCGTGCGCGCGGCGTCGCGCCAGAACATCATGCGGCGGTCTGCTGGTGCAACGCGTCAGTAACGCGGCAACGTGGAATCGACGTCCATGCTCCACGCGTCGATCCCGCCGTCGATGTTGATGAGGCGCGAGAACCCGTGCTGCATGAGCCAATTAGCCGCCATCTCACTGCGCATCCCGTGGTGACAGAGCAGCGCGTACGAGCGGGACGGGTCCATGTCGTTGGCGCGCGAGGCCAGCGTGCTGAGCGGGATGAGCGTGCTGACCGGGAGATGCACGAGATCGTACTCCCACTGTTCGCGCACATCGATGATCGTGGGCGCGTCGTCGCCGGCAAGCAGGACGGCGACATCGGCGGGACTGAGATGCTGAATCGACATGGAGGGGGGAGAGGGAGGTCGCGCGTCGCCACAGGCCGGGCAGTCATGGCGTTTGGCGACGGCAATGCGCTGCGAGTCCTGCGCCAACAGGTCCACCAACAACAGCTGACCCACCAGCGGTGTGCCAATCGCGGTCAGCAGCTTGATCGCTTCCGTGGCCTGATGCAAGCCGATGATGCCGGGCACGACGCCCAACACACCTTCTTCGGCGCACGTCGGCACCGTACCGGGCGCGGGCATCACGGGAAAGAGACAGCGATAGCACGGGCCGCCGGGCGCCGCGAACACGCTCACCTGTCCGTCGAATCGCGCCACACTGCCGTACACGAACGGAATTCCACTCGCCAGACAGGCGTCGTTGATCGCGTAGCGTGTGGGGAAGTTGTCGGTGGCATCGATGACGACATCGTGCCCGGCCACCAGCGACGCCGCATTCGCCGCGCTCAGCCGCGTATCGTGCGTGTGCACGAGCACCTGCGGGTTGATGGCGTGCAGGCGCTCGCGGGCGACATCGAGCTTGCGGCGTCCGACATCGGGTGTGGTGTACAGCAGCTGCCGATGCAGGTTGGTCACGTCGACCACGTCGGTATCGACCAGCGAGATCGTGCCCACGCCGGCCGCCGCGAGATAGCTGGCCGCTGGCGAACCAAGCCCGCCAGCACCCACAATCAACACGCGCGCTTTCGCCAGCATCTCCTGGGCGGCGGGGCCGAAACCCCGCAGCACCAACTGCCTCGCGTAGCGTGGATCGGAGAGATCGTACACAGCCGAACGATCAGCGCTTGAAGGGCGTCGCGAGCACCTTGCGCGCTTCATCTACTGCCGCTGCCGCCGCCGTAAACCGCGCGGCCAGGTCGGTGATCTCGGCCTGCGTCTCCGCTTCGCTGCCGTAGCGAATCGATTCGTTCACACCCGGGAACGTCATCGTGGAATACCCGTTGTCCACGTCCGACGCGTAGATCAGCGAGCGATACCACGGACGGCTCTTGAGCCCCGACGGACGCGCGAACGCACGCTCGACCTTCAGCAACGACTCGTTGGCGAGAGCCGCCTGCGGACGCACGATGCCGCGCTCGAGCACCGAATCCCGTATGGTCGCGAACGCGGCGGCCGAACGCTCGAGCGTGGCGATCGACGCCACCAGCGGTGCCGTGGCCGACGCGTTCCACTGCTTCTGCGTCAGACCGCGATCGATCGTCGCCACGAACTTCCGCATCGTCTTCGCGAACTCGACATAGTCGTACGGCAGGATCTCGGCGTTGGCGATGCGCAACGCCATCGCCGCCCCGATCCGACCCGACGCCGCGTGATACAGGAACCCCGGGTCGCCGAAGCGCTCCATCCACGCGTGCGTGTCGTACTGCGAGTGATACGTGCCGGCCGGTCCGCCGAAGCCCCACTCGGCGATCGGGATGCCAAGATGATTGTAGAAGCCGGCGAAATCGCTGCCTCCACCCGGATCACCCATCGGCGGCTCGAGCGTATCGGCCCGCGTGCCCGTGACGGCGCGCCACGCCGCGTACACGGAGCCTTTCCCCTTGGGCTCAGGCACGCTCTTCACCACATCGCGCAGCGTGGCCCGCAGCGACGGGGATCCACCGCCGCCGAACTGCGAGCCCTGCGCCGACACGTCCTGATTGAGATAGGCCACCGCACCCTTCTTCAGGCGCAGCGAGTCCTCTTCCACATACTCGGTGCTGCCGACCAGGCCCCACTCTTCCGCATCCCACGTGGCGAATACGATCGTGCGCTTCGGACGCTCGCCACGCTTCGCCATGTCGGCCAGCGCGTTCGCCGCTTCCAGCACCGATACCGTGCCGCTGATATTGTCGGCGGCGCCCGGACCCCACGAATCACGATGGGCGCCGATGTAGACGTACTGATCGGGGAAGTCGGTGCCGCGCAGGTAGCCCAGCGTGTTGTGGATCTGCTTGGTGCCCTTGGTGGCGGCGTCGGTCGTGACCTCCACCTTCACGCGCGTCGGACCGGGGCCCACGTGATAGCGCAGTGCCATGCCGCCCTGCCAGTTGCGCGGCACATCCGTGCCCCGCACGCCATCGAGCAACAACTGGGCGTTGTAGGCACTGATCGGCACCACCGGAATCTTCGGCAGCGACGTGTCTTCCGGCTTGAGGCGCGGCGCGCCGGGCTTGCTGGCGTATCCCGGCGTGAGCGGGTCACCCGTGCCATTGAACACACTGCCACGCTGCAATCCCTTGAGCGGCCGCATCGGGCCTTCGGGATACACATCGCCCTGCACGAAGCCGTCGTCGAGCGGATCGGTATAGATCAGCAGCGCCACCGCACCGCGCTTCTCGGCCTCGCGCGACTTGATGCCGCGGAAGCTCCGGCCGTAGCGCGCCAGCACCACCTTCCCCTTCACCGACACACCCATCGAATCGAGCGACGCGTAGTCCTCGATCAGGCCGAAGTTCACGAATACCAGTTCGCCTTCGCCGACGCCGGCGCCGCTCGACCCGTTCACCGTGAGATACTGCGGCAACATCGTCGCGGGATCACTGGCGATGCCGGGCTCCGCCAATTCGAGCGCGGCCGTGTCACGACCCATCCGCGTGATCTTCACGCTCGTGGCGTGCGGCAGCCAGACGTCGTACGTGCGGATTTCCGTTTCAAGACCCATCGCCTTCATCTGCGCGATCACGTAGTCCCGCGTGCGCTCCTGCGCGGGCGACCCGGCCACATGCGGCTCTTTCGACAGGGCCGCCGAATGCGTCTTGGCGCGCGAGGCGAGCGGTCCGCCGATCGCGTCCTGCTCGAGGCGACGCTGCGTGAGCGTCGACGCCGGCGAATAGCCGGTGATCGACGACGTGCTGGCGCTCTTCGCTTGCGCGTGCACGACGGCGGGACTCATCGCCGCGAGCGCCGTCAGAACCGACCGCGAGAGCGGCGGCGAAAATCGAAAGTGGGACACGACCGGAACTCCGATGGAGTGAGAATCAGCCTGCTTCGTACTCTTCCGCCGCACGCAGGAGGGCCTGCTGCAACAGGGCTTCGCGGTCGCCGTCGTCGGGAAGGGCCGCGCTCAACGCCGCGAACTGACGCTGCATTTCGTCTTCGAGTTGCAGGGCCGTTGGCGACTGCAGACCGAGCACGGCCAGCGACATCGCGGACAGATCGCGCAATTGACGCACCGTTTCCTCGTCGAGCGCTTGCAGCGACGGCGGCACCGGCTTGGCCACCACCCGCTCCCGGCGACGCTTCGGCGTTTCGAACAGCGCGCGCACCGGTGCGAACACCACCACGAACGATCCCGGGGTGTGTTCGGCATACCCGGTGATCACGTTCCGGCGACGCAGCGACGGCAGCAGCTTCACGATCGCCTCGCGTACCGGCGAATACCCGTCCAGACTGTTATTGCCGCGGCCGGTGATCACCAGCGCCTCGTCGGCACCGAGCACCTGCTGCTGGCGGAGCCAAGAGTCGGCGAGGGTGGTGGCTTGCGACGCCGTGGGTTGCATCGCGCGCAGGTTCAACGTGCGCGCCGGTCCAAAGCGCAGCTCGTCGAAGGCGCGGTCGATGCTCATGACGGTCAACCTACGGCCGGCGCAGCGCTTCGGTGAGTATGCGGCCGTCCACTTTCTCCGTGGGCGCAATGCCAAGCATCTCGGCCAGCGTCGGCGCGATGTCGACCGAATACGCCGGCTTCGTGTACCGGCCCGGCTTCACCATCGGCCCCATGAACAGGATCGGAATGCGCGCGTCGAGCTCGTGCGGCGTACCGTGCGTGGCATAGCGCGTGGTGTACCAGTAGTAGCCCGGCTTGAACGTCACCGTGAGCTCGGCCTGGAAGTCGGTCGGAATCGAGTGCAACCAACGACGTGCGATCACGTCGCCCTTGGCTGCGGCCGCCGCCAGCGTCGACACGCGATCCACCCGCAGCATGCCGGGCAACTTGAGCAGCTGACCACGCAGCGCCGTGACCACCGAATCGGCATTCACCCGCTTGGCGGCCAGGCGGCGACGATCCAGCGACACGATACCCGCCTGCAACATGAGGGCATCGCCTTCCACTCCCCGCGCGGCCAACGCGCTGCGGGCGGCATCGATGAGCGGCTGCGGATTCACACGGCCGCGGTTGGGATCGGCACCGGGAAACGCGACCTCGGGAAACGGTGACACGCCGTGATCGGCGCCCAGCGCGAACACGATGCGGGTGGAGTCGCGCAGCTTGTACAGCGAATCGATGAGGCGGCCCAGCGCGCGATCCACGCGCAGCACCTGATCGTGCAACTCACGCGAATCGGGACCATACCGGTGTCCGACGGCGTCGGTGGTAGACAGCGACACCGCCAGCACGTCGGTCGTCGGTCCCTTGCCGAGGTCGAGCGCGTTCACACCCGCGAGCGCCATGTCGACCGTCACGTCGTCCATCCACGGGAACTCCGTGAAGTTCGTCCCCGCCGCGCGCAAGTCGGTATCGAGCTTGTGCGGGAAGACGTAGTCCTTGCCCTGGCTCTCGATGGGCACCGAGTCCTTCTCGGGGTACTGCGACGCGGCGAGCAGCGTATTCCACTCGGCCCCGAGGTACGGCTTCAGGAAGTTGCGCGCATTGAACTGCTGCACCCACGCGGGCAGCGTGTCGGCGTAATAGCGGCTGGTGGTGAAGCGCCCGTCCAGTGAATACCAGTACACCGATTGCTTGGCCCGTCCCAGCGGGAGAATCGCACCGCGGTCCTTGCGCGACACCGACAGCGCCCGGCTGAACTGATCGCGCGTGCGCATCCAGTCGAAGAGCGCCGAGCCGCGGAAGCGATACGGGGATGCGCCGCCACCACGGCCGAGCAGCAGCGGCGACTGCGGGTCGGCCACCCCGATCTCGTTCAGCACCACGCCGGTGTGCGAGGGATACCGTCCCGACCAGAGCGTCGCATGTCCCGGCGCGGTCTCGGTCGTGGCATGATCGTGCATCGCGTTACTGAAGAAGGCGCCCTGCTTGAGCAGACGCGCCAGACCACCCGTGAACTGCGACGACCACTTGTCGAGGTAGTCCGGGCGCAGCTGATCGACGGTGATCTGCACGACGAGCGTGGGCGGTGCGGCCTGGGCGGCAAGCGACGTCACGGAGAGCGAGGTCGCAGCAAGCATCGACGCAGCGATCGCGGATGCGCGGAGAATCGGGCTGGAGACGAGCATACCCGAAGTTACGCAGGGTACTCGTCACGCGCTGCGATCAGGCGCGGCGTCGGGAACTGAACGTTACCGAGTCGTTCCACCAGCGGCCCTGTCCGGCCTCGAGCACGTCGCCGGATCGACGCGCCAGGACAGGGGCAACACCGCCGGTGATCGAACCACGCGAGGTCGGTGCGCTTCGCGGATGACGACACGCGAACGCACCGCGTGAATCTCCCGCACCGTTCACGGAGGCACGTGAAGGCGACGACAATATTGTGCATTCGGCGCGAATGCACTAGGGCACGCGCAAATTTTATTGCGGCGGTGCGGCCGGAGGAACAGGCGGCGGCGCTGATCGCGCGCGTTCGCGCATCGCGTCCGCCACCGCGCGATCGTGTGCCGACGCCGACGCATCGAGCCCCGAAATCACGCCGTGCACATCGGCGTCGCTGCGGTTCTGACTCAGCTTGAACTTGCCTTCGAGCTGCATGATCTCGATCTCGACGCCGACAGTGGCGCGGGCGAGCTGTTCGAGAAAGTCGAGCGGCGCGTCGTGCATCGCCCACGGATGCGACTGCGACGCTTCGTGCCGGTCGGTGAGCCGGTCGAGATGCGCCATCAGGAAATCCCGATCGTCGATGAAGCGCAGCACGCCGGTGGCGTGCACGGCGATGTAGTTCCAGGTCGGCACGACCTTCCCGTGCTCCTGCTTCGCCGGGTACCACGACGGCGTGACGTAGGCGTCGGGCCCACTGAAGATCACGAGCGCCGACTCGCCGCTCGCGGCCATCGCATGGTGCGGGTTGGCCCGCGCGACATGTCCCTGCAGCACGCCGAATGCGCCGCGCTCCCGGTCGAGCAGCAGGGGAAGATGCGTGGCATAGAAGCCGTGTTCGCTCGACGCCGTGACCAGCGCGCCGAGCGGATGGCACTCGATGAACCCGTGCAGTGCGTCGCGATCCGACTCGGCGAACGAACGGGGGATGTACACGACGGCTTACGCCTGGATCGCTGATTCCAGAATCGCGAGTCCTTCGGCGAGTTCGGCCTTGGTGATCACCAGCGGCGGCAGGAAGCGCAGCGTGTGTTCGCCGGCGCTGACCAGCAGCAGTCCCTTCTCGAAGGCACGGCCGATGATCGCCGCCGCCGGCTCGTGCACGTCCATACCCCACATGAGTCCCTTGCCGCGAATGGCGCGCACCTGACCGGTGCGATCGGCGATGCCCTGCAGCTGTTCGCCGAACCACGCGCCGGTTTCCCGCACATGCTGCAGCATGGCCGGTTCCGACAACCGCTGCACCACATGATGCGCCACGTGCGCCAGCAGCGGACCGCCACCGAACGTGGTGCCGTGATCGCCCGGCTGCATTACACGCGCCACTTCGGCATTCACGAGGATCGCGCCGATCGGCAGACCGTTGGCCAGCGGTTTCGCGATGGTCAGCATGTCGGGCACGATGCCGATCTGCTCATGCGCGAAGAACGAACCGGTCCGTCCCAGTCCGCACTGAATCTCGTCGAGAATGAGCAGCACGTTCCGCTCGCGCGTAAGCTCGCGCAGGCCGCGCAGAAACTCCGGATCGACCACGCGCACGCCGCCCTCGCCCTGAATCGGCTCCACGATGACCGCCGCCGCCGTCTCCGGATCGAGCACCGTGCGGAGCTCTTCCAGCTCGCGCTCCACGATCGTCACGCCACCCATGAGCGGGCGGAACGGCAAGCGATACGCCGGACGATCGGTGGCCGCCAACGTGCCGGGCATGCGGCCATGAAAGGAGCCGCGCACGGCGATGATCTCGTGCTTCGCCTGATGCCCCGTACTCTTCGCCCACCGACGCGCAAACTTGAACGCGCCTTCGTTGGCCTCGGCACCCGAGTTGGCAAAGAACACGCTGCTGGCGAAGGAGTGATCCACGAACCACTGCGCCAGCGCCTCGCCTGGCGCTGTGCGATACAGGTTCGACGTGTGGATGAGCCCCGTCGCCATCGCCTCCTGCATGGCGTTCATCACGCCCGGGTCGTTGTGCCCGAGCGACGTGACGGCGATGCCGGCCACGAGGTCGAGATACTTCTTGCCGTGCTCATCGAACATGTAGACGCCGTCTCCTCGGACGAAGAGCGGTGCCTGTCGCTTGTACGTGCCCAGAATGGCGGGCAGGGCCGACGGTTCGGCGGCCGTCGTGGCCGTGAACGCGGTGGTCGGAGCGGGTGAGGGCATCGTCGAAGTCATGAGGAGCTACCTGGAAGAGACGGCATCCGTTGCGTCCACGCGCGCAACGATCGCGGTTCCCGCCTCGGGAACAGTGAGTGCGGCGAGATCGCCAATCCGCACTCGGTGTACACCACCGGCCAGCGCCTGCGCGCAGGCATCGAGCTTGGCGGCCATGCCGCCTCCAGCCACACCACTGGTCACCAACGCCTGCGCGTCATCCAGCGTGAGACGCGGCACGAGCGCCTTGTCGCCATCGAGCACGCCCGGTACGTCGGCCATCAAGAACAATTCGTCGGCACCGAGCGCGGCCGCGATCGCCGCCGCTGCGTCATCACCGTTCACGTTGTACGCACCGCCCCCGCTTTCCGCTTCACGCGCCGCCACCGGCGAGATCACGGGCAGAAAGCCGGCTGCCAGCAGCGCGTGCACGAGCTTCGGATCCACCACCGACGGCGTGCCCGAATGTCCGAACGTGGCGACATCGATCGGCACCGCGCGCAACAGCGCCGCGTCTTCACCGGAAATGCCCACCGCCGGCGCACCCGCCGCCACCAGCGCCGACACCATCTGCTTGTTGGCCAACCCCGACAGCACCATGCGCACGAGTTCCAGCGCCGTGTCCGTCGTGACTCGACGGCCGCCCACGAACACCGGCTCCTCGCCACGCAACCGCTGCAGTGCGCTGATCTGATCACCGCCGCCATGCACGACCACCACGCCACCATTGGTGGCGCGCCAGAGCGCCGCCAGCGCGGCCGGGAGTGCGGGATCGTTCTGGGTGCGACCACCAAGCTTGATGACAAACATTTCTTTGTGACGGCAGAGTATGGAGTACGGAGTAGGGGGTACGGGGAGTACTGCGAAATGCGAAGTAGGGAGTACGGCATCGGAAGTGGAGCACTACTCCCTACCCCCGACTCCGTACCCCTTACTCCGCCGTCATCGCATGAGTCCCGCGGCTTCGTCGAGCCCCAGCATCAGGTTCGCGTTCTGGATCGCCTGACCCGCCGCGCCTTTCACCAAGTTGTCGATCGCGCTGAACACCAGCAGCGTGGGCGTTCGCACGCCGGTCGGAATGCGGGCGCCGATGCGCACCACGTTGCGATGCTGCACGTCGGCCAGCGCGGGGAGATCGGTGGTCAGCTCCACGAACGGCTCGTTGGCGTACATCTCGCGGAACGGTGCCAGCGCATCATCGATCGGGCGCGTGAGTGGCACCGTGATCGTGGACAGGATGCCGCGGTCGATGGGGAGCAGGTGCGGCGTGAACAGCAGATCGCAGTCGGCGCCGAGCGCGGCAAGGCTGGCCCGCATCTCGAACAAGTGCCGATGCGAATTGCCGACGCCGTAGGCGCGGAAGTTCTCCGTCACTTCGGCGAACAGCAGTTCCAGCTTGGGCGACGCACCCGCACCACTCACCCCGCTGGCCGCGGCGATGTTCACCGTCGCACCCGGCGCGATCAGTCCCGCCTTTGCCAACGGCGCAAGCGCCACCAGAATGCTCGTGGCATAGCACCCGGGGTTGGCCACCACACGCGCGCCATGCAACGGGGCGCGAAAGAGCTCGGGCAGACCGTATGGCGCATCGTGCGGCACGCCAACCGGCGCGTGATCGGTGCCGCCGTGTCCGGGACGCAGATCGCTCGAGAGATCGACCACACGCGCTCCCGCGGCAATCACCTTCGCCACCCACTCGGCCGACGCGCCGTGCGGCAGCGCCGCGAACACCAGATCGGCGCTCGACAGATCGACCTCATCCGGACCCACCATCGGAATGGCGTGTACCTGACCGCCAGCCTTCACCCGCAACGTGGTGCCACGCTGCGCGTTGGCCGTAGCGAACGCGAGGCTGAGGTTGGGATGCCCAAGGATGAGCGCGCAGAGTTCGCGCCCCGAGTAGCCGCTCGCACCAAGGACGCCCACGCGGTATGTCGGTTCGGTCACGGTCTGATTTGGCAGTTGCGGGAAGTCCGGTAGAGTATGCACAATTAATGCATAATTTTGCATCGCCGTGCTGTCAATCATGTCCGTGTCACAGCGGTGCGTCGTTTCCCTCCCGGTCGCGCATAATTCGGCGCCGAACCGATTCGCAGGAGTCTGTCTCTTGTCCGACAAGAACCAGCGCCACCAGGTCATTCGCGAGATCGTCTCGGCGAAGGCCGTGGCCAGCCAGGAAGAGCTGCGACGTCAGCTCGCCAAACGCGGCTGGGACGTCACGCAGTCCACCCTCTCGCGCGACCTGCGCGAACTCCGCCTCGCCCGCATCCCCGACGCGCAGGGGCGCTCCCGCTACGCCTTCCTCGAGAGTGGCGGTGACGACGAAGAGCTCGCGCAGCTCGAGCGCATGCTCCCGCAGCTCCTCACGCACGTGGAAGGGGTGCAGGTCCTCGTGGTAGCGCGCACGATCAAGTCGGGGGCACAGCCGGTGGCCGAGGCGCTCGATCAACTGGAGTGGCCCGACGTGGCCGGCACGATCGCCGGCGATGACACGGTACTCATCATCTGCCGCTCCACCGAGGGGCGCGAGCGCGTACTCAAGAAGCTGCGCGCCTATCTGCGGACCACCTAGATTTCCCGCGTCGTCATTCCTTCGAACCCTGTCGTGAGTATTCCGTGAGCACTTCCGAAGCCGGAACCCATAAGCTGTGGGGCGGTCGATTCGCCGGCGGCCCGTCGCCGCTCCTCGATGCGATCAATCGCTCCATCGGCACCGACTTCCGACTCTGGCCGCACGACGTGCGCCTGTCCAAAGCGTGGGCGTTGGCGCTGGGCGAAGCCGGCGTGCTCACGCGTGAAGAGAGTGACGCGCTGCAGCAAGGGCTCGATCGCGTGGCCCAGCGCATCGCCGATGGCGCGCAGCCGGTGGCCACCGACGAAGACATTCACACGATGATCGACCGGCTGCTTCATGAGGAAGCCGGTACGGTCGCGTCCAAGCTGCACACGGGCCGTTCCCGCAACGACCAGGTCGCCACGGCGTCGCGTTTGTGGACGATCGATGCCTGCCATCGCGTCGATGCCGCGATCGCCGAACTGCAGCAGTCGTTGCTCATGCAGGCCGAGACGCTCACCGATGCGGTGCTACCGGCCTACACGCACCTGCAGCGCGCTCAACCGGTGAGCGGCACGCATTGGCTGCTCGCGCACTTCTGGCCGCTGTCGCGCGATCGTGCGCGCTTCGCCAATGCCGAGCGCGGCACGTCGGTGATGCCGTTGGGTTCGGGGGCAATTGCCGGCTCCGCGTTCCCGGTGTCGCGCGTGCTGCTCAAGGAATCGCTCGGCTTCCACGCGATCTCGGCCAACAGCATCGACGCAACGGGCGACCGTGACTTCGTGGCGGAAACACTGTTCGCCTGCGCCATGACGGCCGCGCACTGCAGCCGTTTGGCCGAGGACATGATTCTGTACGGCACGAGCGAATTCGGCTTCGTGAAGTTCGGCGATGGCTTCTCGACCGGCAGCAGCATGATGCCGCAGAAGCGGAACCCCGATGTGTTCGAGCTGGCCCGCGGCTCGGGCGCCCGCGTGCTGGGCGACCTCGTGTCGATCCTCGGCACGATCAAGGGACTGCCCAGCGGCTACAGCAAAGACCTGCAGGACGACAAGCGCGCATTGTTCAACGCCGTCGACCTCCTGCTGTTGGTACTGCCGTCGATGGCGGGCGCGATTGCCGAACTCCGCTTCGAAAAGGCGCGCATGCGTGCGGCCTGCTCCAGCGCGATGATGGCCACCGACCTGGCCGACTATCTGGTGAAGAAGGGCGCCACGTTCCGCGAGGCACACGGTGCCGTAGGGTCGTTGGTGCGTCAGGCAGAAGAAGGCGGCATCGAACTCGACAAGCTGCCGGTCGAGGCGTTCACCGCCGCGCACGCGCTGTTCGGCACCGACGCTCGCGATGCCCTTGGCGTAGATGCCTCACTCGCCGCGCGCAACATCGACGGCGGCACTGGCCCCGATGCCGTGCAACGTCAGCTCGCACAAGCCCGTGCGAGCCTGACTCCGGTTGACCCAGCGCTCGGCAATGAACTCCCGCTCCGCTGAGTTGCTCCGCACCGCCGTCGATGGCGTCATCGACGGCGTGATCTTCGATTGCGACGGCGTGCTGGTGGACAGCGAACGCATTTCGAACGGCACGTGGGCCTTACTGCTCACGGAGATCGGCCTGCCCATGACGATGGAGCAATCGCTCGGCATCTTCATGGGCAACTCGATGCCACGCTGCGTGGAAATCGTGACCGAAATGATGGGTCACGCGCCGCCCGATGACCTGCTGGCGCGCTTCACCGCGAATGTCACGGTGGCGCTGCAACGCGACCTCGAGCCGGTCGATGGCATCGTGGCGCTGCTCGATACGCTCGACGCCGCGGGCATGCGCTACGGCGTGGCGTCGAATGGTGAGCACGAGAAAATGCGCACGACGCTCGGCAAGACGGGGCTGCTGTCTCGGTTTGAAGGCAAGCGCTTCTCGGCCGTCGATGTCGGCAAGCCCAAACCCGCCCCCGATTTGTTCCTGCACGCCGCGCGCGCACTCGACTTCGATCCGGCGCGAACGATCGTGGTGGAAGACAGCCCGCTCGGCGTGCAAGGCGCGACGGCCGCTGGTATGACGGTGATCGGTTACGCTGAGATCGTGTCAGCGGAACGCCTGCTCGCCGCAGGTGCGGTGGTCACCGTGGAGCGGCTGGCGGAAGTGGCGGGGTTGCTCGGCTTCGGCTGACTTGGGGATACGAGCAGAAACAGCGGTTCCTGCCTGACACAGATACGAACCGATAGCAACAGACACCATGGATCCGCTCCGCGCATTCGACCGGCATCGACGCGAGCCCAATTTCAATGTTGTTGATCTGTTCCTACCAGTTTCTATCGGTTCGTATCCGTGTCAGGCTCGAACGGTCGGTTTCCGTTGTTATCCCAACCGAGGCGCGATACGAACGGGAACAGCGGTTCGTGACTGACACAGATACGAACCGATAAAGACAGACACCATGGATTCGCTCCGCGCATTCGACCGGCATCGACGCGAGCCCAATTTCAATGTTGTTGATCTGTTTCTACCAGTTCCTACCGGTTCGTATCCGTGTCAGTCAGGAACGGTTCGTTTCCGTTGCTATCCCAGCAACTGATGGATACGAACGGGAACAACGGTTCGTGACTGACACAGATACGAACCGATAAAAACAGACACCATGGATTCGCTCCGCGCGCTCGACCGGCATCGACGCGAGCCCAATTTCAATGTTGTTGATCTGTTCCTACCAGTTTCTATCGGTTCGTATCCGTGTCAGTCAGGAACGGTTCGTTTCCGTTGCTATCCGCGTTCCCCGAGCAACCGGACCGAGTAGAAGCGGCGATACGAGTTTAGAACGCGTACCCGATCGTAAGCCGGAGCGTCGGTACCACACGCTCGATACCGGCTGACTTGCCATCCGCAATGAAGTACCGCTTGGCACCGCCACCGATGGCCACGGCGGTGGAGCGGCTCGCGCCGAGGAGCCACTGGTACTGGGCTTCCACCGCGAAGGTCGGTGCCGACTCTGACGTTTTGCCGTCGTCCGCGCACTGGATGAGCAGCGTCGGATCGCAGAACACGTTGTCCTGGCGCTTCACGCGACCGTAACCGAGGCCGGCCGAGATACCGAGGTTTTCGAGCACGCGCTCCTGCGGATACAGGCGCAGCTTCACGTCGACACTCGTGTAGAGATCGTCGAACTTGATGTGCGAGCCGGAGATGCCGATGGACGCGTTCTGCGCCACGCGATGCTCGTACTCGGCCTGGAAGTAACCGAACAGCGGCAGGAACGGATTCACCGAGATGACTTGCGTGGGCGTCTTGGTGCTCGGGCCGCGGGTCTGCTCGCGCAGCGTCTGTGCGGAGAGCGTGGTGGCACCGACGGCCAGAGCGCCGATCAGCGCGGCGAAGTGAACGAGTGAATGGCGCATACAGGAAGCCAAAGGTCAGTGAGGCTGGAGCACGGCCCGCGCAGCATCCTGGCCGCCGCGCGCCGCACCTTCGAGGGAGCTGGAGTGCAGCACTTCGCTGGCACGCCACAGTCCAGGTATACCACACGCGATCGTCGGGCGGTGTTCCCGCCAGCCCGGTGGCTGCGCGAACTGGGCGTAGGGCACCCGCCAGACCGCGGCACGCGAGAGTGCCGCGGTTTTCGCGTCGGCCGCGGCATCGCCGGCGGCTTTGGCCATCGCGGCGAGCTCGCGACGCGCGGCCGCTTCCAGGTCGGTATCCGAGCGATCGGCCGCGTCACCCACGGCGCTGGCCGCGATCAGCGACACGCCACGCGGCGCATACTCGGGCGCGACGTCAGTGATGGTTACGGCGTGACTGATCACCGCCGACGCACTGGCGTTCAGCCAGAGCGCCCGGCCGGGAATCGGCGAGGCACCGCTGGTGGTGGTGAAGTACAGCGTGGTCGTGCCGCGCGCCCCCGACGGCGTGGCGATCTGCACACCGGCCGTGGCGGCGAGACGTGCGGCCGCCGGTGCATCGGTGGCCATGATGACCTGCGCGGCGGGCAACAGCTCGCCGCCAGCCAGCACCACGCCCGTCACGCGACCCTCGTGCACGGTGAGCGATTGCACGCCGACACCCGTGCGCACCGAGCCGGCCGGTAGCTTCGCCGCCAGCTGCTTCGTGAGCGCGCCCATCCCGGCGGCCGGCACGACCGTATCCCCTTCGGCGAGCATCTTGAAGGTGAACAGCAGCACCGACGCACTGGTCGCGAGCGTGCGATCCAGCAGAATGCCACCGTAAAACGGCGCAAAGAAGCCGTCGATCACCGCCGCACTGAACCCGCGCGACGCCAGGAACTCACGGGTGCTCACGCCGGCGAAGCGTGCGGAAAAGCACTCGTCGATCGAGAGCTGCTGGGCGAAGCGACGCAGCGCGAGCAGACGAAGCTTGTCGCCCAGCGGGACGGCGCGCGCCATGACCGTATCGATCAGCAGCGACGGATCGCTGAGCGCATCGCCGATCAGCGAGGCCCGGCCGTCCTGCACGATGCGGGCGGCCGGCAGGAACTTGCGCGGCGCGAGGGCGTCGAGATCGAGGTAGCTGCGCAGCGTGGGATACGCCGTGAACAGCACCTGAAAGCCGTGGTCGAAGACGAGGCCGTCGCGCGTCGAACTGCGCACGCGCCCACCCACCTCCGATTCGGCATCGAGCACAATGACAGCTCGGCCGGCGCGATGGATTTCGATCGCACACACGAGGCCGGCAACGCCGGCGCCGACGATGATGATGGGAGCAGTTGGGCTAGTCATACTTCCGAAAGGTGGCGGGACACGGCGCCCAACAGTATCCCCCTACGCACAAAAGGCCCGGTATCCGTGTGGATACCGGGCCTTGCCGTACAAATTCGCGTTTTAGAAGCGGACGCCGAACGTGATCGGGATGTAGCCGGTGCTGTTGTTCTCGGTGAACACGTTCACGTACTTCGCCTCGAGGAACGTCGAGAAGCCGGAGAGCTGGAAGTTGAGTCCGCCACCGAGCTGAATACCGACATTCGTGTCGCTGGTCGACACGTTGACCGAGCCGACGCTCGTGGACGCCTTGCCGTTGAACGCGCCGAGTCCGCCGAGGATGTACGGCTTCACGCCGCCGCTCGAGGACAGATCGAGGAGCGCATTGCCGACGAAGCCGAGGCTGCGGAAGTTGCCGTCAACGTTGCCCTTGTACGAATACCGATCGAAGCTCACATCGCCACGGAAGCGGAGGTTCTTCGTGGACGCAGGCTTCAGAAATACATGGCCAGCGATCGAGTAGCCGGCGTCGACGGCATCACCAAAATCTCCGGTCGGAACAGACAGGCCACCGCTCACACCGAAACCAACGGCGGACGACTGGGCACTGACCATCGCCGGCGTCATCATCAGTGCGGCGACGGCGGCAAACTTGGAAAAACGATTCATGTTGATCTCCACATAGCGTACGGGGAACCGACAGCGCCATCGCTGCCGGGACGAGCTTCGCGCAACACTCGCGAATACGGAGGTTACGCTCGAGTGTTTCACTGCGAAAGTCGGTACTTCATACGCGCCGTGCTTCGACGCGCACGCGAGGGACAAGACGCGTACTACCCGCCTGTCGTCCTTTTGTTCAGCTCGTTTGGCGCGATCAGAATCGCACGCCAACCGAAATCGGAATCCAGCTGACGCCGGTGCCGGTAAATGCATTCACGTACTTCGCTTCCACGAACGTCGCGAAGCCGGCAAGCGGATACTCGAACCCACCACCCAGTTGAATGCCGACGTCGGTCGCACCGCCGCCGAGGTCATCATTACCCGCGGATGCCTTGGTGTTGTACAAGCCGAGTCCGGCAAGCAGGTATGGCTTGACCGTGGACGTACCGCTGGTTGAGAAGTCGTACAGCGCATTGGCTACGACACCCACGCTGCGCGTCGACACGTCGGCGCCGACCTCGGCCGTCTTGATCGACCAGCGGTCCATGCTCACATCGGCACGAAAGCGCAGTGCCTGGATCGACGCCGGTTTGTAATACACATGTCCGGCAATCACATAGCCGGCGTCAGCGCCATCGCTGGTGGGCAATGAAATGCCACCGCTGAGACCAAACGAAACGGGACGGGCCGCACTCTGCGCGGACAACGCGGCAGGTACGGCGAGACTGAGGGCCAAGCCAAACAGACAAAGCGAACGCGGCATGCAAACTCCGGGCTGCGGGAACAGGCACGCACGCCTCGGCGCGGGACGGCGTGCTACTCCGGAAGCGCGCTCACTCCGGTCACGAAGTACTCCGTATCGCCAAAGCATGACGTGGGCACATAGATGTGCTGCTCGTAGTCCACTGCAACTCTCTTGCCGCTGAGCGTCTCGATCACGTGAGCGAGCGAATCGCTGCGCACCGTGAACGAGAAACTGTCCGACCGGAAGCCGCGGGCGATGTCGGTATAGAGGGTGCCTTCCCAGGTTTTGCAGACGTAGCCCTTCCGGGACATCTTCTGCACGTAGCCCGCCCGCTTGCCACTGGAGTAGCTCCAGCTGAGCGCGATCGTGGCCCAGAGGGCGATCCCGAGGGCCGGGAGGCCGAACACCCCGAACACGCCCACCGCCAGCCAGTGCCGGCGCAGGAAGGACTGCCGGGGCTTGGGCGTGGGGGCCGCCGCCGGACTGTCGGGGGCTCCTTCAGACGACTCGGACGGCGAAATGGGATCGGACACGGCGGCGACGGGGTTGTGAGTGCAACGGCGGGCCAGCGCGAGAGACGGCTGGCCTGCGGGGGAACTTGGGGAGGAGTCCCTGCCCGCGCTACCTTACGACTGCCACTCTCAACCGGGTTCAATGGTGTCTTCCGTTAACGGCTTCAGCGCTCGTCGTCCTACCGTCACCACCAAGGTGCGCGGTGTCTCTGTCGGCTCCTCGGCACCGATCGTGGTGCAGTCGATGACCAACACCGATACGGCTGACGCCGCCGGTACGGCCGATCAGGTCGCGGCGCTGTTCGAGGCCGGTTCGCAGAAAGTGCGAATCACCGTCAACAATGACGAGGCCGCTCAGGCGGTCCCCGAAATCCGGCAGCGGCTGGAAGATCGCGGTTTGGATGTCCCGCTCATCGGCGACTTCCACTACAACGGGCACCTGCTGCTCACGAAGTATCCGCAGTGCGCCGCCGCGCTCGACAAGTACCGGATCAATCCGGGCAACGTGGGCACGAAGCACCGCGACACGAACTTCACGACGATCGTGCAGGCCGCCATCGATCATGACAAGCCGGTGCGCATCGGCGTGAACTGGGGCTCGCTCGACCAGAACCTGCTTACCGACATGATGGACGCCAACGCAAAGTCGGTCGAGCCGCGCGACGCGAAGGACGTGTACATGGACGCCATGCTGGAGAGCGCGCTTCGGTCGGCGGCGTTGGCCGAAGAAGTCGGTCTCGGTCACGACAAGATCATCGTGAGCGCGAAGATCTCCGTCGTGCCCGACTTGGTGGAGTGCTACCGTCGTCTCGCCAAGCGCTGCGACTATCCGTTGCACCTCGGGCTCACGGAAGCGGGCATGGGCGCCAAGGGTATCGTGGCGTCCAGTGCGGCGCTGGCCATCCTGCTCAGCGAAGGCATCGGCGACACGATCCGCGTGTCACTCACGCCCAAGCCGAATGGCGATCGTCGCGAAGAAGTGTTCGTGGCGCAGCAGATTTTGCAGTCGCTGGGACTGCGTTCCTTCGCGCCGCAGGTGACCGCGTGCCCCGGCTGCGGGCGCACCACCAGCACGTTCTTCCAGCACATGGCCGAAGACATTCAGGGCTATCTGCGCGAACAGATGCCGGTGTGGCGCGAGTCGCGTCCGGGCGTGGTGGAAATGAAGGTCGCCGTGATGGGCTGCGTCGTGAACGGACCGGGCGAATCCAAGCACGCGAACATCGGCATCTCGTTGCCGGGCACGTTCGAAGAACCGAAGGCGCCGGTGTACGTGGACGGCAAGCTGTTCACGACACTCAAGGGCGACAAGATCGTCGAGGAGTTCCTCGTGATTCTCGAGAACTACGTCGAGACGAGCTACGGCACGACAGCCGGCGTATAGCGCTCTTTTTTGAAGAGTGCTGGGAGAAAGACTTAAATCCGTCCCAGCTCGGCCGCCGCGTGCGCGAGTTCGTCGACGATCGGCGCGTTGAAGCCGATCTCGCGCAGTCGCTCACTCACGCGGACGTATTGCTTCACGGTGCCTTCGCGGCCGACGGCGAACCGGCCCCACACCGTTTCGGGAAAGGACGTGCGGCGAAGATCGGAGAGAATCGAGTTGGCGTTGTGCACCTTGTCAGCGGCGCACACCCACAGGGCGTCTTCACTCGCGAGTGCAAGCCGCTCGAGGTAGTCGTCCTTGCGGTCGTCCGACGAGAGTTCGACGCCGTCGTCATCCGTGCGACGCTCGGTCACGGACAGCAGCATCTCGAGCATGCTGTTGCCGAACTTGGTGCCGATGCGATCGTCGAGCGTCTCGCGCGTCCAACCGTCGCGCACGCAGTCGGCCACGACGTCGTGCAGGATACCGGCGACCACCGTGTCCTCACCGCACCCGTAGCGGGTGAGAATCACCGCGACGTTCGCGGGATGCGTGAGATACGGAAGCCGCGTTCCTTTGCGAACCTGCTGATCGTGGTGCTTCGCCGCGAAGGCGAAGGCGTGGTTGATCCGATCGGAGTAGCCGGTCATCGACGGGGCGACTGAGGAGTCAGGCAGGAACGGGAACATACGTCGCGCGGGCGAACCAAGCCACCAGCTTCTCGAGCCCGTCGCGATCGGCGTCACCGAAGGCGGCCGGCACCGACGAGTCGATATCGAGCACGGCGATCAACGCGCCCGACGCATCGAACACCGGCACGACGATCTCGCTCTGTGATCGCGGATCGCAGGTGATGTGTCCCGGGAAATCATGCACGTTGGCCACGACGACGGTGCGACGCTCGGCCGCCGCCGTCCCGCACACCCCGCGCCCGAACGTGATCTCCTGACAGCCAAGCGACCCTTGATACGGGCCGACCCGCAAGAGACGCCCGGGCTCTACCACCCGGTAGAATCCCGTCCACAGATGACCGAAGGCGTGGTGCAGCAGCGCGCTGACGGTCGCCATGCCGGCGATGGCGTCGTCGCTGCCCTCGAGCAACAACGTCTGCATCTCGAGCAGCTGCGCATACGCGCGGTCACGCGGCTCGGCGCGAAGATCGGGAATGACGGGTTCCATGCGAAAGTAAGGAGTAGGGAGTACGGAGTAGGGAGACGGAGTACGGAGTAGGGAGTACGGAGTATCGCCGAGGACATCCCCTTCCCTACCCCTTACTCCCTACTCCCTACTTTTTACTGGAGTGGCCCAATCGCCACGATGAGACGCAGATCGAGCAGCGCGAGGGCGATGCCCTGCACCACGACCCCGAGACCGGCCCCGATACCACCGGGGCGCTGTCCCCACCGCCAGGCGGTCAGGGCCAGGGTGACACCGACGGCGGCATACCCCACGTCGAGACCGGTGTTCAGCCAGAGCACGTTCAACAGACGCTGCGTGCCCGCAAAGTCGCGAAAGGCCAAGCCGCGCCATGCCCACGCCGCGATGGCGAGGTTCACCGCGCCCCACGCCGCCGTCTGCAGCGCAAAATGCCGCACCAGCGGCGCCGCCGTACGACGCACCATCAGCCACGCCAGCAGGGACGTCCCGCTCAACACACAGGCGCCGGCCCACAGCGCGAGGCGGATCAGGTGACCACGTTCGAGTGACAACAGCGTATCAGCCCACATGGGTCGGAGACTAGCCGACGACCACACGCCGCGCCACGGCGTGCGTCAGGCCAGCGGGAGATCGGCCGACCAGAGCACGACGGCGCGCACGCGCCGCCCGCGATCCTCGAGCTGGCGCATGGTGCGGGACAGCCAGGCCAGCGTGGTGACACCGGGACGCGCACACAGCACGACGTCGGTATCAGGCGGCACCTGCTGATCCAGATCGTGGTCGGCGACAAACACCGCGAGATCGTGATGCTTCACCACGCGCTGCAAATCATCCACCATCGAAACCGCATCAGGCGACACGCCATCCCGCGTCACGCCATCGGGCGGCGCGCCGAGCTCGCGGCCCGTGTGTCGCGAACGCACCCGACGCGGCAACACGATATCGATGAACGTATCACGACCGATCGCGAGCGCGCGCGGCGCATCCCATCGGGCGTGACCCGACCGGTCAGCCGCCAAGCTCGCGGCCCTCGTCGACGACGCACCCGTGAGCACCACGGCGGGCAACAAGGACACGAGCGCGCCACCGCGCGGCGCGGCGTCCACCAACACCGTGGCTCGTGATTCATGCGCCGCGACCGCCGACAAGTTGAGCGCCACAGCGCCGGCCAACACCGGCTGGTCGGCGACGACTTCGACATGACGCGATACGTCGCCGATGCTGCTGAGCGTGAGATGCAGCAGCGGCCAGGCCGCATCGGTGGGCTGCATGATCGGCGGCAACTGTTCGTCTGTCCGGCGGCGTGCACGCGTGGCGCGCACCGATGCCGCCACCGGGCGATGCACGATCACGCGGGTCCGCGTGATCGCCTCGAGTTCCTGCTCGTCGCCCACCGTGGGACGACGCAGTTCGCGCCACAGCGCGCAGGCGAAACCCAGTACCAAGCCGAGGACGAGAGACGCCAGCAACATCGCCATCGGGGGAATGTCGAGTTGCATGCGCGCGCGCAGCGCCTCCCGCTTGGTATGCAGGTCGGCGTTGAGCGACTGGGCATCGCGCAATGCCCGTTCGGTGCGAGCCACCGTGTCGGCCGCCGCCGCGCGGGCGTGCTCGAGCGCACTGTCGGCCATCGGCTGCTGCACGACGAGGAGCGGAGCGGCACCTCCACTGTCCGCTGCTGCACCGACCGCGGCCCCTACTGGAGCACCGACCGCATTCGGCAGTGCATTGGGGGCGGCCGGGGATGACGCCGCCAACGCGCTGGCGTAGGTCGATTCGGCGAGACGGGTGAGGCGTTGTCCCAGCTGCGTGAGACGCGCGGTCATGGAGGCATAGCGCGCGTCGGGACCACTCAACGCCGCGTACGCCTCGCGTTCGGCGTGCAGCTGTTCGATCGAGTCGATCATGGTGCGTGCGCGCACGTCATCGCGCAGCAGCCGCGTGTCCGCGAGCGCCCGGTAGCTTTCCACCAGCGGAGCCTGACGGATGCGCACCAGCTGTCGCTGCAAGTCAACGACTCCGCTGTCACGCACGACCGCGATCGGTGCGACGGTCGCGGTGTCGGAAGACGCCGCGATGGGGCGCGGCACGGTGGCATCGGCGCGTGACGCGATCGCGGCGGCCGCGATCGATGTTTCGAGACGCGTCAGTTCACGACGCGCGGCCAGCAGTTCGACATGCAGCGGCAGCGTATCGCGCTCCGGCGGCAGCGCCGCGATCTGCGCGGCGAGGGCGCGATCCACCTGACGGGGTAGCAGCACGAACAGCAGCAGCGCCGCAATCACGACAATCGCGCCGATCGCCGCGATCAACAGACCATGCCGTGCGGCATTGCGCGTGCGGGCCGCGAGCCATCGCGCGCGCTGTCCAGCGCGCGGCCGTGGGGCGGCGGGCGGCGTGGGCGCGGCGTGTTCGGCGGTGGCCGTGGCCGGAGGAGGCAGCGTGGGAAGGATGGACATGAGACTCTACAAACGAACGCGGGGGCTGGCGATGTTCGCCAGCCCCCGCGGTTTCCTGCCGAACGGAGACCGTTCGAATTACTTGACCGTGATCACGCCCTTCATGTTCATGGCAAGGTGCGGCGTGCAATGGAAGGCATACTCGCCAGCCGGGACGCCACCGAACGAGATCGTGTAGGTCTCGTCAGCGTTCAGCATCATCTTGCCCGAGAGCTCACCCGACTGCTCCGGCATGTTGGCCGAGAGCTGCGCCTTCGCGGCGGCCGGAACCACGGCCGGATCGAACGCGACATTGTGCGGGCCACCGCTGACCATGATGAACTTGACGCCGTCGCCGGCGGCAATCGTGAGGTTCGCCGGCTCGAAACGGTAGCCAGCGCCGTCGCCGATCATCTTCACTTCGTGCGTCGTGCCCGTGATCGGGGCCATCGCGCCCGCCGCAGCCGGAGCCGCTTCAGCCGGAGCCGCCGCCGCCGAGGCGCCAGCCGGAGCCGCCGCCGAATCCGTCGTGGCCGCCTTGTCTCCACCGCACGCGCCCAGCAGGATCGCCGCGCCCGTCACTACCGCAAAACCGAGAAACCGCATGTCGAGAGGCCTCCTAGAGCCTGATCGAAAATTTTTACCTTTCTACAGGACGAGTCCTGTGCGCGTAGGGCCCTACGAGCATTGTGAAGTTATTCACAAGCCCCCGCCACGCCAAGGGCCGTGAGGCTTTTCCTCCTTGACGGGCGTTCCGTACCCCACTACGCTCCTTTGAATCATGAACAGCCTCCGCCACCATCATGCGCATCGCAGCCACGGCCATACGGGTCGGGGCGCTTCGTGCATGCCACGGTGACCAGCTCAGTTCGCTGATCCCGCAGCACCCAAGCGATCCTCGGCCCGTCCCTCTCGGACGGGCCGTTTGTTTTTTCAAGTCCTGCTCTCCTTTCCCAGACTGTCATGCTACGAATCGCGCTGCCCAACAAAGGGCGCCTGAGTGAAGACACCCGTGAGCTGTTCAACGACGCCGGCCTCGAAGTCCGCTCGTCGGGGGAGCGCGCCCTCACGGCCTCCCTGGGAGGAGAGTTCGAAGCCATCTTCGTCCGCGCCCAGGACATCCCGGAGTTCGTCGCCGACGGCGCCGCTGATGTCGGCGTGACGGGCATGGACCTGGTCAATGAGTCGGGACGCGATCTACGCTCCCACCTCGACCTCGGCTTCGGCCGCTGCCGCCTCGTCGTGGCCGCCAAGGACGACTCGGGGATCCGCTCCATCGAGGATATCGGCGCCGACGGCAAGGCCGCCCGCGTCGCCACGGTGTTCCCCCGCATCACACGCACCTTCTTTGAGTCGCGCGGTCGCCCGGTGGAAGTGGTGCCGGTGTCCGGGGCCGCCGAGATCGCGCCGCACCTAGGCATCGCCGATATCGTCGTGGATCTCACGTCGACGGGCTCCACGCTCAAGATGAACGGGCTGCGGGAAATCGAGACGGTCATGAAGTCGAGCGCCCACCTGGTCACCGCGGTCAACGGCCCCCGCAACGGCGACCCGTCGCGGGTGCAGGAGCTGAACGACCTCGTGACCGCGCTCGGTTCGGTGATCCGGGCCCGCGGCCAGCGCTATCTCATGGCCAACGTCCCTCGCGCGGCCCTCGACGAGGTGCGCGCGGTGCTCCCCGGCCTCAACGGTCCGACGGTCATCGAGATCGCCGATCACGGGAAGTACGTGGCCGTGCACGCGGTCGTCAGCGCGGACACCATCTATCGCACCATCTCGCAGCTCCGGGCTCTTGGCGGCGAAGGGATTCTCGTGACCCGCATCGAAAGGCTCGTGCCGTGACCGCCGCCACTGCGCTTGGGTTGCGCGCACGCGGACCGCTCGCGGCGCTCGACGCCACGACGCGCCGGGCGATCGTGGACCGCTCCTCGACGACCGACACGACCGTTCGGAGCCGAACGGCCGCCATTATCGCGCGCGTCCGCGAGGAGGGCGATGCCGCCTTGGTCGCGTTCGCACGCGACTTCGACCGGGTCGAACTGTCCGCGATCGAGGTGCCGCGCGCGGCATGGGACGCGGCACTAGCCTCGCTGGAGCCGGAGCTTCGCCGGGTGCTTGAGCGATCGGCCCGCAACATCGCCGCCGTGCACGAGGCGTTCCGCCCGACGGCCACCGAGTGCTCGCCCGAGCCCGGTATCCGCGTGGGGCGGCGTCCCGACCCACTCGGACGCGTGGGGATCTATGCACCGGGCGGACGGGCTGCCTATCCGAGTTCGCTCCTGATGGGCGCGATCCCGGCACGGGTGGCCGGCGTGGGCGACGTGATCGTTTGTTCGCCGCCGGGTCCCGATGGCCTGCCGTCCGCCGTGGTACTGGCAGCGGCAGCGTTGGCTGGGGTGGATCGGGTGTTCGCGCTGGGCGGAGCGGGAGCCATCGCCGCGATGGCGATCGGCACCGCAACGGTGCCGCGCGTGGACCGCATCATGGGCCCCGGCAACGCGTTCGTAGCCGAAGCCAAGCTGCAGCTGGTGGCCGACGTGGCGATCGACTCGCCGGCCGGCCCGAGCGAACTGCTCATCCTGGCCGACCACACCGCCAACCCGGCCGCGCTGGCCCGCGAACTGATGGCGCAAGCCGAGCATGACCCCGACGCGGCGGTCATTGCCGTGTTGGTGGGCACGCCGGAGCAGGTGGCTGCGCTGTCCGACGCACTGGAAGTCGAGACGCTTGCGCAGATCGCGCAGGCCCTGCGAGCGCAGATCGTGCGCGAGTCGCTCTCGGCGCGTGGCGCCATCGTGTCGGTGAGCTCCATCGCCGACGGCGTCGCCTTCGCCAATGAATGGGCCGCCGAACACCTGCTGCTGGTGGTCGATGCCTCGGTGCGTGCCGATACGCTGGCGTCGCTGCGCAGCGCCGGCACGATCTTCGTCGGGGAATCGAGTTCGGTGGCGTTCGGTGATTACATGACCGGCGCCAACCACGTGCTGCCGACGGCCGGTGCGGGTCGCAGCTACTCCGGACTCTCCACGCTCGACTTCGTGCGGTGGACCACCTGGCAGGAAGTGTCCCCCGCCGCCGCGGCGAGTCTCGCGCACGATGTCGGTGCCTTCGCCGACGCCGAAGGATTGCCGGCGCACGCGGCCGCAGCGCGCGCGTGGAGTGTGAACACAGGAGCGAACGCATGACGGGGTCGATGACCGACAACACGCAACGCCTGGCCGTCGCGCGCGCGGCGTACGACGCCGTGCCGCTGTACGATCCGAAGCGCGCGCCGGTGGATCTCGATCTCACCGACAACACGAACCTGTGGGGCATGCCGCCGGAGGCGGAGCGCACGTGGCGGGAGATGCCGGTGGCGCGCATTACGCGTTACCCCACGCTGTACGCGGCAGAACTCAAGCAGGCGCTCGCGGCATACGTCGGCGTCACGGCCGACATGATCGTGACCGGCTGCGGCTCCGACGACATTCTCGACAGCGCCATGCGCGCGTTCGGGGAACCGGGCGACCTCGTGGCCGGCCCGGAGCCGTCGTTCGCGATGATTCCGATCTTCGCGCGCATGAATGCGCTCGGGTACACCGGCTGCGTGGAGCTGCCGTCGCATCAGCCCGACATCGATGCGTTGCTCGCCACGAAGCCGAAGCTGCTGTACCTCTGCTCACCCAACAATCCCACCGGCGCACTGGTGGCCCGGGAAACCATCGAGCGTGTGCTGCGCGAAGCGCCCGGCGTGGTGTTTCTCGACGAAGCCTACGCCGAGTTCGCCGGCGTCTCGTCGGTCGATCTGGTGCGGCAATCCGATCGTCTGTTGGTGATTCGCACCATGTCGAAAGCGTTCGGCCTCGCGGGACTGCGCATCGGCTACGCGATTGGACAGCCGTCGCTGGTCATGGAAGTGGAGAAGTCGCGCGGCCCGTACAAGCTGAACGCGATGGCCGAACAGACGGCCCTCGCCGCGCTGCAGCACGACATGCCGTGGGTGAACGAGCACATCGCGCTGGCGGTCACGCTGCGCGAGCGACTGGCCGAGGCACTGCGCACGCGCGGGTTCGCCCCACTCGAGTCGCATGCGAATTTCGTCTGCGTGCCGGTGGCCGACTGTGTGAATGTGGGGCTCGCGCTGCGCGAACGTGGCGTAGCGGTGCGACCGTTTCCGGGTCTCCCGCACATCGGTGACACGCTGCGCATCAGCGTCGGTCCGTGGCCGTTGCTCGAACGCTTTCTCGCCGCGTTCGATGACGTGCTGGCTGCCCGGAGGAGCGCATGAGCAATCCGCTTCGGGTAACCGTGTTCGATTACGGTGCCGGCAACCTGCACTCGCTGGTGAAAGCGGTCGAAGCCGGCGGTGCCGTGGTGCACGTGGAAGCCGACCCCGTGCTCGCGGTGCGCGACACCGACGCTTTGATCCTGCCTGGCGTGGGCGCCTTCGCGCCGGCCGCCGAACGGCTCGCGCCGGGGCGTGAGGTCATGCGCGAGGCCTTGCTGGCCGGACTGCCGGCGCTCGGCATCTGTCTTGGCATGCAGCTGCTGTTCGACGGCAGCGACGAAGGACCGGGCCAAGGTCTCGGTGTCGTGAAGGGACAGGTCACGAAGCTGCACGCGACCCAGATTCCCCAGATCGGCTGGAATCGCCTCGAAGACATCACCGATCCGTTGCTCGTGGCATCGGGGCTCGACGTCGCGTACTACGCCAACAGTTTCGTCTGTCGCCCGACCGCCGACGCGGTGCCGTTTGTGAGCGCGTGGAGTGAACATGACGGCGACCGCTTCCCCGCGTCGGTTCGACGCGGCAACATCATCGGCACGCAGTTCCATCCGGAAAAGTCGAGTGCTCCCGGCGTGGCCTTCGTGCGTGAGTTCCTGCAGTTCGCGGCTTCCCTCAGGAGTGCGTCATGATCGCTGTACCCGCGGTGGATCTGCGTGGTGGCAAATGTGTGCAGCTCGTCGGTGGAGACTATGACGACGAGCGGGTGCGTCTCGATGATCCCGGTGCCGTAGCCGCCGAGTGGGTGCGCATCGGCTTCACGCGGTTGCATATCGTGGATCTCGATGCGGCCACCGGCCGTGGACACAATCACGAGGTGATTCGCGAGATTCTGCGCGATGCGTCCGTGCCGGTGCAGGTCGGTGGCGGCGTCCGCGACGAAGCGCGGATCGAGCGGTTGCTCGAGGAAGGCGCGTCGTGGGTGGTGGTGGGCACGCGGGCCATCGAAGACGAAGACTGGCGCCGCGAGATGGCCGACAAGTTTCCCGGCCGCCTGATCATCGCGGCCGATGTGCGCGAGCGGAAAGTGGTCACGCGCGGCTGGGCGGAGACGTCGCAGATCGACGTGATCGACTTCGTATCCGAACTCGCCCAGCTCCCGCTGGCGGGCGTGCTGGTCACCGCGGTGCATCTCGAAGGCAAGATGGCAGGCACCGATTTGCCGCTCATGGAAGATGTCGCCGAGGCGAGCCAGTGGCCGGTGTTCGCGTCGGGTGGTGTGACCTCGTTGGATGATATGCGTGCGCTCGAACACCGCGGCCTGTCGGGCGCCGTGCTCGGCATGGCGCTTTACACGGGCGCGCTCGATGCGCGCCGTCTCGCAGAGGAGTTCGGCGCATGACCGTCGTGATTCGCGAATCGAAGGAAACCCAGATCCGGCTGTCGATCACGGCCGGCCCCGGTGTCGCCACCGTGTCCACCGGCGATGTCTTTCTCGATCACATGCTGGTAGCGTTCGCGCGCTACGCGGGCGTGGATCTCGATGTGCAGGCCACGGGCGACATGCGCCATCATCTCATCGAAGATGTAGCCATTACCCTCGGTCAGGCGGTGGCGGCGTTCGCTCCGGCCGGCTGCGCGCGCTACGGCGAGCGCACGGTGCCGATGGATGACGCCCTCGTGCAGGTCGTGCTCGACATCGGCGGTCGTCCGTACTATGAGGGCAAGCTGCCGTCGAATCTGTACGAGCACTTCCTGCGCTCGTTCGCCGACAACGCCAAGGCCACGCTGCACGTGCGCGTGATCCGCGGCTTCGACAAGCACCACATCATTGAGGCGGCCATCAAGGGGCTGGGTTTCGCGCTGCGCGAGGCGCTGGTGGAAACCGGCGCCGTGTTCAGCACGAAGGGCAGCGTACGTCTCGAGATCACGGACTCGTAATCGCATGCTGACGCGACGGGTAATCGTGTGCCTCGATGTGAAAGGCGCGCGCGTGGTGAAGGGCGTGCAGTTCGAAGGGCTGCGTGATGTGGGCGATCCCGTCGCGCTGTCGGAGCGCTACGAGCGCGAAGGGGCCGATGAGATCACGTTCCTCGACATCTCCGCCAGCGCCGAAGAACGGGCGACGCTGCTCGATGTGGCGCGACGCACAGCCGAACGGCTGTTCATTCCGCTCACCATCGGAGGCGGCGTACGGACCTCGGACGACGTGGCGCGGGCGCTGCGGGCTGGCGCCGACAAGGTGTCGGTGAACTCCGCCATCGTGACCAGGCCGGAGCTGCTCACCGAAGCGGCCGACCGTTTCGGCGCCCAGTGTGTGGTGGCCAGCATCGACGCCAAGCGCGACGCCAACGGCGTGTATAAGGTGTGGGTGAAGGGCGGCCGCGAAGAAACACCGCTCGAAGCCGTGGCGTGGGCGCAGGAGTGCGTGGCTCGCGGCGCCGGCGAGATTCTGCTCACGTCCATCGATCGCGACGGCGCGCGCACGGGATACGACCTGACGATCACGCGCGCCGTGGCCGACGCCGTGCACGTGCCGGTGATCGCCTCGGGCGGCGCCGGGATCGCGCAGCATCTGGTGGATGGTATCGTGCAAGGCGGTGCGGATGCCGTGTTGGTGGCGGGCATCCTGCACGATGGGGTCACCACCGTGCAGGCCCTCAAGCAGGTAATGCGCGAGGCGGGACTTCCCGTGCGCGTGACCAGCCGTGGCGTCGCCGCATGACGCGCGTCACGACGCATGCCGAGAGTCCGGCGGTGCTGTTGCAGGCGGCGGCCGAAGTGGCGGAGTACGCGGCGGCGATCGCGATGCAGTGGTATCGCACCGATGTGAACGTCGAGATCAAGGGCGATGGATCGCCCGTGACGATCGCCGATCGCGAAGCGGAGCGCGCCGCACGGGCGTGGCTGGCCCAGCGCTTCCCGCACGACGGCGTGTTCGGTGAGGAGCTCGACGACGAGCGCGGCGATGCACCCCGACGCTGGATTCTCGATCCCATCGATGGCACCAAGGCCTTCGTGCGTGGCGTGCCGCTGTGGGGCACGCTGGTGGCCTGCTGCGAGGGCGACACGGTGATCGCTGGGGCAGCCTGCTATCCCGCCGTGCAGGAGACGGTGGCAGCGGCACTCGGGGAAGGCTGTTGGTGGAATGGATCGCGCGCCTCGGTGTCGCGCGTGGCGCAGTTGCAGAGTGCCACCACGTTGATCACCGATGACCGGTTTCTCGAGCGCCCGCACCGGCGCGCCAAGTGGCACGCGCTGTCGTCGGAGGCCGCCGTGGCGCGGACCTGGGGCGACTGCTACGGATACCTGCTGGTGGCGACCGGCCGCGCTGAAGCGATGATCGATGACATCGTGAATCCGTGGGACGCCGCCGCGATGTACCCGCTGATCACGGAAGCAGGTGGCCGCTTCACCGACTGGCGCGGTCGTGATACCGCGTTCGGCGGCGACGTGATCGCCACCAACGCCGCGCTGGGCGACACGATCCGGCCGTATCTGGTCGAACCCTTTGATCCTGCTGCTGGAGTATCGGTATGAGTGAGCCCGTGCGCGCCGTCGTCTTCGATCTCGACCAGCTCGACTTCACGAAGAGCGGCGGCCTCGTGACCGTCGTCACACAGGATGTGGCAACCGGCGCCGTGCTGATGGTGGCGCACGCGGATCGCGAGGCGCTCGAGTACACGCTGCGCACGGGGGAGATGCACTACCGGTCGCGCTCGCGTGGCCTGTGGCACAAGGGGGGCACCAGCGGCAATGTGCAGCGTGTGGTATCACTCACCGCCGACTGCGACGCCGACGCCGTACTCGCGCGCGTGGTGCCGGCTGGTCCAGCCTGCCACAACGGAACGACCTCGTGCTTTCGCGACGACGCGCTGCAGGCCGACGTGTTCGCGACGCTCGATGCCACCATCACGTCGCGCATGCAAACGGCGGACGGCACGTCCACGAGCTACACCCAGCGACTGCTCGGCGATCGCAATCTGCGGTTGAAGAAGCTCGGCGAAGAAGCGGTGGAGTTGGCAACGGCGTGCGTGGACGGTGACATCGAACGGGCCACGGAAGAAACCGCGGACCTGCTGTATCACGCCTTGGTGGCGCTGCGCGCCGTGGGTGGTTCGCTCGACGGTGTGCGCGCCGTCCTTTCGTCCCGCGCGAAGTAAACGGCACGGCCCATGCAATAGCGACGGGTGCGGCGGCGGCGACCCATTCGGGGTGGCACCGACCGCGTCCGTCTGGGAGATGCCGTGTTACGTTGGGCATTCGGGTTCCTGATCGCTGCTCTGATCGCCGCTGCATTTGGATTCAGCGGTATCGCCACGGCAACGTTCACCATCGCGAAGATCCTCGTTGTGATCTTCACCGTGTTGTTCGTGATCACCTTGGTGATGGGATTGATCTCCGGACGGCGGTCCGCGCGCTGATACTTTCGCGCCGGATTGTGTCGCAGGGCACCACTGCCTGCGATTACCAGAATCTCGGAGCCATCAATGCGCACACCTACAAAGACGCTTCTGCTCCTGTCGCTCGCGACGGGCGTCACTGCCTGCAAAGGTGACAATGACGCCGACAAGAAAGCGGTAGAAACGACCACTGCCGAAGGCAGTCTGGCCTCGGCGTCCGCCGATGCCGCCGAACATCGCGGCGTCTCGATGGTCCGCATGATCAACGCACTGCCGAGCGCGAAGGATGCGTCGGTCAGCGCCGACGATCGCGCCATGTTCAGCGGCATCGGTTTCAAGACCGTGACGCCGTATTCGGAGCTGAAGGACAATATCGCGAAGTTCCGTCTGCAAGCCGGCGACCGCGACACGACGATCGCGTCGAACAACGAGATCATGATGGACGGCTCGCGCTATTCGCTCGTTGCGCTGCCCGAAGGCAACGGCAGCGTTCGTCTTCGCGTGCTGAAGGATGAGCTCGCGACCGACAGCACCAAGGCGCGCCTGCGCGTCATCCATGGCGTGAATGGCGTCGGCGAGATCGACGTAGTGATGGCCGGCATGACGGAACCGTTCTTCGACAACGTGAATCTCACGTCGGAAGCCGGCTACAAGAACATCGATCCCGTGAAGACGACGGTGACCGTGAACGTCGACGGCAACGGCAAGCAGTTGCTGAAGCGTGAGATGGACTTCAAGGCCGGGCATTCGTACAGCGTCGTGCTGACGGGCACGACCGGTCAGCGTGTCGAAGCCATCGTGATCGACGATCAGGCGATCAGCAACGCGAAGATGATGATGATGGATTCGCTCAAGAAAGCTCCTTGATCTGATGAGAACCGAACCGGACGACGGAGGGGTGCGCCTCATGGCACGTGAAATTCTGAATTCGATGGAACACAACGGATCGGATGATCGCCGCCTTCGCCGCGAGTTTGCGCGGCAGGGTACAACCGATTACGTGAACGTCGGTGCCACCGAGCGCATCGCCTCCGCAGTCGCGGGTGGGTTTCTCACCATGTTCGGTTTACGCCGACGTGGCACCGTGGGATACGGCATGGCGCTCTTGGGCGCCGAGATGCTGTACCGCGGTGCGTCAGGGCACTGCAAGACCTATTCGATGCTCGGGGTGACCACGAAGGAGCACGTCGAACCGGGCGTACCGGCCGATGTCGACCATGAGCACTCGATCAGCGTACGACAGAGCGTGTACGTGGAACGGCCGCGAGAGGAGTTGTTTGCCATGTGGCGCGACTTCTCCCGGCTGCCGACGTTCATGGATCATCTCGAGCGCGTCGATGTCATCTCGCCCACGCACTCGCATTGGGTGGTGGCGGGACCGGCGGGCACCAAGGTTGAGTGGGACGCCGAGATCGTGGACGAGCGCGAGAACGAGTGGATCGCGTGGCGCACCGTGGAACCGGCGCAGGTGCCGAACAACGGCACGGTGATGTTCTGCGAGATGTCGGACGGTGGCACGGATGTGTTCGTGACCCTCGAAGCGCAGCCGCCTGCCGGAAAGTTCGGTGACATGGTGGCACGCATGTTCGGCCGCGCGCCGAATCGGCAGGTTCGCCAGGCGCTCGAACGGTTCAAGGAGATGGCCGAAGGTCGCCTCACACCGGAGCTGAGCGTATGACGCCGTCTCAGCGTGCCGAGCCCGATGACGAGTTGCCGGCACAGGATGCGGACGTCGTGCGAGATGCCGACGGTTTGGTGGTGGACGAGTACTCCGACGAAGCGCTTGAGAGCGACGTCGGCATGGATGCACTGGATCATCGCGGTGCGCTGGACGTCACCGATGTGCTGGACGAGGTTGCCGACGACGCCGACATGGGGCTTGGCGCGGAGCCGCGATCGGCGGAAGAGCTCGAGGACGCGGCCATTGGCCACGAACTCAAGGGAGCGGCCGGCGTGACTCGCGACGATGAAGTGCATGGCGAGCGGATGTTCGACTCGCCTGACGGCAAAGGCCGTCAGACGCCGGAAGGCGAGCAGGACTGAGCGCCGGACAGCAGATTGGTCGGGTCGCCCGTTGAAGCAGTGACGCGACGGGCGTCCCCTGCCACCTTCTGCTGAGTATTCTGATGGCCGCTCATATTTCGGCGGGCGTTCGACGACACGTCGCGCTCCTCCCCCTGCTGCCGCTGCTCCTCGCCGGCCGCGTCGCGCTCGCGCAAAGCGCCGAGCCGGTGGACATGGCCGCGATCGCCAAGATCCGCGCCGAGGCCTTCGAGCACTCGCAGGTCATGACCATGATGTCGTGGCTTACCGACGTGCACGGCCCCCGCTTGACCGGCTCGCCGATCACCCGCCGTGCTGCCGAGTACACCGTGCAGCAAATGCAGTCGTGGGGTCTCAGCAAGCCGCGCATCGAACCGTGGGGCACCTTCGGCCGCGGCTGGGTGAACGAGAAGTTCTACGCCCAGGTCACGGCACCGGTACCGTTCGCCGTGATCGGGTACCCGCAGGCGTGGACACCGGGCACCAGCGGTCTCGTGAAGAGCGAACTCGTGTACGTGCGCATCGACGGCGATGCCGATTTCGACAAGTACCGCGGCAAGCTCGCCGGCAAGGTCGTGATGCTGGCCCCGATGCGCGAGGTGGCGCCCCGCTTCGAGCCGTTGGCGGCGCGGCGTACCGACGCTGACCTCGCCAAGCTCGAGGCCGCCCCCATGCCGGCTCCGGCCGCAATGGGTCCGCGCGCATCTGCACCGCGCACCGCCGCTGACAGTGCCGCCATGCGCCAGCAGGAAGCGATGCGCGCCACGCAGGCGACGGCCGTAAGGCGCATGGCCTTCATTGCCGACGAGAAAGTCGCCGCCGTGATCGAGCCGGGCCGTGGCGACGGCGGCACCGTGTTCACCAACAACGGACAGTCACGCGATCCGAAGACGCCCTACGGCACGCCGCTCATCGTGGTGGCCATCGAGCATTACGGCCGCATGCTGCGCACCGTCGAGAAGGGCGTGCCGGTGGAGATCGAACTCGACGTCCGCAATCGCTTCTACGACGACGATCTCACCTCGTTCAACATCATCGCCGAGATCCCCGGCACCGATCCGAAGCTCAAGGATGAAGTGGTGATGTTGGGCGCGCACTTTGACTCGTGGCACGCCGGTACGGGCGCCACCGACAATGCGGCGGGTTCGGCGGCTATGCTCGAGGCAATGCGCGTGCTGAAGGCCTCGGGGCTCAAGCCGAAGCGCACGATTCGCATTGCCCTGTGGACGGGCGAAGAGCAGGGACTGCTCGGCTCTCGCGCGTATGTGCGACAGCAGTTCGGCACGCGCGACTCACTCACGGACGCGGGCAAGAAGGTGTCGGTGTACTTCAATCTCGACAACGGGACGGGCGCAATCCGTGGCGTGTTCCAGCAGGGCAACACCGAGGCGGGCCCGATCTTCAAGGCGTGGATGAAGCCGTTCGAAGACAAGGGCGTGAAGGCCGCCACGCTGTCGAACACCGGCGGCACCGACCACCTGGCCTTCGACGGCATCGGCATTCCCGGCTTCCAGTTCATTCAGGACGATGTGGAATACGGCACCCGCACGCATCACTCGAACATGGACACCTACGAGCGCGTGCAGGATGCCGACATGAAGCTCAACGCCGCCGTGATCGCCTCATTCGTGTACCACGCCGCCAATCGCCCCGCGCTGTTTCCGCGTAAACCGGCAGCTACCGCACCGCGGTCATAAGCTGCGTTCCGACCCATTGCTCGCCTGACGCGAGCAACACGGGAGGCCGCACCACGGCGGCCTCCACGCACACCATGTGTCGCTCGTCGCCATCAGCAAAGTCGGCCCGGCTGTGCGTGCCTTCCGCACCGGGATTCCAGACCACCGTTTCCGGAAATCCGCGCTTCTCGATGCGCAGCGTACGATTCGGCTCCCGCATCTCGATGACATCGGGCGTCGCGAAGTACACGCGATCGATGTGCCCTTCGATCGGCAGCACGTCACCCGCCTCGTCGAACTCGGCCCCATCGCGGAGTGCATCGCGGTAACGGCAGCCACTCAGCCCGCTGACCGTCGTGGCGAGGGCGTTCTCCACCGCAAAGTACGGATGGAGCGCGGCCGTGAATGACAGCGGCTGCGCGTCGGTATTGGTGACCGTGAGCTGCACCGTGAGCGCCGCCGCGGCCACGTGCACCGAGAGGTCGGCCCGAAACGCGAAGGGCCATACCGTACGCGAGGCCTCGGTGTCGGTGAGCCGTAACACGACCCGCGCACCGCCGTTGATCTCATCCTGCGTCACCACCGTCCACCGGCTCAGTCGCGCGAAGCCGTGATGACCGATCGGACCGAAGGCGCCGAACTGCGGAAAGCACACCGGAATGCCGCCACGAATCGAACAACCCGGCCCGTACTGCGCTTCGCGACTCACGAACAGTCGATCGACCTGCGACCGTGCCGGAATCCACGATGTCACATGTGCGCCGTCGAGGTAGATGCGCGCGAAGGCGCCATCGGGGGCACGCAGTTCGACCGACGGCACCTCGTGGGCGGCACTCACCGCGACGTCACTTCGCGGTCACGCGCTGCAGCGTGCGGTACAGGAACTCAGCGGCCCAACCCAGCGCCGGCACCGGCACGCGCTCGTTGTCACCGTGCATGCGAAGCTCATCGACCATCGGCAACGGCATCGGCAGAATACCGTACGTGGGAATGCCCTTCGCGCGCAGTGCGGCACCATCGGTAGCGCCGGTGCTCATGAACGGAATCACCGTGGTGTTCGGCACCATCGCCGTGGCCGACGACTCCATCGCCTGATACAGCGCGGCCGACACCGGCGACACCGGCGGTGATGTACGCGGCTCACCCGTGAGCGCGAATGTGACCTGCGATTCCTTCGCGACCGTGTTGAACGCCGCCACGACGGTGCGCACGTCGTCGTTGGGCAGCACGCGCACGTTGAAGGTCGCCGTGCCTTCGCTCGGAATCACATTCGAACGAATGCCGCCGTTCATCAGCGTGAGCGACTGACCCGTGCGCAACACCGCATTGTGCAGCGGCTCGCGCGACAGAATCGCTGCGGCCGCATCGATCTGCAGTTTCGACGCCGTGGGCGACGACACGCGCAGCATCGCCGCCTTCATGACGGGATCCTTCTCGATGCGGGCCAGTCGCGCAAAGTAGAGTCGCGTCGTCTCGTTGAGCTTTACCGGCGACTTCCAGTCGTGCACACGCGACACCGCACGCGCGAGCGCCGCCAGCACGTTCTGCGGCAGCGGCACCGACGCGTGTCCACTCGGCCCTTTCGCCGTCGCGACCACGTTGTACGAAATCTTCTCGGTGGTCTGGATGTTCACCGACATCACACGACCATCCGACACCCGCACACGCCCGCCTTCATTGAGCGCGAACTCGGCATCCTTGATGAGATCGAAGTGCTTCTCGATCACCCGATCGATGCCCACTTCGTCGCCGCCTTCCTCGGCTGCGGTGGCCAGGAAGATGATGTCGCGGTCGAGCGAGGCGCGCTGCGTGGCCAGCTGCTGCATTGCTGCCGTGGCCGTGGCGAGCATACCCTTGTCATCGATGGCGCCGCGACCGTACAGGTACGACACACCACCTTCGTCGCGAATCGTCGCCGTGAAGGCTGGCGAATTCCACTTGGTGGTGTCGGCACCGACCACATCCATGTGGCCCATGATGAGCACGGGCCGCTTGGTGGGATTCACCGCGCGCAGTCGTGCGATGAAATTGGCCCGTCCGTTACCGGCATCGAGTACGTGACGCTCGACGCCGGGGATCTGCGCGAAGATCGCATCGAAGTACCGCGCCGTGAGCATCTCGTTGCCCGGCGGATTCTGCGTGTTCAATGCGATGAGTTTCGTGAGATGCTCGAGCGACGCCCGCTGTGCCAACGCACGGTCGAACCCGGCCGGTGCGGCGGTGGTCACCAGATACGGTGATGACCCCTGCGCCCGCAGAGACGTCGTGACGACGGCGCTGGCGACGAGCGACAGCGCCACGGCGGCACGGCGCACTACAGCTCCCATCCCTTACGGTACACGCGCGTGAGATACTGATTCGCGTCGGGCGCGTTGGTGAACTTCATCCCTTCGCTGTCGTAGATCACCTTGCGTCCCTGCCCCGCACGAAGCGCGGCCATGCCGAGCAACATGGTCTCGGTGAGCGGCGACGCCTGCGAGAACGGAGAGCTGGACTTCGCTTCGCCCTTCGACGCCTGAATCCAGTTCTGCTCGTGCGACACCGTGATGCGCGGCAGCGTGACCGGCACCTGCTCGGCCTTCTTGGCGATCGCTTCCGGGAAGATGCGCGGCTTGTTGCCGTACGTCTCGTAGAACATGATGCCCTTCTCGCCGATGAAGACACCGCCGCCGCCGTCGCTGCCGGGGTTGTTCATCGGCACTTCGTCGGGGAGCATCTCCGGACGCGGCGGCATGAGACCACCGTCGTACCAGTACAGCTTGAGCGCATCGCGCTTGCCCACCTTCGGGAAGTCGTACTGCACCATCGTGGCCATCGGGTAGGTGGCCGGATTCTGTGCGCCCCCGCCCCACGGGGTGGACGAGGCGGCGATCGACGTGGGATACGTGAGGCCGAGTGAGGTGAACGGCTGATCGATGAGGTGGGCGCCCATGTCGCCGAGGGAGCCGACGCCGAAGTCGAGCCAGCCGCGCCAGGCGAACGGATGATACGCCGGGTGATAGGCGATCTCCGGCGCGGGGCCGAGGTAGAGATCCCAGTTCAGTCCCGGCGGCATCGATGAATCATTGGCCGCCATCGCGGCGCGCACGGCGTTGTCGACCGTGCCCATGTTCCACTGCGGGCGCGGATTCGGCGCGGCGGTAGGCGCCGCGGCATTGGCTGCGCGCGGACGCGGAATGCCCTGCGCCCAATAGCGCACCGGACGATCGGTCCACACGTGGACTTCGTGGATCTTGCCGAGGATACCCGAGTTGATGATCTCGCTGATGCGGTGCGAGCCCTCCATCGAGTGGCCCTGATTGCCCATCTGCGTGGCGAGCTTCGGATTGGCCGCGGCCGCCTTCTGCAGCAGCCGCACTTCATGCACCGAATACGCGAGCGGCTTCTGCACGTACACATGCTTGCCGAGCGACATCGCGGCGAGCGCGATGGTGGCGTGCAGGTGATCGGGCGTCGCGATGAGCACCGCGTCGATGTCCTTCTGCTTGTCGAGCATCTCACGGAAATCCGTGTACTTCGTGGCGTTCTTGTACGCCTCGCCAAGCTGCACGTTCTGCGCCGACGGCTCACCGGTGCGTGGCTTGAGCCGCCCGTCGAGCGAGCGTTCCACGTACGCGAAGTCCACGTCGCACACCGCCACGATGTTCTCGGTGAGCATCTGCGACATGTTGCTCATACCCATGCCACCGATGCCAACGCAGGCGATGTTGAGCTTGGCGCTGGGGGCGCGATAGCCGGGGCCACCGAGCACGGCGCGCGGCACGATCATCGCGCCGAAGGCGAGCTTGGCGCTGTCGGACACGAAGTCGCGACGGGAGTAGGGATTCGACATGAGAGGCGGTGGGAGGCGTACGACGAGGGGGTACGGCGAGTTCAATCAGGTCGCAGTGGCTGCGCCTATTGCTGGAATCATGATATATCCCTCGCGCCAGCTTCCGTCGAGGCGGAAGGGCGGGTCTCCGGCCAATTGTACCTGACCCGTTCGGCCGGCGACCCACCAGGCACCGGCGATTCCGCCCACGACGGCCTGCAACTGATCGTGCGTGCGCACCTGCTCGAGGGTGATGCCGGTACGAGTCTGTAGGCGTGCGCCGGCATCCTGCACGTCGGCGACCGACGCGCGTCCCTTGGCCATCAGCGGAGAGAGCCCCAGCGCACGCCAGGCGGCGGTCGGGAAGCTTTCGGTCACCACGCGAGCCGTATGTGCGGCGTTGGGATCGCCCGGGAGCGCCCATTCGGCCGACGTCAGGAACGCTTCAAAGAGCGCGATCGAGAAGGTGGTGAAGCCGAGGTACGTTCGCGGCTTCACCCCGTCGGGCGGGAGCCCGGTCTTCCCGGGGGCGCGCACGGCGCGCTCGCTGCGTCGGCAGTGCGGCGAATCGGTATCGGGCGATCGCCAGCCCAGTGGTCCATCGATGCAGAGGCAGCGCGCGTCGTGCAACTCGACCATATCGCGCAGCCACGAGGCGAGCGCGGCCACCGACGGGCGACCGCTGAGCGGCACGTCGACTGCGCGCGCCGTCAGCGATTCCTGCGCGCCGGTGTCGTCGTACGTCACCAGCGCCACACCGATGTCGCGATAGTCCACGTAGGCGAGATCGACCGACAGCGCGACCCCGCGGCGCGGCGAGCCGGAGAGATCGATCAGAAGCGCAGCATCCGCGCCGGCGTCACCTTGGACGGATCACCGACGTAGGCCCACCGCACCTTGCCCATGTACGTGCGTGCCGCCTGTTGGATCTGCTCCGGCGTGACGGCGCGCAGCTCTTCCACGAACTGCGCGGCGCGACGGAAATCGCCCTGATACAGCTCCGCACGCGCCAGCATGTTCGCCTGGTCGGCGTTGGTCTCGTTGTCGAGGAAGTACGTCACGATGAACTGCTGCACGAGCCGTTCGAGTCCGTCGTTGGTGATCGTGCCTTCGCGCAGCGATGTGATCTGCTGCTGCATGATGGTGAGCACTTCGTCGGGCTGCGTGGTCGTGACATACAGCCCGCCCAGCGAAAAGGCACGCTCGACGAACGGCGCATTCACCGAGTAGGTGAGATTGCGACGACCGCGCACTTCGGCGAACAACCGTCCACTCAGCACCGCGCAGGCGAGCCGCAGCGCCGGATAGTCCTTGCTGGTGGCTTTGGGTCCGTGGAAGTAGCCCTGCAGATAATTCGTGGGCAGCGTGCGCTTTTCCACGACGTAGGCACTGGGCAACTCGGCCGGCGGATCGGGCAGCGTCCACGCATAGTTGCCCTTCGGCATCCGGCCCAGCGTTTCGCGCACGAGCTTCTCGACCTTGGTGCGCGACACGTTGCCCACCACCACCAGCATCATGCGCGACGTCACGAACTGCGACGCGTGATACGCCTTGAGGTCGGCATTGGTGATCGACGTGAGCGACTGCTCGGTGCCCGTGGGCTCGAGCGCATACGGATGGCCCGAGAACGCGATGCTGTCGGCGAGATAGTCGAGCAGGGCATCGGGGCTGTCCTTCCGCTGACGCGTCGCGGTCACGAACTGCTCGCGCACCAGCTCCACTTCCGCCGGATCGAGCCGCGGCGCCATGACCCGGTCGGCCAGTATGGCCCACGTGCTATCGAGTCCGGTGGTGGTGGCCCGTAAACTGATTGTCGTCCAGTCGGCATTCGCGCCGACACCGATCGCGCTGCCAAGTCGCGCCATCTTCGTGCGCAGCAGATCGCGCGGATACTTGGCGGTCCCGCGTTCACTCGCCTCGAGCAGCAACGTCTCGATACCCTGATTGGCCGCCGTGAGCTGCCGCGTGCCGCCCAACAAATAGAGGTTGGCGGCGACGACATTGTTCGCGCTCACGCGACGCAGAATGACCGGGATCCCGGCCACATCGAACTTCGACGTGAGCGTATCGGTCGGCGACGTGATCGCCGGCGAGAGCTCCACTGGTTTCGCCGGCGCCGCTTTCGTCGGTGCTTTCGCCACGGGCTTCTTCGCCGCCGCTTGCCCCGACAGCGGTGCCGCCACCAGCATCACCAACGCCGCCACCCGCAGCACTCCATACCCCATACTCCCGACTCCATACTTCGCGTTCATGGCCTCACCACCGGACGCGTCGCCGGCGTCAGCAGTTCCTTCTCCGTGAGTCCGATCGAGCGGCGTGCTTCACTGGACAGCAGTACGCTGGTCACGCGCGGCTTTCCCGCGATGTACGTGGTGGTGTATCGCAGAAGATCGGTGATGCGCTGCTGAGCCATGGTATCCGTGTAGCCGATGAAGTAGTCGAGGTTGGAGACGCTCCACCAGAAGCCGATGGTGTGCGCGATTTCCGAGGCCTTCTCGATGCCGAAGGCGCTCGACACGGTTCGCTGGGCCTTCACCGCTTCCAACTCGCGCGTCGTCACGTACGTGGGATCGGTGAAGCGCGCGATTTCGCGCTCGAGCGCGGCCATCGCGGCGCGGTACTTGTCCGGCGTGGTTTGTCCGCTGATCGAAATCGGACCGGTCTGATTCAACGTGTAGTAGTTCACCCCAACACCCTGCCACAGCCCGGTATCCACCAGATTCTTCTGGAACGTCGAGCCTGGCGTATTCAGCACATCGCTGAACACGTCGGCCGCGAACGTCGCGCCCGGATCCTTGCCGACACTCGGGCCCTGCCACTGAATGAGCACGGCTACCGCGTTGATCGGCTCTTCGCTGATGTGCGCCTTGTTGCCGTCGAGCGCGGGAATGGGCGGAATGGGATCGGCCTTGAACGGATCCTCTCCGCGCGGCCACGCGCCGAACACCTGTTCAGCCAGCACGAACACCTTCTCCGGATCCACGTCGCCGGTCACGATCAGGGCGCTGTTGTTCGGCACATAGTACTTGCGCTGAATCTCGCGCATCTGCGCCGGCGTCACGTTGGCGATGACGGTGCGATCGCCGATCGTGTTCTTGCGGCTGAACTGCCCGGGATACAACAACTCCGTGGCCTTCTGCTGAAACGCAAAACCGGGCTGGGCTTCGTTGCGATCGTACTCGCCCAGCACGACTTCCTTCTCACGCTTCAATTCGTCTTCGCGAAAGCTCGGATTAATCAGCGCACTGGCCAGGAAGCGCAGTCCGCCAGCCACGGAATCGGCCGGCAACGTGAGGAAGTAATTCACGCGCTCTTCCTGCGTCGTGCCATTGAACACGGCACCCAGTTCGGCGGCGCGATCGTTGAAGGCCTCGGCGTCGGGCAAGTCCTTGTTGGCCTTGAAGAACATGTGCTCGTACATGTGCGCGAGGCCGGCGTACTCCGGGCTCTGCGTGAACGCACCGTTCCGCACATCGATTTCCAGCGTCGCGATAGGTACGCCGTGATTCTCCACGACGATCACTTCCATGCCGTTCGTGAGCACCTTGCGGCGCACCACCTTGGTCAGCTCAGCGCGGGACTGCGCCGACAGCCACTGCGGCGTGGCGGCGGGAATGGCCACCGCGAGCAGGGCGGCGGTGAACAGGTGCCGGAGGTAAGGCCGGGCGCCGAAAGGTGCGGGCATGCGACGTGTGAAGAGGGAGGGACGATCAGTGGCGTGGCACGAACGATGGCGCACAGACCCGCTGCGGGGAATCTTTCGGGATGACTCCCGCCCAGATCGCCGACGCCCTTGTCGCGGCATCCGCTTCCGTATCGACGCCGCTCGATCGCCGCCGACTGCAGCTCAGTGCACCGCTTGGACCGTACACCACGTTCCGCATCGGCGGTCCGGCCGATGTGCTCTTTGAAGCAAAGACCGCCGATGAACTGGCGACGGCCATTACCGCCGCGAAGCAGGCGGGGATCCCGTGGTTCGTGTTGGGGCTCGGGGCGAATGTCCTGATCGGCGATCGCGGCATCCGCGGTCTCGTGATCCGGAATGCGGCCGCCGCCCACACGATTTCCGCCGATGGAACGGTGTGGTCGGAGAGCGGCGCCGTCATGCAGGACCTGGTGCTCGACACCGTGCGGGCGGGCTGGTCCGGACTCGAGCACTACATCGGCATCCCCAGCACCGTGGGCGGGGCGCTCTGGCAGAACCTGCATTTCCTGTCGCCGGCCCCCGAGCGCGAGCGCACGATGTTCATCGCCGAAGTGTTCGAGTCGTGCGAGATCCTGGCCGAGGAGGGCGACCGCAAGCTGGTCGGCGCCGACTACATCCAGTTCGGCTATGACGACACGGTGTTTCACCACCGGCGGGACGTGGTGCTCAGCGCGACGTTCCGGCTCACAAAAAGCGATCCGGCCCGTCTGCATCAGATCCTTCAGGAAAATCTGTCCTGGCGCGGCTCGCGACACCCGTGGCTACAGGTGCATCCCAGCGCCGGCTCGATCTTCAAGAAGATCGAAGGCGTGGGCGCCGGCCGTCTGATCGATCAGTGCGGGCTCAAGGGCTTCCGGGTGGGCGACGCCCAGATCTCGCACATCCACGCCAACATCCTGGTCAATCTGGGTCACGCCACGGCAGCCGACGTCCGGACGCTGGTCGCCCACGCGCAGGCGGCCGTCAAGGAACGATTCGGCTACGAACTACAGCCCGAGGTCGGCTTTATCGGGGAGTTTTAGAAGGAAACGATACTGGGGAGAACTGTGTCGAAACGCACATGAGACGTGGTCCGTAGCGTGAGGACCCGCCCTGCCCGTTCCCTCCGATCCCTCCCCGACGTGCTCCGTCGTTTCCTGCAGTTTGCCACCCTGCTCTGCCTGAGCCTCTCGGCCGCGATTGCGCCCGTCGCCGCCCAACAGGTCGATGTGATCCGCGGCCGGATCACCGGCACCGAGAACGAACCGCTCGACAACGTGGCCGTCGTGGTCACGTCGATTTCGGGCAACGTGAATCGCACGGCCCGCACCGACCGTAGCGGCCGCTTTACCGTGACGTTTCCGGGCGGCGACGGCGACTACATGGTGACCGTGACCGCACTCGGCTACACCGTGAAGCGCTTCGAAGTGAAACGCGGTGCCGACGAAGACATTCTCATCGCTGACGCGAAGCTCACCAAGGTGGGTGCCGTGCTCGACGCGGTGAAGGTCACCGCCGCGCGGGATAAAGTCTCGCGCAACGATGTGCAGCAGGACGTGGGCGGCACGGAACGGGTGATCGCGAACAACAACGCGCTGCCCCCCGACCAGATGGGCGATCTCGCGGCGATGGCCGCCACACTGCCCGGTGTGCAGCTCGTGCCCGGTCAAGACGGCGGCGCCAATGGTTTCTCCGTGCTCGGCCTCGGCGCCGACCAGAACAACACCACGCTCAACGGCATGATGTTCGGCGGCGCGGGATTGCCACGTGATGCCAGTGTCCTGAGTTCGCTCATCACCTCGCCGTACGACGTGTCGCGCGGCGGGTTCTCCGGTGGCCAGTTCAGTCTCCGCACGCGGCCGGGCTCGAACTTCGTGAGCCGAGGATTGAGCTTCGTAGGTGATGCGCCGGCGTTGCAGTGGACCGACGCGGCGGCGCGCGCGAACGGGCAGGAGTACAGCAACGGATCGTTGGGTGGCTCGGTGTCGGGTCCGCTCATTTTCGACAAGGCGTTCTACAACGTGTCGTTTCAGCTGGGCCGTCGCAGCAATGATCTGCAGACGCTGCTGAACACCTCGAACACCGGACTGCAGGCGTCGGGTGTGGCCTCCGATTCCGTGCAGCGACTCGTGGGCATTCTGCAGAACGCGCGCGTGCCCATCGGCTACACAGGACTGCCGTCCAGCCGTCTGGCCGATCAGGGCTCGGTGTTCGGTGCCATCGACTTCACACCGCCGTCGAGTACCAGTGGATCGGCGTACAACCTGACCTTCAACGGCAGCTGGAACAATCAGAATCCGGCGTCGCCGCTCACCACGGCTCTACCGACCACCAGCGGCGAGCGCACCTCGCTGAATGGCGGCATTCAGGGACGGCACAGCGGCTACTTCATGCTGCGCGGCATCGGCATTCTCACCGAAACTTCGGGCGGCATCAGCGCGTCGCAGAGCGACGGCTCGCCCTATATGGACTTGCCCGGTGGACGCGTGCGCGTGAATTCGAATTTCGCCGACGGCACCAACGGCGTGCAGAATCTCGCGTTCGGGGGCAATCAGTTCCTCGGCACCTCGCAGACCTCGAACAGCATGTCGGCGATGAACACGCTGTCGTGGTTCAGCGCCAACAACAAGCATCGCCTGAAGCTGGGCACCGAAGTGCGGCGCGATGCGTCGTCGCAGGATCAGACGGTAAATCGGCTGGGCACGTTCTCGTACAATTCGCTGGCCGATCTGCAGGCCGGCATTCCCATCTCGTTCACGCGCACGCTGTCGCCGCGCGAGCGCAACTCCAGCATGATGGTGGGCGCGATCTCGCTGGGTGATTCGTATCGACGCACGAACCGCCTGCAGTTCCAGTACGGCGTGCGCGTCGATGCCAACCAGTATCTCGATGCACCGGCGCGCAACACCGAAGTGGAGCGACTGCTCGGCGTGCGCAACGACCTCGTACCCAATGGCGTGTTCGTGAGCCCTCGTGCGGGCTTCTCGTGGCAGTACGGTACCGGTCCGCAGATCGGCGCCTTCGATGGCGCGTTCCGTGGACCGCGCGCAGTGGTGCGCGGCGGCATCGGCGTGTTTCAGAACACCCCGCAGGCCACGCTGGTGGGTTCGGCCATCGACAATACCGGCCTGGCCAGCGCGATTCAGCAGCTCGCCTGCGTGGGGCCGGCCACACCGACTCCCGATTGGAACGCGTACGGCAACCCGGCACTCATTCCCACGCGCTGTGCCGACGGCAGCACCGGTACCGTGTTCTCCAACGGCGCGCCGAACGTGACGCTGTTCGCGAAGGAGTATGCGGCGCCGAGCAGCCTCCGCTCGAACCTGAGCTGGTCGGGGCCGGTGCTGTGGAATCGCTTCAACGCCAGCTTCGATGCCACCTACTCGCTGAACACGCGGCAGTCGAGCTTCGTGGATCGCAACTTCGCCGGCGTCCAGCGCTTCACGCTCGACAACGAAGATGGCCGGCCGGTGTATGTGCTACCGACGAGCATCGTTCCGCTCACGGGTGCGATCGCGGCCGGCGACGGTCGCGTGGCCACGCAGTTTCAGCGCGTAACGGAGCAGCGCAGTGATCTCAACTCGCGCAGCGCGCAGGGCAGTGTGCGGCTGTCGCCGACCAGCTTCAGCACCAACTTCAGCTGGAGCATGAGCTACACCTACTCGAACGTGCGCGAGCAGTTCCGCGGCTTCACCAGCACGGCCGGCGATCCGCTGGCGGTGAACTGGTCGCGCTCGACGTTCGACTCGCGTCATCAGATCACGTACAACCTGAGCTACAACGCGTTCGACTTCATCCGGCTTGGCTGGTTCGGTCAGTTCCGCTCGGGCACACCGTTTACGCCCACGATCGGCGGCGATGTGAACGGTGACGGTTTCAGCAACGATCGCGCCTTCGTGTTCAATCCGGCGTCGAGCGACGCGGCCACCGCGGCCGGCATGCAGGCGCTGCTGAGCAGCGGCTCGCGCGTGGCACGTGAGTGCCTGTCGTCGCAGCTCGGCAATCTGGCGGCGCGCAACAGCTGTCAGGGACCGTGGGTGAGCTCGGCCAACCTGTCGATCTCGTTCAACCCCATCAAACTGCGGCTGCCGCAGCGTGCCAATCTGTCGTTCAACGTGTCCAATCCGCTCGGCGCCGCCGACCTGATCCTGCACGGCGAGAACAATCTGCGCGGCTGGGGACAGCAGCCGTTCCTCGACCAGTCGCTGCTGTACGTGCGCGGCTTCGATGCGAACACCAAGCGCTACACCTACGAAGTGAACCAGCGCTTCGGTGCCACCAACCCGCAGTTCAACAGCTTCCGCACGCCGGTCACGATCACGGCCCAGCTGCGCTACGATATCGGCCCCACGCGCGAACGGCAGGTGCTCACGCAGTCACTCGACCGCGGCCGTCGCACCAAGGGCACCAAGGCGGGCGAGGCGATGATCAAGGCGCAGTTCGGTAACGGCGGTGTGCCGAATCCGCTGGCCACGATTCTGCGCGATCAGGACACGCTCAAGCTGTCGTCCGATCAGGCCGACAGCCTGGCCACGATGAACCGTCGCTACACGGTACGTCTCGACTCGATCTGGGCGCCGATCTCGAAGCGGTTCGCCGATCTCCCCGAGCGCTACGATCACGACGACATTTACGAGCAGTACGTGAAGGCACGCGAGGCCAGCATCGACATTCTGCGGAAGTACGCGCCGGCAGTGAAGGGACTGCTCACCGACGTGCAGCGTCGCAAGCTGCCACCGTTCGTGGCCAGCGCGCTCGACGATCGCTTCCTCAAGTCGATCCGCTCCGCGACGTCGGGCGGCGGTGGCGGCATGATGATCTCCGGTGGTGGCGCGATGATCATGGCCGGTGGTATGGGCGGCGGCGCACAGACGATCGAAATCCGACGGTAGTTTTTCTCTCATCACAACGACTCCAGTCATGACTCCCAACTTCGCGCGACTGTTCGCGCTTCCCGGCCTGCTTGGCGCGCTGGCTCCGTATGCCGCGGCGCAGGCGCGTCCGCCCATTCGTCCGCTCGGTGCCGTCCACGCGTCCACCACCGACTCGCTCGGCATGGTGAACAACGTGCGCGCGCTGCCTGGCGGTCGACTGCTGATCAACGATGCCACGAGCCGTCGCGTGCTCCTGGTGGACTCGACGTTCAAGCTGATCAGCATCGTGGCCGACTCCACGAGCAGCACGGCCAACGCGTATGGCCCGCGCTCGGGCAGCCTGATCGCGTATCGCGGCGATTCCACGCTGTTCGTCGATGCCGCGTCGCTGTCGATGCTGGTGATCGATCCGGCGGGCAAGATCGGCCGCGTGATGTCGGTGCCGCGCTCGCAGGATGCGATGATGCTGGCCGCCGGTGGGCTGGGCACCGGTGCGTACTACAGCAACGGCTACCTCGTGTATCGTGGCATGCCGGGTATGCGCATGCAGATGGGACCGAGCGGCGCGCCCAGCATGCCGTCGGTGGCCGACACGATGGCGATCGTGCGCGTGAACCTGCAGTCGCGCGCGGTGGACACCGTGGGATTCATCAAGATCCCGAAGACGAACACCAACATGACGCGCAGCGACGACGGCAAGATCAGCATCTCGATCGAGGTGAATCCGTTGCCGGTGGTCGACGATTGGGTCGTGACGTCGAACGGCGACATCGCGCTCATTCGCGGCAAGGACTATCACGTGGACTGGATGTCGCCCGATGGCACGCATCGCTCGTCACCCAAGATGGCGTTCGACTGGAAGCGCCTGACCGATGAGCAGAAGGTGGCTCTGATCGATTCGGTGAAGGCGATTCGCGATCGCGCGGCGGCGGCCAATCCGGGACAGGGCAACGCGATGGCGGCCGCCTTCGGTGCGGCACTCGGCACAGGTGGCGGCGCCGGTGGTGCCGCGCCGCAGATGGTGATGCGCTTCGAATCGCGCGGCGGCCCCGGTGGTCCCGGCGGCGGTGCGGCTCCGCAGATCATGGCGCCGCAGATCAACTACGTGTCGCCGAGCGAGCTGCCCGACTACCAGCCGGCGTTCTTCGCGACGAGCGCGAAGGCCGACGACGACGGCAACATCTGGATTCGAACCATTGCCACCAAGCCGACGCCCGGTGGCGCGGTGTACGACGTGGTCAACGCCAAGGGCGAAGTGGTCGACCGCGTGCAGATTCCGGAGAACCGCACGATCGTCGGCTTCGGCGCAGGCGGCGTGGTAATTCTCTCGGTGCGCGAGGGGACGACGACCAAGCTGGAGCGGGCTCGGGCCAAGTAGCGCTGCTTACCGATCCTCGAGCACCACGTCCCGTTCGGCGCTGCGGCACAGTCGCTCGTCGCTGCGGCAGAAGCTGGTGCGCAGGGTGCCGCGAATGGGGAGCGCGGAGCGCGCGATGGTGACCGACGCGCGCTCGACGAAGTACGCACTGTCTTCGGTCACGGTGGGCGCGGTCAACAGGTAGCGGCGACCGTCGCCGGCATCGATGACCGGAGGCAGCAGGGCATTCACCCGCGCCCCCGGCTCGACCGAGATCGTGATCCGGACCGAGTCGGCGCCGAAGGCGAGATCGAGATCGGGTGGCACGACGGGGCGCAGCTCGGGCGGCTGCTGCGGCAACTGCGGCAGCAAGGTCACGATCGGCGCGTCGGTCTTCGGCTCGGGAACTGGTACGCCGTCCCCCGCGCAAGCAGCGAGCGTGAGGCTGGCCAGAATGAACGTCGTGATCTGACGGAAGGAGCGGAGAGTCGACATATCCTGAAGATAGCGGGTTTCGGCGCACCGGAGACGGCTCGATTTACAGGCTGAGCGTCGGTGGCTTGCTTTCGTCATGCCATCCCACGCCTCCCGCTGGCGCATCGTCCGGCGCACCGCCGCTGCGCTCGCTATTCTCGGAGTCGTCTTCGTGTCCACCGCTATCGCTTCCGGCTGGAGCGCCCTCGGCGCGAATCGATTCGGTGCGACCACCGGCGCCGCGACATCGTCGGTACAGCGCGCCGCGCATATCGCCCGGTCCCCGCAGCACCGCAATGGCAAGTTCGTCAACGTCGATCCGTTGGTTGATGACATGATCGGCGGCGTTCGCGGTCTGTTCTCACGCAGTGCGACGTCATCGCCCACAAACGCGCTGCCGGTGAACACCATCGCGCCCGGCGCGCCCGACAACGCGCAGCAGTTTCGCGTGACGTGGTACGGTCACTCGTCGGTGAGCGTGGAAGTAGAAGGACTGCGCGTGTTGATCGACCCCATGTGGAGCCAGCGGCCGTCGCCCTTTACGTGGGTCGGACCGGAACGCTGGTATGCGCCGCCTGCCACGCTGCCGTCGATGCAACCGGTCGATGTCGTGCTGATCTCACATGATCACTACGATCATCTCGATCAACGCACGGTGGTCGAGATCGCGTCCAATCCGGCCAATCGCCACACGCGCTTTCTGGTGCCGTTGGGTGTGGGCGCCCATCTCGAGCACTGGGGAATCGCGGCCGAACGCATCACCGAGTTGGATTGGTGGGAGCAGGTCCGCATCGGCGAGGCGACGTTCACCTGCGCGCCGGCGCGTCATGCCTCGGGGCGCACGCTTTTCGATCGCGACGCCACATTGTGGGCCGGCTGGGCGATCGCCGCGACGGCACAGCGCTTGTACTACTCTGGCGACACGGGCATGACGCCCGCCTTCCGGGAGATTGGCGAGAAGCTCGGTCCGTTCGACGTCACGCTCATGCAAATCGGTGCCTACGGCGACGCTTGGCCCGACTGGCACCTCACACCCGAGCAGGCGATCACGGCGCACGCCATGCTGCGCGGCCGTACAATGCTGCCCGTGCATTGGGGATTGTTCAATCTCGCCTATCACTCCTGGCGCGAGCCCATCGATCGACTCATGGCTGCTGGCGCTGCGCAGCAGATCACGATCGCGACGCCGCGTCCCGGGGAAGCGGTCACGATTGGCGAAACGGTGCCGGCCCACGCATGGTGGACCGGCACGCGGTAACGCGTGTGTTCAGTTCCCGGCGGGGCGACGCGGCGGGGCCGGCAACGTGCCCTTGTTCGCCGTCGCCTTGTCGATGGCATCGATCGTGACCTTGGTGCGGAACTCCACGACCTGCTTCGCCCACTCGGTGGCCTTCTTGCGGTCGGCGAGCGACACGCCGTTGATCGTCAGCTTCTTCGCCTTCGCGCGTTCGTCGTAGCGGATCGACTTCGGATCGTCGATGAACATGTTGAGCGAGATCTCGGGATCGTCGTGCAGGCCTTCGGCCACGGTCTGATTGACGCCGAACTGCTCCATGTGCTTCGCCACGCTGGCGTAGTCGTAGTACTCCTGGATATGCGCCACGATCGGCGAGCCCTGCCAGATCTTGGTCACGGAGTCGGCCACCGAACGCTGTCCCGCCTGATTGCCGCCGCTGTCGCCGATGAGGATGATGCTCGTGAAGCCGTGCGCCTTGAGGCTGTGCACGAGATCCGTGAGCAGCATGCGAAACGTCTCTTCGCGCATGCTGATCGTACCCGGCGACGCCATGTGACCGCTGGCCGGGCTGATGTCGCCTTCGGGCACGAACTTCACGATCGGTGCGCAGAGCGCGTTACCCATCTTGCGCGCGATCGCGTCGCAGTTGGCGTGCAGCACGTAGTTGTGCTTGCCGGTAACGAGCCACGGACCGTTCGGTTCCATGCCACCGGTGGCGATGATCGCGGTGGTCTTGCCCGCCTTCATCGCATCGCGCACGTCCATCCAGGTCATCTCTTCGATCCACACCGTGTTCGGCGCGGGCAGCGGATTCACCGCGTCGACACAGTTGTACGCATTGGCCGTGCAGGTGCCGCCGCCTCTGTTCCGTGGATCACGCTGGGCCTCGTTGGGCGGGCCGCCCTGTGCCCCGGCGGTGCCGCTGAGCGCAACCGACGCCACGGCGCTGGCCAGCGCGGCGCCCAGGATCGAGACGCGGAGCGTCGAAACGCGGAGCGCGGCGCGATGTGGAGAGCGCGAGAGAATGCCTCGGGTCATGGCGGTGCCTCGGAACGGTTGAACGGTGGGGGTACTCGGGGGTGGTACATGACAGGATGCGAGACGATGCCGCCGAAATCGTCACTTCGCCAGAGCGGAGTGCGCGTCGAGTGCGTATAGTGTCGCAGGGTACGTGAACGACGTGCCCCCGATCGACTCCCACCTCCCGGACCATGGCCTTCCCTGTCCGCCCGCGCGCCGTTCTGGCGCTGACATGCACGGCTGCCGTCTTCGCCGCCACGCCGCTCGCCGCGCAGAGCTCGGGCAGCGCTCCCGCGTCTGCCCCCACTCTCACGCTCGCCGAAGTGCGGGCCTTGGTGGAAGCGCACCTCGTCGTCTCCGCCATTCATGATTCGAGCGACAACAAGGCGGCGCAGCAGAAGAACAAGACGAAGGAGGCGCAGCTCGAGCTGCAGCAGAAGAAGCGCGAGATGATCACCGAGGCGCTCGCCAAGAAGGGGATGGCCGACTCGGTCTTCTCCAAGCGGCGCTTTCTGGTGAGCAGCAATGCGACACTGCGCGCGCAGTTCGACAGCATCCTCGCCGATGTCACCGGCGCGCCGCTGCCGGGCGTCGTCGCGGCCGCACCGCTGGCACCGGGTGCGGTAGCCGCCTCGTCGCTGCCCCCCGGGCTGGTTGGTACGCATCTCGGCCATGTGGTGTCGAGCTTCATGGACACGCCCGACAAGTCCGGCTTCCTGCCGATGGCGCTTGCCGAGGCGAAGATCGCGGCGCAGCATGCCGCGTTTGCCGCGCGCACGCCCGACAACCTGCAGTCCATGCAGACGCACGCCGGTCATGTGATCCATGCGATCGATCCCACGCAGGCGCCGAGCGGGCCGGGCAAGGGCTTCGGCATGAAGCGCGCGGCCGGTGGCATTGCACAACACGTAGAGCTCGCGGCCAAGGAGCCCACGGCGTCGGCGAACGTGAAGTCGCACGCGGTACACGTGGCCACGGCCGCGCGGAGCGCGATGGCGCGCGGTGACCAGGCGATCGCGATCGCGAAGCAGATTCAGGCGGCAACCACGGCGGCGGCAGCGGCAGCGCTGGTGTCGCAGCTGGTGTCGATCTGCGATCAGCTCATCGCGGGCTCTGACAACAACGCCGACGGCCGTATCGGCTGGGGTGATGGTGAAGGCGCGTTGCAGCAGGCGCAGGATCATATGGGACTGCTGTTGGCTGGCGAGAAGAAGCCCTGAGCCAGTGCTCCTGATGCACAAAGCGGCGCCGTCACTCGTGACGGCGCCGCTTTGGTTATGCAGAGCGGACTACGATCAGCAGGCGACGCAGCGATGGCTGTTCTTCGCGCCCAGCTTCTCGAGCAGCTGAATCGTTTCCGGGAACGGGCGCAAACGCTGCACCGGTCCGTTCGCCATATCCACCGTGGTCATGCCATTGCGGGCCACGGCCTTCGGATCGGCGCCTTTGCTCACGAGATACTTGATCATCTCGTTGTCGCCGCGCGCGGCGGCATGATGCAACGGCGTGTATCCGTTCACGTCACGCTGATTCACGTCGGCATGCAGCACCTCAACGAGGTACTTCATGGCCGGCATCCAGCCGTCGGCGGCATGACGATGTGAGTTGCCGGCGAAGCCGTTGCCGTAGCCGACACCGGCGGCGGCATGCACAGGATAGATGCCGATACCGGCCGGAACGGCCTTCGATGCCGAATCGATGTCGGGCGGCATGACATACGCCGCCGGTCCATCACCCGGACCACCGGCGCCGCCCGCGAGGCGGGCACGGTTGGCGCGATTGGCCGCCACCGGACGCACCGACGGCAGCGTATCGATGGCCCCGTGACCCTTCAGCAGCTTCATCGCGTCCACGTCGACCGCATAGGCGGCGCGCCAGAACGGCGTGGTGCCATCGAGCGCTTCGAGACCGCAATTGGCGTTGCCGCAGTTGTTGAAGGCGAAGAACCACAGGTTCTTCTTGAGGCGGACGTTCGGATCCGCACCCGCGGTGAGCATCGCATCCATCAGTTCGATGTGCGTGACCTTCTGCGTCTGCACCGCCTGCGGCTGCGGGTAGCGCGATCGCGGCGCCCACATCGTGTTGAGCGCCGCGTAGAGCGGCGTGAGGCCGGCGACACTGCCGATCTTCACGTTCGCACCGCGCTTCACGAGGGCCATCGCCAGATCGAAGTGGCCGTTGATGGCCGCCATGAGCAGCGCCGTGGTGCTGTCGCTGGTCGTGACTTCGTCGATCTTCGCACCACCATCGAGAATGGCCAGCGCCGCATCGATGTTGCCCTGACGCGCCGCGTGGTGGAGCGCCGTCATACCGCCCATGCTGCCTACGGTCGCTTCATAGCCGGCCACCTGCCCTTCGAACAGCTCGGCCGACTCCGTGGTCTTGGCCACGGGACCTGACGAGAAGAGCGCGCGACCGGCTTCGATTGCCTGCTGGATCTGTGCGGGTGTGAGGTCATTCGTCGGCGGCGCGGCGACGCCGATCTTGTAGCCGCGTAACGCCGGATCGGCCTTCGGTGCCGGAGCGGCCGCGACTGCCGGTGCCGCTGTTGCGGGCGTGGCGGCGGCTGGAGCTGCAGCTGGTGCGGCAGTCGGAGCTGCCGCCGTGGCCGGAGCCGCAGCTGGTGCCGCTGGCGTGGCTGCCGCCGGTACCGCCATGCCCGCCGTCGCCGCCGCACGATTACGAGCGGCCGCCGCATCGGCCATCAGCTTCTCGGCCGCTTTGGCCGAGGCATCGATGATCGAGTCGCGCGTCTTCTGCGGGAGATACGAGAAGAGCACTTCGTTGCGCTTCTTGGCCGCGGCCTGCTGACGCGCCAACTCTTCGGTGAGATCGACCATCTTGGTGCGGATCGACGGATCGGCGCCACCGGCCAGCAACGCACGCGCGGCATCGCCGCGATTCTCCGCCGCCGCGAACATCAGCGGTGTCTGTCCCCATGCCGACTCGCGCGCATTGGGATCGGCCTTCTTCGCCAGCAACGCTTTCACCGACGCCGCATCACCGGCGGCCGCCGCGAGGTGCATCGCAGTCGCACCTGTCGCGGTGAGCGATTTCGCATCGGCACCGGCCGCCAGCAGTGCTTGCACGATCGCGCCGTGTCCGGCTCGCGCCGCCACATGCAGCGGCGTGTAACCGCCGTTCTTCGTCGTGCCCGTGAGTTTCGCGCCGGAGCGCAGCAACAGCGCGGTCATCGCGGCATCACCGCGATCGGCCGCCCAATGCAACGCCGTCATGCCGTCGCCCTGCGCCACGTTCACATCGTTCTGCTGCGCGAGCAACGCACGCACCTTCGCGATGTCGCCCTGCATGGCCGCTTCGGCCACCGCCGGCGCCACGCGCGCCGCCGGTGTTGCCTCCGACTTGGCGGTGGCGACGCGCACTACCGACTTCGTGTCCTGTGCGCCTACCGATGACAGCGCGCCAGACAATAGCACGAGCGCACCCGCCACACCGATCCGGACTCCGTTTCGATCGATCATGGTTCGTCTCAGGCGTAGAGCGCGAACGGCGACACGCTGTCACCGAAGCTCGGTACTTCGATGTTGTACTTGTGCAGCAGCGAGAGCATCACGTCGGCCATCGGCGTACCGTCCGGTGCACGGAGGTGCGTGCCGCCCGGCACCAGCGTCGCATCGCCACCCAGCAGCAGCAGCGGGCAGCGCGTGGTTGTGCACGTTGGAGTCGCCCATCGGCGAGCCGTAGATGATCAGCGTGTTGTCGAGCAGTCTGCCGTCGCCGTCCGGCGTCTTCTTCAGGCTGTCGAGGAAGTACGGCAGCATGCGACATGTGGTAGCGGTTGATCTTCTCGAACTCGCGGATCGCTGACTCGCGTCCGCCATGGTGCGACGCCGGGTGGAAGCCCTTGTTCGACCCGCTCTCGGGAAGACGCGGCTCGAGGCGTCGCGGCCCATCTTGAACGAGAAGACGCGCGTGATGTCCGACTGGAAGGCCAGCACCTGCAGGTCGAACATCAGCTTCACGTGCTCGTCGAACGAGTCGGGCACGCCGACCGGCGCGCCCGGCAGCTCGCGCTGCGTCGCCGCTCGCGTTCGTCGCTTCGACCTTCTGGATGCGGCGCTCGATCTCGCGCACGTCGTCGAGGTACTCGTCGAGGCGCGCGCGGTCGGCGGCGCCGAGTTCGCTGCTTCAGTCGGCGACATCTCGCCGACGACCAGTCGAGGATGCTGCCGTTGTCGCTTGCGGCGCGCGGCGCGGTCGGCGTTCGGCGTGGCGCCGACGCCGAACAGCTGGTCGAAGGCCACGCGCGGATCGCGGATCATCGGCAGCGGCTCGGTCGGCGAGGCCCAGCTGATCGTGTCGGTGTAGACGCAGGAGTAGCCGTAGGAGCAGCCGCCGGCCTGGTCGACGTTCTCGATGCACAGCTGCATCGACGGGATCGGCGTGTCCTGCCCGAACTTCTGCGCGTAGATCTGATCGAGCGAGGTGCCGGCAAGCACGTCGGAGCCCTGCGTCTGCTTCGGATGCGCCTGCGTGAGGAACACCGCGCTCGAGCGGAAGTGGTCGCCGCCGATCTCCGGCGCGTCGAACGCCTCGGCCTTGCGCACGTCGGTGTTGCTGACGATGGTCAGGTGCTCGCGAACGGCTCGAGCGGCGCCAGCGCGCCTTCGGGGCGAGCGTGAAGTCGCGGCCGACGGCCGCCGGCGCCCACAGGTTCTTCGGGCGCCCCAGGCGTTGCTGCCGGCCGAGCCGTGCACCATCTCGATGGCGACGAGGCGCTTGTGACCGGTGAGCGGCGCACCGGCGCCGCCGACCTTGGCCAGGGCGCCGGCCGGCACCATCGCGTCGAGGAACGGCAGGGCGACGGTGGCACCCATGCCCCGGAGGACGGTGCGGCGCGGGAGGTGCTTTCTGCGTGATGAACGACATGCGGTCAATCTCCGTGGTAGTCGGATCAGTCTACTGCGCGCCGGCATCGGCCGCGGCCGGCTCGGCGCGCTTGCTATCGGAACGCCGTCGCTGTTCACGACGCCCAGCACGAACGCCGAGATCTTGTAGCCTGTTGCGCTCGGCGTCGCGCGTGATCGCGCGCACCGTCGGCATGTCGAAGTCTTCGACGCGGCGGCCGAGCGCGTAGGTCATCAGGTTCTCGGTGAAGTTGCGCATCAGCGGCACCGGCCGCTTCAGCAGCGCCTCGCTGAGCCCGATCGGCGTGGTCAGCGCCGTGCCGTCGTAGAGCTCGCCCGCGCGTATCGACCGGCACGCCGTTCTCCGATGCGCCAGCGCCGGTGACGTCGAAGTTCTCGAGCGCCAGGCCGATCGGGTCGATGAACCTGGTGGCACGACATGCAGGCCGGATTGGCGCGGTGCTGCTCCATGCGCTCGCGCGTCGTGAGCTGCCTGCCTCCTTCGCTCCGCCGGTCTCTTCGAGCGCGGGCACGTTGGGCGGCGGCGGCGGCGGCGGCGAGCCGAGCAGCACTTCCATCACCCACTTGCCGCGCAGCACCGGCGAGGTGCGGTCGGCGAGCGACGTCAGCACGAGCACGCTGCCGTGGCCGAGGATGCCGCGACGCTGGTCGTCGGCATAGGCCACCTGGCGGAAGCCTTCGCCGGTCACGTTCGGAATGCCGTAGTGCCTCGCCAGCCGCTCGTTCACGAAGGTGTAGTCGGCCGTGAACATCGTGAGCACGCTGCGGTCGTCGCGCACCAGTCTTCGAAGAACAGCTCGGTCTCGCGCTGCATCGACTGCGCGAGCTTGTGGTCGAAGTCGGGGAAAAGGAACGCGTCGGGGTGCACCTTCTCGAGGTCCTGCAGGCGCAGCCACTGCGCCGCGAAGCGCGTCGCCAGCGCGTCCGCGCGCGGATCGGCGAGCATGCGCTTCACCTGCGCCTCGAACACCGCCGGCGTGTGCAGCGTCTTCGCGCGCGCCGTCGCCAGGAGACGATCGTCGGGGATCGTGCTCCACAGGAAGAACGAAAGCCGCGAGGCGAGTTCGAGATCGTCGATCTTGTAGTCAGTGCCCGCGGCCGTGGTCGTGGGCTCCTTCTCGAAGCGGAACACGAAGTACGGACTGGCCAGCATGGCCTGCAGTCCGAGTCGCACGCCCTCTTCGAACGCATTGTCGCCGCCGTTCTTCGCGCCCTGATCGTAGAACTTCATCAGGCTCGCCTTGTCGTTCGCGGTGAGCGGACGACGATAGGCTCGCGTACCGAGGCGCGTGAAGATCTGCTCGGCGCAGGCGCGCTGCTGCGCGGCAACCGTGGGCGCGCAGCTGAAGATGCGCTTGCGGCTGGGCGAGTCGGACACGCCGGTCACGCGATACGGTCCCGCGACGAACACTTCCATGAGCGGCGGCGGCTCGGTGGTGCCGGCGGCGCCGGTGCCGCTCGACGCGCGCGACCATTCGTGCGGCTTGATGAGATCTTCGTACGGTCCTTCCGCCGACTTCGCGAAGGCGACAGACACCTTGCGCTGTCCCGCCTTCACCTTGATCGGTTCGCTGCGGATATAGTCGGCACCCAGCGGCGCGTCGGCCGATTCGCCGTTGCGCGCGATACCGCGATCGTAGCGCAGCAGCGCCACACGCTCGCCGTCGATGGAGATGTCGAGATCTTCCACCGGGCGACCGACGCCGCCACCGACGTTGAGACGGAATTCGTATTCGCCGTCGGCCGGGAAGGTGTGCAGCATCACCATGCCGCCGCGCGTGCCGTACGGCGTGCCGTCGACATGATCCCACGGGTGCTGCGATGCGAACGGCGACGTCTTGTACGTGGCCTGACCCACCGGCGCCTTCCGGTCGCCGATCGCCATGCGGCTGACGGCGGCGGCGGCGTTGAGGTAGCCCTCCAGCAACGTCGGCGACAGCGACTGCACGTCGGCGATGTTGTCGAAGTTCGCGCTCTTGGTGTCGAGCGGCAGCCAATCGCCGGAGGTCACTTCGAGACCGAGCAGATCGCGGATCACGCGCTCGTACTCGGGGCGATTCAACCGCTGGAAGGTGCGCGTGCCCGGATTCGGACCGGCGCCGCGCCATCGACCATCACGTTCGAGTGTTTCGACGAGCGCGTCGAGCGTGTCGCCGGTGGGGCGCTTCGATCCCGGCGGCGGCATCATCTGCGCGCGCAGCTTGCGGATCATCTTCTCCGAGGTCGGCAACGCGGCGCTGGCCGTCGTGACCGAGTAGCTCTTGAGATCGAGATTACCGCGACGCTGCGTGGGGTTGTGACACCCCGCGCAATAGCGCTGCACGACATCGTCGAGCGCACCCATCGTGAGGCCGCGCGCACCGGCGGACTCACGCGTGAATGCGCGCCCCGTGGTGTTGGTGGCGCGCATCGGATGCAACACCGGATGCGTGGCGGGCATGCGGCCGTCGGGCCGCGTGCCACTCGTCGTGGACCCCGACGTCGCGAGTGCAGTTCGCGATGACGGTGTCGTGGATTTGGTGATGACCGGATCGGACGGCGATGACGATGCCATCATCGTCACCGACGTGATCATTCCGGACAACGCGAGCAGAAGCTTCATGCCGGCTACTCCTGAGGACTGCGACGTACGATGACGTCGCCCAGCCAACTCGTTCGATGATCCGGCAGGAAGGGAGGCCGGATATCCATGAAAATTACGTCGGGATTGCGAAAGTCGCTGAGAATTGTTGCAATGAACGTGCGCACCACCGTGACCCACGAACAACGCGCGGTGACCGTCGAATAGACGATCACCGCGCGTGACATGGTTCAGTTTCGTGGCGGTGCGTCAGTGCATGGCGCTCTGCGCCGTCGGCAGCAGCACCGCGTACAACACGTCATGCACCGGCGTCGGCACGCCATGCGCGCGTCCGATGCGCACCACGGCGCCCGTCTGCGCTTCGAATTCCGACGGCCGTTCGGCCATGAGATCGCGTTGCAGCGACGTCGAACCGTCCGCCGGCAGACTATCATAACGCGCCCAGACGCGGTCGATCGCGTCGGGTGGCCACGCAACACCAACGGCCCGACCCACGTTTCGCACTTCGTGCAGCGCCGCATCGATCAGCGCCCGTGACGCCGGTACCGATCGTACGACACCGAACGGTACGCGCGCGGCGGCACCGACGGCCCCGATGGGCTCGATAAACAGGAACTTCTCCCACTGGGCGACGCCCATGTCGTCGGGCATCTGGGCGACCAGTCCGGCGCTGCGGAGGGCGGCGGCAAAGCGGGAGATCTGCGTGTACGCGGCCGACTTCACCGGCGCGCCGGCCCGCGGGCCGAACTCGATGATCGGCGTCACGGCCGTGTGGCGGATGTGTCCGGGGGCCACCTGTTCGACCAGCACCCGGCCCAGACCCTCGAGCACGTTGCCGTCACCCAGCTCGGCGGCCAGAAGCTGGCTGGCCTCGACCCCGTTCTGGACGGGGATCACCGCCGTGGTTGGGCCGACCAGCGGCCGGAGCGACGGCGCGAGATTCGCGATCTGCGTGGCCTTCACGCACACGAGCACCACATCGACCACACCAACCGTGGCGGGATCGTCGGTGGCCTGCACCGAAGGCAGCGTGAGATCGCCGTCGATGCTCTCGAGCACGAGACCGCGCGTCTGCAGCGCCGCGAGCGTAGCGCCGCGCGCGATGAGCACGACGTCGTGGCCAGCCTGCTGCAGACGGGCACCGAGCACGCCGCCGATGGCACCCGCCCCGACGACGGCGACGCGCAGCCGGTCCAGCTGGCGCGCCGCCGTGTCGGTATTACTCACGGCTTGCCGATCGAGAAGCCGGCGATGTGCGCATCGGTGTTGTGACCCATGCGGAAACCAACCACGCCATCGGTGCTCTTGAGCTTTCCAGCGGCAACCAACTCGGCCTTGCTGTAGCTGGCCACTTCGGTGCCGTTGATGATGCACGAGACCTTGTCGCCCTTGACCTGGAGCGCGATTTCCTGCGTCACCGGCTTGCCCTTCGCTTCGGCCTTATGCACGGCCTCGCTCATGCCACCACGCGGTCCGTTCATCTGGAACGGCGCCGGTCCAAAGCCGCGCACGATGAAGTTGCCGTTGCCGTACGCCGCGCAGTACAGGTAGGACTCGTTGTCCGTGCCCATGTCGTTGCCACCCATGACGATGCCGTACGGGTGCGGATGGTTGTTGAGCCCCATGTACTCGCGCTCCGAGAACGTGGCCTTCACGACGTAGTCTCCCTTGCCCTTCATCTCGGGGTTCCAGTACGTGATCGCCGGGCCGGTCGTGGCGTGCATACCGGGGCCCATCGCGACGAACTTCGCGCTGTCGACGGTCAGTCCAGCCTTGGCTTCCTTACCGTCCACCTTGCCCATCCATCCCTTCATCTGGATGCCGCCCTTTACGGCGGTGGACTTCTCGGTCTCCTGCGCCTGCACGAGCTGTGGCACGAGGGCGAGGGCGGCGGTCGCGAGCGCGACCTGCATCGTACGCTTCATCGGAGTACTCCTGATGTGATTCGGTGGGACCGACCGCGAATGGCGGCGAGTCGGCAGACCTGAATGTTTGCGTCGGGATTCGATTGGCGATAGGGTGGAGCGTATTCCGAGACCCTGTTGTGTCACATTCCCCGGAGGTTTTGATGCCCGTCGTGACGGAGCGCCTCGTCAATCGACCGGTCTGGTTCGACCTGTCGACGTCCGACCTGACCGCGGCCAAGGCGCTGTACGCCGACCTGTTCGGATGGACGTTCGGCGACTCACCGGCCGAGCTGGGCTTCTACACGATGGCCTTCGCGAAGGGCATCCCGGCGGCCGCGGTCGCACCGAAGATGCCGGGACAGGAAGCCGCGCCGGTCGCCTGGACGGTGTACTTCGGCGTCACCGACGCCGACGCCACGCTCGCCCGCATCACGGCCAACGGCGGCTCGGTCATGGTGCCGCCGATGGCGATCCCGCCCGATCTGGGGCGCATGGCGATCGCCGTCGACCCCGGCGGCGCGGTGGTCGGCCTCTGGGAACACGGCAGCTTCACCGGCGCCGGCGTCGAAGGCGAACACGGCGCGATGTGCTGGACGGAAGTGGCCTGCCGCAACGCGGCCGCCAACGCCGAGTTCTACGCGTCGGTGTTCAGCCTGAGATCCGAGCGTCTCCCCGGCGACGCCGTGGAGTACTACATCCTCCACGACGGCGAACCCGGCGTCGCCGGTGTCATGCAAATGGACGCCGCCTGGGAAGGCATTCCGCCCTACTGGATGCCCTACTTCGCCGTCGACTCGCTCTCCGCCGCCAATGCCGCGCTCACGAAGCACGGCGGCAAGATCCTGAACGGGCCGATCCCGAGTCCGTACGGCAAGATCATCGTAGCTCAGGATGCGCAGGGTGCGGTGTTCTCGTACATGAGCGCGAACGATTGAACAGCTGTCAGCGAACGGCAACAGCAAAAGCAACAGCAAACAGCAACAGCAACGGCAACAGCAACAGCAACAGCCAGAACACGGAGGTCACCGAGATCACCGAAGCAACACAGATAAGCAAGAAGCGCTTTTCATCTTATCATGTGTTGCTTCGGTGAATTCCGTGATGTCCGTGTTCTGGCTTTTAGCGATCTCGCAACGCACGCATGTCGTCGGTCCAGATGATTCGGCGACGCTCGGGTTTGGGACCAAAATTGAGGAGCAGGCCTAGCTCGAGCTTCGAAGATCGCAAATAGCTGATCAGCTGGGCCTCGTGCGCCGCGATGATGCGTTCGCAGGCTTTCAGCTCCACGATCACTTTGCCCGCCACGACGAGATCGGCCCGGAACTCGCCGAGCGCGATGCCCTCGAGCGTGACACGACACGGAACTTCGCGTTCATACGACATGCCGCGCTTCGCCAGAAGGATGGGCATCGCATTCGCATAGATGCTCTCCGGATAGCCCCAGCCGAGTGCGTTGTACGTGTCGTAGAACGCGCCGATGATCTCGTGGGTGATCTCGCCGTGCAACAGTTCGCTCATGGCTCGTAAGCAGAATGAAAACGGGCCGATCACCTGGTGGTGACCGGCCCGTTCACTCTGCTGCCACGCCGTCAGCGCGGCGTCATCCTGAACTACTTCTCGCCGCTCGGCAGCTGCGGCACACCCGTCGCGCCGCTGGACTGCAGCAGGCCGACGCCCGTGTACACGACGAGCTTTTCGCGCGTGTCCATGATGTCGAGATTGCGCATCGTGAGCTGACCGATGCGATCGAGCGGCGTGAAGAACGCTTCGCCGCGCTCCATCGTGAGGCGCTCGGGCTTGTACGTGAGATTCGGGCTGTTCGTGTCCATGATCGAGTAGTCATTGCCGCGACGCAGTTCGATCGTGACGTCACCCGTGACGGCCTTGGCCACCCAGCGCTGGGCGGATTCGCGCAGCATCAGCGACTGCGGGTCGAGCCAGCGGCCCTGATACAGCAGGCGGCCGAGCTTCTTGCCGTTCATGCGGTACTGCTCGATCGTGTCTTCGTTGTGAATGCCCGTGACCAGGCGCTCGTAGGCGATGTACAGCAGGGCGAGACCCGGCGCTTCGTAGATGCCGCGGCTCTTCGCTTCGATGATGCGGTTCTCGATCTGGTCGGACATGCCGAGTCCATGACGGCCGCCGATCACGTTCGCTTCCATGAACAGTTCGAGCGCGCTGCCGAATTCCTGGCCGTTTATCGCGACCGGATAGCCTTCCACGAACTTGATCGTGACCGTCTCGCGCTTCACCTCGACGTCGTCGCGCCAATGCGCCACGCCCATGATCGGCTGCACGATGTGCATGCCCTTGTTCAGGAACTCCAGATCCTTCGCTTCGTGCGTGGCACCGAGGATGTTCGAGTCGGTGGAGTACGCCTTCTCGGTGCTCATCTTGTAGTCGAAGCCGCTCTTGATGAGATACTCCGACATCTCCGTGCGGCCGCCGAGTTCGTCGATGAACTGCTGGTCGAGCCACGGCTTGTACACCTTGAGCGACGGGTTTGTGAGCAGACCGTAGCGATAGAAGCGCTCGATGTCGTTGCCCTTGAACGTGCTGCCGTCGCCCCAGATGTTGACGTCGTCTTCACGCATGGCCGCCACGAGCATCGTGCCCGTGACCGCGCGCCCGAGCGGCGTCGTGTTGAAGTACGTCGCGCCGGCGGTCGTGATGTGGAAGGCCCCGCACTGCAGCGCGGCCAGTCCTTCGGCCACCAGGTTCGCGCGGCATTCGATCAACCGCGCCTTCTCGGCGCCATACGCCATCGCCTTGCGCGGGATCTCGTCGTAGTCCGTTTCGTCTGGCTGTCCCAGATTGGCCGTGTAGGCATACGGCACGGCGCCCTTCTCCCGCATCCAATGCAGGGCGGCGCTGGTGTCGAGACCACCGGAAAAGGCGATGCCGACTTTCTCGCCGACAGGAAGACGCTGCAGGATATTGGCCACGGAGAGCTCTGGCTGAACGGTCAGGGATGCGGAACAGACTCGCAAAATACACTGACAGGCTGCAGAATGGCCGCACCCCTTTTCGTGAGCGCGCCGATGCCTCTGCCGTGGAAACCGCTCCTGCTCACCGCTCTGCTCTCGCTCGGGGCACGGGAGGCGTACGCCCAGGCGTCCAATCCACGCTTCGGACGGTGGCTCCTCAAGTCCGACGCGCCCGCCCCGGCCAGCAACATCATGACCTACGAACCGCTTGGCGCGCGCGGCATGAAGGTCACGATCCAGGCGGTGAATGCGCGCGGCGACACGACGCGGTGGTCGTACGCCACCGAATTCGACGGGCGCGACATGCCCGTGACGGGCAACGCCAGTCAGACGCACGCCGCGGTCCGTCCCATCAGTTCGCTGGTGAACGAGATCGTGAACAAGAACAACGGCCGCGTGACGCAGCGGCTGACCAATGTCCTGTCGCCCGATTTCCAGACGATCGCCGTGATCTACATGCGCGAAGATGCCGACGGAAAGACCACCGGCGTCACCTTCGCCACCTACACCCGCATGCCCCTATGACGTTGGCTCTGCCACGGACCCGCCTCCGCACACCGATGCGGCGGGTCGCCCTGCTGCTCGTTTCGACGCTCGCCACGGCCGTCGCGCTCCAGGCGCAGGCCTCGGGCAACACGAAGCCGAACCCGCGCCTGCCCAAGGTCCTGCTGATCGCCACCGGTGGCACGATCGCCGGGGTGCAGGACGCGCCCGGTTCGCTCGGCGGCTATCGCGCCGGCACACTGACGGCCGAGCAGATCATCGCGTCGGTCCCTGAACTGTCGAAGCACGCGCAGATCGAGACGGAGCAGTTCTCGAATGTGCCGAGTACATCGATCACTCCGGCCCAGTGGTTGGCGCTGTCGAAGCGCATCGAGAAGGTGCTCAAGGATCGCGATGATCTGGCCGGCGTGGTGGTGACGCATGGCACTGATCGCCTCGAAGAGACCGCGTTCTTTCTGTATCTCACGGTCCGATCGAACAAGCCGGTCGTCGTGGTCGGCGCCCAGCGACCGGCCACCGGCATCAGCCCCGATGGTCCGATCAATTTGCTGTCGGCGGTGCGGGTGGCGGCCGACCGGCAGGCGGTGGGCAAGGGCGTGATGGTCGTGATGGATGACCGCATCATCTCGGCCCGTGAGGTGCGCAAGCTGTATCAGCGCACGGGTGGCTTCAGCGGCGGCGAGATGGGCATGCTGGGCGTGGTCGGCGGCAATGGCCCCGACTTTCTGTTCGCGCCCGCGCGGCGACATGGCGAGGACAGTGAGTTCGATATGCGGAAGGTGGACTCGCTGCCGCCGGTGACGCTCGAGTACTCGTATCCCGGCGGTACCGGTCCACGTTACGACGCACCGCCAGCCGGCGTGGCGGTGGCGAGCAACGGCATGACGCGCGCCGAGTCGGAGGTGTACACGACGCTGCGGCGGGCGGGGGTGGTGGTGGTCACGGTGTTCGCGTACGGCGACAACATGAGCGCCGCGCGCGATCCCGATGCACCGCGGCCAGAGCCGCGGGCCGCCGCCCCAGGTGATTCAACGCGGTCGGACAGCACGCGCGTGCCCCAGCAACCCCCGGCGCCGCCGATGGTCACGGCGCAGCACCTCACGCCGGCCAAGGCGCGCATTCTGCTCATGGTGGCGCTGACGCGGACCAAGGACCCCCTCGAGATCCAGCGGTACTTCTTGCGCTACTGATCGATGCAGAGGCCCAGCCGGTATGCGACGTAAATCACAATCGCTCAACTGGGAGCACCGCTGAGGCACGCTTGACAGTCCATGGCGACAGACGTTCGTATTGTCGCGAGTGTTCGCGAATGATGGCGCGAACGTGGATCACCATGGGCAATTGAGGATGCGGGATGACTGACGACGCGTACGAACGCGCGCGAATGGCCATGCGGAAGGACATGATGCGTTCGATCGTGACCGAACCGCTGCTCTCCAGAATCCAGGGCCGCTCCCGCGAGCAGTTCGACGTCATCATCGAGCTCAACGAGTTCTATCGCGACGGGCTCGAAGGCGCCCTCGCCGTCGTCGAAAAGCAGGCGAAGCTGTGGAAAGTCCGGTTCAGCTCGGTGTCGAACTACGTGTTCGCGCGGCTGTCGGCCGATCGCATCCGCCGCCTGGCGTCGGCATCGCAGGAGCTCAACGCGGCGAACCGCCGGAACGACGCGGTGGTGTATCGGATCTGGGAAGACAGTGATATCGCGGTCACGCTCACGCGATCATTGACCACCGTGAAGGCCGATGCCGCGCAGCGCTCTTTTCACGCGTTGGGCCAGGGCATCGTGTGGGCGGTGCTCGACTCCGGCATCGACGGCAGTCACGTGCACTTCGCCGAGAAGCAGAGTGTACACGGCAAGATCGACACGCTGGCCATCCGCGGGCCGGTCGAGCATCGCGACTACACACCCGACGGTGAAGCGTTCACGGGCGCGGTCGATCCGTCGGTGCCGGTGCGCGGCGGTGCGCCGTCGGCCTTGGTGGATCGTCTGGGGCATGGCTCGCACGTGAGCGGTATCATCGCCGGCCACTGGAACACCGAGGAGAAGGACGGCTTGCTCGTGGTCGGCACCGAGGTGCGCGATGTGAGCAGTGGTGATCGCGATGACGAGAAGCCGATCGTGGCGCGTGAAGCGCTCACATCGATCAGCGGCGTGGCGCCGCTGGCCAAGCTGGTAAGCATGAAAGTCATCGCGGATGTCACGCGCACCGACGAACACAAGCAGACCCGCGGACAGGGCAAGGTGAGTTGGGTGCTGCGCGCGCTCGAAGACATTCAGCGCTGGAATCAATACGGCCGGCGCCTGCTCGTGCACGGCGTCAACATGAGTGTGGGCTATGATTTCGACCCGCGCTGGTTTGCCTGCGGACAGAGCCCGATCTGCTCCGAAGTGAATCGACTCGTGAAGTCGGGCGTGTGCGTCGTCGTCTCGGCTGGCAACAGCGGCTACTCGTCGTACATCACGGGCGCCGGCGTGGAAGAGAGCAGCTATCGCAATCTCAGCATCACCGATCCGGGCAATGCCGAACTGGCGATCACCGTCGGCTCGACACACCGCGACATGCCGCACACCTATGGCGTGTCGTACTTCTCGTCACGCGGTCCCACCGGCGACGGGCGACGCAAGCCGGACCTGCTCGCGCCCGGTGAACGCATCCGTTCCTGTGCGGCCGGTCGCGAACGTGAACGCTTCGGCCGCGACACGAGCACACCCGTGCCCGTGTCCGACGCCGCCGCCGGTGCCGTGACCACCACACCGGGCATGACGGCGCACGCACCCGAAGGCGCAACGCTGTCGGAGCCATCCGAGTCGGCCGAACGCGCATTGGAGCGCGGCATGGTGCTGTACTGCGAACAGACCGGGACCAGCATGGCGGCGCCGCATGTGTCGGGTGCCGCCGCCGCGTTCCTGTCGGTCCGCACAGAGTTCATCGGTCAGCCGGAGCGCGTGAAGGCGTTGTTCCTGATGAATACCATCGATCTCGGTCGGGAGCCGGCCTTTCAGGGCCACGGGCTGCTCGATCTCATGAAGACGTTGCAGGCCGTCTAACTCTGCGAGGAGACTCACCATGGAAACACTGGGCGGCTTTCCGTTCATCGCGCTCGAGTACGACAAGAACGGCGCGCTCCGGTCGGCGGCGCTGGATACGCTGCATGCGCATCTGCAGTCGGCGGGCACCACCGACCTGTTGGTGATTGCGCATGGCTTTCGGAACAACGCGGTGGAAGCGAGGCAGTTGTACGAGCGATTCCTGCAGAACTTCAGCGCACACATCACGCGAAGCGAGCTCGCTCCGGCACTCGCGTCGCGCCGCTACGCGGCCGCCGGCATCTTCTGGCCATCCAAAGCGTTCTCCGAAGGAGCGGCCAAGGACGAGGACGAGGGTGAAACGCAGCAGCTCGAGGAGCTCGAGGCCGTGGCACTCGACGACGCGCGGATTGAACTCATGGAGTTGCGCGACGATGTGAGCGATGCGCAGCGTGGCACCGTGGATCGCGCGCTGGCGTTGCTCGATCATCTGGAAGGCAGCACGGCGAAGCAGGACCAGTTCGTGTCGCTACTGTTGTCGCTGGCCGACAACGGTGACGGCAGTGCCGACGCCGATCCCACTGAAGGCTTCGAGCAGGTCGCGGCCCAGCGTGGCTCTGAACTGTTCGCCAAGCTCAAGTCGCCGATCATTCTGCCCACCGTGCGCCGTGATGGTGATGGTGGCGTGATGGCACTGGACGGTGGCGCTTCCCGTGGTACCGGCGCGCCGCTGTTCATCGGCGGCGCGCTGAAGTCGATTGCCGGTCGCGTGGGACAGGTGCTCAACCTCACCACGTGGTACATGATGAAGAACCGCTCGGGCACCGTGGGCGCGAACGGGGTGGCGGCCGTCGTGCGCGATCTCAAGGCGCGTCATCCCGCCGTACGCATACACCTGATCGGCCACAGTCTGGGTGGTCGCTGCATGGCGGCGTGCGCGAAGGCGCTGTGCGCCGATCCCGCCGTGCAGCCCGATTCGCTCTCCCTGCTGGAAGCGGCGTTCTCGCATTACGGGCTCAGTCACGACAACGGTCACGGCGATCGCGGATTCTTTCGAGAGATCATCGAGCACCAGATCGTGAAGGGACCGTTCATCTCCACGTTCTCGTACCAGGACACCGTCGTGGGGAAGGCGTATGCGATCTCGTCACGACTGGGGAGCGACAACGCGAAGGCCGTGGGTGACAAGGATGACCAGTACGGCGGCATCGGGCGGAATGGCACCCAGCGCACCGACGAAGCCACCACGCAGCCGCTGGGCAGCGTCGGCACACCCTACACCTATGCGCTGCGGGTGGTGAACAACCTCGATGGCAGTGGTGGCCGCATCAAGGATCACAGCGATGTCACCAACCCCGAAGTCACGTATGCGGTGGCCTGCGCGGTAGCGGCTACGACGTAGGCGCTACGACGTAGGCGCGCGCCACGGAACGGGAGACAACGACTCGCGCAGCGACCTGAGAAAGGCGCTCGTGCGGGCCGAACGGCCTTTGCGGGCGCCGACGAACGCGATCACATCGGCGTTCGGCAGGCGGTAGCCTTCAAGCAGCGGCACCAGGGTGCCGCGTGCGAGATCGGAGGCAATCGACCACTCCGAACGCATGATGATGCCGTGGCCGTGCAGCGCCCAGTCACGCACGACGTCACCATCGTTGCTGGCCAGCACCGGCTCGATGCGCACCTGCGTGACATGCTGCTGCGTGTCGGTGAAGCGCCACATCGTCACGTCTTCATCGTTCTCGCGCAGCGCGATGCATCGATGCGCGAGCAGCGCCGTGGGCTGCGTCGGCACGCCATGCCGTGCGAGATACGCCGGACTCGCACAGAGCACGCGCTCGTTGGGCGCGAGGAGTTGCGCCACCAACGACGACTCGCGCGGCTCGCCGATATGCACGGCCACATCCCACGACGCCTCAGGCACGCGACCCAGGCGATCGGAAAGCGAGAGATCGATGGTGACCTCGGGGTGGTCCGTCAGGAACCGCGCGGCCACCGGCGCCACGAAGCGACGGCCGAAGCCCAGCGGCGCCACCACGCGCAGATGACCGGCTACCACGCCGCGGCGCGCCGCCAGCGTCTCGCCCAACGCGGCCAGATCATCGCTGATCGATCGCCCACGGGTGGCCAACAGCTCGCCCTCGTCCGACAGCGTGATCCGTCGCGCGCTGCGCTCCAGCAGACGCACCCCCACGCGCTTCTCGAGATCCTGCAGCCGCTGCGTCACCGCCGATGGCGACACGCCCATCTCGCGGGCCGCGGCCGCCAGCGACGGCGACCGGGCGATGATGTCGAAGAAATCGAGGTCGGCGGCGGTGATCATTAAGCGTGAACTTAATGTAAGAATCACGATCGTGGTGCAGAAACTTTACCATCCCTGCGCCGTGATGGTCGCATGCTCGAACTCTCCGACGTCTCCAAGACCTACGCCAACGGGGTGCACGCCCTGCGTGGCATTGCACTCCGGATCGACCGCGGCCTGTTCGGCCTGCTGGGCCCGAACGGCGCCGGCAAGTCGACGCTCATGCGCACCATCGCCACGCTCCAGGAGCCCGACCGCGGATCGATCACCTTCGGCGGGGCATCGATCTTCGCCGACCCGACCGCGCACCGCCGTCGTCTGGGCTACCTGCCACAGGACTTCGGCGTGTATCCAGGCATCTCGGCGATCGATCTGCTCGATCATCTCGCACTGCTGAAAGGACTCACCGACCGTCCCGCGCGACGCGCACAGGTCGAGGCCCTGCTGGCCAAGATGAATCTGTGGGAGCATCGCACCCGCGCCGTGAGTGGCTACTCCGGCGGCATGCGACAGCGCTTCGGCATCGCGCAGGCGCTGCTGGGCGATCCACAACTCCTCATCGTCGACGAACCTACCGCCGGGCTCGACCCGGCCGAGCGCAGTCGCTTCTACAATGTGCTGAGCGACGTGGGCGAACAGGTCGTCGTGATTCTCTCCACGCACATCGTGGAAGACGTACGCCAGCTGTGCACGCGCATGGCCATCGTGGCAGAGGGGCGCGTGATCTGCGAAGGCGTGCCCGACGAGCTGGTGCGACAACTCGACGGGCGGGTGTGGACGCGGACCATCGACCGGCGGTCACCGCCGTCGCTGCCGGACGCACGCATGCTGTCGCAGACACTGCACGGAGGCTCCACGCGCGTGCGCCTCCTGGCGGACGTGGCACCGGACATCGAGTGCGTACCGACGGCGCCCATGCTCGACGATGTGTACTTCGAGGCCACCGGGGCGAGTCTTTCATGACCGGGGCGCTTGGCCTGCTGCGTTTCGAGTGGCGTTATCAGACGCGCGCCCTCAGCTATCTCGCGTCGATTCTGCTCGTGGCGTTCGTGCCGTTCGCCACGGTGGCTACCGGATTCGGCCCGGCCTCCTCGGCGATCAACGGACCGTACATCGTGATGGAGACGGTCGGTATCCTCACCCTGGTGAGCGTGTTCGCGTTGCCGATGCTGTGCGTCGCGGCCGCCGGTCGCGACGACGAGTACCGCATGCGGGAGCTCGTCAGTAGTACCCCGGTACATCGCCGTGTGCTACTCGGCACTCGCTTCACCGGCGTGCTGATGGCCGCGCTGGCCGCGATCGCGCTGGCGCTGGTGGTGCAGGCCGTGAGTCCGTTCGTGCTCAGCGTGCGCGCCGAGCGCGTGGTGTCATTCAGCGCGCCGTCGTACCTGTCGGCGTTCTTCATGCTGGTGGTACCCAATACCCTGTTCTGTGCGGCGCTGCTGTATCTCGTGGCCGCCGCCTCGCGTAGTACCCTCGCCACCTTCGTGGCCAGCATCGCGATCTATGCCGGCTACGCGGTCACGGCGATGATGGTGGACTCGCCGCTCATGGCGGGTACGCGACCACCCACGCCGGAGCTGCTGGCTCGCACCGCGCTGCTCGACCCCTTCGGACTGTCGGCGTTCTTCGAACAGACGCGCTACTGGACGCCACTGGAGCGCAATACGCGACTCGTTTCGCTCTCGGGTCACATGCTGTGGAATCGGCTGCTCGTGCTCGGACTCAGCGTGCTCTGCCTGCTGCCGTTGCCCTGGCTCGACCGGCGCGCGGCGCGCGCTCGTATTGCGAGATCATCCCGCGCGCAACGCACTGGTAGCGACGATCCAACACAGGGCGCCGCAATCGCGCACATTTCACGGGTGGCGCCAAGTGCGGATGTGCGCACCACGCTGTGGCACGCCACGGGCAGCGTGGGCGCGCTCGAACTCCGGCTGTTGCTGCGCAGCTGGCCGCTGCGCGCGTTGCTCGTGATGTGGGTTGCCATGATTGCCATCGAGGCGGACGGGCAAATGGCCGGCGGCGAATACGGGACGCGACTGCTTGCCAGCAGTGCGGTGCTGGCCGACGCGGTGCCGATCGGGCTCTGGCTCATCGGCACGTTGTGCGCACTGTACTTCGCGGCCGATTCCGTGTCGCGTGAGCGCCTCATCCGCTTCGACGGCATTCGCGATGCGACGCCCGTGGCCAATCTGGCGCTCCTGCTGGGAAAGCTGAGCGCGCTGCTACTCATTCCCGTGCTGCTCACGGTGGCGGGCTACGGTACGGTGATGGTGGTGCATGCCATGGCCGGCGGACTGCCGATCGAGCCGCGGGTGTACGGCGCACACATGCTGATGTCACTGGTGCCGTTGTGGATCACGACGGTCGTTGCGGTTGCACTGCAACTGATCATCGGCAACCGGTGGCTCGCACTGTTCGCGGGGTTGGTGTTGGCGTATGTGACGGAAGACGGCGAGCAGATCGGCCTCGAGCATCTGCTCATGCGATTCGGGGCGGCGCCCACGTTGCGGTGGTCGGATCTCGATGGCTTCGGCAGCGCTTGGCCGTCGTGGATGGCGTTCAATGCGTTGTGGGCGCTCGGCTCGCTGGCGCTGATCGGCGCGGCGGCGGCGTTATGGCCGCGGGGTGTGGCCGTGCCCTTCCTGCAGCGTGTGCGGACGCTACCGAAGCAATTGTCGTCTGGTCTGACGAAGCAGGGCCGCCGCGCGTTGCTCATCACCACTGGCGCGTTCCTTGTGGCCTACGCCTTCATGGCGCGTGAGACCGTCTGGGGCGCCCAGTGGGAGAGTCGCGACGAGGCGCTCGACTGGCGCGCCGAGTACGAGCAGCGATATCGGCGCCTGCAATCGGTCGCACAGCCACAGATTGTGGATGTGTCACTCGATGTAGACGTCGATCCGGAGGCGCGACGCGCGGTGGTGCGCGGCGCACTCGTCGTCGAGAATCGCACGCCGCGTGCGATCGACACACTCTGGGTCATGATGCCGCGCGATGTCCGCGACGCGTCCGTTCGCCTCGCGGGATCAACTCACGTTATGACGCACGCCACGATCGACGCGCGATTCGGGGTGCAGGCGATGGCCCTCCCCGCGCCGCTCGACAGCGGCGCGCGCATGTCCTTGTCCTACGCGCTCACGCTCGACCGCAGTGGGCTGCGGGCCGATGGCTTCAGCGAAGATGTGGCCGGCAATGGCACGTTCGTGCGGTCGAACGCCCTCTTGCCGTCCGTTGGCTATCAGGGTCGCTTCGAGATCGCCGACAGCACCGAGCGTGCGAAGCGCGGACTGGGCCTCGCCACGCCGATGCTCGCCACCGGGGCGCAGGCGCGCGGGCTCGCCCCAGCCTGGTTTACGGTGCGCACCACGGTGAGCACGAGTCTCGACCAGACGGCGCTTGGCCCCGGCGACCTCGTGAAGTCGTGGACCGCCAACGGACGCCGGTATTTCTCGTATCGACTCGCGCAGCCGTCCACGCCGATGTTCGCGGTCAGTTCCGGGCGGTACGCCGTCGCGCGGCGCACCGCACAAGGCGTCACGGTGGAACTGTGGTATCACGCGGCTCATGGCGTGCAATCCGCACGCATCGTGGATATCGCGGCGCGTTCGCTCACGGTGTTGCAAGAGCAGTTCGGCGCGTATCCGCACCGCACGCTGCGACTCATCGAAGTGCCGGCCAGCTGGGGCTTCGGCGCGTATGCGCAAACCGGATCCATTTACCTCACGGAGTCGCGCGGCATGCTCACCGACGCGCGCGAGGGCGACGTGGATCTGCTGGTGCGGCGCATCGGTCACGAAGTGGCGCATCAATGGTGGGGACACACCGTCGATCCACTGTGGGCCGAGGGTCGCTTGACGATCGTGGAAACGCTGGCCAAGTATTCCGAGCAACTGCTACTTGGAGAGCAGCAGGGCGATGCGGTGCTGGCGCGCATGATGTCCTTCGATCACGACCGCTATCTCAGCGGCCGGGCCAATACGATCGGACTCGAGCCCACGCTGCTCACCACCGCCGATGAATCGCACTTGTACTATGGCAAAGGTGCACTCGCCTTTCATGCCCTTCGTGAGGTGCTCGGCGACTCCGCGATCAACGGTGCGCTGCGCACGATGTTGGCCCGGGAGAGCGGTCCGCGTGGTGCCGCCACGGCTGCGGAGCTGTACGCGCTATTGCGCGCCGCCGCCCGCGATGACGATGCGCGGGCCGCCGTGCACGAGTGGTTTGCCGAACGGGTGATCTACGATCTCTCGGCCGACTCCGCGCGCGTGGAGCGTCGTGACGCAGGCGCGCAGGTGGTCGCCCGATTCCGCGTGCAGCGCGTGCGCGTCGACCGTACGGGTGAGCAAGTCGAGCCGGCCCATGGCGCGCTCGTAACCGTGGCGATCTACGGCGGCACGCCGGACGCCCCGCAGCTGCTGCTGAAACGTCGGCAGCGCGTCGTGAATGGCGGAGTTGTCCTCAAGGCGACGGTGACCGGCACGCCGGCGTTCGTCGAGATCGATCCGGAAGTCCGACTGATCGATCGGGATCGCACGAACAACCGGATAAAGCTGAGCTTGGTGGCCGACGGTCCCGGCGGGACGTAGAATCGCCGGATGACCCACCCCAAGCCGACCTCCCGCGAGAACGCCTTCTTCAACCAGCCGGGCGAGAACACCAACATCGCCCCCGTCGTGTTCAAGTCCGACCCGAAGAACTCCAGCTCCGGGTGGGATAACGCGACCTACTTCCAGCAGCTCGGCGACCCGCGCCATGCCGTTGGATCGGCCGAGCGCAACATGGAGCAGGAGTTCCTGCTGCAGGGCATGGTCAAGGGCGCCATGACGGCGGCGGCGCAGATCTCGACCAAGTACAAGATCGGCATCTCGGTGCGTCCCACTGGCGTGCTCGCGCACATGGGGATCGAATCGGGCAATCCGACCAAGGCGCAGGAGTTCAAGAACAAGACGTCGAAAGAGCTCGACTTCTTTCTGTGCGACGAGATGAAGTGGGAGGACATCGGCGCCGTGGTGCACTACAACCCGCGGGTGGGTTGGACGTCGGGCGCGCGGCCGAGTGGCGCCGTGAAGGTGTCGGATGCGGCGCAGGTGACCGATCAAGACTGGACAAAGAAGCGCACCTACATCCAGAATGTCCGGCTGCCGGCACTCAAGTCGCGCAAGTATGACGAGCGACTGCGATTCTGGCCGAAGTCGGAAGAGGATTGGGGCAAGCTCCGCGATCTCTTCAAGGATCGTGCGCGCGAATTCGCCGAAGAGGATCACGAGTATCGCTTCGGGCACTACAAGGAGCACGCGCAGATCGAGGGGCCGTACATCCGCCTCAAGGCGCGACCCGACGTGAACATGGTCGGCGACCACGATCTGTTCGGGTTCACGAAAGACAACACCGGTATCCTGATCCACGATGCGACGTACCCGCATGTGCAGAAGGCACTGCAGGAGTCGCTCGAGTTTCAGGCACAGCACGGCGGCATCTGGAATTGGCGGCCCAGCGAGACCTTCCATCAGGACATCAAGCGGAAGATCATGGGCGCGCACTCGCCGCCGAACGGGGATCCGCTGTTGCACTTCCTACCCAGCGGTATGCTCCGCGCGGCCTTCTACCTGCCGACTACCGAAACCCTGGAGTCGGTGTGGGAACACCCGGGTGCGGCGAGCTGGCGCTCGCAGACGTTCAGCGGGAAGGCGAAGAAGTAGTCACGCGCCAGATCGCATTGCCCACGTCGTCTGCCACCAACAGCGCACCGCGCGCGTCGATGGCGACACCGACCGGACGCCCGCGCGCGAACTCCTCGCGCTCGAGAAATCCCGTGAGAATGTCGACCGGCTCACCATGCGGCACGCCATTCACGAACGGCACGAAGATCACCTTGTAGCCGCTCATCGGCTTGCGGTTCCACGAGCCGTGCTGCGCCACGAAGGCACCCTGTTGCAGTGCGACCGGCATCGCCCCGGCGCGAGAGAAGGCGAGTCCCAGCGACGCGGTATGGGCACCGAGTGCGTAGTCGGGCACCACCGCGCTCGCGACCAGATCGGCTCGCGCTGGCTTCACCCGTGTGTCGACATGCGGGCCGAAGTAGCTGTATGGCCAGCCGTAGAACGCGCCATCGCGCACGCGCGTCATGTAGTCGGGCACCAGGTCGCTACCCAGTTCATCGCGCTCATTCACGGCCACCCAGAGCGCGCCGGTCGTGGGCTCGAAACTCATCCCGACGGGATTGCGCAGACCGCTGGCGAGCGTGCGATGGCTGCCCGTGCGCACATCGACCGCCCAGATCGCGGCGCGATCGGCTTCGACCTCCATGCCATTCTCTGCCGCATTGCTATTCGACCCCACCGCCACGAACAGCGTGCTGCCATCCAGCGAGGCGACCACGTTCTTCGTCCAGTGATGATTCCGCGAACCGGCGGGAAGTGCGACCACGCGCGTTCCCGCGTCATCGATGCGTTGCACACCAGCGCGATACGGAAAGCGGACGATGGCGTCGGTGTTGGCCACGTACAACACGTCACCCACCAGCGTCATACCGAAGGGCGACGTGAGCCCCGAGAGTAGCACCGACCGCACATCCGCGATGCCGTCACCGTCGGTATCGCGCAGCAGCGTAATGCGGTTGGCGCTCGCGACGGCACCGCCGGCCTTCCGCTGAAAGCGCTTGAAGAACCAGCCTTTGATACCGGTGGCATCGTCCGGCCGCTCCGGCGCATTGGTTTCCGCGACCAGCACGTCGCCGTTGGGCAGCACGTACAACCACCGCGGATGATCGAGACCGCGCGCGAAGGGTTGCACGGCGAGCCCGGGGGCCGCCGTTGGCATCTCATTCGCTGTCCACGGGCGCGCGCTGGCGACACCGATGGTGGGAATGAGCGACGTCCGCGGGGCGTCAAGCGTGGGCGACGGTCCGATGCCAGCGGCGAGTGGCAATTGTGCGCGTCCACCGCAGGCCGCCAGCATCGGCGCGACGATCAACGCTGCGGCGAACGATACGACGAGGGGGCAGACAGGATGACGTCTCATGCGGCACCATATCGCAAGATCCGCGCTTACGGCCGATACACCCACGCACTCGTGCGCGGCCCGGTGCCGCCGCCATAGCCGCCGGTGATCAGCGCGCCACCGCCTGTGATCGGCGCGACGGCGGAAAACTGTCCCGCCATCGGACTGTTGCCCGGTACGAGCGCGAAGGTACGCGCTCGCGGATCGAACGTCTCCGCGTGTGTTGCCCCACCAGCGATCAGCACGGTGCCGTTGGCCAGGAGCACGGCACTGCCGCTGTGCTTGTAGCGTGGACGTACCAGATCCGGTCCCATCGTGAACGTGGACGAGGTCGGATCGAACAGTTCGGTGCTGTTGTAGACACCGTCCATGTCGCGCTCGTCGGTGCCACCGGTGATCAGCACCCGCCCGTCGCGCAGCAACACGGCATCGTGCTTGTGCCGACGCACGCGCATGTCGCCAACCTTCCGGAATGTGCCGCTCGCCACGTCATAACTTTCGGCCGACGTGTAGAGCGTGATGTCCGCGCGACGCCCCTGATGGCCACCGACCACGAGCACCTGTCCGCTCTGCAGCAACACCGCCGCGTGGCTCTCTCGGGCGATGGTCATGCTCCCGGTCGGCGTGAAGCGTCCGGTCGCGGGATCGTAAAGCTCCGCGCTCGAGAGAAAGCGCCAGGCCGGACCCACGCCGCCGGCGATGAGTACCTTTCCATTGGGAAGGGCCACCGCGACATGCCCCGCGCGCGCCGCACCGAGTGATCCGGTGGACGTGAAGCGATTGGTCGCCGGATCGAACAGCTCGGCGGCAGCGAGCACGGAGGAGCCCACCGTGTAGCCACCCACCAGCAGCACCTTGCCGTCGGGCAGCAGCGTCGCCGTGTGGCTATGGCGCAGCGTCCGCATACGAGGCAACGCGGTAAAACGTCCACCGGCGGGATCGAATAGCTCCGCACCGCTCACCGCGTTCTCCTCGTTGGTGAATCCCCCCGCGACCAGCACACGACCATCACGCAGCGTGGTGGCCGTGTGCGCCGCGCGCGGGGCACGCATGGCGGACGCGGTGACGACGGAGCCGGCCGCGATGTCAGACGCGACCGCCGTCGCGACTGCAGGCGGTGGCAGCGGGCGAAAGGATGTCAGCGCGAACGCTGCCAACGTAACGGCATGACGACGGCGAGTCTCGTGCGACATCGGCAACTCCAGCAGGTGAGAGCCCGAGCGGGTGAGGGGGAGTAGCCTTACTACAACCCGACCACCCGAATCGTTCAGTCTCCCTTGAGCACGAACGTGAGCTTGAGGGTGACCTTGTACATCGTCACCTTGCCGTTGGCGACCTCAACACTCTGGTCCTGAATCCAGGCGCCGGCGATGCCGGTGATGGTCTCGGAGGCTTTGGCGATGCCCCCAGCAACCGCGTCGTCGAAGCTGACGGTGCTCGACGAAATGATCTCAATGACTTTGGCGACTGACATAATGGCGTCTCAGCGTGATGGGAATGCCAACCGTGCGGGACCGCAGGCCGACATCCTCGCACAGCGCAGAAGGCGTGCCATCCGTCAATAGACTTCCCCCCTGCTACAACGCTTCCGGCACGCGGTCCACCACCGATGTCGGCCGCTTGGCGAGCTGAAACCACACCACGACGAGTGGCACACCCAGCAGCACCGGCCAGAACCACTGTACCGCTGGATGCACGTCGGTGAACAGCGTGGGGGTCGGACCGAACACGACACCGATCAGCCCGAGTAGCGCCCCCGAGCGCTTCTGCTGATCCAACAGTCGCGCCGCACGACGGAATAGGAATACGGCCAGCTGCAGCAGCACCATGCCGATCCAATTCTCGCGCCACGGATAGTTTCCGGTCACGCTGCTGTAGACGAGATAGATCAGCAGCAGCGTACACAGCACCGCCAGCACTTTGAGACCGCGAATGACGAAGTTGAGCATCTACTTTGCCGTGCGCGCCTTGACCACCGACAGCAATCCCGCATCCACCAGTTTCGGCGGCGTGCGCTTGGGTGTCGCCTGCTCCCACGCATGCGCGATGCTCATGAGCGCACCGTCGGTCCACGGACGCGCCGAGAACTCGAGGCCGAAGGGTAATCCGTTCGTGTAGTTGCCGGCATACACCACCATCGCCGGCACCCCGATCATGTTCACCCAACTCGTAGCGGAGTGCGGCCCTTCACTCACGCGACCATCCTGCGGCATCGACTCATCCGGCGGCGCCATCTGAATGGCCGGATACACGAACCCATCGAGCTTCAGGCGATCGAGGGTCGCCACATACTCGGCGAGCATCTCGCGACGCGGTGCATGATAGTTCCGCTCAGCATCACTATCGGTATCCAGCACGCGTTGCTCGAGTCGCACGCCGGGCATGACGCGAAAGTGATCTTCCACGCCGATCGACGACACGAACAGCGGCGTGCCGACGACCTGTTCATACTGCGCGGCCGAGTGGTAGGCGGGCGGTCCGAAGGTGGCGAGGAATCGGTCGGTGCCATCACGCATGTAGGCGTAGGTGGATACGCGGCTTGCCATCTTCGCAAATGACGGCGGAAGGATGCTGTCGCTGATGATCACCTCGGCACCGGCGGCGCGCAGTGATTCGACCGCCTTCATGAACAACGCGCGCGTATCGTCGCGCAGCGCCATGTTGGCGGCGGCGCGAATGGAATCCGCGGCACGTTCCGGCACGCCGGCGGGAATGCCGTGAAACGGGATGCCACTGCCGGCCATGATGAAGGCGGGTACGCCGAAGCGCTTGCCCTTGAGCGATGCGGCGGCCATGCCCTCCGTCGTGACGCGCAGCGAATCCGGCGCCAGTAGTGTTGCCGGATCGAGCGAGTCTTTCCCGGCCATCACGGCCAGCGCGATGGCGGCGTCGGAAACGGTGCGCGCAATCGGACCCGTGTTGTCGAGCAGCCAATCGAGCGGCGCGATACCGGCGATGCTGACCAGGCCGCGTGTGGGATACACACCGACCAGGCCACTGGTGGCAGCCGGCATGCGAATGGAGTTGCCGGTATCGGTGCCATTCCCCAGCACCGCCATGTTCGCGGCGACGGCCGTGACCACGCCACCGCTCGAACCACCGGGCGAGAAGCGCACGTCGAACGCATTGCCAGTGCGACCGAACGAGCTGCTACGATTGGTGTCGCTGTTGGCGAGATCCGGCATGTTGGCGAGGCCCACGATGATCGCACCGGCAGCGCGGAGTCTCGCCACGATGGTCGCGTCCCTTGGTGCAACGAGCTCGTGACCCGCACGGGTGAATCCTTCCCAGCCGGCGGTGGTCACCTGTCCCTGCACGCTGGTGTTGGCCTTGATCACGATGGGCACGCCCCACAGCGGTCCGCGCGCGGCACGATCGCCCTTCGCCGCTTCCGCGTCGAGGCGTGCGGCGTCGGCCAATGCACTCTCACGCAACACCGTTTCAATGGCACCATACACGCCGTTATAGCGATCGATGCGATCGAGATGCCACTGCACCACCTGCGTGACCGTGTAGCGCTTGTCGACGTACAACTGCTCGAGCGTCGGGACCGTGACATCGAGCAGATCACGATCGGCGGCGTTGATAGCGGCAGGCACCGCGGGGGGCGCGCACCCGAGCGCTACGACGGCCACGGCGGTCGCGAGCGAGCGGACCGCCCTCGCGGAGATCGGCATGGACAGCGAGGGGGCAGCGGACATGACATGAACTCCATGAACGACGTTGGTGCCAAGGGCGGGTCATGCGACTGAGACAATGTCGCTCAAGAATCGTCCCGCCGCTGTCGATAGAAATGCGTGGGGCGATGTGGCCCGGATGCACATCCCGTAGGTCTGAAGGCGCCAAGCATTATGCGTTCTCGCTTTATTGCGCTGCTCCCCCTCTGTCTCGCAGCATTCTCCACGACGGCCGCCGCCCAGTCGGGTGAGTCCCCGTTCAGCTTTCACGCCGCGATCAATGCCGGCGCCGGCGTCTCCGGGAAGCTCCCTATCCTCGGCATTCCGTCTTTCGGCACGTTCGACTATCGGACGGCCGCGCTGCAGTTCCGGTACCGACTCGACAATTCCGACCAATTCGTCGTGCAGTTGGTGAATCGCCGACTCGGTCTGAGCCCGCTACAAACGGCCCTCCCCGATGTCTCGCTGCAGTGGGCCTACTGGCAGCGTCGCGGTAAGCTTGGCACGATCAAGGTGGGTCGCACTCCAATGCCGCGCGGCATCTTCAACGAGACCCGCTTTGTGGGCACCGTGTTGCCGTTCTTCCGTCCGTCGTTCGAGGTGTACGGTGAAGGGCGCGAGACGGTAGACGGCTTCGTGTACTCACGCACCGATGGCCTCGGCAGTGGATCGCTGGAGTTCAACGTGTTCGGCGGCAGCAATGAAGTCCGTACGCAGGTCGTCACCGCCACGGGTAACTCGATTCGTGCGTTCCGCGGCAACGTGTTCAAGGGCGCGCAAGCCTGGGTGAACGTCGCGCCGGGTCGCACGCGGTTCGGCGGCTACTTCGCGCAGTATCGCATCGACTCCGCCCGGGTGTATGGCTGGCGCCACGAGAGCCTGGTCTCCGCCGAAACACACATCGTGCCGCGTACCGTGCTTCGTGCCGAAGGACTCCGCATCTACGGTGTCGGACCCAAGCAGGATCGCAAGAGCGGCTACGTGCAGGGCGTGTTCAACGTGAGCGAGAAGATCGACATCATGTCGGAGATGAGCCTCACGAACAATCGCATCTTCCAGAACGCACCACTGTCGAACGTGGATGTCGTGGCCACGCGCGATCGCGCGATCGGCGTGACCTATCGCATCGGCGGAGGCGCCTTGGTGCGACTTGAGCGTCACGACGTGAGCGGCTACGCGTTCGACCAGCTCGTTCCGCTCGTGAGCACTGTGGCGGGGAAGAGTGTGGTCGCGCCGCAATCGGCCGGCATGTATTGGCTCGGTAGTTTCGCGTTCAGCTTCTAACCGAGACCACATCCATGAACACACTCTCCCGTTTCTTCGCCGCCGCCGTAGCGGCCTGCCTGCTGGCCCTGCCGTCGGCCACGCCGCTGGCCGCGCAGGACTTCAAGGTGATCGTGAACAGCGCGAATCCCATCAGCGACATTCCGGCCGCCACGCTGAGCAAGATCTTCCTGAAGGAGACCGCTGGCTTTCCCGGCGGCGCGTCCGCGACACCCGTCGACCTGGCCAAGTCCAGTCCGGTGCGTGCCGCGTTCAGCAAGCGGATCATCGGCCGCCCGGTCAGTGCCGTAGATACCTACTGGCAGCAGCAGATCTTTTCCGGCAAGGAAGTTCCCCCGGCGGCCAAGGCGTCCGATGACGATGTCATTGCCTACGTCAAAGCAACACCCGGCGCCGTGGGCTACGTCAGTGCCGGGGCCAGTACCGCCGGCGTAAAGGTCATCGACGTCAAGTAGCGCGTCACCGCGTACGCCGACGTGCCCCTCGTGGCCTCAGCGTCCTCCCGGACGCTTGGCCTTGAGGGGCATCGTCGTTGGACGGGCCGGCACTACCACGTTCTTCTCCGTGATCAGGCGGAGTGCCTCGCGCACCGCGCGCTCCAGCTGCGGATCGCGCCCCTGCATCACGGCCTGCGCATCCTGCAGCACTTCGATATCGGGCGCCACGCCGTCGCCTTCGGCGATGAAGCCCTCGGGTCCGAAGACGGCCAGGGCCGGTGCGGTGATCGTACCACCGTCCACCAGCGCGTACGGCACCGACGCATTCACCAGACCGCCCCACGTGCGCGTGCCGATCAGTGGCCCGGTGCCCGTCTGACGGAACACCCACGGAAAGAAGTCGCCGCCGGACCCGGCCAGTTCATTCGTGAGCAGCACCTTCGGACCGAAGATGCCTGATGCCGGCAATCGCGTACCCCGTGCACCCGGTACGAAGTCGGTGACGCCGCCGATCGGCTTTCGCGCCATCGCGCCGACCATGTAGTCGTCGAGCAGCCCGCCGCCGTTGAAGCGTTCGTCGATCACGGCGCCTTTGCGGTCCTGCTGCGCGTAGTAGTACCGATCGAACGCGGTCACGGCCGGACCGCCGGTATTGGGGATCCACGCATACGCCAGCGTGCCCTTCGACAACGAATCCACGCGACGACGGTTGTCTTCCACCCACGCGCGTTGGCGCAGCTGCGCTTCGCTGCGCACCGGCACCACGGTGGCCGTCCATGAACCTTCACCGCTGGCGCGCTCGGCCAGGCGCAGCACCGTCTGCCGGTCGGCCGTGCCATCGAGCAGCTTCCACGGCTCGTCACGCGTCGTCATCGCGACGCCGTTGACGTCGAGCACGTAGTCTCCCACACGCGCCTTCACACCTGGTGCGTCGAGGGGCGCGCGCAATCCCGGATTCCAGCTCTCGCTGGTGTAGATGCGCGCAATGCGCCAGCGATCACCATCGGCGACCAGATCGGCGCCCAGTGCACCGACGCGCGAGCTGTCGGTCACGGGATAATCGCCGCCGCCGACAAACGAGTGACCGACCGCCAGCTCACCACCCACTTGATCGATGACATAGGTGAGATCATCGCGGTGCTTGATGAACGGTACCAGCGGCAGATAGCGCGCGCGTACCGCGTTCCAATCGGCGCCGTGAAGACTGGGATCGTAGAAGAAGTCGCGCTCGATGCGCCACGCTTCGTCGAAGATCTGCGCCCACTCCCGTTCGGGCTCGAGCGACATGCCAAGTGACACGCGCAGGGCACCGTCACCGGGCTTGGGTGGAGCGTCGGCACCGACCACCGCCCACGCAGTCCCGGCGCGCCACAGTAGCTTCTTACCATCGGCCGATGTCGAGACGGCGCTCACGCCGGTCGCGAACGGCTCGGCACGACGCTTGGCCATGTCCCATTTGTGCAGCGCGGTGCCGGGCTGGTTGGGGATACGTTCGCCGATGAACAGCACACCGGCCGGGCCCGGCACCAGATACGCGTAGTCACGCGTGGGCATCGACAGCGCAAGCGTACGACGATCGAGGCGATCGAAATCGATGGTGGTCGTCGGCACACGCGGCGCGGCGGATGGAACCGGGGTTGCCGCTGGTGCTGGTGCTGGCGCCGGTGCTGGCGTGACGGGTGCACGCGCGGCAGCGCTGTCACTCATCGCGCGTTCTTCGTCGCTCTCCGGCGTGAACGGGCTGGCCTCGTTACTGCGCAGCAGCGCCACGTACACGGCGCTCGTGCTGGTGCGCGTCTGACTGCCGACGTCGGCCCAACCGCTTTGCACACCGAGGTCGGTGCTGGCGAGGAAGTACAGCCACTTGCCGTTGCGATCCCACACCGGCGAGCCGGCGCTGGCGAGGGCGTCGGTGATCGTGCGCTTCTGTCCGGTTGCGAGCGAGTAGACTACCACGCGACGGAACTGATTCGGGAACGACTTCGCGTACGCCAGCCACTTGGAATCGGGAGACCACGCGGGCACCATCGCGCCGCGATCGTTCGCCGCGCCGGCGGTGTCGATCACGCTCAACGTGCCCGTCGCGACGTCGATCGTGCGCAGCCGCACCTTGTCGTCGGTAAAGGCAATGCGACTGCCATCGGGCGACCAGGCGGGATTCCACGCCATCTTCACATCGCCGATCGCGACCACGCGCGGCGCCGTGAGTCCATCGGCATCACCGACGAGCAAACGATAGCCCTGCCCTTCGTCGCTGAACCATGCCACGCGCCGTCCATCGGGCGACCAGACCGGCGCGCGATCGGCCGCTCCCGACGAGCGCGTGAGATTGCGCGCATCGCCCTTCTCCACTGGTACCGTGAAGATCTCGCCGCGCGATTCCATCAATGCGCGCTTGCCGTTCGGTCCGAGTGCCGCCGACTGCGCCGACCGCGTCACGTCGGCGTAGCGCGGCATGGCCCACGGGAAGTCGCCGCGTACGCTGATCGACAAGCGCTTGGGCTCACCCTTGTTGGGATCGAGCGTCCACAGTGAGCCGTCCTGTTCGAACACGAGCATGCCGGTCGCACCGCTGCCGGCGCCGTCGAGCGATTTCACATCGGCGTTGCGGAACGTGGTGAGCTGCTTCAAGGCCCGCGTGCGTGTGTCGTACGACCACACATTGGTGGCCCAGTCGCGATCGGACAGGAAGTAGATCGTCTCGCCGAGCCACACCGGATCGACATCCATCGTGAGCTGATTCGGCAGGCGCAGTTCGGTGCCATCGGCGATCGTGGTGATCGTGAGCGGCGTATTCTGTCCACCACGATAGCTGCGGAATTCCACGTCCCAGCGATCGACGCGATCGACCACGATGCGTTGACCATCAGGGGCAAAGCTGCCGCGATAGCCCATGTAGGCCGGCAACTGCTTCGCGGGTCCGCCGGCCACCGGAATCGTGAACAGCTTCGTGTAGTCGGTGGGCGCCGACACGCGGCCCGAGGCGAACAGCACCGACTTCCCGTCGGGCGTCCAGCCGCGCGTCTCCTCGCCGGCCGGGCTCCAGGTCAGACGCTTGGCGTCGCCACCGGCGGCAGGCACCACCCACACTGCGGGCCCGCCCGAGCGCGTGGACGTGAACGCGATCCACTGGCCGTCGGGGGAGAACTGCGGATCGCGCTCGACGGCCGGCGTACTGGTGAGCCGGCGCGCCTCGCCGCCCTCGCGCGGCGCCACCCAGACATCGGCACCGTACGTAAATGCGATGTGCGTGGTACTGAGCGTTGGTTGCCGCAGCAGCCGGGTGTCTGCGGCGGACTGCGCGGCGAGGTCTGCGGCAGCGAGGGCAACGGCCGACGATGCCGCGAGCAGCGCGCGCATGGTCCGCATCGGCCGCGATGTCCACACGATTCGGTTCATGGACTGGAGTGTTCGGAGAATCCTGCGAGTGGCCGGCGCGCTAGTCGCCGGAGAGACCGATCCCGTACTCATCCATCTTCTTGTACAACGTCGTGCGCGTGATGCCCAACAGCTTGGCGGCTTGCGACCGGTGGTTCTTCACCATGCCGAGCACCGCCACGATCTGACGCTTCTCCGCAGCCCGAATCGACCAGTCGTCGGTGTCGGGCGCGGCATGTCCGGCGTGCATGCCGCGCGACACGAGCGATGGGGCCAGGTGATGCGCGTCGATCTGCGGTTCGCCGATCGCGCGCACGAACGACTCCATCACCGTATCGCGCAGCTGCGGAATGTTGGCGGGCCAGGGGCAGTTGCACAGCCAGTCCAGCGCCGCCTGGGTGAACCCGTCCGGTCCTTCACCCACGTCGATGCGCGCGCGGTCGAGCACGCGCAGGGCGATCGTGCTGATGGCTTTGGCCCCGCGTTCCCGCAGCGCGGGTACGTTGATCGGCAACACGGCCAGTCGATGGTGCAGCGCCGGCAGCAGTCGCGCGGCGCGCGCATCGTCGGCCAGATCACGCCGTGTGGACACGATGAGTCGCAGCGCGGGCGCCGCATCCATGACGCGCAGCAGCTGCTGTTGCGCCCCGGGGCTGAGCACGCCGAGGTCGTCGAGATAGAGCGTGGTACGTGACGGCAACGCGCCGTGTTCACTCGACTGCAGCGCATCCTGTCGTGCCGCGTGCAGCGCGCGTTCCACCGCGTCCGGTGTGCGATCGAGCAAGCCGATCACCACGAACTTGCGATCCACCTGCGGCGCGAGCTGATGCACCATCTCGGCGATGGCGCGCTTGCCGGTGCCGGCTTCACCGATCAGCAGCACCGGCAACGCGAGCGGCGCGACATGCTGCACCTGACGCACCACACGCTGCATCACCGTGGATGGATCGAGCACGCCATACGGGTCGACCACATGCGCAGCCAGCAGTCGGCGCGAGCGCTGCAAGCGGGTACGCTCGAGGCCACGCTCCAGCGCGGCGTGGAGCATGTCGAGATTGGGCGGCTTGAGTTGTACATCCTCGGCACCGCGACGGATCGCACGCACGGCGTCGGGCACTTCGATCGTCCCACTGAGCAGCACGACGGTGAGCGTGGGATCGATGGCCCGCAGCTGCTCCATGAGCTCTACACCCGTCATGCCGATCAGACCGAAGTCGAGTACCGCCGCGTCATACTCGCGCTCGGCGACGGCGCGCTTGGCCTCCTCGACATCGCTGAACGGCGTGACGTCGAATCCACGGGCCGCCAGCTGTCGGGTGAGTGCGCGCAACATCGCCGGCTCGTCGTCGACCACGAGGAGGCGAGGCGCCGCGTCAGACTCCTGCGCGTCGGCCTGGTCCGGTCGGGACGGAGATTGGGGTGCTGGCTCAGCCATACTCGAACATCGCCTGTGGGACGAGACCACGACAGCATCACGAGGTCATGAATATGCGCGCGACGCACGCGCATGATTCCGGATTCATATTTCGGCGCGCGGCCAGCGTCTGGTCGCGGTTGGTCCCGGACCTGCCAACCTGGCGTTCCCGGGTGCAGGTTTTATTCACCGTACGTCAGCAGCGCGCCGGCGGCATCCAGTTGACTGTTCACGACGACGTGAAGAGTGCCGGAGCCAAGCTCATGTATCAGCGCTCATCCACGACCTGCTTCGATGATCGTTCGCACCGCGTTGCTGCAGTGGATCTCCGTGCTCGCGAGCGTGGAGCGTCTGCCTCAGGTGCCACCGGGCAGCGCCGCAGTACGCTCGCCCCTGCCGATCGC
>CAWJMR010000059.1:0-192454 GCA_963843965.1 uncultured Gemmatimonadaceae bacterium
TGAAGTGAAGGTCGGCCCGCAGGCCGGACGGTGAATTCTCAACCAGGTCAAGTCTGGCCGATGGGCCATAGAACACCCTCAGCCGTTCGCGCAAATTACGCAGCCCGGTGCCATTGCCGCCCGATTGCGTGAGGCCCACGCCACTGTCGCTGACCGACAGGTGAACCGACTCATCGGCCAGACGTTCACCGCCAAGTTTGATGTAGCCGCCCTCCTCGCTTGGGTCGATGCCATGCCGGACGGCGTTTTCCACCAGCGTCAGCAAGGCCATCGGCGGAAAGCGCAAGGCCTGCAGCGGCGCAGGAATCTGCACGGTGATAGCGCAGCCGATCGGGCATGCGCATATGCATCAGATCGAGGTAGGCGCTCACCAGCGCCAACTCATCGCCCAGGCTCGCTGCCTCGTTGGCCAAGCGGGGCATGGCCGCGCGCAGATAGGCGATCAGACTTTGCAAGACCGGCGCTGCCTGCGGCGAGCCGGTTTCGACCAGGGCACGCACATTGGCCAGGGTGTTGAACAAGAAATGCGGCTCGACCTGTGCTTGCAATAACCGCAGCTGGGAGTTAAGTGCCTGGCGCTCCAACTCGCTGCGCTCCAGCTCAAACGCAACGCTTGGCTGCGGGCCTCGCCATCGCGATGGCGGTACAACGCCGACATCGCCAGCAAAGGCCCGACGGCAGGACGCCGACCCGGCGATCCAGATAAAGCCGAGGATGCGCGGCTCGCTCTGCAGCAGCGAGCCGATATCGCCGCCCACCGAGGCCAGGTAGACCAGCAAGGTGGCCAGCGGCACGGTCAGCGCCACCACCACCACCTGCGGCGCCCAGCGCGCCAGCCATTTCGGCAGACGCCGTGGCCATTGACTTGACGCTGCAAAGCTCAACAGCCCCAGCAGGCCCACGAAGAACAAGGTGCGGCCCAGCAAGACCGGGAATGACAGGATGAAGATCGGCGACAGCAGCAGCGCGGCCGCCGCCGCGAGGCCGATGGACAGGGCCAGCGGCAGCGGCCTCAACGTGGCGAGAAAGCCTTTCCAGGCTTGGGCGTGACTGGGTGATTCGGGATCGGTAAGCGGCATCGTGGCCGCAGCGTAACGGGCGCGCGACCTTCATCCAAGATTTGGGCGACGAATGACGGTTTGCCGCCCCTGGAATCCGCTCAAGCGCCGCTCAGCCACCCATCAAGCCAGGGCACCCACCCGACACATCACCGCGTCGCCGGCGTTGACCGCAAAGCGCAGCGCCTCTTTTGGGCGACGACCACGCGTAACCGCCGGCCAGGTTTTCATCCCGGAACGCCTCAACCTGGGGCTTCGGCCGCGCACCCACCACCACCGCGGCCACATAGCCAAATTGGCGCGGCCGTTCCACCGCACCCGCGTAAATCCGATAGTCCCCAGCGTCCACTTCGTCGAAATGCATGATTGATGAGTTCCTGTTGGACGGCGAAACACCCGCCGCGTGAAGCCAATGTCGCGCAAGCGGGTTGGCGCGGCCATCCGTCCAATGGGGGAGGCCGATGGGGGGACTGACAACCGGCCTGCCGTGCCCAAGCAATGCGTGATGTTATGTCTCGCTGACTCGTACGTACTGCTGGTTCCCCCGCTGCGGCCAGCACTCGATGTCGCGTCACGCGCGTTGACGATGAGGTTTAGGATCGCCTGCTGCACCTGGCTGACGTCGATCTGCACAAAGCCGTCGGCGTGACCACTACGCACTTCGAGCTGCATGCCCGAGTGCAGGGCGCGTTGCAGCAGTCGGTGTTCCCGGGCGAGCAACGCGTCGAGCGTCGTCCGCTCGGTCCGACTTGGTGCCTTTCGGCTGAAGGCGAGCAACCGCCGGGTGAGATGGGTCGCGTGTCGCGCGGCCTGATCGATCTCGTCTACGTTCGCCGACTCCGGTGCCGTGGCGGGAATCGCGTCGCGCACGAGAAAGACATTGGCCTGAATGACCGTCAGCAGATTGTTGAAGTCGTGCGCGACGCCACTGGCGAGGCGGCCCATCAGCTCCATCTTCTGCACTTGCCGCAAGTGCCCTTCGAGTCGTTCTCGTTCACGCAGACTCGCGGCGAGCCGATCGTTCGCGAGGTTCAGTGCCGCCGCCTGCGCGACGAGCTGCTCGTTCGACTCGGCGAGCGCGTCGGCCCGCGCTTTGTCGCGCTCTCGCTCCCGCGCGATCTGCGCGTCACGGACCAACGCCTCGATGCGCGGCACGAAGAACGGGAGGAGCACCGCGGTGAGCAGCGACACCGCGGCCGTGGCCACCATGGTATACGTCTCGACGACGCCGCGCTGCGCGCCGAGCGGTAGCGTGCCCATGATATGCGTGGCGCCACATAGCACAATGAAGGCGCCGAACAACACGAAGACGATCCGGAATGGCAGCGCTTCGCGCAATCGCATGACGATCACCAGCAGCGTCGTCGCAATCGCCAGGTACGAAAGTGCCGTGAGGACGTCCGCCGCGTGAAACACCTCGTACGCCGCCGGGGATACGTTCGGCGGCGCATCATGAACGGAGATCTGTGGCGCGAGCACCAGCGACGACAGGAGCATCGGGGCCCTGCACGGTAAGAGACGACGAAACACCTGAAGCACGTAGGCAAGAATGAAAAGCTACACCTGCTGCCGTCAAGCATGCGGATGGGTCAGCGATTCAGCCGAGCTCGTGCGACGTGCGTCTTGTCCCAACCTTTGCAACTCCGTTTACGCGCGTTCCACGTGCACCGCCGTGCCGTAACACAGCACCTCGGTCACGCCTTGCATCATCTCGTTCGCGTCGTAGCGCACGCCGATCACGGCGTTGGCGCCGGCCAGATGCGCCTGATGCAGCATCGTGTCGAAGGCTTGCGACCGCGTCCGCTCGGCCAGCTCGGTGAACAACGAAATGTTGCCGCCCATCACCGTCTGCAGCGTCGCACCCAATGTGCCGAACACCGATCGCGAACGCACCACGACACCGCGGACCACGCCGAACGACGCATGGATGCGATAGCCGGGCAACTCGAACGCGGTGGTCGTCATGGCGTGCGGCACTTCGACGGCCTGCGAAGGAAGACTAGTGGACATGGTGTGGATGGTCGGTAGAGGTGTGTCCTGCTGAACCCGTTTCCCAATCACGACGAAGCACGGCGTACTCTTCGACGTCCTCGAAGCGGCCGTTCTTCAGGTACTTCTCGCGATGCAGTCCTTCGCGAAGCATACCCGCTTTCTGCATGACGCGGCCCGAGGCCGGATTGCGCGGCAGATGCGACGCCTGCACACGATTGAGCCCGAGTGGACCGAAGGCGAAGTGCAGCAGGCCGCTCACGGCCTCGGTGGCCAACCCCTGACCCCAGAAGGGACGGCCGATCCAGTAGCCCATTTCGCCGCGGCCGTGCGGGAGCACAAGCTGCAGACTGATGGTGCCGCGGAGTTCGTCGTCCAGCGTCGTGATGGCGAACGTGACGGCGGTGCCCTCGACCCACGCCGCGGGGTGCGACGCGATCCACGACTCCGCCATGCCGTCGCGATACGGATGCGGCACATTGAGCGTCATCTCGGCCACCGCGGCGTCACCTGCGAGCTGCTGCACAGCGCGTGCGTCGGACAGCACGAATGGCCGGAGTATGAGACGAGCAGTGTAGAGCGTGGGTTGGATCATGGATGCGTCGGTGATGACGAGAAAGTGTAGCGCCGGGAGACCGCCTAGAGACCCATGAAGGCCGCGAACGCCGCCAGCTCGGCGTCGAGCGCGCGGTGGAACGCCGGATCGTCCGGCGACCGTCCCGGGACGTAGCCGAGATCCGGCACGAGGTGGCCGTCGCGAACCGAGAGATTCGCCCATCCGATCACGCGATCGCGCCACGCCAGCGGGAGTGCGTAATACCCGCGGACGCGCTTTGGTGCCGGCGTGTACGCCTCAAATCGATAGGCCCAGCCGTTGAACTGTTCGAACCGCACGCGGTCCCACACGAAGGGATCGAACGGTGCCAACAGACGCACCGTATCGTCCGGCATCACGCGGCGCATCGGCAGCGATTCGCCCTCGGGCCAGAACCAGTCGACACCCTGCACGTTCGCGTGCGGCAGCCGCTGTTTGGCCCGTGCCACCGCGGCCGCCCGCATGCCCGTCCACTGCGGCGCGCCGTAGCGCAGTCGCTGTACCAGTCCACTCAGCATGCTACCGGTCAGCGGCGCGTACTTGGCCACGATCACATCCACCAGCGAGTCCATCGCCGCAGCACTGTCCTGCGGTGCGGCGCTCGGCTCACGCGCGGCATACAGGCGGGTGCCCCCTTCGCGCCGGGCAACGCGGATCAGGCCGCGATAGTGCATCGCGTCGAGCAGCTGCGTGGAGACGTTCGATTGTCCGCCAAACCAGTTGAGCGCCTTGCCGTGCGCGAAGTGTGCGTCCACGTCGCGCGGATGCGCGACGCCACACTCGCGGACGAATTCCAGCAGCTTCTGCGCGCGCTTCCGTTCGGCCGCCGACCATGAGGTGCGTGCCGTGCGCGGATGCATGAGGGCGTGCACGTCGCGCGTGACGAAGCCGTAGTTCACGAAGAAGTCTTCTTCGATGCCCAAGCGCGCATAGCGCCGCTCGAGGTCGCCGGCGCGATAGCCCGCAACGCGATGGCGCAACGTGAGGTCCTGCGCGCGCGCGGGGGCGCGGATCGGGTCGGCCTGCACGAAACCCAGCCGGGCAATCGCGCGGCCAAGCGTGGTTTGCCGGGGAAACTGCCGGCGCAGCGCGAACTGCCGAAGCCGATCGATATCGAGTGCCATGGTACGATGAAGCTCAGGAGCGTGACGCGCGCCGGCAAGCGGGGGGTTGCGCGCCGAATCGGTGCGCCATAACGTACAACCATATGGTTGCACGTAAACTTTCCGACCCCGAACTGGACCAGCTCTTTCGAGCCCTGGCCGACACCACGCGACGGGACATCGTGGCGCGACTGTTGGCCGGCGAGCCCGCCTCGGTCACCACGCTCGCGCAGCGGTACGACATGTCCTTCGCGGCCGTGCAGAAGCACGTGGCCGTGCTGGAGGAGGCTGGACTGGTGAGCAAGGAATCGCGTGGCCGGGAGCGGATCGTGCGCAGCAACCCCGAACGCATCGCGCAGGCGCGCGCCCTGCTGCTGCAACTCGAGCAGCTCTGGATTTCGCGCTTCAGCCAACTCGACGACGTCCTCGCCACTCCCCACCGCACCAAGGAATAACGATGCCCATCACCGACGTGATCTCGAACGCGAAGGACCTGACGCTCACCGTCATCGCCGACTATCCCGTGTCGGTGACGCGGCTGTGGGACGCCTACGCCGACCCGCGCCAACTCGAGCGCTTCTGGGGACCGGTGGAATGGCCGGCGACGTTCACGCGTCACGACATGGCTGTCGGTGGCTACTCGAATTACTACATGACCGGCCCCGACGGCACACAGTCGCGCGGATGGTTCCGGTTTCTGTCGGTCGATCCGTACCGGTCGTTCGAAGTGGAGGATGGTTTCGCTGACGAACACGGTGTGCCGAACACCGCGATGCCGACGATGCGCATGATCTTCGCGTTCGAGTCGACCGATGCCGGTTCGCGCTTTCGGAGCACGACGTTCTTCTCGTCGCTGGAGTCGATGGAGACGCTGGTAAAGATGGGCATGATGGAAGGCATGAAGTCGGCGATGAGCCAGATCGACGCCACCCTCACCGACCTGGCGTCGTTCGCGATCGGACGCGCCACGGACGCGCAACTGCTCAACGACACCCAGGCGCGCGTGAGCCGTGTCATTCGCGGCAACGTGGATCAGGTGTGGCGCGCGCATCACGAGCCGGCCCTCATGCAGCGATGGCTGCTGGGACCGGATGGCTGGACGATGCCGGTGTGCGACGTGGCGCAGCAGGTGGGCGACCACTATCGCTACGAGTGGGCCTCCGCCGACGGCTCGCAACGGTTTGGCTTCGAAGGCGAACTGCTCGAGAGCGCGCCGCCGCATCGCGCGGTGACCACGGAGGCGATGATCGGGACGCCGGGGCCGTCCACCCGCAACGAACTCACGCTCACCGCCGTCGACGGCGGCACGCTGCTGAGTCTCGTGATTACCTACCCCAGCAAGGATGTGCGCGACATGATCCTGGCGACGGGCATGACGACGGGGATGGAAGCGAGCTACGCGCGGTTGGAGCGCGAGGTGCTGGCGGGGTAGCGACAACGCGCTGACGCGCGGCAACCGTGCGTCAGCGACCCGACCGCAGCGACTTCGGCGCCACGTCGCGCCACGCCTCCTCGAGCAGCGGCTCCATGCGATCCGTCGTGATCTCCGGGAGCCGCACGAGCACGTAGGGATAGCCGCGATAGTGATCAGTCACGAAGAAGGTGACGGGATCCGTTTGCAGCAGGTGGTCACGCACGAGGTCGGGCGCCCGCAAGACCAGCGTGGTGCCGTCTTCCCAGAGTCGCGCGAACAGTTTGCCGCGCACCTTGAGCGCGGGCGTGCCGTAGCTCGTGGAGACCTCGGCCTCCGGCAAGCTGCCGGCGAGGTGAATGAGATCGTCGAAGGTCAGGAGCGCGCTCCGGTCGTCATGCGGTTCGGCTGCGCATCAGCGTAGAAACCAGTGGATGTACCCACACTCGTCGCACACATAGCAATCGGCCGTGGCGCCGAGCCACTCCATGTCGAAGAACGTGGCGAGCGCCGTGTGCAACTGCGCCTTGCGATGGGTGAAGTGCGTATGTCCGCAGACGACGCACTTGAGATCCCGTTCGCGAGCAGACACCTCGCGCGCCGTCGCGACGGGGACGATACGCGCGTTCACTGCCTCGACCTCGAGCGCTGCCTCCGCCTCCGCGTCGTCCTGTGTGGCATCCGCTGGATGCACGAGCGTGATCACTCGCTCGCCGGCGTCGGCGATCGCCGCGTTGAGCACGCCGAGCAGCGTCAGGGAGGCTCTCGCCTGCTTGAGCACATCGACCGTGGCCTGATCGATGAAATAGGTGACGGCGTCGGCGGAGTCGCTTTCGAGGCGCTGCCGAAGGAAGTGCGCGTCCGATTCCGAGATCACGCCAATCTCGGCATTACTCGCCGCATCGTGAACAGCAATCGCAATCATGGCAGGGTTGTCAGGGTTGGCGAACGATGATCGGCACCCGCAGCACCGGCGGTGGCTGCTCGCCGCGCGCATCGGTGGGATACCATCGCGTCGTGAAGCGCAGCGCGTAGTCGGCCGGCGCGTCGGCCGGAATCGTGACTTCGACATCGAACGACTGGCCCGCGCTCACCGTGCGCCGGGCCGCGCTCACACGCTGCTGCGCGGCCGGGAGCTCGGCGCCATCGGTGGCGAGTGACCGCCATTGTTGCACGACGGAATCGCGCACGAACGCGACCGCGATCTCCTCGTCCACAGGAATGCTCACGAAACGCAGTCGATGTGTGCCCGGGGCGAGGGCCAATGGTACCGCAGTCGTGCGCCCATTGACGGCCAAGGCGCCCGTGCGCGTGTCGCCCAGCAAGCCCATCACGATCACGTGATCGCGCGTGGTGTCGCGCGGTACGTTGGGCTCTTCCACGATCAATGCCCCATACAAACCAGTGGAGAGCTCGCTGCCCGCTTCGTCGTGCGTGTGATAGATGAACGTGCCGGCGCGCGCCGGGGTGAGCCGCACCACGAACGAGTCGCCCGGCGCGATGGGCGGTCGCACGCTGCGACCGGCGCCACTCCATCCGCCGACGCCATCGAACCAACTCTCGATCTCCATGCCATGCCAGTGCACGGCCAGCGGCGACGACAATCGATTGACCACGGTGATCGCTGTCGGCTCACCGCGATGCAACACGAGCGTGGATCCGGGGAACTGCATCGAATCGCGCGCCGGCGCCGTGTTGCCCTGCTGCCAGACAAACGAATGCCCCGGCGTCTGGCCGAACACATTCGCGCGCTGGGTGGCTACGACGCGCAGGGCGCGTAGCGCCCGCGCGCCTGGGTTGCGTCCCGACGCCAGCGCGAGCGCCTGTACCGCCGTCTTACCGGCGCGCGGCGCCACCTGAATGCCCATCACCAGCCCCGCCATGTTCTCCTCGGCGTGATGCACCGACGACGCCGAGTGCCCGTTCGCCGTCATCGCGGCGCGTGGTGCGATGCCTTGCACCAGCGCCATGTGCCGCACGAGATGACAATGAAAGAGCCAGTTGCCGGGACGCTCGGGGACCCAGGTGAGCGACATGGTGCCATTCGGCATGATGCGCTCCGTGACCAGACGCTGCTGCAGCGAATCGGCGAAGAGGGTATCGAGCATCCCATCGCCACGCGCGGTGACCGTGAAATAGAAGCCGTGCAGATGTAACGGGTGCTGCGCGGCGTTGGCATTGATGATGCGCCAGCGCACGGTGTCGCCAACGGTGTAGCGCAGCCGCTCGGTACTCGGCCAGCTCGCGCCGTTGATCATCATCCTGAACGCGGGATCGTGGTGCACGCGCGGATCATCATCGTCGAGCCATCGGCTGATCAGCAGAATGCGCTCTCCGCGCGGCGGCACCGTCCCGGCCGCATCGACCACCAGCGCGCCGACTAACGGGCCTTCACCCTTCTCGCCGCTCGGCCAGCTATCGGGTACCGGGGCGGTGGGGTGTTGCACCGCGGGCCGCACTCGTGCCCAGTAGTAGTACGTGCCGGCGGACGTGACGCGGAATGCAACCGTGGTGCGGGCGCCAGCCGCCAGCGTGATGGAATCCGTACCACGTCGCGCCGCGTGGTCCTGCAGACCAAACACCACGAGCTGCACACCCAACGTATTGTGCAGCGTGACCTGCATCAGCGTTCCCGCGGGGGCGCGCAGGAGCGGACCGGGGACCTTGGCGGGCTGTCCGTCTTCCACGAACGCGAACGCGTTCAGCTCAGCGCCGCTCCGCCCCTCCGGACGCCAGCGCACCTCCCGAATGCTGAAGGACGCCTTGAGTGTGTCGCCGGCTCTCGTTCCGGCGACGCGGCGGTACTCTTCGAGCTGCGCGAGTGGGAGCGCCGGCGGCGCTACGGACGCATGGCCCGACAGCGCGAGTAGCGCGAGAATGAGCACATAGGCGAATGACATGCCGGAACATGCAGCGAGTTGCGAAGCCCGACCACCCTGACTTTCCGGCGTCGGCCCACCTCAGGCTTTGTCCATCCAGACGTCCCAGGTCACCGCACCGATCTGCTCATCGTCGAAGGGTTGCCCGGCCAGTTTCAACGTGAGTTTGATCTGCCCGTGATGATAGCCCTCGTGCCAGATCATGTGCTGCAGCAGCAGAATCTGGTGATCGTAGTGCCGATCCATTGGGCGCCCCGAGGCCAGTCGTTGCACCACCGCAGTGCGCACGGTCCTCGCGCTTTCGTCGAGCCACTGGGCTATGCGATCGCGGTCCCGCTCCTGTCGCCACTCCCCGTCGGGCATCGGCGTCGCCGATTCAGGCGCATCTTCCTCAACGAAAATCAGCCGACAGTAGTGCATGTGCATGAACAGTCCACCGATGGACGGACTGGACGGAATCGGGCGCAGCTCGAGTGCGCCCTCGGGAATGGCGCGCAGCAGATTTATGAGAATCGTGTTGTTGCGATCCCACGAATCGAGGAGCGCCGCGAGCAGCGCGTCGTATGAGTTAGCCGACATGGTGCTTCGCGCGCCTCTCAACTGATCCAGGTGCCCAAGATGGTGGAGAGGCCGGCAAACGCGGTCACCAGTGCAGCGCTTGCCCCGATCACCGCGGCTATCGCCCGCACGACGCGATAGAGCCCTGCTCCACCGTCATGCGACTGCTCGAGCTCGGCCTCTGCCGCGCGATCGGCCCACGCCCAGACGCCGAGCATCGCCAGACCCGCGCCGACGGCCAGCAACACGATCCATACATCGGGACGGATCCACAGCGCCGCGCTCACCAGCAGCAACCCGATGCCGACTTCGGCGCCAAGCTGACGCGACGGCGCGTGCAGTGCGTAGCGGTGCATGACCGCAGCGAGCGTGGCATCCTCGGGAGCATGATCGCTGACCATCCGTCCTCCGGCGATACGGGTGGATGTGTCGGCCGAGTTCGCATGCGGGCTCGGCCTCCTTCGTCGTGCTGAAGTTGTGCGCAGGAATAGCCGGCCGCCAGCGATCCACTTGCCAAGGAGCCAGAGCCAGTCGCTCGCTTGCTGCCGGCTGGCATACTCGTAATCTTCTGAGTCTGCGCTTCGGCTCGCCCTACTCATCTCCGAATACGACCGATGTCCGACCACACGCCGTCACCATCGCCGATCCAGCAGCTGCATGACGCGTTCCAGCGTCGGGACGCGGCACGCGTGCGTCGACTGTTCTCGGAGCACACCGATTTCGGACGGCAGATCGATGCGCCGGTCTTCGCGTTCAATGCGCCGGCGATCGTGGCCTTCGCGGGGGATGCGGACATGGTCGACGCGCTGCTCGAGGCTGGCGCCGATCCGAACGCGCGCAGCGCGTGGTGGGCCGGCCCATTCCACGCGCTGCATGTGGCTACTGGCGCGGCCGCGGAACGACTGCTCGCGGCGGGGGCGGTTCCCGACGCCTGCGCGGCAGCCCATCTCGATGACGCGTCGCTGCTCGCTTCCATGCTTGCCGCGGATCCGGCGCGCGCGCATGAACGCGGCGGAGACGGTCAGACACCGCTGCACTTCGCGCGCTCACGAGCCGTGATCGATCTGCTGCTGAGCGCGGGCGCCGACATCGACGCGCGCGACGTCGATCATCGCGCCACTCCTGCCGAGTGGATGCTGGACCGTATGCGTGGGTCGGGGCGCTACGAGCTCGCCCGGTATCTCGTAGAGCGCGGTGCGAGCGCGGACATTTTTCTCGCGGCGGCGCTGGGGCTCACCGATCGCGCCGTGGCGTTACTGCACGATGCTCCGACGCTGCTCGACGAGAAAACCGGACGCGGACGCTACGCCGAGATGCCGCCGAGCAGCTTTCACATGTACTTCTGGACGATCGGCAGCAATCGGTCACCGTTGGAAGTGGCGGCGCAGTTCGGCCACGAGGAGACACTGGCCGCGATGTTGTCGTTTGCGACTCCGGTGCAGCGGCTCCGCCTGGCCTGTCGTCGCACCGATGCCGACGCAGCGCGTGCACTCGTGCGCGAGCATCCCGATCTGGTCGCATCGCTCAGTGCGCAGGATCATCGTGCGATCACCGATGCCGCATGGGACGGCGACGCGCCTGCGGTGGAACTGATGCTGGAGCTGGGCTTCGATCCGTCCACGCCCGGCCACGATTCCGGCACGGCGCTGCACTGTGCCGCGTGGCAGGGTTCGGTGGACACCGTGGCTGTTTTGCTCCGGACACCCGCCGGTCGCGCACTCATCGCGACGCGCGATGCCCACCATCAGGGCACGCCGTTGGGGTGGTGCCGCCACGGGGCGCAGAACGGCCCGCGCCAGGGGAATTTCTCGGCGGTGGAAACATTGCTACTGGAGTGCGGCGCGCAGGAATAACTGCAGACCGAGGGAACTTCTTCGAGCCCAGCCGTATAACCCCGGGCGGACGCTCGATTCCATCCCTCATAGCTTGGCCCGCGGTCCGCGTGAACTCTTCAATGGCATTGACTATGACGCGACGCAGCCCGACATCGCTCGGCTCCCAACTCGCCAGCTCGCTCCTGCGCTACGTGGCACGAGTGACACCACCCGCCGCGCTGCTGGTGCTTTCGGCGGCTACGCACGTCGCCGGTGCCCAAGGCACCGCCGGGCCGGTCACTCCCCGTGAGTGGCGAGTGACCGGCCCGGGAGCGAAGGAGTACGCGATCACGATCGACTCCACCCGCGCACGAACCGGGAAGGTCAGCGCACGAATTCAAGCACGCGTCTTCGAGCCCACATCGTTTGTCGCCATCACCCAACGCCTCGATGCTGCACCGTTGCACGGGCGCACGTTGCACGTCAGTGCGTGGCGACAGAGCGACAAAGTGCGTACGGGAGGCTACCTCTTCATCACCGCCGTTGGCGCAGCGCAACAGTCGGTGGGCTATGCCAACAGTGAAGCACGGGCGCTCACCGGTAGCTACGGCATGTGGATCACGGACACACTGTCGCTCACGGTGCCGTCCACCGCCTCGTTCGTCAGCGTGGGCTGGATCGTGAACGGCCGCGGAGCGAACTGGATCGACGACGTCCGCATCGAAGTCACCGGCGCCAACGAACTCACCGCGTCGACTCCGGTTGCGGCCGACACGCTGATCGTGCGCCCGGGCTTCGAGGAGATGCTGGCGTTTGCCGGAACCGACTCGGCCGTCGCACTCGCTCCGCCGCGCGTTGCCACCACGGCCGCGATCGACGCCATGATGGCGTTGACACGACTCACGGGGTACGTGCGCTTCTTCCATCCGGCCGATTCGGTGGTCACCACCAATTGGACGGCGTTTCTGATCGACGGTATGCGGAAGGTGGAGAACGCCGCGAACACGGCGAGTCTCGTCAGCACACTCTCAGCGCTGTTTGCCGACATCGCGCCTCAGGTACGCGTGTTCCCCTCGAGTGCGCCGGCGCCGCGCTACGCGTCGGTCAGGCCCACAGATACCACGGCCCTTGGTGTCGCTTGGTGGTCCCACTCAGGCGTGGGTTTGCCGTCATCCAGCTTCCCAGCCAACCAGGGCCCGTACTTCAGCCATCGACTGATTCAACCCGTCCGCAATGGGCAGCTTCCGGTCGGCGCCAACGATCCCGAGGCCGCTCCTCTGCGCGTCGACCTCGGCGCCGGCGTCTCGGCGCTCATCCCCTTGGCGATGTACGCCTCGGTGCCGGTCGACGCGGCGCGGCGACAGGCGACGGCACCCCGGACGACCAACTTCGGCTACTCGGCGAATGACCGGCCGGTGCGACTCGCGGCGATCGCCGAACTGTCGATGGTCATGCAGCACTTCTATCCGTACTTCGACATCGCAAAGACGGATTGGGCACGCGAGACCCGTCGCGGCTTTTCCGTCGCGTCACAGGACAGCACGCCCACGCAGTTTCAGGAGACGTTGTCGCGAATGCTGGGTACGCTGCGCGACGGGCACGGCAACATCGTGAAAGCCGGCTCGGCGCGAGGAACGTATCCGGTGCTCTTCGGATGGGTGGAGAACCAGCTCGTGGTCACACGCGTCATGGACACGACCGTCACCGGCGTGCGCCGTGGCGATGTCGTCGTTTCCGTCGATGGCGTGCCCGCCAGACAAAGACTGGAAGCCATCGAAGCGCTTTTATCGGCATCCACACCGCAATGGGCGCGCAGCAAGTCAACGAGCGAGCTGGCGCGCGCTGTCGTCGGCACGGTCATGCAGTTGCGCGTGCGCTCCGGCGTGAGTGCCCAGACGCCGATACGGAACGCGCAGATGAAGGCCGGACCGATGAACACGCGCGAGGACATACCGGTCGACATCCGCCCCGACAAGATCGCCGAGCTCCGTCCCGGGGTGCTCTACGTGGACATGGGCCGAATCACCGACGAGGATTTCAGATTCGCGCGTTCGCGACTGACGAGCGCAAAACACATCGTGTTCGACATGCGCGGCTATCCGTCGTTCAATACGACCACGCTGTTTCCGATGCTGAGTGATTCGCTGCTGATGAGCGCGCACTTCGAGACGCCACTCACCACGATGCCCGATCAGCAGCGCGTGACGTATCGTGAGGGGCGTTGGCGGCTTCCGCCGACCAAACCGCGTATCACCGCCAAGACCTACTTCCTCACCGACGGCCGGGCCATCAGTTACGCGGAGTCTACGATGGGCATCGTGGAAGCGTACAAGCTGGGCGAGATCATCGGGACGCCGACCGCCGGCACGAACGGCAACATCAACCCGTTCGTACTCCCCGGCGACTACACGGTGTACTGGACCGGCATGCGCGTGACGAAGCACGACGGCAGCGCACATCACGGGGTCGGGATCCTTCCCACCATTCGCGCCGAACCCACGATTCGCGGGGTGTTCGAGGGGCGCGACGAGGTGCTCGAGAAAGCGCTGGCCGTCATCAACACGCGCATGTGATTCCTGCTGCGGCCGTGCGCGCATTTCTTGCCCGTTCGCCGACACACACCCAATTTCTCGAACATGACTACACGCACCGATGTCGAGCAGCTGCTGCGCCGGATTCCGCTCGCGACCCCGGCCGATCAGGGCGCCGCCTCGACCGTGCTCCAGATGTTCGTGTCGCTGCGAAACGCCGCCTTCGAAGGCGGCGGAATGAGTCTGCCACCGGTGATGACGGCGTTTGCCATCCCCGACCTCATCCGACAGATGCAGGCCGGCGAATACGTCGACGTTTCCTTGACGTTGATCGGTATCGCCGGGGATGCGGCCTCGGCGTTCGGATTCCTCGTGACGGCGGCCACCGAACTGGGTACGATCCCCGCCCTCGGTGGTCTGGCATCGGCGGGAATGGTGGCAAGCGTGATCGGCGAGATTGCCGGCCCGGCAGGCATCGCGGCGGCCGTGCTGGTGGCCACCTTCCGCATTCCACGGGACGTCAGCGAGAACAACAAGAAGCTCTACTTCATCGCCGATGCGAGTGGCATCCTGACGTCGTGGATCTTCAATTTGCCGAGCATCAATCCGCACGCCCGGTTGACGGCGAGAGCGCGCACCGGCGGCTACTTCCGCACCGATGTCTCAGAAGGATGCCGGCTGGCGCACGAGCGCGTGCACCAACTCTGGCAAACCAACTATCGAGGCAATGCGACGGCGATCCGTGCGGCCAGAGAGTCGGCCCGGAACGACTGGGAGCGCTACTGGCGCCAGGTGGGAGACGCGCTGGAGAGTCGGCTCGTGCCGCTGCCGCACGGCGTCGGCAGCGGATGGGTGAACGCCGAGATTGCCGACGCCACTCGACGCGCTCGCTCAGCAACCCGTGCCGCCGACGCGGCGCGCGAAGCCGAAAGCCGCCGACGAGCGGCCGGAGGGTACTGGTTCCGCACGCCGGAGGGTCTCGATCTGTTCATGCCCGACCCCTGATTCCGCCGTGCGAATCCGGCGTGCTCACTCCAGCCCGATCTTCCGCCTGATCTCGGCGTTCGGCCCCTCGAACTTCGGGATCGCCACGTTGCCGATGTAGCCGAGGTCTTTCCACCCCTGCGGCGTGGTGTAGAACGCGGTCGCGGTCTGATCGCGGATCGTGTCGAAGAACTGCGCCGCGAACTGATGCTCGGGCTTGGCCTTCGGCAGGTAGCAGATGTCGTCGCAGATCGCGGTGCGCTGCGCGGTGGTGGCGAGATGGAAGCGCTTGCCGAACCGCGTATTCGATTCGCGATCGAGCCACGCCAGTCCACCGCGCACACGCACGAGTGAGGCATCACCGCCGGGGCGGCTGGCCCACTCGTTGATGTAGGCCGGCGCACCCACGGCCGAGGCCGAGGGACTCTTGGCGTCGGCGGGGATGATCATGTCGCACAGCGCGGTCAGCGTCGCCAGCTCACGCAGCTGCAGGCGCATGGGCCAGTCGGCCTTGGCCACCTGCAGCACAGGGTCACTGGGCGTACCGCGCGGACCTTTGCGCTTGGCCTGCTGCACTTCGTCGAGCATCGGCAGCGGGGCACGCGGCACGGACGGTGCCGGTGGCGCCGACGACGGCGTAGGCAGCATCGGCACCATGGCCGCCGCGGCCATCGCCTTCAGCGCATCGCGTCGCGCAATGCCCTGCCCTTCGGGCTTCTGTTCGTCGCTCATCAGAGATTCCCCCGCTTCAGTTCTTCCACGATGTGGTCGCAGCTGCGCCAGGCGAGCGCGAGAATCGACAACGTGGGGTTCTTGTCGGCGTTCGACACGAACGTCGCGCCGTCGGTGACGTACAGATTCTTCACGTCCCACGCCTGACCGAACTCGTTCAGCACCGACGTTTTCGGATCGCTGCCCATGCGCACCGTGCCGACTTCGTGGATGATCGATCCACCGGCTGCGATCGCCTTGTTGCCATCGGTCTGCACCGTGCCCTGCACCGTGCCGCCCATCTTGTCGATGATCTCGGCGAATGTCTTGTGCATGTGCGCGGCCTGCTGGATCTCATGCTCCGACCACTTCCAGTGGAACCGCAGCACCGGAATGCCCCACTGGTCCACCGCCACGGGATCGATCTCGCAATACGAATCTTCGTTCGGAATCATCTCGCCACGGCCGTCGAAGTACATGAACGATCCGTAGTAGCGACGCGCCTCCTCCTTGAACTTCTTGCCGTACGCGCCCTGCGTGAAGCTTTCGAGCCCACCGAAGATGCCGGGGCCGGGCATACCGCGCCCACCGCCGAATTCGATGTGGTAGCCGCGCGCGAACGACATCTTGCCGGCTTTCTGATCGCCGTACTTCCACCACGGCATGTACATGTGGATACCGGCGGTGCCGTCTTCGTTCACCGGCGGCAGCCCTTCCAGTCGCGGGATCTGCGCCGAGAGTCCGGCACCCACCGTATCCATGAGATACTTGCCGACCACGCCGCTGCTGTTGGCGATGCCGTTCGGGAACATCGTGCTCTTGGAATTCAGCATGATGCGCGACGTTTCGCAGGCACTGGCGGCCAGCACGACCACCTTCGCGGTCACGTGATGGTCGACGCGCGTGAGCTTGTCGATGTAGTGCACGCCGCTCGCTTTGCCCTGCGCATCGATGGTCACTTCGCGCACCATCGCGTCGGTGATCAACGTGACGTTACCGGTGGCCATCGCCGGCGGCAGCAGCACCGTGGTGCTCTGGAAGTTCGCCTTGATGGAGCAGCCGCGCCCACAGTCGGTGGCGTAGAAGCAGGCCATGCGATCGTTCATGCTCTTGCGCAGCACGCGTTGCGCGAGCGCGTTGCCGGGATGCAGCTTGGCCGGCAGGCGGGCCGAGTCCTGGCGCTGCGTGAGCACGGCGCGGTGCGCGGGGATGACCGGAATCTTGAGCGGATCACACGCCTGCTTGGCCAGCAGCTCGTACGAGCGCGCGGCCGGCGGCGGCTGCAACACGCCGGGCGACGAGCGCGGCGTGTTCTCCAGATCGTCGTCGCCGCCGTACACGCCGATGAGCAGTTCCGTCTTGTCGTAGTACGGCGCCATCGTCTCGTACGTCATCGGCCAGTCGGCACCGAGTCCGTCGCGCGACTTGGGCTTGAAGTCGTAGGGGCCCATGCGCAGCGAGATGCGGCCCCAGTGATTGGTGCGTCCGCCCAGCATCCGCGAGCGCCACCAGCTGAACTGGCTGCCCGGCGCCGTCGTGAACGGCTCGCCCGGCACGCGCCATCCGCCGTCTACTGTGGCGTCGTAGAAGCCGAACGGCTTATCCGCATTGCCGCTGCCGCGCAGGGGCGCGTCTTTCGGCGTCTGGAACATGGGCGTTTCGGTGACCGGGTCGTAATCACGCCCCGCTTCGAGCAGCAGCACCTTGAGCCCCTGCACCGACAGCTGATAGGCGGCCATGCCACCACCGGCACCGGAGCCAACCACGATGACATCGTACTGCGGCGCAACTTTGGAACGACGGGAGTACACGAGGAACACTCCACTGCGGGCGGGAGGCGGGGGGTGCACCGATGCACCTGCTGCCAAGCTATCCTCGGAGCAGGACGTGCGTCAGGCGCTCCCGAGAGCGGAGGGTGGGTTGGTGGTTTCTCATCGGGTGAACGCGTAAACGTGCCGGTACTCCCACGCCGCGGCTCCCGGCGCGCGGAACTCCGTCAGCGTGCGGAGGGTCGTCGCTCCCAGTGTCCGGGTGTCACGGCACTCGACTGGCGTATTGTCGTCTGTTCCCCGGCCCAGCAGCACCAGCTCCGTGCCTCGTGCGGTTTCACGGCGCGATGCGCGCGCTTTTCGTTTCCCGGGCGGTGCCACGAGCCTCTTCGATTGCGGCGTGGCTGTCCTGTTCGGCCCGACCTCGAACGCACTGTTCATCCTCGACGCGAACTTCGGCGAGGACAGCAACATCGGGACGGCCGACAACCAGACGTTCTGTCGGTGGTGCTTCTCGGCGCGGGACTGGTCGGCGAGCTGCTGGCCCGCCGCGGCAACGCGTAGTTCCGATCCGGGTGGAGTCGTGAAACAACAAAGCCCCCGCGGTAATGGCGGGGGCTTTGTACTTCGTTCGCGGAAAGGTTACGCGATCGTCTTGCGGCGGCGGCTCACGAAACCGATGGCGAGGAGTCCAGCGCCCATGAGCGCGTAGGTCGACGGCTCAGGCACCGTGCTGAATCCTCCGGCCGGCAGCTGCGCCAGAAACGTCTGGTGGAACTCGCCGCCCTGATCGGTTGTCGGCGTATAGAGCACCACCCAGTTCTGCGACCAATCGTTCGACGACGTTGCACTCTGGAAACCAGCAGCATCCTTGAAAATATTCCACGTTTCCTGCTGCGCGGCGTTGATGTTGACGCCGCCGACAATCTCCAGCGCGTTGTCAACCATCGCATTCAGGTTGTTCACCGTGTTCCCCTGATAGGCCAGGCCGGCGAACTGAGCGAACGTGTACATCTTGTAGTTCGTGTACGTGCCCGTCGGAGAGGAGATGAAGCGCGCTTCATCAATACAGAACACGTACTTGATCGAATTGGCCAAGGACGAGGAAGAGACGACCGTCGCATCAAAACGCCCGCCGTTCGGGCCGGCGTTGATGCGGCCAAGGCCATTCGTGGTGACCGTCATGCTCGTGATGGCAACCTGCGCCTGGAGGGCAGCGGGCATCGCCAGAACTGCGGCCGCGGCCAGAGTCTTGACTAAACGATTCATCTGGGGCTCGTCGAGGAGTGAAATACAGTGCTTTTTATCACAAAGAGCAATAGAAATGCCACCAGTCTAAGAATCCGCAAGGCATTGTTAAACAACACATTACGAGATACCTGGCAATTTCGTCAGATCTACCGAGAGAGAAAACTGCTGCGCGGCCGCAACAGGTGCTGCCTCCACGCTGCGCTCCGAGAGCGCCCAGAAGACTGACTTCCGAACGGTCCGGGCGCGCACCCTGTCCGGCAGCGTGACGACGATCGGACCGCTCGTCTGGCGAACAACCTCCGCCGGTCCATAACTCATCCAGGCCAGTGGAATCGCCGTGGCAAACCCCGCGACGGCGCGCTGGTGATCCGCTTGCGACGCGTCAAAACGAATACTGCGCATGACGCTCCCCCGTTCAGTCACCATGTCCAAGCTGTACGTACGCATCCCCGCGCCGGGAACAGACGGCGTCGTTTCCACCATCGCCGCGGGCTGCCGCGTCGCGGTGCCGTGCTGCACGGTACTCCAGATCACGACGTTCGACTGCCTCGCCCAGAGACTGGGCCCCTCGGCGACTCGAGCCGCCGCCACCATGCCACCGAAGATCTGCCGGCTGTTCCTCACCCGATCCCAGCCGCTCTTATCCCAATTGACGGATGTGCGTCTTCCATCGTAGGCAAGGCCCGCCATCCCCGATCCGTAGGTCGTCGAAACCACGCCGACGTAATGCGTGAGGCCTCCGCCTTCGGTCGTTCGCAGTGCCTCGAGCTCATTCAGCGTGCTGCTCCATGCGCCGTTCCCATCTGCCGATTGGAGTCCGCCGGTGACGGCGGTGGTGAACGTCGACCGCACGGACACGTTCACTTGCTCCTAAGGATGCGCTCGACGCAAATCCGCGGTTGGCGCCTCGGCGTTTAGGGGCGTCACGTTGCCGGGTATGGCCGGACTTCAGTTGGCGCGCGCGGTGAAGACGCTTCGCGCCGATACGCCAATCGCCATGCTGACCGGTGACAGCGACGCGACCGCTGAAGCGGAGGCCGCGACGGCCGGCATCGCGTTCGTGGCAGTGGAAGCCTCGGTGGGACATCAACTCATCGGTATCGTCGAGCGCGTCTATCTCGGCGAAGCCACATGCTGACGTGGCGCTCCTGACGAGATTGCGTTTGTCGACCTGACGGGCAACTTAGGCTCATCCGTTTCCCCTCAGCCCGCCTCAGGTTCCGGAGATCCCACTTGAAGCACTGTTCACGTTCATGGCGTCGCGCGGCGCACGGTGTCGCCATCGCGGCCGCGGTCAGCATCACCGCCACCGCACTGCACGCGCAAACTCCCGTACATCCGCTCGACCAGCTCTCCGCCAAGGAGCATTGGGCGATCTACGACGTGCTGCAGACGTCGGGTAAACTCGACTCCACCTTCCGCCTGCTGTACGAGGGGCTCAAGGAGCCGGCCAAGAGCGCGGTGCTGACGTGGCAGCCGGGGCAGCCGCTCACGCGCGAAGCCACGGTGCATCTCACGCAGGGCAAGTTCGGCTACGAGGCGGTGGTCGATATCACCGGCAAGAAGCTGGTGTCGTGGACGCAGTTGCCCGGCAAGCAGTTCATGACCAGCGGGCCGGAATCCGAGGCGGCGGAAGGTGTGGCCTTGAAAGACCCGCGAGTGAAAGCGGCGCTGCGCACACGCGGCGTGACCGACTTCACGCACGTGTCGTGCGGTCCGGCCAACAACGGCTACTTCGATCTGCCAGAGGAACGCAACGTGCGCGTGCTGCACGTGACCTGCGACGACGAGCGCGGTCGCATCTCCGGTTACGGGGAGTCGTTCAACGGGTTTGTCGTCGTGGTGGATCTCACCAACGAGAAGGTGCTGCGCATCGTGGACGTGGCCAGCGCGCGCAGCGGACTGCCCGATGGTCATTCGCCGGAGGAGATCGGCCCCACGCGCGCTCCGGTGAATGCGGTGGAGATGGTGCAACCCAAGGGCGCGACGTACACGCTCAACGGACACGAAGTCGCGTGGCAGAATTGGAAATTTCACTTCCGCATGGACATGCGCCGCGGTCTCGTGCTCTCACGCGTGCGCTACGTCGACGGCGGCAAGGAACGCTCGGTGATGTATCAGGGCTCGCTGTCGGAGTTGTTCGTGCCCTACATGGACCCGGCCGATCCGTGGAACTACCAGGGCTACTTCGACCTCGGCACGTATCCCTTCGCCTTCGGTGGCATCGCCAGTTCGCTCGAGCCGGGCGTGGAATGCCCGCTCTACGCCACGTACTTCCACAGCTATGTGGTGACGGCCAAAGGCGCGCCGCGCGAGCGTCAGCGCACCGCCTGTCTGTTCGAGCGCAACACCGGTGACGTGGCGTGGCGACATACGCGCGCCGCCGGCAGTGTGAACGAGGCGCGCCCGCGCACCGACCTCGTGCTGCGCATGTACATGAACGCCGGCAACTACGACTACCTGTTCGACTGGGTGCTGCAGCAGGACGGCTCGATCACCGTCAACCTGGGCGCCACCGGCATGGATCAGGTGAAGGCCGCCTCGGGCACGCCCAAGGACAACGACTACGGGCGGATGATCGCCAACAAGCTCGTGGGTGTGAACCACAGCCACTTCTTCTCGTTCCGCCTCGACATGGATGTGGACGGCACGCAGAACTCGCTACTGGTGGATAAGCTGCAGACCACCACACTGCCCAAGGAGAATCCGCGCCGCAGCATCTGGACGGTGAACACCCTCACCGCGCAGAACGAAAGCGATGGCATGCGCATGTCGCCGATGAATGCCCCTGAAGTGTGGCGCATCGTGAATCCGGCGGTGAACAACGCATTCGGCTGGCCGGTGGGCTACGAAATCGAAGGGCACGGCGCGATGTCGCTGATGAGCCCCGACGACTACATGCGCAAGCGCGCCGGGTTCGTGGACCACACGCTGTGGACGACGCCGTACGCGCCGGCCGAGCTCTTCGCGAGCGGCGACTATCCCACCAACAGCGTAGCCGGCGACGGTCTCGCGAAATGGACGTCGGCCAATCGCTCCATCGCCAACACCGACGTCGTCACCTGGCTCACCCTCGGCTTCCACCACGTGCCGCGCCCTGAAGACTGGCCCGTCATGCCGGTGGCCTGGCACAGCTTTGCCATCAAGCCCGTCGGCTTCTTTGGGCGCAGTCCCGCGATCGACATCCCACGCCAGCGCTGAATCACTGCGGGTCAGCGCAACATGGCCTCTGCGCTGACCCGCTTCATCGTGGCCTGCAGTTCGTCATACTGGAACGGCTTCTGGATGAAGCCTTCCAAACCCTTCCCTGCGAACTGCGGGGTCACGGTCTGCTCGTTGTATCCGCTCATCAGAACCACCCGCACATGGGGATCCATGCGCCGCATCTCGCGGAAGGTACCGGCACCATCGAGATGCGGCATGGTGAGGTCGAGCAGCACGATCGCATCGCGGTCGGCGATCGGCTTGAACGCCGCGACGCCCTCACGACCGTCTGCCGCGAGCACGACCTCGTAGCCCATGCGCTCCAGCATGTGTCGCGTCAGGGCACGTACGCTTTCCTCGTCGTCCACCACCAGCACCGTGCCACGGCCACGCCACACGTCGCCCGTCGGCGCCGCAAAGGCACTCGGCATCACCGCGTCAGTCGCTGCAGGAAGCAGTATCTTGAACGTGGTCCCGCGGCCGGCCTCGGAGTACACACGGATGGCGCCTCCATGACCGCGCACGATGCCGAGCACCGCCGCGAGGCCGAGTCCACGCCCGGTGAACTTGGTCGTGTAGAAGGGATCGAAAATGCGTGAGCGCACCTCGGGCGACATGCCGACGCCGGTGTCCGCCACTTCCAGCGTGAGATACATGCCCTCGGCGAGCCCTTCGTCGAGATAGGTCTCCGCCAGGTAGTCACGCTCGCACCACATCGCACCGGTGGTCAGTGAGATGACACCACTCCGATCGCCGATCGCTTCCGACGCGTTGATGATCAGATTCATGATCACCTGCCGCAGCTGCGTGGCGTCGGCCAGACACGGCGGCTGATCGACCATGAGATCGTAGCGCAGCACACACTTCTTCGAGATGGACACCTCGAGCAAGCGCGTGATCTCCTGCACGAGGCCGGTGATGCGCACGGGGCCGACCACGAACTTGCCTTTGCCCGAATACGCCAGCATCTGCTGCGTGAGCTCGGCGGCGCGTCGGGCCCCGTTCACCGCCTCATCGAGGTAGCTGCGCGTGGCGGAATCATGCGGCAGTTCCAGCCGTGCCAGATCGCTGAAGCCGATGATACCGGTGAGCAGATTGTTGAAGTCGTGCGCGATGCCACCGGCGAGCACGCCGAGGCTTTCGAGCTTCTGCGTTTGCAGCATCTGCGATTCGAGCTTACGGCGATCCTCTTCGACAGCGTGCCGCCGCGCGATCTCGCGGCCCAGTTGTTCGATGCGATCGTTCAGCAGTCGAAACTGACTGGGCGACGCGTCGCGCGGCAGCAGGCGCATCACGAGGAGTGCGGGATGCTCCGCGCTCGCGGGGCGAAACAGCCCGGTGCTGCAGCGACACGGAACGATCGCGCCGTCCTCGGTGCGCAGCGCAATCGCCCCTGGATGCGGCTCACGGGCCCGCGACGACTCGCGTAAATGCCGCGTGATCTTTTCGGCATCACCGTCCACGCGGGCCGTCAGCAACGTCCCCCGCAGTGTCTCCGCCGACGTACCCAGCAGTCGCGCCGCCGCCCGGTTGGCGGTCATGATCGCGCCGTCGCGCGTGAGCATGAGCAGCGGATCCGGCAGCCAGTCCGCGACCTCGAGAAACTGTGCAGATTTCATGAGCGCGCGTTACGCCTGGAAATATTCGCGTCCCGACGCCGCGGTACTCGCGGCGGAAGGTTGCAGATGTACCACCACGCGACAGCCGTCGTGTCCCTCGGCGATCGTTTCCTCGAGCACGACTTTAGCGTAGCCCAGGTTTTCGGCGGCGATGCTGCCGAACACGTTGGAGGTCATCATGCAGAGCGCGGGTCGTCCCGCGACCTTTTCGGCGAACGGACAGACGGTGTTGGCAAAGACGATCTTACTGTCGTCTTGCTCGACGATGCGGAAGCCACCCTGAATGCGTTGCTTCAGGTCCACCAGCACGTCGGCCACCTGCGCGCGATTGAGCGTGGGTACGTTGAGCGCCTCACGATACGCCGCATTCAAGTCATCCCCGATCCGCTGACCCACGACACTGATGAATCCGGACGCTTCATCGAGGCCGATCACGTCTTGCAGGGTGCCGGCCAGTTCGCGGAGCATGGAGCGAAGAAAGACGTCCCGATCGAGCGGGATCGCCTGCTGGGCGAGCGGTAGCGGAGCGGATGTCATGCCGAGACTCAGTTGCCAGAGGCGGGAAGCCGGAGTCGACATCGTCGTCGCCTGAGCCTGGGTCGTCGCGGTGTACACCGGTCGATTCCCCCCCAGGCCCCCGTACTCCAGTAAAGTGGAGTATAGGACACCATTTGGTGAGATGTCACCGATTTCGGCCGACGTCGACGAGGCACGCCGACCGCACTACGGCACCCGGATCTGGCGGAACATCCCCATCTCAACGTGCGGCTGGCGCGATTTCCCGTCGGGCACCAAGCAGTAGGCGACATACGCGCCCGGCGTGAGATCCACCGGCAGGTACGCGACCTCGCCGGGTCCCACACGCGCCATGCCGGCAACGGCGGTGGCCACGGTTGCCGGGTCGTCGGCCGTCATCCAGGCCTGCAGCGTTGCGCCGTCGCGCAGCCGCGCCAACCGCAGCTGATGATCCTGCTGTCCGGTATTCTCGAGGCGCAGGAACTGCGCGCCACGCGTCCACTGGTCGGGACCGACGTAGGCAAAGTCGACCATGTTGATGGACTGCGTGCTTGGCGGCGGCGATGCGAATGCCGAGTCCGCCGCCGACGCGGTGCGCACGGTCAGCGTGGTGGCTTCACCGCGGTGCGCGTGCCGGTGACCGTCCTCGCCACGGCGCACACAGACCAGTACATACGCGCCGGGAGTAAGGTGCACGACCACATCCCCGCTCGCGCCACCTTCGAACCCGCCTATGGCCGTGGCCGCGCTCGGCGTGGCGGCCGCGGTGTCGAGCGCGGCGACGAAGTCGGCGACCGCACCGGGTGCCGCGGTGCCGTCGGCGAGCCGGAACAGCACGACAATGTGCCCACCGTCAACTTCCTCGACGTGTATCCGTCTCCAGCCGGGTCGCAGCGAGTCGGCCGCTTCGATCGAACCGGCGCGCGCCGTGATTCGCACGATGTCAAGATCCGCATCGCTCGCCGGTGCCTTACGCGCTGACCGGTCGCACGCTGCGAGCAAGACGATCGCCGCGAGGCGCATGAGTGAGAGTTTCATACCGATCTCACTACACCGGCAGCGGCGGACCAAGCAGTTCCATGCCGTGCGCGCGCCACAGTGCCGGATCCTGTATGGGCATGGAATTGCCCTTCGACACTTCGTGAAAAAACGCTTCCATGGCGCCGGGCGGCGTGAACGTGATCAGCAGACGACCAATCGTACTGCCTACGAAGGCCCACACGTGCGGCACCTGTCGCGGGGCCAGAATCGAATCGCCCGCCTTGAGGTCAAAGCGAACGCCGCCGATCTCAATGCGGTACTCGCCCTCGATGCAGTAGAACAGTTCGTCCTGAGCCGTATGCAGATGCTTGGCCGGACCACCCTTGGCCCGATTGGTGTTCTCAATGACCAGCATCGCCCCGCCGCTATCGGCAGACGTGACCTTGAAGTCGATCGTGCTGATGCCGAGCGTCTTATGGGTTCCCTCACGATCGTCAGTGGCGCGCACGAACACCGCTTTGGTCGGTGGCTGCTCGTACGTGGCGCCGTTGAGGAGGGGGACCGCACCGATCGCGGCCCCGAGAAATGAACGACGCGAAGTTGGTGGCATGGCAGAGCTCGGTGGAGAGCATACGCGGACGGCACACTGGATTTAATCTACGACATCGCCACCGATGCTCCTCCCTTCGCTGAAACGTCGCCCATGAAATCATGGATCGCCCGCGCTGCCTCACTCACCGTACTTGGCGCGCTGCTCGCCGCACCACTCCGGGCCCAGGGGTACAGCGCCAAGGAATGTCCGAGCTGTGCCGGGTGGAACGCACCGCATACGCCAACGAAGCTGTTCGGCAACAGCTACTACGTGGGCACGGACGGTCTGAGTGCGATCCTGATCACGTCGCCGGCGGGTCATGTGCTGATCGATGGAGGACTCCCCGAGTCGGCGCCGCTGATTCGGCAGAACATCGTCGCACTCGGCTTTCGCGTGCAGGATGTGAAGCTGATCCTCAACTCGCATGATCACTACGATCACGCGGGGGGTATCGCCGAATTGGCGAGAGTGTCGGGTGCCGCCGTCGCCGCCAGCGCGTCGAGCGCGAAGACCATGCGTGCAGGCATTTCCGGCAGCAACGATCCGCAGTATGCGATGCTGCTGGCGTATCCCAAGGTGCCGCGCGTGCGCGAGATCGCCGATGGCGATACGGTGCGCGTGGGCGCGCTGGCGTTGGTCGCGCACTTCACACCTGGGCACACCGCCGGCGGCACGACGTGGAGCTGGCGTTCGTGCGAAGGCGCGCGCTGTCTCGACATGGTGTACGCCGACAGTCAGACACCGATTTCCGACAGCAGCTTCCGCTACGCCGGCGACCCGCGCTATCCCACCGCCGCGGCCGATTTCGCGCGTGGTCACGCGCTCATCGAGCAGCTGCGCTGCGATGTGCTGATCACGCCGCATCCGAGCGCGACGAAGTTGTGGGAGCGGCTGGCGGCCACCGGCGAGGCACCGGGATTGGTGGACGCCGAGGCCTGCAAGCGATACGCCGCGACATCACGGGCGGCGTTGGCGAAGCGGCTGGCCACCGAGGCCCGCGCAGGCGGGCCCGGTGAACCGTAGGCTCACGAGGGCCCGCCGCTCTCACTACACTCTGGGCGGATCAGTCTCCCGCTCGGGGAAGCGATGCTGCGCGAGCGCCGCCAGGAACTCCCTCGTGCCGTCGTCGGCCGGGTCGCGACGAACGAACACGCCCAGGGCGGCGAGCCGGTCGCCGCGGCCCGATGAAATGCCCGCGCCGTCGAGCAGTATCGACGAGGCGCCGAGTGCAAGGATCGGCTTGTTGTGTCTGAACTGGTTGACGACGAATTCCGTGGTCTGTCCGAGCTTCGACAACGTGTCGACCGCCGCCTCGCCGCCGGGGAGCACGAGTGCGTCGAACAGGACCGACGGCATGTTCTCCATCGATGCATCGGCGGCAATCGCATTGCCGTCGCTCGCAATGAAGCTGCCCAGTCGTGGTCCCACGAAACAGGGAACGGCCTTGGCGTCGCGGAGCAGCGCATGCACGGCGCGCAACGGCGCCGCATCCATGCCGTCGGCGATCAGGATCGCCACCTTTCGCGCGCGCAGATCGCCGTCACCGGGACGCGCGGTGAGCGAAAGCGCCGGCGAGTGCGTGACTTCCGGTGGCATGGGATTCTCGATCGCGAGTGGAAGCGGCGCCGGCAATGCCATACCCAAGCCGTCGGCGACCCGCGACGCGAGATCATCGCTCACGTTGCGCAACCCCGCCACCATCCGTTCACGAATGGCCGGCACGGTCAGCTTGCTGAGCTCGAAGCGGAAGGCGCCCACGATGTGCGCCTGTTCCCACGGTGTCTGGCTCTCGTAGAACAATCGTGCCTGCGCGTAGTGCTCGGCGAAACGCTCGGGCTTGCCGCGCAGTTTGTCTTCGTGCACCGGCTCCGGGAAGGACACGAACCCGCGCGCACCAGCCTGACACGGACAGCCGCCAGCGAGTGAGTTCGGTTCGTACGCGACGCGACCGCGGGGAATCGCCTGACGATGCATTCCGTCACGCTGATTGTTCACGGGTGGCCGAATCGGCGCGTTGATCGGAATCTCGTGGAAGTTCGGCCCGCCGAGTCGCGTGATCTGCGTGTCCATGTACGAATGAATGCGCCCGGCAAGCAGTGGATCGTTGGAGAAGTCGATGCCGGGAATCACATGCGCGGTACAGAACGCGACTTGCTCCGTCTCGGCGAAGAAGTTGTCGGGATTGCGATCGAGCACCATGCGGCCAAGCGGCTCGATCGGAATGAGCTCTTCGGGAATGAGCTTCGTCGCGTCGAGGATATCGAAGCTGAAGCGCTCGGCGTCCTCTTCGGTGAACAGCTGCACGCCAAGCTCCCACTCGGGAAACGCGCCGGACTCGATGGCGTCCCAGAGGTCCCTCCGATGAAAGTCGGGATCCGCCCCCGCGATCTTCGCGGCTTCGTCCCAGACCAGCGAGTGGGTGCCGAGCTTCGGGGTCCAGTGAAACTTCACGAAGCGCGACGCGCCGGCTTCATTCACGAAGCGATAGCTGTGCACGCCAAAGCCCTGCATCATGCGATAACTGCGGGGAATCGCACGATCGGACATGACCCACACGAGCATGTGCGTGCTTTCCGGCATCAGCGACACGAAATCCCAGAACGTGTCATGAGCCGAGGCGGCCTGAGGCATCTGATTATGCGGCTCCGGCTTCACGGCGTGCACGAGGTCGGGAAACTTCATGGCGTCCTGAATGAAGAACACCGGGATGTTGTTGCCGACGAGATCCCAATTGCCTTCGTCGCTGTAGAACTTGACCGCGAAACCGCGCACGTCGCGTGCGGTATCCATCGAGCCGCGCTCGCCGGCGACGGTCGAGAAGCGGGTGAATACTGGCGTTCGCTTGCCGCGCGCTTGAAATGGCGCGGCACGCGTGAGCTCGGGGCGCGCCTCGTAGCATTCGAAGAAGCCGTGCGCTCCGGATCCGCGTGCATGCACAATGCGCTCAGGAATCCGCTCATGATCGAAGTGCGTGATCTTCTCGCGCAGAATGAAGTCTTCGAGCAGTGTCGGGCCGCGCAGCCCCGCCTTCAGCGAATGCTGATTGTCACCGATGGCCACGCCTTGATTCGTGGTCATCACCTGCCCCGAGATATCGGAATTCGCCACGGGACGGTGTGCTCCCTCGGGCGGCGCAACGGCGTTCTCACGGCCGTGCTCGGCCGGCGTGTTCGAATTGAACGGCATCGATGCCACCAACGCACTAGCGTCGGCGATGGTGTTCGGGGGAGTCGATTTCTTGGCCATGAGCAGGGGATTGGGAGTGAATCCCCGCTCATGGGCAAATCGCGTGCTACCGGCGACGTCGCGGCTCAGCGCGCCACGTTGTATGCGATCGACGTGATCTGAAATCGGCCGTACGTCCACTCGCCGGCGGGCTCGATCCAGTTGGCATCACCCAACGCGCCCACGCGGATCCCGTCCACCATGCGATACCCCGAGATCGGCGTCGACCACGTCGCGGCGCCGCCCTCACGGTCGTGAGCGCGGTCGTCGGAGACGAAGCCCACCAGGTCGCCCGCCTCGTCGAATGTCACCACCGCCGTGACCGTGAAGCCGGCGTTGCTGAACGTGGCCCGTACCGACCGTTCGTCGATGGTCTCGAAGGTGAAGGGCAAGTCCAGCACGGCTGCCGGCGCCATCACGAGCACGTCATTCATCAACGTGACCGTTTCGTCGTGCGTGATCCCCGGCCCCGACTTGTTCACCATGGGAAGCAGACCCGCGATGCGGACCTGAAACGTGGCGGCGTTGTCCACGTACCGATGAAACACGTCGAACGGGATGCCGGCGCGGCTCGCACGCATGGAGAACAATCGCGCTGGCGGGGCAAAGAACTCGTACTGGGTGGCGGTGGATTGCATCCAGGGTGAGGAGGCACTGCTGCGCATCTGCGCCGTGAAGGTGACACGCATGTTGCGGATGCGCGCACGTCCTACGGCACCGACACGCCGCAGATACGCTTGCATGAGCGGCGGGAGCGGCGCGAGGTCCGCCTCGGTCACGAGTGGAGCCGGCGGGACGACGCGCGCCAGCAGCATATCGCGGTCGTGCGCGAAGCGTGCGCGGAAGCTGAATGACATCGAGAACCTCCTGACTCTGAAAGGAAGCCCGCTCACCCGCTACTGCGTGTCGGGGATTCCACGACACGCTCAGCCCTCCTCTCCCGACAGCGCAGCGGAAACGACGGGCCCAAGATGCAGGATGCCCCGACTTCTCGAAGCTCAGCCGCTGACCGTAGCGCCCAAGGCCCCCATCCGCTCTGCCAAGTGGAAGACACTCGACGCCAATGAAGCCGTGGCATCGGTCGCGTATCGCCTGAGCGAGGTGATCGCGATATACCCCATCACGCCCGCGTCGGCGATGGGCGAGCATGCCGACGCCTGGAGTGCGGACCTCAAGCCGAACCTCTGGGGCCGCGTGCCCGAAGTCGCTGAGATGCAGTCGGAGGGCGGAGCGGCGGGCGCCGTGCACGGTGCGCTCATGACAGGAGCCCTCACCACGACCTTCACGGCGTCGCAAGGGCTGCTGCTCATGCTCCCCAACCTGTACAAGATTGCGGGTGAGCTCACGCCATTCGTGCTGCATGTGGCGGCGCGTACGCTGGCCACGCACGCGCTCTCGATCTTCGGCGACCATTCCGACGTCATGTCGGCGCGCATGACCGGCATGGCCCTGCTCTGCTCCGGCAATGCGCAGGAAGCGCAGGATCTCGCCGCCGTCGCACACGCAGTTACGCTGCGCGCGCGGATTCCCGTCATGCACTTCTTCGACGGTTTCCGCACCTCGCACGAGATCACCAAAGTCACGACGCTCGACGACCACACGTTGCGCGCCCTGCTCGACGAGGCCGCGCTCAGCGCCTTCCGGTCGCGGGCGCTCGACCCCGATCATCCCTCGATCCGCGGCACGGCGCAGAACCCCGACGCCTGGTTCCAGGGGCGTGAGGCGTGCGAACCGTTCTACGCCGCGTTTCCCGGCCTGCTCGACGAGACGTTCGCCCGCTTCGCCGAGCTCACGGGGCGCACGTACAAGCTGTTCGAGTACGTCGGCGCGGCGGATGCCGACCGCGTGATCATCATGATGGGCTCGGGCGCCGAGTGTGCACACGAGACGGTCGAGCATCTCACGGCCAAGGGCGAGAAAGTAGGCGTACTCAAGGTGCGGCTGTTCCGCCCGTGGAGCGCGGCGCATCTGCTGGCGGTCTTACCCTCGACGGTGAAGTCGATCGCCGTGCTCGATCGCACCAAGGAGCCGGGTTCGTCGGGTGAGCCGCTGCTGCTCGAGGTCACGCAGGCGTTGTCCGACGCCGTCGCGGAAGGATCGCGCTTCGCCATGCCTCGCGTCGTTGGTGGACGATACGGATTGTCGTCGAAGGAATTCACGCCGGCCATGGTGAAGTCGATCTTCGCTGAGCTCGCCAAGCCCAAGCCGAAGGCACGCTTCACCGTAGGCATTCGCGACGACGTGTCGGGCTCGTCGCTCGCGTGGGATGCCGACGATGATATCGAGGCCGACGATGTGCAACGCGCGATCTTCTTCGGACTCGGCGCCGACGGCACCGTGTCGGCCAACAAGGCGACGATCAAGATCATCGGCGAAGAGACCCCCAAGTACGCGCAGGGACACTTCGAGTACGACTCGCGCAAGTCGGGATCGACCACGATATCGTACCTGCGCTTCGGTCCGCGGCCCATCCGCAGCACGTACCGCGTGAGCCGCGCGCAGTTCATCGCCGTGCACGATCCGGAGTTCCTCGAGAAGCGCGACGTGTTCGCGGCGGCCATGCCAGGCGCAACGATCCTCGTAAACACCGTGGTGTCGCTGGAGACGTTCTTCGACTCGTTGCCGCTCGAAGTCCAGCGGCAGCTCGTAGAGAAGCGGTGCCACCTGTACGTGATCGACGGCTACGGCGTGGCCGAGCGTGCGGGACTTGGCCGACGCATCAATACCGTGATGCAGGCGTGTTACTTCGCGCTCGCCAAGGTACTCCCACTGAGTGAAGCGCTGGAGCACGTGAAGGCGAGTGTGGTGGCGACCTACGGGCGGCGCGGTGGCGAAGTGGTGAAACGCAATGTCATGGCGCTCGACACGGCACTGGCGCAGTTGCGGGAAGTCACGATTCCACCGACTGTCACCACCACGCGCTTGCGGGCACCGGTGGTGCAAGGCAAAGCCCCCGACTTCGTGCAGCGCGTCACGCGCGTGCTGCTCGAGGGAAACGGAGACCTGCTTCCGGTGAGCGCGTTCCCTCCCGACGGCACGTGGCCCACTGGCACAAGCAAGTTCGAGAAGCGCGCGATCGCCCAGGAGATTCCATCGTGGAATGAGGATCTCTGCGTGCAGTGCAACTTCTGCTCGATGATCTGCCCGCACGCCGCGATTCAGACCAAGGTGTACGCGCCCGAAGCGTTGGCGGGTGCGCCCGACGGGTTCAAGTCGATTTCGCAGGACATCTACCCGATGCCCGAAGGTACGCGCTTCACGGTGCAGGTCGCACCGGAGGACTGCACGGGGTGCGGACTGTGCATCGAGGTGTGCCCGGCGAAGGACCGCAAGCAGCCGAGCCGGAAGGCGCTCATGGCCACGCCGCTTGACCTGCACCGGGCCAAAGAGCGCGACGCCTTCGCGTTCTACGAAACGATTCCGTCGGCGCCGCTGGCTGGTATCGACATCGAGAAGCGCTCGGCGGCGCTTCGGCTACCGCTCTTCGAGTTCTCGGGCGCCTGTGCCGGCTGTGGAGAGACGCCGTATATCCGGCTGCTCACGCAGCTGTATGGCGACCGCCTGGTGATGGCGAATGCGACTGGCTGCTCGTCGATCTACGGCGGCAATCTGCCCACGTCGCCGTACACCACGAACGCCGACGGTCGTGGTCCGGCCTGGGCGAACTCGCTGTTCGAAGACAATGCCGAGTTCGGATTCGGGATGCGCCTCTCACTCGACGCGCAGGCGGCGCGAGCGAAGTCATTGGTAGCGGTGATGGCGCACCGCTTGCCGCAGGAGCTGGTCGAGGCGTTGCTGCAGCCGGAGGGGCATGACGACACGTACATCGCGCAGCAGCGCGCCCGCGTGGAGACACTGCAGCAGCTTCTCGCGCGAGAGCCAAGTCCTGAAGCGAAGGTGCTCCATGAGATGGCCCATCACCTGGTGCCGCGCAGCTTGTGGATCGTGGGCGGCGACGGCTGGGCGTACGACATCGGCTTTGGCGGGCTGGATCACGTGCTCGCGTCGCACAAGAATGTGAACGTGCTCGTGCTCGACACCGAGGTGTACTCCAACACCGGTGGACAAGCAAGCAAGGCCACGCCACTCGGTGCGGGCGCCAAGTTCGCCACCTCGGGGAAGGCCACGCGCAAGAAGGATCTTGGCTTGCTCGCGATGAGCTACGGTCATGTGTACGTGGCGCAGGTGGCCATGCAGTCGCGGAGTCAGCAGACGGTGGAGGTGCTGCTGGAGGCCGAGCGGCACCCGGGACCGTCGCTGGTGATCGCACACAGTCCGTGTATCGCGCATGGCTACGACCTGATCAAGAGCCCGCAGCAGCAGAAGCGCGCCGTCGACAGCGGCATGTGGCCGCTGTACCACTACGATCCGTCGCGCGTGGACCAGGGCGAGTCACCGCTCGTGCTCGATTCGCCCGAGCCGCGTCTCGACGTGGCGCGATACATGGAGAACGAAGCGCGCTTCCGCATGGTCGAACTGCGATCGAGCGAGCGCTACGCCATGCTCCTCGACGCCGCCCGCGACGGCATCAAGCAGCGTCGCGCCCTGTACGAACAGATGGCGAAGATCCACCTCCCGCCGGAACACCACAATGGTTGACCTCAGCACGACCTGGCTCGGCCACACACTCCCGAGCCCGATTGTCCTCGGCGCCGGTCCGCTCGCACATCATCTGGACGCCGTTACCGCCGCCGTGGAAGCCGGTGCGGGCGCGGTGGTGATGTACTCACTGTTCGAGGAGCAGGTGATCAACGAGCAGATGGCGGCGCACCACTTCATTGATGCGCAGGCGGACTGCAACGCCGAGGCGAGCGGCTTTCTCGCCGACGTGGATGTGTTCTCGCTGGGCGCCGATCCGTACTTGAAGCAGCTGCAACGGCTGCGGGATGAAGTGAACGTCCCGGTGATCGCGTCGCTCAACGGCACGAGCGCGGGCGGTTGGACCGATTATGCGCGGGCTTGCGAAGCGCGAGGTGCCAGCGCGATCGAGCTCAATCTGTACGACGTGGTCACCTCGCCCGACGAGGGCAGCGAGGACGTAGAGCGCCGTCAGCTCGCGGTGGTGGAGGCGGTGGCGCGCAGCGTGGACATTGCCGTGACGGTGAAACTGAGCCCGTTCTACACGTCGGTGCCGGCGATGGTGCGCCGCATCGCGAACGCCGGTGCGCGCGGCGTGACACTCTTCAACCGCTTCTATCAGCCGGACGTGGATCTCGACACACTCGGCGTAGACCGCAAGCTCACGCTGTCGACGTCGAAAGAGCTGCCGTTACGGTTGCACGCGCTTGCCGTCCTTTCGCCACAGACGTCGCTCGATCTCGCCTGCACCGGCGGCGTGCATACGGGGCATGACGCGGCCAAGGCCCTGCTCTGCGGTGCCGACGTGATTCAGCTGACGTCGGTGTTGCTGCAGCACGGACCGGCGTACGTGGGCACGATCGTGAACGACATGCGCGCCTGGCTCTCGCAGACCGGCTATGCGTCGAGCGATGAAGCGCGTGGCGTGCTCGCCATGGGGAACCGCACGGATGCCCATGCGTGGGAGCGGCTCAACTACATCCGGCTGCTTGACGGGTGGACGCTACGGACGTGAGCGGGCATCTCCCGCACAGATGGGGCTGCGCCGCCGATTGACCACGGCAAGGATACCACATATGGTTACCATATGTCGGAATCCACCAAGACCACGGTCTATCTCGACGCCGAGGACTACCGACGCCTGAAGGCGCTTGCACGGGCGCAGGGCGGATCCGCGGCCGAGCTGGTTCGTGAGGCGGTCGCCGAATACGTGCGCCATCGAGCGCCGGTCGCAGCGCCAGCATCCATCGGCGTGGGTCACTCCGGACGCGGCGATGTGAGCACGCGTGGCGAAGAGTTGCTGGGCGACGACTTCGGTCGATGACCGTCGTCGTAGACACCGGCGGCATCATCGCGTTGGTCGATGCAGACGATACGCACCATCGCGCAGTACGTGCGATCTATGACGCGGATCCGCGCGCCTGGGTGCTGCCGTGGGCGATCCTACCGGAAGTCGACCACCTGCTGGCGCGTCATGTGGGCGCCAGCGCCGCGAGCGCGTTTCGCCGCGATCTCGCGGTGGGCGCGTTTCGTGTCGAGTGGGGCATCGACGCCGATCTCACGCGCGCGCATGCGCTCTGCGGGCAATACAACGCGCTGACACTGGGTCTCGTCGACGCGTCGGTCATCGCGGTGGCCGAGCGCTTGTCCGCACGCGCCATCGTCACGGTCGACCTTCGGGATTTCGGCGCCGTGAGCTTGCCGCGTGAGATGCTGTTGCTTCCGCGGGACGCCGCATCGTACGGGGCTACACCGCGGCGCGAGTGACCGATGGCGCGCGGGTCCGAATACAGCACGAACTACCCATAGTGTCGATGACCAGCAGCACGTTGTGGCCGGTTCAGCTTCACCACTCGTTACGTGGCTTCCGTGCGATCTCGAAGCACGGCTCGAGAGCTGCAGGGCCCACCCGATGCGCCACGATCTGCGAGATCGGCGAGCGCTCCGCACCGGACCCAACATCGCGGACCGTACCGACCAGATCCTGACCGCGGCGCCGAAGCGTTGCGACGCTCATTCCCTCGGGAATCTGAAAGGTCACCACGCGAATCGAATCCGGCGAAAGCGCATCCCAGTGTGTAAGGGCCACAGACGTGCGTCCATCGCGCGCACCCGGTCGCCCGTCCGTCGGCGTCCAGGCAATGCATGCGTTGGGTTCATCGCGATCCTGTCCATCACGTCGTATAGAGAACGTGCGCTTGAACCGAAAGTAGCGGCGCATGTCTTCGGGAAACGCGGACGTGTGGACAGGCGCTGGCAGCAGTACCAACACACCGTCTGTGTGGAGCGTACGCAGCTGTAGCGAATCACAACTGGCGGGACAGATCCTGAAGCGATACGTGCCCGCGGTCGGCGTCTGTGCGCCGAGTGGCAGTGCAATGGCAGCGCCGAGCGCGAACCACGTGATACGGCGTACCAAGCGTCTCTTCATCAGGTCGTCATCCGCGCGACGCGGCGCCACTGAACGCCGCCAGCTCCATCACATCCACGATGGCCGCGAGATCGATCGGGCCGTAGCAGTGCGGGTACAGCTCACCGGGCGCATTGGCTTTCGGCTCGGCCGTAGGAAGCGGGGCCGGTGGCTCGTACACGAGTCGCTCCGTGAGCAGCGCGGGATCGATGACCAGCACCACGAGGTCAGGCACGCCGGCGAAGTACGCCGCCGCAGTGGGCAGCACTTGATGCGCGCGCGACAGATGAATGAACCCCTCGTCATCGAGACTGTCGGCGCGATACTGGCCGGTCGCCCGCGCCCGCTCGACGGCGTCGCGACTGCAGATGTGAAACACGGCGCGATCGTCCGGGATCGTCATCGTCGGTGCGGTTGAGGTCAGGGCATTGGCGTCGTGCCAACGTCTTCCCCCAACGTACCGCCCGGAGGAGATTAGCGAATGCCGCCCGATCTGCAGACCGTTCAGCTCATCGCCGTCACGTCGATCTTCCTGGCCTTCGGCCTGGCCGAGGTGTTCATCGGGAAGTTCTTTGCCCGTGAGGCCGGCCGCGAGGATAACCGGCTCGACGTGGCGGTCGGGATCATGTTTCCGCTCGTGTCGGGCAGCGTGTTCGCCCTGTCGCGGGCCCTGTGCGCCTGGCTGATGCCCGACATGCGGGACGCGTGGGCCGAATGGCCGGTGTGGGCGATGATCGCCGTGCTGCTGGTGGCCGACGATCTCACGCAGTACTGGTGGCACCGTCTGTCGCACACGTCGGTGATGTGGCCGCTGCATCGCGCGCACCACAGCGCCTCGTACATGAGTGTGCGTGTGGTGTACCGGAACAACCTGTTCTATTACGCCATGATGCCCGGTCTCTGGCTCGGCGGCGCCCTGCTCTACATGGGGTTCGGCTGGACGTTCGTGTGGTACAGCATCGTGAAGCTGCTGGTGATCATCGGGGCGCACTCCGCGGTGCGGTGGGATCAGTGGCTGTACCGGTACCGCGTGCTGCATCCGGTGGCCTGGGTGCTGGAGCGCACGATCTCCACGCCCGCCACACACTACGCGCATCACGCACTCACGCAGGACGACGGCATCGGCTTGTACGAGGGGAACTACGGCAACCTGCTGTTCCTGTGGGACATGCTCTTCGGCACGTCACGCATTACGCGGCAGTATCCGCCGGCGTATGGGCTCAACGACGACCGGCGTCACGGTCAGGAGAAGTGGTACCACCAGCTCTTCTTCCCGCTGGTTCGGTCGCGCCGGGCAGAGACGGTACTGGGGCATGAAAAGCATTTGCCGATCGATTGACCCCGGCCTCGGCTTCAATCCACGATGAAGAGCCGTGCTCCCATTGGTGAGCGTGAGCGATGCGGCTCGGTGTCGTCGGCGACCTGATAGCTCATGCCCGGGGTCAGCGTGACGATACGTCCATCGGCGAGTTCCGTGTGCAATTCCCCCGCGACGCACAGCAAGATGTGCCCTTTGGCACACCAATGGTCGGCCACGTAGCCTGGCGAATACTCCACCATGCGGACACGCACGACGCCGAACTGTTTCGTGCGCCAATGCGCGACACCCGATTCGCCGGGATGTTCGGTTGGCGGCACATCATCCCACGTGACCGTGCCAAAGGGAATATCGGTGAGGTGCATGCTCGTCGGCGAGTAGTGAATCCTGCGCGTGCGCCGAAGGCGCTCGCCGTGTACGGAGAACCGTAACGGCGAGCGCCTTCGTTGTCCTGCTGAACCACGCGAGTTACTTCTTGGGCGGCATCAACACCGTGTTGATGACATGGATCACGCCGTTGGACGCCACGATGTCCGTGGACGTGACTTCGCTGGCATCGTTGAGCATCACTTTTCCGTCGACCACCTTGATCGCGATCTTGCTGCCTTCCAGCGACGTGGCTTCGGTCAGCGTCGTCACGGTCGAGGCGGGCACGTTGCCGGCGATCACGTGGTACGTGAGCACCTTCGTGAGCGCGGCCTTGTCGGCGAGCAACGCTTCGAGATCCTTCGCCGGGATCTTGGCGAAGGCTTCGTCGGTCGGTGCCAGCACCGTGTACGGACCCGCACCCTTCAGCGTCTCGACCAGGCCGGCGGCCGTGAGGGCCTTGGCCAGCGTGTTGAAGGTGCCGGCCGCAATAGCGGTCTCGACAATGTCCTTCGGGGCGGGCGCTTCGGCGGCGGGAGCAGCGGCCATGCTGTCAGCGGCCGGCGTGGCCGCATCGGTCTTCTCGCCCGAGCAGGCGGCGAGCATGGCGATGGAAAGTGCACCAAGCGTACGACGGATCATGTGATAAACTCGTGACAAAGGTGAATCGATCCTGCGCGGCGCGCAGGCTGCATTACGGACGGACTCGACTATGCAAGATCCCGGCCCGTATCATCGATTGACCGAACGCACGGAACCGGCCGTTGGTGCCCGCCACCGTTCCATCGAATGAAAGACGTCGAAGGATGCGCGACGCGTTACGAGATGAGCCACGCGTCGAGTGCGGCGCCGACGTGGTTGCCGTACGCCTTGGGGCGCTGCTGCGCATACAGATGCCATGAGCCACCGATGCGGACGCCGATGCAGTAGTTGTAGAAGCCGTCCTTCTGGTAGTTCAGCACGCTGTTGCCCTTGGGTGCCGTGGCCCCGAACACACCCGTCATGTCGGGTGCCATGGTGAGGCGCCCGTTGGCCCGGAGATCGGTGGTCATGTCTTCGGCCTTGCCCGCCGGCTGCACGTGCGCCGCGACCAGGGTGGCGCCGTTGCGATGGAACGGAATCGCGCATCCGGTAAGCTGCGTGGTCACCATCAAGTCGGCACCGTTCACCACCGCGCCCGCGATCGTGCGCGTCGCCGCCGCGTTGCCCTGACCGGCCACCGTGGGCAGCGCCGCGTACTTCTGCACATGCACCTGAAAGACGCGCTCGACGATGTAGGCATACGAACCCACCGCGTCTTCGAGGCAGAAGGTGTACACCTGATTCAGGCTGTCGTAGTAGAACGCATAGTCGTACGTCTGCGACATGGGCGCCGTCACGACCTGCAAGCTGTAGTGCAGCAGAAACTGCAGCGGCTGTGACTTGAGCAAGGCCAGCTTGGCCGTGAGATCGTCGAGACAGGTCGTGACGAGCGCGAGCACGTTGCCAAGCTCCGTCGCAACGTTCGCGTCCGGAACCAAGCCCGCGTCCCGCGCCGAGTCGTTGCGGTCGATGTTGAGCAGCACGCTCTTGATCAGAATGATCGCTCGACGGTAGTGGCGAACTTCCTGCACACTATCCCGTCCGATGATCGCGTAATTGCTGCCCTGCGACATCGCCGGACTGATGTTGGTGGCGATCTTGTTCGCTTGCTCACGCTCCTCCAGCATATCCGCCACAATCTTTCGCTTTGGCAGATGTGCATTCGGCACGGTGGCCGTGCGAATGAAGGCAATGGTATCACTGATCCGGACCGCGTCGTCTTTTTTGGTCATGCCGCGAAGCTACGGCGCCGATAAATGCCCGGCAAGCCGGCGCCGTGGCCCGCGCCTTGCAAAACGGTGTTCGACGGTAAGCACCTCTGTTCGGTCACCTCGATACACCTGCAGCAAGGAGAACTATGTCCAGCGATACCAATAGCGAAGCGGTCTCGGTTGTGAACGATCTGATCGAAACCTGTCGTGATGGCGAGAAGGGATTTACCGCTGCGGCTGAGCGCGCCGAAAGCGCCGACCTCAAGCAGCTGTTCTCGACGCTCGCCACGCAGCGCAAGACGTTTACCCACGAGCTCGAAGTGCAGGTGGAGCAGCTTGGCGGCACGCCCGCCGATATGGGGCATGCGGCGGCCGTCGCGCATCGCGGCTGGATGGCGGTGAAAGCGGCGGTCTCGTCCGACGACGATCAGTCGATTCTCGACGAGTGCGAGCGCGGTGAAGACTACGCCAAGAAGGCGTATGCCGATGCCCTCGGCAAGTCACTGCCGAGCGATCTGATGCCGCTGGTCAAGCGTCAGGCCGACGACGTGCGCGCCGCGCATGACAAGGTCCGTGACCTCCGTAACCAGCATCGCGCGACCAAGCAGGAAGACGGCGAGCACCCGACCGCGTAACCATCGCCGGTGAACGTTTCATTCAACGTCAAAGCGCCGCCGATATCCCCAGGATATCGGCGGCGCTTTGTATGTCACGTCACACGAATTACGGCGTGATCTTTCTCGGCGCCTGCTGCTTGATCTTCTCCATGTACTTCTGGAAGAAGAGCTTGTGGATGTCCATCATGTTGATCTCACGGCCCTGGATGTACGACTGGATGATGTTGCTCGTCATGTCCAGCGGCGTACCTGTCGTGATCAACAGCGTGGCTTCCTTGCCCACTTCCAGCGAGCCCACCTTGTCGGCGACGCCCATGAATTCGGCGGCGTTGATCGTGACGGCCTTGAGTGCTTCCTCTTCGGGCAGTCCGAACGCCACGGCCACACCCGCTTCCCACGGCAGCCGGTAGCTGTACAGCGCGCCGCTGCCACCGGCGATCGCGAACTTCACACCGGCCGCGTGCAACTTCCCTGGCGTGGCGTACGCGTTGTCGTAGCTCTCGTACTGACGGTCCGGCGCCGACATGGTCGACGTGAGAATCACCGGCACGTTTTCCGCCTTGAGACGATCGGCCACGAACAGCGCGTCGCGACCGCCGCGGATCACGAGCTTGACCCCCTCGGCCTTACCCCACGTGATCGCGTCGTTGATCTGCGCCGCGCCTTCCGCCGCGACCACGACCGGGATCGTGCCGTCGATGGCCGGAATCATCGCCGCGTACCGCGCATCGGTGCGCACCGGCTGATTCGACTTCACGGCATCACGATATGCCCGGGCTTCCGCGAAGTATCCCTTGATCTGCTCCACCTGCTCGGCATACGTCTTCGGTGGCGGACCGGCCGGGCCGCCGCGACCACCAGGGCCACCACCGCCGAAGCGACGCGGCTGCGCATTCGGGTCGGGCCACTTCACGTTGAGTGCGGCCGCTCCCTTCATCGACATCTCTTCCCACGTCCAGCCTTCCAGCGACATCGCCGACGACAGCCCCGAGATCACGCCGCCTTCCGGCGTGCTGAAGGCCACCAAGACACCGGCCGAGCGCGTCGTGCCGATGTGCCGGCTTTCGGCGTTCACGGCCACTTCGGCGCGCACGTTCGGATTGAAGTCACCGAGTTCGTTGATGTCGTTGGAGACGTCAACGGATCCGATCTCGGTGATACCGACCGTGCTGTACGCGTCGATCAGGCCCGGATAGATGTGCTTCCCGGCCAGATCCACGACCTTGGCACCGCGCGGCACCGCGACGTCGGGGCCGCCGATCGCCGTGATCTTGCCACGGTCGAGCACGATGGTGCCGTTGGTGATCGTGCCCTTGGTGACCGTGTGAATCGTGGCGCCGCGCAGCACAACTGGCTGCTCCTGCGGCGGCACCGTCATGCGTTCCTGGGCGATCGCCGCGCGAGGCGCGAGCAACCCGGAGAACGCCGTCGCCAGCGCCAGCGTCGCAAGACGAGTGCTCGTCAGGCGCGCCGTGGTGTTCTTGATTCGCATGGAGTCGAGTGTCGAAAGGAATGGACGGATCACTTGCGCGCTCCTTCGCCGCCGCGACCACGCGCCGGTGCTCCGGCAGGCGTCTCGGTGGCACCGGCCGCGATCACGGCCTGAATGAGCTGGGCACGCTGCTTCGCGATATCCTCGCGAAGCACCTTGTCTTCGTCGAGCGAGAAGTACTTCCGGCCGTCCACCCACGTCTGCTCGGCCTTCGTGAACTGCGACAGCGGATTGCCGCTCCAGATCACGAAGTCGGCGTCCTTGCCGCGCTTCGAGCGAACCGACCGTCTTGTCGATCGCGATCGCCTTCGCCGACTGGTTCGTCACCGTCGACAGCGCCATGATCTCGTCCACGCCCGAACGGAGCAGCTTGCCCGCTTCCCAGTTCATGCGCGTCGAGATTTCGGCGTCGTCGGAATGCAGCGACGTGACCACACCCGCTTCCATCAGCATGCGCGCGTTGTATGACGTGGCATCGTACGCTTCGAGCTTGAACGCGCCCCAGTCGCTCCACACGATGGCGGCGACGCCGGACTTCTTGAGCTCACTGGCGATCTTGTACGCTTCCACGCCGTGCTGCAGCGTCTGGATACGGAAGCCGAATTCTTCGGCGAGACGCACGAGCGCAAGGAACTCGTCGGCGCGATAGCCGTGCGACGTGACGAGCAGCTTCTGGTTGAGAATGTCGAGAATGGCTTCCATGCGCAGATCCTTGCGCGGCGGGATGCCCGTCTTCGTCTTCTCCCAGTTCTTCCACTCCTTCTCGTAGTCACGCGCGGCCAGGAAGTGATCGCGAATGATTTCCTGCACGCCCATACGCGTGTTCGGATAGCGCGTCGGGCTGCGCTTCGGATTCTCGCCGAGCGCGAACTTCACCGTGCGCGGCGCACCCACGATCTTGTACTCGTCGGGCAGCGAGCCCCAGCGCGTCTTCACGTACACGTTCTCGCCGCCGATCGGATTGGCCGAGCCGTGCAGGATCATCGTGGTGGTCAGACCGCCGGCGAGCTGACGATAGAACCAGATGTTGTTGTGCGTGATGACGTCGCCCATCTGCACTTCGGGCACGATCGCGAAACCCGCTCTCGTTCACCGCGCTCACACCGGAGTGCGTGTGCGGATCGATGAGGCCCGGCGTGACGTGCTTGCCCGTGGCGTCGACGATCACCGCACCGGCCGGTGCGGCGAGCTTCTGTCCAACGCGCACAATCTTGCCCGCCTGCACCAACAGGTCGGCGTTCTCCATCCGACCCTGGGGACCCTGCGTCCACACCGTGGCGTTGCGCACCAGCAGCACCGCCGGCTGCGCCGGCGCCGACGTGCGGCCGAACTCCATGGACGGCCGGATGAACGGCAGGTCGATCTTGGGCACCTTCACGGCCACCGTGCCACGCGCGGGGCCGGTGAACGCTTCGGTGCGCGTGCCGCGATAGCGGGCGTCGGTTCCGTTGGGGAGCGACAGCCAGCCGAAGAACGTGGTATCGCTCACGGAACCCGCGAGCAACATGGCGCCTTCCTGACCGAGCGGCTCACCGGCGAACGTCGCCTCGAGACGACCGGTCTCGGCGATGATGCGCACCGACGTGAGCGGCACGGCGCGACGGCCGGCCATTTCGATCGTACCACGGATGCGATTGAGCGGACCCTCGAGACGCAGCGTGGCCGTCTTGAAGGTGCCGGCGTCGTCGGAGGTGATCGTCCACGTTCCGCGCGGGTCGACCTGCGGCGGACGCGTGACGCCGTACTGACGGCCCTGCACCCACACATCGCGCACGCTCGACTCTTCGGTGAAGAGGTCGCCGTCGCTGATCACCAGATTGGCCGCCTTGCCCACGGCGATGGTGCCGTGCGTCTTCTCGATACCGAGGAACGTGGCGGGAACGGTGGTGAGGGCGGCGAGCGCCTTGTCGGGCGCGAGGCCGCGCGCCACGGCGGTGCGCAGGTTCGGCAGGAACTGCGTGAGCGACGAGAGTCCGTCGGCGGTGATCGCGAACGGCACGCCGGCCGCCGCGAGCTGCGCCGGGTTGGTGGGCGCGAGGTACCAGTGACGGAGGTCGGCCAGCGACACGTTGAGCGCCGCCTCCGGGCTCGACACGTTCGGCGCGTCGGGGAAGTTGAGCGGCAGCACGAGCGGCTGCGTGCGTCCCTTCAGCACGTCGACCAGACGGTATTCCTGCCCGCTGCCGCGGAACCACGGCGTGAGCTTGTAGTCCTGCGCGAGCTTGTAGGCGCGCAGGTATTCCTCTTCGCTCGTCGGTCTCGAAGTAGCACCGGCTGCGTGCCCTTCACGGCCTTGGCGAGCGCCGAGAGCGCCTCACTCGTCTCCGGCGGCAGCAACGGAGCGGCCACTCGTTTCGTACGCGCCCCAGGCGCGCATGTACCACTCGGCGTCCATGAAGGTCTGCTTCATGCAGGGCGATCGTACCCATCGCGGAGTTCGGGTACATGCCGCCGAGCGCGAAGGAACGCTGAAAGCCGATCGACTGGGCCAGGTCGGGACGCAGCACGCGTTCGCGCACGCCGCCATCGCCGAGGTTGAGCACCGACGCGGAGCCGCGGAAGATGCCCTGACGTGGCACGGCGAGGGCGGTGCCGAAGCCGAGCGAGCGGAGGGCCGTGCGGCGGGTGGAGTCGTCCTTGAGGTTGGCCGTGGTGCTGAACCAGGCGCGCACCTGCGGATTCCAGTGCGTGGGGCCCACGTCGCCGCCCTGCGGGGGCGCATCGCCGCCGAGGTCGGCGGAGGCGTCGATGAAGCCGGGGTAGACGGTGAGACCCTTGAGGTCCCACACGCGGGCTCCGGCAGGCGCGGCCATCCCGGCACCGACGGCGGTGATGAGGCCGTTGCGGACCACGATCGTGGCGTTGTTCAGGACCTGACCTGGGGCCGTGACCACGCGCGCGCCCACGAGGGCGTGGTAGCCCGTGGAGTTGTCGCGCAGGCCGGTCACCGGCTCCGTGCGCGAGGACTGCTGGGCCTCGAGCGATCCGGCAGCGAGCGCGGCCAGGCCGAGGAGGAATCGAAACGCTCTCACAAAGGGCTCGGGATACGGGAGGGGAAAGGCAAACAGAGCACGGGAAGTATGCGGCGTGGTCGCCTCCGATGCACCTGCTGGCGTCGGGTCCCCTTTCCGCCGTGCATGTTGCAGCGTACATCTTCACGGCGCGACACCGGCGACGTCTACGCAGGCCCCCGTTTGAGCATCCATGTCCATTCCACGCATTCCCGGCACGCCGCAGCGGCTCGCCGACGGCGCGCCAACGATCGACGGCCAGCTGCAATGGTACCTGGATGAATCGCTGAATGAGTCGTCCACGACCGCGTTCTGCGTGTACGTGAACGGCATCATGACGGATCCGGCAGGCCACCAGCGCGCCGCGCTCGACATCAGTCGACGCGCCCCGTGTCTGGTGTTGGGTGGGTTCAACGAATCCGGTTCGCCGGGGACCGAAGACGCCATCTCCTATTTGCGCGTGCTGGCCAACCGCGTCCCTCATCCGGCCCTGGGCAGCCGTCCCGTGCTCAGGCCCGAACGCCGGGAGAGCATGGCCGGTAGTTCCGGTCTCGACAGCGAACGGACCGGCTACCGGCGCGCCGCCAGCATGTGGGACGCGGCGAATGCCGCCGAATCGGAAGCGGCCCGTGAACAGGCGGTCGCCCAGGTGCTGCTGACGTTTGCCACCTCGGGGTTCACCACCGGCGCGCGCACGGTGGGCGATTTGCTGCACTGCATGGTGGAGTGGCTCGGCGCGATGGCCTCGTGCTTCAGTCAGGCCTCACCGCCCGTTGCGGGCATGGTCTCGACGCTCATGATCCGCTTTCTTCGTGAACGCTGCGTCGCGGGCTTCCGGATCTTCGAACTGGCGCGCGACTTTCCCACGGAGCTCTCGCCGCTGGTGATCGTGTGCCACAGCGAAGGCAATCTCAACACGTCGGCCGGGCTGTGGGCGCTCAAGCTGCAGTCGGTGGCGCGCGGCACGCCCTTCTTGCGGATGCCCGTCAAGGTGTTGGGCTTGGCGTCGCCGGCACCGGCGTGGCCATTCGGTGTGGACTACCACTTCTACCGCAGCGATTGGGACCCCGTCGCGATGCTCGGCTCGACCGGAAGTGGTGGCGACATCGACGCGCACGCCGGTCCGATGGCGTTTCCCGACTCGCACTCGGTGGTGGACTACGTGGCCGATCCCGCGTTCATCCGGGCGCTGCGCGTGGCTCTCGGGTTGGCCCCGCCGGAGCGGACCTATCGCGCGGATCCAACGGCCCCACGCGACGGCGCGGGTCGTGGGGCGGCGAGTATGTCCGGGCGGCCGCGGCGGCGGTAGACGCATTGCACGGAATTTTTTGGGTGGCACGATTCGCGCACCGCGCTCCGGTGATTGCTGGCCGATCACAACAGCACACCGGAGAGTTGGATGACCACACCACTTCCCCCGCGCGATCCCGACGTCGACCAGCCTGATGTCGACCATCCCGACAACGACCGACACGAGCCCGATCGTGGCGCACCCGACCGAGGTGATCCCGATCAGACCGAGCCCGAGCGGCGCGACCCGGATATCGGCGAACCCGCGAGGCAGGATCCGGACCCGGAGACTGACGACTTGACCGTCACCGAACGGAAGGAGGAGCCGCCTGAGCTGGACGCTGAGGATGAGGCTGAGCTGGCCGCGATGGACTCGTTCCCGGCGTCGGATCCGCCGTCGTTCACACCGACCCATGCCGGCGCGGCAGACCCGGCACCGGTGCCGCCTCCGGCCGACGAGAAACCCTAGCACTAAGTGGTGGATTTGGTCGTATGATTTCATATGGCCACCGCGAGCGGCCATGCGACCTCTTTCCGCGGGAATGGCGACATGCTGCAGTGGCTGTATGACTACCTCCAATGGGGCGCAGCCCCCGCCGCGCCGGCACGCGCGCATGTGGCGGCGCCGGTCCACCCGGGCGGCGCGGTCGCTCCGGCAGCAGCTCAAGTACCGCCGGCCGCTCCGATTCCGGCCGTCCCCATGCCGGCGCCGCCCGTGGCCATGGTGGTGCCACCACCAATACCATTTCCTGTGGTTCGCGCCCCCATCACGCCGGATGTCGAACGGCGGCAGCGGGACGTCGCCGAGTTTCTGGCGCAGATCGGGCCTCGTGAACAGGCCGTCGGTGGACACGTCGTGGCACGCCATCATCCGAGGCTCACCGATCAGCAGCTGCAAGCACGCCTGACGACCGGTCTCGATGCGGATGGTGACGTCGCCGTGAACAGCGGGATCAGCTCGGCATTCGCGTCTGAGGAACTCTTCGCGGCAACGCTGCGGCGCGTCGAAGACATGCTCAATGCCGGCCTCGAGAGCACACGGGCGTATCTGCGCGCGAATCTCGATGACTACAAGTCAACACGTCAGGCCGCTGAAGCCGCGCAGCTGGCGGCGTTGCCGATGACACTTGGCGCTGCGAATCCGATCATCAAGGCACACCATCAGGCCAAACAGGATTTGATTGCCGCGATCGGCGCCACGCAGCAGGCGCAGGTTGTTCGCGGGGCTTTCATGTTGCCAGTTGAACCGTTCGAGGTGCCGCCACTCCCGAATCGGCATAACTGGCCGGCAGTGCTCCAGCGACTGGTCGTGGTCCGGTTGCATCCCGCGTACTGCCTGACCGCCTATCAGCACGGACAGGTGGGCCGAGGCTTTCGCGGCACACAGCCGAAACAGGCAGTCGTGCAGGGCACGCAGATGACACTCTACAAAGTGGTCCAACCATTTCAGGGGCCATCTGATCACACGTTCACCAAGCTTCGTGTCACCGGCCAGCATGATCTGCGGATCGATCGTCCTCACAACGCGCGCGCGTGGGGAGTGACCACGCATTTTCCGACGGATAGTCGAGCGGAAAGCATTCAGCCCGCGTAACCCATGCCTTCTGCGCGCCTTGCCACGCTGCCCTTCGAACTCACCACCGATCATCAGGTGATTGCCGGAGGCACCGTGACCAACACGGAAGAACGTCGGCACGGTGTACTGCGCCTCGAAAGCGAGCTGCTGGTGGTGCAGTGGCGCGTCGAACGCGAGATCAGCCGTATCGGATCGGAGATACGGACCGACACCGAGCGCGATGGCATGCGTGAAGTGGCGGTGCCCGTCCGCATGCTTGGCGATGCCCGCGTGCGCTATCGTGGCCGCTGGTGGTGGCGACGCTGCGAGGTCGTGATCACCGCCCGTGATCTGCTGGCCTTCGACGCACTCGCCGATAGCGATGGCTTCGCATTTGCCCATCCGGCGGAGTTGGTGTTGCCCGTGCGCGCCACAGACGACGCCCTCGCCCGCGAGTTCGCGTCCGAGATGGAGTTGGCGATCGCCGAGCTGGCGTTGGCCGCTGCCGAACGCTCGACGGACGCCACGCTGCCGTTCCCCGCTTCGCGGCAGGCGGCTCTGCGCGATGGCAACCCCGGTCGTGAGTGAGCGTCGTCAGGTGTAGCCGTACTTCCATCTGGCCGGCGTAAACCTGATGACCGGGAGCGCCGTCACGCCCTGCGCGCTGAGCGCCTCCGACAGATCGAGCGAAATCGTGCGCAGGTCTGGCGACGGCGACGTGATGTGGCGACAACCGTGAGCGCCTCGAATCGCAGACGCGTGCGCTCGCGCGAATCGTAGGGCGACGATACCGACTCGAGACTCGGCGGAGCATCACTCACAAAGGGGACGCTCTCCCAGCCGCCGCGATATCCCGCGCAACTGGCAAGCGGGACAGTGAGCCCACGACGCGTCGCAGACGCGCTGCATCGATGCAGGAGGGACGCCCGTCAGCGTATGCGCAGCACCAGCCACTGTACGGCCGGCGTAGCCGTGTTGCCCACCACCGCATCGGCACGGAATGCCGTGCCGAGTGGATCGCTGATCTCGAACACCCCACTGTTCCCGGCCGTACGCAGCACCGCGGCCGCAACGGTCGGCTGCACCAGCGCGTGCGGTGGCAGACTGGCATCCGCCGTTGAGGTCGACGACTTGCGGTTGCTCAGATTCTGATAGAGCGGATTCGACGTCATGTCGTCGGCGGCTTCGGTCATCGTCCATTGGAGCATGGCGTCGACCGGATTCCACCCAGCGCCAAGTCGCGCCCGCATGCGTGCGGTGAGACCAAGTCCGCGCGCGAGCCCTTCCTCGTTGATGCCGTACCAGCCTTCCATCGCGCCCTGCGCCACCTCGCGCGCCGCATCGCGCGTGCTCATGCCGTTCTGCACGAGGCGCTGCATGAGATCGCGCAACATGCTCGAGGCCGGCGTGTAACCCGCCGTGAAATCACCTCTCGCGCGGGCGCCAACCGATAACGAGTTCGCGGGGTCGGTGAGCGGGAGCGCGTCGAAATTCGTATTGGCGGTGAACGAGACACCAAGCGTTTCGCGCAGAGTCTGGAGCTGTGCGAACGTCGCACCGCCTTCGACGCCCCAACTGGTGCCGAGGTACGTTTGCCACGGCGCAGCGTATTGCCAGCGCCAACGGTACTGGTACGTATGCGTGACTTCGTGCGCCATGATGCTGTAGTTGAGCGCGTACGAATATCCCTCGATCCGGAAGCCGGAGCCCTCCGGCATTCCGAGCGTGAGCCGCCCCCACCGGCCGTGCCCTTGCCCACCATCGGCAAACCACGCGGCGCTGCTCTGCGTCGAGGCATCGAGCATGAGGAGCAACTGTCCCGACTCGTCGCTGCTCGACGTCGGTGCCGACAGCCCGTACACCCCTTGCAGCCACGGTACACCGGTGGTGGCAAACAGACGCAGTGCGCTGTCGGCGCGGGCCACCGCGTTCGTTGACAGCAGCGACGAGTCGGCGCGAAAGACCGCCAGCACGAGGTTGCCACGAAAAGCAATTACGCGGGCGGGGCCGCTCGGTCGGTTGAACGGATAGTGCGTGAAGACCTCGCCGAGGACGTACGGCGTGGCGCGGCAGAACGGTGCCGACGCGTTCAAGTAGGGGCAGCCGGCGGGCACCAGGGCGGCAGCGGGTGATGCCGTGCGCAGTGCTGCTTCAGGGCCATCAAAGAGCACCGCGCTGCGTCCGAAGGCGCGGAACGGCGTGGCCGCCGGTCGCCCGGCAGGCGTGACACGAACCACAACGGAATCCGGCCATGGATACTCCGGCTGCGTTTTGGCTTTCTCCTGCAATCGCGAGTCGGCATACGCCAGCAGATAGCGCGCCTGCGATGAGGGCGCGAAGCGCAGACACTCCGCCTGCGCCGTCGTCAGCCGGCGCGCATCGCCGACCGCCAACGACAGTTCATTCGCGAATGCGCGTGTGAGTCCAGTGGGTAGTGCGCCATCGCTACCGGTCAGCGTGAGCGTGATCGGCAGCGGGTTTCCCGTACAGGCATCGGCCGCCGCCGGAAACACAAAGCGCCACGTGGCACTGTCGCGCGCCGTGGTGGTGGGCGTGAACCCGTTGGCTTGCAGCGCGACGACACCAAGCGACGTCAGCGCGTAGCCGCGCAGCGTGACCGTGTCGGTGAGACCCAGGTGCGTGCGACCAACCGGTGCGCTCGACGAGAACACTCGCGCACGGGCGAGCGTGACGCCGATCGTGACCGTGTCGATCACGGCACCGGCTTGCACGCGCACGCGGGCCCGACCGGGCGCCGCGCTCACGACGCGTCCCTGCCCCAGCGCCGCCACGTCGAGCACCGGCAGTTCACTCAGCCACCGTTGCTCGTCGATCAGCGTGGTCGTGGCGACTGTGCTGGGCTGGCCGTTCCTGATGATGCGCAGGTCGGCCGATTGCCCGACATCGGTGAGACGCACGGAATCGGCCTCGATGCGCACCACATCGCGTACACTGATACTGCTCGTGGCGCTGACGCCGGAGACGGTCGCGACCACCGACGCCGTGCCGGCCGCGATGCCCGTCACCACGCCTTGATCGGTGACCGTTGCGACCTGTGGTGCCTCGCTGCGCCAGGACACCGTGCGTCCCGTGAGGGCGGCACCGGCCGCACTGAACGGCTGGGCCTGCAGCGCGAGACTGGCGCCAACATCGACGGTGCCCGTGCCCGGTGTGACCTCCACCCGTGACACGACGACGGCCGGCGGTGTTACGGGCGGCGTCACGGGCGTATCGCCACCGCCGCTGCAGCCGGCCGCGGCCAACAGCGACAATGCGTGTACGAGCAGGAGCCGAACAGGCGATCGCGTGGCGGTAGGCAACATCTGCATCAACGTCTCGTGGTCAGGGCGGCGCGCGTATCCGAGTCGACCTACGACTACTCGGCAACGACCGCCGTCACGACGGGGGACGAACCGCGCAACTGTTTTTGAACTTCTGGAATGCGAGCGCTTACAGGAACTGTGGTGAACTCGAACTACGCGCTGGTCTGTTCGATCCCCGCTCGCATCGCCGCGGTAAGCACATCGACGTTGATGTGGCTCAGTGCCTTGAACTTGATGCAGTAGCCCGTCACCGTCGCTTTGCCGAGTGCGTTTCCGTACATCTCGGCCAGGTACTTCTTGTCTTCGAGTCCCATGACGTACACCGAGATACCCGTGGTGTTGGCGCTGAGGCCGATCTGATAGAACTCACGGGCGCGTCCGTCGGCGTATGGCTTGAACTGAGAGCCATATCCGATGTTCGGGTTCGAGACGATCTTCCCATTCGCATCCTTGCCGTCGAGAAACCACAAGCGACCGTTGGGCAGCAGTTCGCACACGATCGCATGCAGCGCCTGCAAGTCGCTGCGCTTCGGCTCCGCTTGGGCCGCGATGTAGCCGTCCACCTGCGCTTGCACGTTCATGAGTCGCTCCGTGTGGTGAACAATTCGAGCAGCGTCTGACTTAGAACGTAGCGCCCTGTGTCGCACCATGGCGGGTGGTCGAGTCATAGCGGGCTTGCTCTGCTTTCATCGCGATCAGAATCGGCTCGGCGGTGCGACGCACATCAGCATCGATCGCTCCGCACGACTGCATGGGCACACCCTCGAGCGCACGACGCATGCGCGCCGCACCGGCGTAGGCGAGGTCGCGGTGCCCTTGCTCGTGCAGCACGAGGGCGCGCCGGAAACGCGTCCACTCGCCCGTCAATGATGAGTCGACCGCCGCCGGCGGGGTCCACTCCGGGATTGTGACGGACGCCGTAAGGGTGACCGTGGCGCGGGTCACCCGGCATGACGCCCCGTCGCGGCCTGCCATGTAGCGCCACGACAGCTGCCAGAGGTACTGTCCCGCATACCTCCTGGCCTCGACGGTGCCGTCCGGTACATGCAGTTGCGCACGAATCGCGCGACGATCGATGCCGGTGACGATATAACGCTTCACGCTGTGCTCGACCGAGACACCCGCGGGCCACTTGATCGGGTCGAATACATCGGCGGCAGCCGGCGTCGGTACGCCAGGTGCCGATGCGCCCGCTGCCGGCGCGCCCGACGAGGCCGGTGTGGCGCAGCCCGTGAGCACGATCATTCCCAACAAGAGCTTCGAGGCACTTTTCATAATTATGGTGCGTGGAGATTGACGGAATTACGGCGGCGGACTCATGCGCAATTGTTTCGCGATGAACGTTACGTAGTCGAGCGACGCGTCGGAACCGCTACCCGATCCGGACTCGCTGAAGTGGCCGCCTAATGTATCGGCGTTCAACACGATCGGCCTCGCACAGGATGATGCCGCCTGCAGGGCGGCCGTGAACTTCATCGCGTGCCATGCCGGCGCGCGCGGATCGTTGAGCGACGTCGTGATGAGTGTGGCCGGATAGCAGCGGCCCGCTCTGATCCGATGCAACGGCGACGTGGCCAGGAGCGCGGGAAACTGAACGGAATCGCCGGGCGACCCGAACTGCGCGCGGTGTCGGCCGCGATCGAATCGCATGTTGTCCGTTTGCGGCACTTCCGCCACGACGGCGGCGAAGAGATCGGGGCGTTCCGTCATCACCGCCGCCACCATCCGACCGCCATTCGAGCGTCCACGAATTACCAATCGGCTCGGCGACGTATAGCCGCCGGTGATCAGGTGCTCCGCCGCGGCGATCATGTCGTCGAAGGTGGTCTGCTTCTTCGCGACAATCGCAGCCTCGTACCAGCGGCGCCCGAATTCACCACCACCACGCAGATTCGGCATCGCGAACACGCCACCGAGCTCGAGCCACGCGAGCACGTCCGGCGCGTAATCGGGGAGCATCACGGTTCCCGACGCGCCGTATCCGAGGATCAGCGTGGGATGGCTGCCGTCGAGCGCGATCCCCTTGCGGTGCACGACCCACATCGGAATCCGCGTGCCGTCCTTGCTGCGGTACCACTGCTGCGACTCCACATACTCGGCGCTCGGAAACACCGTCGTAGTTTCCAGCACCGTGGTGCGCTGTCCGGTGCGCAGATCGACGTCCACGATGCGTGGTGGCTGCACGAAGGACGCGGCCCCGATGCGCTGCCGATCGCCGGTCGCACCGGACAGCAACTCGATGCGTGTGCCGATCGGAAACGTGAGTTCTCGCTCGAATGCTCCGCTGCGGTGATGGATACGCAGCACATGTTGCGCATTGCGCAGCGCGACGACGAGCAGTCGATCGCCGTGCGGTTCGACCGACAGCATGACGTCATCCGACTCCGGGATCACGTCGCGCCACGTTGACGGCGATGCAGCTAACGACGGTTCGCCATAGGGGATCGACACCAACCGGCGTCGCGGCGCGTCGCGATCCGTGAGCACCATCATGCCCATGGCATCGCTGGATATCACCGCATACGCCGCATCGCGCGTGGTGGAGACGGGCACCAGTGCTGGCGTCACGTTCGGTGTGCCGAGTTGTGCGAGGTCGAGCACCGCGAATCGGGACAGCGCCCAGCCGAGTACCTCGAAGTCGGCGCCGGTGCCGTCGGACACGAATGCACGATGGCCATCACTCGAGAGCGATACCTCGATCATACCCTCGACGTCGGTGGCGGGAAGCCGAAGGATGGTGACATCGCCGGCCGGGTTGGTGCCGAGTCGATGATAGACAAGAGCACCACCGCGCATCATGACGCGTTCGCTGCCGGCCGGGCGGATGTACTGGACCTGCAGGACGCCTTTGCTGTCCGGCATCCACACCGGCGACTGAAACACGATTCCCGGAATGGAGTCGGGGAGCAGAGCGCCGTCGGCTACGCGGACGACGCGCCCGACCTTCCAGTCGTCGCCGCCGACGGCAAGCTCGACCAGCACGTGCAGACCGTCCGGCGCGACGTGATGTTCGGCGATGCGCATGGCCGGACCGAACGCGGCCGGGTCGAGCAGCACACGCTCGGCGCCTCGCGGACCGTTCGCGACCAGGCGACCGCGCGTCACCCGTATGGCCTCACCAGTCTGCCGTCCGGACGCGGCATCGGGCATCGCGTTGAGCGCCGAATCGAACACCGCCCATGGCGCGTTGAAGCGTTCCATGCGATCGCGCAGGTGTGCTCGGAGCACGCTGTCGTGCAGGAAGGGCTGGGCGAATCGCGTCTGCGCCATGGCCCAATCGCGTACCTCCGCCGTGCTGTCCTCGAGCCACCGATACGGATCGGCCACCGCGATGCCGTGATAGCGGTCGACCACATTGACCGTGCGCGCGGGTGGGTACGCCGGTACATCGGCGTGCGGTCGACTGCAAGCCGCTGCCACGCCGCAGAAGAGGCCGAGGCACAGCAGGCGGTGGGTCGTGGCGCGATGGCGCAGCTGGTTACGAGTCATTCGCTCGGTTCAGCGCCGATCGTCGGGCGAGGAGCACACCCGGGACACCGTTACTGCTTGGCGAGAAACGCCGCGACCAAGGCGTTGGCGTGCCCGTGCCCCATGGCGTGCTCCGACTTCAGCATCGCGACCAGCTCCATGTGCTTCCGCGTCGCCGACCCCTGCAGCACCTCCATCCAATGCGCGATCGGCATTCCGTACTTCTTCTCGATCGACGGAAAGTACGACGCAGGACCGTTGACCTTGGGTGTCTCGGGCATCTAGCGAGGGGTTGGGGTCACGATCGCCTTCCTCATCGCGGCGCGGTACGTATCGACCAAGCACTTCTGATCGAATGTCGGGTGCGCGCTCACTTGAGCTCCTCGGCGAGTCCGATCAGCAAGCCCTCTGGGCCGCGGATGTAGCAGAGGCGATAGGAACTCTGATACTGCACGACGTCGCCGACCAGCTGCGCCCCATGGCTGCGCAGCCGAACGAGCGTGTCGTCGAGGTCGACCACGGTGAACATGACGCGCAGATAGCCGAGCGCGTTCACCGGTGCCTCGCGGTGATCGGCCACGACGGCCGGCGAGAGGAATTGCGAGAGCTCGAGCCGACTGTGGCCGTCGGGGGTGATCAGCATCGCGATCTCCACGTGCTGCATGCCCAGTCCGGTCACCCGTCCCGCCCACTCGCCTTCGATGTTCGCGCGCCCCTCGAGCCGCATGCCGAGCTCGACGAAAAATGGAATCACGGCATCGAGGGACTCGACGACGATGCCAACGTTGTCCATGCGCTTGATGGTCATATCAGGGCTCTGAGTGACACGGTAAGAATCACCGGGGCGCCGGACGTGCTGCACACGTCGGCGAGCCCGCCGCCTCATACGGCGCGAGCGTCGCCTTCACCTGCGCGAGTTGTTCGGCGGTCACTCGAAGCGCGAGTACTCGTGTCGTACCGTTGGCCCGCACGACGACCTGGTTGGCCGGCAACGTGAGCAGCGGACGAATCAGCTCCGCCGCGTCGGCAGGTGCGAGACACTGCAACACGATGGCTTCATCGCGGAGCGACGTCGGCGAGACGGCGTCCGTCGCGTTCCGTACCCCTCGAGAGATGAAGACGAGCGCCGCGCCCGCCACGATGAATGCCAGGAAGGACGTCGCGAGAGCCGTGGCGAGGAGCGTGCGAGAGCGCGGGCGCGGCGCAGGCGCCAATGGCTGACGCTGCACCTCGGCGAGAGCGGCCTCGAAGGCCGGCGCCGCAATGCCCGCCTCGGCGGCCGCGGCACGCAACTCCGCGACAGTGGAGCCCGCCTGTCGGAGCTGGTCCAGTTCACTCGCGCGCGCGAGCAGCTGCGCGGCCGACTGTTCGGAGAGCACGGTCGGGTCGGAGTCCATCGAACGCGGATGACCGCTATGCGTCATCGTACGCCTTCTCGAGCGCCGCGACGTCGAGCTTCACCATCGTCATCATGGCGTCCATCACGGCCTGCACCTTCTTGGGGTCCTTGTCACGGATCAACTCCATAAATCGCCGAGGCACAATCTGCCACGTGAGGCCGAACGGGTCCTTGATCCAGCCACATGCCGTCGGCGTCGCGCCCGCGCTCACGAGCTTGTCCCAATACTCGTCGACTTCCGCTTGATCGACGCAGTCGACATAGAGAGAGACGCCTTCGGAGAAGGTGAAGTACGATCCCCCGTTGTATCCCATGAATGACTGGCCACCGACGACGAACTCGGCCGACATCACTGGTCCGTCACCACCCATCCGGGCGGCGTTCTTGATCTCGGAGTCCGGAAACGTCGTTGTGTAAAACGACATCGCCGCTTCGAGCTGGTCGTTGAACATCAGGAACGGTGTGACCTTGGACATCATGTCTCCGCGTGTGGGGACGTCGCCTGACCAAACCTTCATCCCGCCCCGCCTCTCGGCAAGTTCGTCGCCTGCCCCACGGTGGCGGGCATAAGCCGCCGTTCAGCTTCGTGGTGGCGAAGAACGCCAGCACGAGACTCAGCAGCATGCTCATCGCTTCGGTCCCGTCAGCACCGGTATGGAGGTGGGCACGGCGCACCGCGCGTGAACCGTGAGGGTATCGACGTATTCCGCTCTTGGAATGAATTTGAGGACGCCCCGGTAGAACCCGATCTTACGCATCGTGACTTCGCCCGCCTCTGGCGGCAAACGAAGCTCGACGACGCCGGTCGCATCGGTGGAATCACGCACGGCCCTGCCCGTAGTGGTGATGAAATTGACTTGTGCCTGACCAATCGGCTCACCGCGCGCCGTGCGTACCCGAACATACAAGCCGCTGCGGCGTGCCGTTTGAAGCTGCGTGCTCGGTGTTGTCGCGGAATCGAGTCGCATGCGCGGCAGCTCATTCGCGCAGTCCCGAAGCTCGGGCGCCGGCGTTGAACTGCGCGGGCGTGCGCATGTAGAAGAGGCCAACACCGATGCACTCGTCAACAGGTACAGCGAAGCCCTGTTCATCTGCGTGTCTCCCGCTGCAGCAGAACGCGAGCGCTGAGTGCGACCGCCACGAGTACCGGTACGAAGGGGAACACCCAGAAGAAGGCCTGATCCGCGAGCATGGGACGGACGGCACTCAGCGAGGAATAGAGTGGGCCCATCAAGACGACCAGACCAACGAGCGTCAGGGCGAAGGCGAGCGATGAAAAAGCCGCGACAGCGCGCAGCGGTACGCGCGCCACGCGGCGCCAAACAAACGGAAGCGCGAGAAGGTAGAGCAGGACCGACGGCGTCAGCAGCAGCAGCGCATCAATCTCGATCGCATAGCGCGCTCCGCCCGCCGGCACTGGCGCGCGACGACTCCAAATTGCGATACCGCCGACGAGCAATGCTGCGGCCGTAGGAAAGAGAGAGAACGCGAGAAGTCTCCGCGATATTCCCGTTGTCCCAGCTACGCCTTCCGATCGCCTAACTGTCATGCTCGCGATCGCTCCACGCGGAGTCCTCACGCCTCGCCATAGATGCGCCTTCGGACATTCCGAAGCAGCAGCCGACCGTGATCACGAAGGAGAGCCAGCCGTTCACCGGCCTGATAAGAACCAGCGTCAACCCCAGGAGCAAACCGCTGCCCCCCAGTACGAGCTTTCCGCGCCAAGGGCGCCCTTCACGTCGCGACGACGGCACGTCGCGAATCGCCATTGCGGCGATCGCGATGACGGCGACCGTACCGAGTACGGAAATGAGATCCACCTTACGCGCCTTCCTGGCGATCGCGCCGACCGAGGTGCACTCGCTTGCCCTCTCGCAGGCTGACAACACTCCCCACGACAAAGCCGACAATGCACCCGAGGGACGCGACGCCGACAGCCGGCGCTACCTGCCCTCGAGAGAGCATCCACGTCGCGCCCAACACGACGCTCGAACACGCGATCATCAGTTGGCCACGCCACGGACTGAGGCGCGCTCGCGCCGAGAGCGCACGCCGTAGCATCAGCGTACCGACGAGCAGCTGAATCACGCCAAAGACGACCATGATATTTGAACCTTTCATACGACGACCCTCAGATTGAGTTTCGCATCACTCGATTCGTCCGTTCTACGGCTGACCCACTGGCTCTTTGCACTCGACACGGGTTGCAAGCACGGGGACGATAGGAACATCGGGAGGTGGATACACGTCACCGTACTCTTGGCCTTGCCCGCGCATCGTGTTGGCCGCTGATGTAGTTGAAACGTGCAGCACCATGGTCGCGCCATACAGCCCATTCCCCGTGTGGATCGTGATCCGATCGCTCGTGGAGTCGGCAGCCCACGCATCTCTCGGCGAGAATCCCTCGATGTCCTTGAGCACGCGCTGGCCGAGTGTGTCCAGTCGCCACACCACGCGATAGCCCCGGGAATCGATGTAGCGCGCATTTGCCGTATCGAGTCGGACCTGCATGGGTAGCCACCAGGTGCGTCGCAAGTCGAGGGTACCGGGATCATCACTGATGCGCCAACAACCGACGACCTCCGCCAGAAGGCCGGCACGCGAGACGGGGGGACGCTCGAGTCGCTGGCCCACTGACGCCTTACCGCACCCGAGCAACCACGTGGAGGCAGCCACTACGGTGTATCGTACAATGGGTGTCTTCACCTAGGCACACAGCGAGACCAGCGTTCTGCCGCTCGACGCCGCGTGGCCGAGTACCTGCGCCATGAGCATCCCGACCGCGAATTTGCGCCATGCTGATCTCATTGTGGACCGATTCCTGTGTGAATGAATCCTGCATTGCAAGCGACGAAGTGATCTTACGACTTCGCGATGGCTTTGGGAACGCGTTCACCATGCGCGACGCCTGCGAGAATAACGGCGTCTGCGCTCTCGCAGTCGCCCTTCACTCCGGCTCGCGCCGATAAAACAGGTCGTACACGAGATCGTCCCCCGGTACCCGGAACGCCATCCGGAATCCACCACTGAGCGGGGTGGCGGTATGACGCAATGGCCCGATACGCTCCGACGTCATCACGAGATCCCCACGCGCATCGTACTCCACGACGCCATGGTCGTATTCGCGCGTGGTACCGACCGGCTGCAGTGAGCGCTGACCGTTGACGGTCGTGACTTGATAGGTCGTGAAGCCGACCTGCACCGCATAGCGCGCCGGCGCGAGCGTGGTCAGCATGAGGTCGCCGCGTTCCATCCACACTTCGTACTGGATGATCCCGTTGCCGGAACCAACATCGAAGGCATCCACGCGAACGGGGAGTCGCTGTGTCCCGAGATGGGAGAGGTGGAGCACCACGTCTTCTGCCGCGACCTCGACGCGAAGGATGCCCGACACGCCTTCCGCGGTCGCGCGCACGGTGGCGATACCCGCCGCCACTGCACGAACACGCCCGGCCGGATCGATGAGCGCGATGGAGGGATCATCACTGGTGAGCTGCACGCTCCGACCGGTGAGGAGGCGCCCGCCGACGCCTCCCACGCGCACGCCGAGCGGCGAGATGTCGCCTCTGCGGAGCAGCACGCCGGACGGCAGACCAACGGTCACATCGACCACCGGAGACCGGAGCACAGTGAAGGTCTGCGAACCCGTCACGCTGCCCGAGCGGGCCGTGACCGAGAGCTCACCGGCGTTGAGCAGCGTCAGCGTATTCTGCGCGAGCTCACCGCGCGCGGGATCACTGAGTGACCAGGTCACCGGCGCACCAGGGATTACGTCGCCGTCAGCATTCAGCACCGTCGCCGACAGCGTCACGACGTCCTGCTCGTAGAGGCTGGCCGTCGCGGCCGCGACCACGACGCGCGTGGGTACGTTGGGTGCCGGTGCCGTCGTACCGGCCGTATCACAGCCACTGAAGAGGTGGACCGTCGCAATACTGAGCGCCCAGATTGCCCGTCGGAAAGTGGGGAGACCTATCACACGCTGATCCTCATGGAGAGTTGTCGTCGTCTTGGGCTCTACGAGTTCGGCTTGCATCAGTTTCTCCGGCGTACTCGACCGTGGTGTCCCAGAACTGGCGAATGCGCGCGGCCAGGGCCGCCGGCTGCTCCAGCGGGATCAGGGTGCGGGCAGCGCGGATCGTCACCGCTTCGGCGTGGGGTGCGAGGGCGGCCGCCGTCGCCGCGTCCTTGGGGGCGCCTTGATCCTGAAGCTGTACGCCGAGGCACATCAGGCGCCCGGCGTACCGGAGCTGGCGGCGCGCGGCCGTGCGTATCACCTGCGGTGGTGTCGCGAGGCGTTCTCGAAGTCGCTGGGGCGTGACGTGGACAGTGCCACGCGCAAGCGGCGGCTCGCCCAGATCGTCGCGCTCTGTGACGCCGCGACGTGGCGGATTCTCCGGTTCGACGGCCGTCTCTCGCCCGGTCAGACCGAGCAGGCGCTGCTCGAGATGCTGCGGCCGCTGCTGGTGCATCGCCGTGGCACGGCGGCCGACGATACGGACTGAAGCCCACGGTGCGGCACCGGGCGGCGCATCAACGTGCCGCGAGCGCTCCAGTCACGATCAGAACGACGGAACGACGGAAGGCGGTGTCGTCGCGGGGGGCCGGCGCGAGCGCGTAGCCATGTACGAAGTCCGCGAGGGTGTGCGCGAGTGTCTTCGTGTGGCGATTCCCCGTGTCACCGAGCGCACGCGTCACGAGAGACAGCCACTGTTCGGCCGCCGGTCCGGCCGCGACCGGGTCGGCAATCAGTGCGGCCGCCAGCGTCGGCGCATCGCTAATCAGTGACAGATACGCACGCGCCAGCCGTGTCATTCGACGGCAGATCGCGAGATCGCTCGTTGCACGCCGTCCGCCCGCATCGAGGGGCAATCGTCCGAGCCGATGTGCAATCAGCAGCGCACCCAGATGCTCCTTGGACGCGACATGGCGATACACCGCCATCGGGTCCACGCCGAGGCGCTGAGCGAGACGCCGCATGCTGAACGCCGGCCATCCGCCGTCGGTCAGGAGCTGATCGGCGGCATCGAGAATGCGGTGGTGATCGAGCACCGGCATATCGGACGTCGGCCGGCCCGGGCGGCGCGGACCGAGGGGTGGCGTGCGGCGCGTCATACGCTTTAATCTACACTGTAGACTTTAACCCTGCCACCCGGCGCGCCCACGCCGTCCGCACCTGCCTGAGACGCCTGCCATGCCCATCGCCCTCTCTGCATTTCTCGCCATCTCGCTCGACGGCCACATCGCCCGCGCCGACGGTGGACTCGATTGGCTCGAGCCGTTTCAGGGGCCTGGCCACGACTACGGCTACGACGCCTTCATCGGCGGCGTGGACGCCGTGGTGATGGGGCGAACGACCTACGACACCGTGCTGAGTTTCGGCGTCTGGCCCTTCGGAGAGCGTGAGGTCGTTGTCCTCACGCATCGCGCGCTCGAGCCCAGGTTCGGCGAACGTGCGTACGCGGGCGCCCTCACGCCCTTGCTCGCGGATCTCGCACAGGCCGGGCGCACGCACGTGTACCTCGACGGCGGTCAGGCCGTGCGGCAGGGGCTGCGCGAAGAGGTACTCACGGCTCTGACCCTCACTGTCATTCCGACGATACTCGGCGCCGGCTGTCCGCTCTTCGATGCCACGGTCCCGGCGTCGCACTGGCGTCCGACATCGTCGACGATGTACCCCACGGGGCCCGTGCAGCTGCAATACGAGCGCGGTGCCAACGGATGATGAGACCAGTCCCGCTGCGCCGCGTTACAGCGGCCGCGCCTAATACACGACCGGGTTTCGAATGGAGTTGCCACCCCATACGACCCAGAGCGAATCACGGGCACTCCGGCGCACGCCGCTCCGGAGCGGAAACGACAGACTCCCGAAGCAGCCGAAGCAGAGCCGAGACGGATTGACGGAGTCGACCCAGAGGTCGACGCCCCATTCCCAGTCGGACTTCAATGGCAAGACGACTTGCCCGGTGGCAATCGCACCTTGGGCATCCCGCATGGCGATGTCCACCGTCGCCTCGCCCGACATTGGGGTCGGCAAGTAGCGAACGTTCCCGTTGACCGGCAGCAACTCGGCGCCCTCCACGACATAACGTCGCCGGCCAGCGGTAATGCTGACCGTCGTCTGCGCGCGCGGCACGATCGCGTCGGCTCGATACGTCACCGCGATTCGAGCTTCGTCACTGTCGCGGCAGGCCACGAACATCAGGCTCACGCACAGCGCACTCACGGCGCGTCCGATCATTCTGCTACACATCGCGTACTCTCCCTATTGGCGGCTTCTGCACCGGGCCGTCATCGCGGTCGCTTGAGCATGACCATGAGTGCTCCGGTCGCCCCGTGATTACGATTGATTTCGAAGGCGCTGACCAGCTCCCATCCCTCGGCGCCGTAGTGGTTGAGCACCTCGTCCAAACCCGCGGAGTCAATATTGGGTCCGAGCCATCCGTCGACGTCGATGAGCATGCTCTTGTATTCCCAGCGTGGTAGCGTCATTCGTCCCTCAAAGGTTGCGCAGATGATAAAACCGAGCAGCCAGGCGCTCCCCAGAGTGCGGTGCGCGTAGCGGCCAAGACGCCGGTGGGCCCCAGACGGAACTGTGCGCGTACACGAACGCCCTTCACCTGCTCGCCAGCACCCGGATCCGCGATGCGAACGACTTCCGCCTGTACACGCTGACCGTTCATGTCCGTCAGCTCGAACGGCTGATCGGCAAGCGCAATCACGGCGCGAGCAAGCGCAGGCTCGAGATCGTCTGTGTGCGGAGGCTGGCCGTGCGCCAGCGTAAGGATGCGCATGGCCAACTCCCGATCGCGCGTCGCGGCGCGAACCAATGGCCCGACGGCCTCATAGCTCGACGACGGCATGAGCAGCCCGGCAGACCACGGCCGCCCCTGCGGCAGGTCCACTTGTCCGATCGTGATACCGTGGGTGAGCACGTTGAGAATCATAGGCGTGGCGGTGAACGGTTACTCCGATACCGTCCCTCCGCAAGCACCGATTTCCCCATCCAGACGTCCCACGTTTTCGGCCCGATCTCCTCGTCGTCGAACGGCTGACCGGCCAGCTTGAGTGCCAACTTGATCTGGCCGTGATGATAGCCTTCGTGCCAGATAAAATGCTGGAACAGCAGGATCGGGTGATCATAGTGCGTGTCCATGGGACGACCCGATTGCAGGCGACTCATTACCGCCGCACTGACCGTACGCGCACTCTCGGCCAGCCACTGCGCGATCTGCGCGCGATCACGCACCGCGCGCCACTCCCCCTCGGGCACCGGCATCGCCACCTCGGGCGCATCCTCTTGCACGAAGATCAATCGACAGTAGTGCATGTGCATGAACAGGCCGCCGATCGACGGACTCGTCGGCGTCTGCCGCAGGTCAAGCGCGCCTTCGGGAATGGCATGCAGCAAATTCACGAGGACCGTGTTGTTGCGGTCCCACGAGTCCAACAGCGCGTGTAGCAGCGCATCGTACGACGTACTCGTGCCGGTCGCTTCGGCCAGCGCGGCGAGCTTCGCAAGCGCCATCCGCCACCCCGTCTCGTTGTCGGCGAGCGAAACACCAAATGGCACGTCGCTATGCACCGCCACGATCTCCGTGCCGCCCTCGACATCCGACAGCGTGATCGTGCTCGTCATCGCACCGCGGAGCGCGGGATCGGCGCTCTCGAATCTGTCGACCTCGACCACACACGTCCCGGGAATGAGCGTGACGAAGTGTCCGGAGTAGGTGTCGGTCTGTGCGCTGGTCTTGCCCACACCGTCGGGCGCATTGTAGGTCAGCGAGACCCGAACCGCGCCGCCCTCTCGTGGCTCGAACTGGTGCACCTCGGCCGTCATCCCATCGGGCACCTTCCAGTGGGCCAGTGCGGCGGGATCGAGGAGCGTAGCGTAGACACGCGCCCGGGGCGCGGCGACGAACTGCGTGACGCGGGTACTGCGCATCGGGCGGCTCGCGAGAAGAAGAGAGGAGATCGGGGTCGAGCGCCGGAACATGGGCCGCCCAGCGCCGTCGCCGCAAGCGAGGCACGGCACGCCCGTGGTTCGGCACGATTGCTGCACTCATGGCGGACTCGACTTCGAGCCACCGCCGCACCAAACCGCGCCCCCGGAGCACGGCCACATGATTGATGCGAATGCCGCATCGCCAGAGACACCGTCCGCGTTGCAACGTCCCGCCTTCGACGCTGCGGCGCCGCTGCAGTTCGTGCTCAACGGCAACGCGGGCAGCTCCGACACCGACGCGACCCATGACGCGATCACGACTGAGCTGGCCGCTGCTGGCCGACTCGGGCGAGTCTGGTTCGCCGGCCCGGGTGAGCTGGAGCGCGTCGCGCGTGATGCGGCCGCGCAGGCGCTACGCGACGCCTCGGCCGTGGTGGCGGTAGGCGGCGATGGGACGATCAACACGGTGGCGCAGGTCGCACACGCTACGGGCTGCACCATGGGAGTGATTCCCGAGGGTACGTTCAACTACTTTGCGCGTGAACATGGCGCACCGACGGAGATCACCGAGGCGCTGCGCTGGCTGCTCTCGGCGCGACCGGCGCCGGCACAAGCCTCGGCCATCAATGACCGGCTCTTCCTCGTGAATGCCAGCATCGGCGTGTATCCGGAGCTGTTGCAGGATCGCGAACGCTGGCAGGCCAGGTTCGGTCGCAGTCGCGTGATCTCACTCGGCGCGGCCATCACCACGCTGCTGCGCGCACGGGCGCCGCTCCGTTTGCGCGTGGCATGGGAGGAGAAGCAGCGAGACCTACGCACCCTCACGCTGTTCGTCGGTAACAATCGTCTCCAACTCGAACAACTCGGCCTGGTCGACAACGCTGCTCGAGAACGTGGCGAAGCGGCCCATCTCACAGCGGTGATTCTCAAACCCATCGGAACCGCGGCCATGCTCGGACTCATGCTGCGCGGCGCGATGGGCCAGTTGGGTAGCGCCGACGGCGTGGAACACTTTCCGTGTCAGGAACTCGAATTGGAGCCAGCATCTGCCTTCCGTGGGCGCAAGGTCAAGGTCGCATTCGATGGCGAGGTGGCGTGGATGCGATCACCCATCGCCATCCGCGTGTTGCCCACGCCACTGTGGCTGCTCAAGACGCCGCCGAGTGACGCGTGACGAGCGACTCGTGACGAGCGACTCGTGAATCACCTCGCACGCCGATGGTCCGCGACGCTCGTCGTCACACTGGCCGGCGTACTGCTCGCCAACTGCTCGAGCGGACCGATGCCCAATGCGCGACGGATGCAGCCTGGACCCGCCGCGACGTTCGACTCGAATAGCATTCGCTACACCGTGCTGCTCATTGGCGACGCGGGCGCTGCCCGTCGGAGCGATGCGGTGCTCGTCGCGTTACGACGCATGGCCGACGAGGCGCCGACGAAGACACTCGTCGTGTTCCTCGGCGACAACGTGTACGAGGCCGGGCTTCCGTCGGGCGACGGTGTCGACGTTGAACGACTCAGGGACGTACTACGTGCACAGCTCTGGGCCGCAGGATCTGCACGCGCCGTATTCGTGGCCGGCAATCACGACTGGAACGAGTATCGGAACGTCAGGAAGGCATGGACGGAGGGAAGAGACGCGGTGGTTCGTCAGGCCACCTTCATCGCCGGCGAGAGTGGTGGACGCGCGGCGATGCTCCCCGCGGCCGGCTGCGCAGGACCGGCGGAAGTTGCGTTCACGAATGCCGACGACGCGCTCCGCGTGATCGCGATCGACAGCGAGTGGTGGCTGACGGCGCTCGACACGCCGCCGCCCAGCGACGATAGCGCTTCACGTAACGCCGGATGCGCGGCGCGTACGACCGAGGAGGCGGCACGCGAGCTCAAGCGCATGATCGCGACGGCGCCGGAACGCCCCACTATCGTCGTGGCGCATCATCCGCTCGCGTCCAACGGCACTCACGGGCATCCCTTCCTCGGGTGGCCCTTCAATGCGCAGGACATTCCCAATCGTCGGAACGCGCGTTTCCGCACGGCGCTCGCGGGAGCGTTGGACAGCAGCCGCGTGGTCCTCTATGCATCTGGCCACGATCACGATGTGGAGCTGTTCAGCGGACCCGGTGCGCGCTTCACGCTCGTGTCGGGCGCCGGGAGCGCAACAAAGGTCGGGCGATTCAAGGGCAACCGCGGCTCGCCGCTCGCGCGCGAAGCCGGGCCAGGATTCGCCCGCATGGACGTGCTGCAGGACGGTCGCATCACGCTACGCCTCGTGTCGATCGTCGCTGGCACGGCGCAGGTGGGCGCCTGCGTGTGGATCGCGCCAGCGGGACTGGCGGGGCAGAGCTGTGATGTGAGGCCGTAGGGAGGGCATTCCAACCCCCGGCAGCGGCACACGGGTCATCGGTCCGGCATCGGCTCCACGACTCGCACCGGCATGTTGCTGAAAGGAGCATTCGTCGAAAAGCCGAGCTGGCCACTCCGGTTGGAGCCCCAGCAGTAGAGTGCGCCTGATACCGTAACGCCGCAGGTGGCACTCTGTAGAAGCGCATCATCGGGTGCAAACTCGCCTACGTCGAGCGCTGCAAAGTTGTGCCCTCCCGACACTGGTACCGGAGTGAGTCGGTCCCCGTTGGTCCCGTCGCCGACCTGACCGTGCTGGTTGAAGGCCCAACAATACGCAGTTCGACCGACAAGCCCGCAGGACGACTGCGCGCCAATAGAAATGTCATCGAACCCGAGGGCAGTGGCGACCCGAGTAGCGGGCTCGAACGAGGAGGTCGTACCGATACCGAGCTGTCCCCTCTCGTTGAGTCCCCAGCAGTGCGGCGCGCCATCTGCGGTTACGCCGCACATGTGGTCTTTGCCTACCGAAAACGAACGAAACCGCAACCCATCGCCGACGACTGTCGGTCCCTGCGCGTCGAGCCGCCCAAGCTGACCGTTGTAGTTGGATCCCCAGCAATGCGCCTCACCCTCAGCAGTCAGTCCGCAGAAGTTGCTCCAACCCACGGCAAGCCGTTTGAATGCCGGAAGACCTTGCGGAACTGGTATGGGATTGGCCTCCCAGCATGTCATTTCACCCGATTCAGCAAGTCCACACGTGCTCGAACCGGCGTCGATTTCCTTGAACGCCGGTACATCGACAACCCGGGTGGGCACGCTAGTCACCTCCGTGATACGGTCGTTTAGAAAACCCAAGTTCGCCTGCCCCCAGCAATACGTTTCCCCCGCCTTGGTGAGGGCGCACGTGTGATTGAGGCCGGCAGCGAGCATATCGAACTTGAGATCAGTCTTGACGCGAACCGGTACGAAGGAGAGGAGGGACAACGTGCCATTTCCGAGCTGCCCGGCACCGTTAATCCCCCAGCAGTACGCCGTGCCATCAAGGGTGAGGCCGCATCCGTGGCGGGAGCTTACAGCGACTGACCGCCAAACAATTGGAGGGAGCTCAGGCGGAGGCTCTGTCGATCCGCCGGCAGGCGCCCGGCCGTCGCCGCTGCAGGCAGTAAGAAGACACGCGGCCGCGACGGACGCGAGACGCCAGAGTTCAATGCAAATATTGAGACGCATGTTATACCTATTGATGAAAGCTGGTGTCATGTTGCGTGCGAACGTTTCGCAGCACCTGCGCGATGCGCTGTGCGAAAAACGGCCGAGTGGCACCTTAGCAGAGACGGCAAGAGGAAGGAAGGGCGGAGATGTCCATGCATCACCAACATTCGGTGATTGTTGCCCTGATCGTGTCACGACCAGTGGCACTGTAAGACGGCCGGCGTTCCGCAGACTATCTGTGCTGTGCCTCCTCTCCCTCACATGCCAGATACCGCATCCCAGTCACGCAGCGACCAGACCCGCCTGTACGATGAGGCGGTCGCCGCGTTCGGTCCCGCGCTTGGCCGGCTCGCCTTCGCCTACGAACGCGATGCGGACCGGCGAAAGGACCTACTGCAGGATATCCACTTCGCGTTGTGGCGCAGCCTTTCCGCGTTCGACGGCCGATGTGCGCTGCGCACATGGGTCTACCGCGTCGCCCACAACGTGGCCGCGACGCATGCCCTCCGCGACCACCGGCGCGCGCGCGGGTGCGTGGGACTCGACGCGCTCGACACCGCGTCGATGGTGCTCGACGAGGAGACGCCGGCCGCGCGCCTCGCGGAGCAACTCGATGGCGACCGGCAACGCGCGCAGCTGGCCGCCCTGATCGCGCAGTTGGTCGCACCGGACCGACAGCTTCTGCTGCTGTATCTCGAAGAGCTCGATGCGGCGACGATCGGCGAGGTGATGGGACTCTCGCCCGCGAACGTGGCCACGAAAATCCATCGCATCAAGCGCGTCCTCGCGCAGCGTGCCTTCGCCGTCGCGCCCACGGCCGCGACGTCCTCCTCCACAACCAGGTGACCCATGACGAACGAACCCGATGCCGCCACGCCGGATCCCACGACTTCCGACCCGGTGACACTCTGGCAGACGCAGCCCACCGCAGCGTTCCGACTGACGCCAACCGCACTGGCCACGGCGGAACACGAATATGCGCGCCTGCGCTCTGGCGTCGCGATCAAGTCAACGTTCATGCTGCTCGGGATCGTGCTCGCGCTGTACAAGGCGGTGACCGTACACGAGACACTCCTCCGCCTGGCGGCATTGGGTTTCGTCGCCGCCTACGGATACGTGCTCTACACGCTACAGCGTACGCGGCGCGGCGACGCGGAGGGGGGCAGCGCCGAGCGTGCGGGGGTGGGACTCGCCGCACCGTTGCTGGCGCACTACCGCGCCGCGCTGGTGCGCGAACGTGATCGGCTTTCGTGGCAACGGCTCTGGTTGCCCTTCGCGATCGCGATTCCGGCAGGACTCGTGGTCATGATCAGCCTTGCGCGTGTGCAGCCGGCACTCGGGCAATACCTCGTGCTCGAACTGGCGCTTTTCGTTATCGCGATGCCGCTCGCGCTGCTGTACGGGCTCAAGCAAGGACGTCGATATCAGTCGCACATCGATCTCCTCGACGCGTTCGCCGGTGATGAACACTAGGCGTCGGCGTGCGCGCGTTCATCGCGGGCGTCATCATCGGCCTCCTACCCTACTCCGAATTCTCGAGCGACCGGCCTGATACGTCAACAGTGTCTGCCGTACGATTAGATCGAGCATACGATCGTGGGCTGAAAGTTGGACCAACGCCTCAGCGTTCTGCTGCAGCGCTCCAAACACAATGCGGCCGGACGGGCGGCATGTGGCAGCAGGGCGGCCAGGGTAAACTGGAGTACGAAAGCTCCCTGCCCCCTCACTCAACCCTTTGGTCCTTCCGGTGGATGCACTCGCTCCGACATCAGGGCGCTACCGACGAAGTCGATCGATGCATGATATCGCGATGTCGTGACCCGGCGCGCTTCAGCGATGGGAAGCCAGAAATACTCGAACACGAGTGTTGCCTCCACGTCGCTGCCGCATGCGCGGTGGGACCACCTGTCGCGAAGCACTTCATCCGTCGTCATGAGGAACGTATGCCAGGCCTGGCGCTCGATTGGGTCTGTGTCTGCCGCGCCCGCGCCGACGTCGATCTCGTGATACCCGATTTTCCGGAGCACTCTGGCGGCGGCAATGCCCGACTCTTCGGCAAGCTCCCGAAGCGCCGCGTCGACGGGCGATTCCCCAGTCTCCACCGTCCCCTTCGGGATCTGTATCCCGGCGAGCGGATGTCGGAACACGAGCAGTTCGGGTCCGTGCGGAGTCCTTCGGACCACGCACGGTGCCGCCTTGTGGATCAGCATTGACATAAGCTCACGCGGACGGCGAGGAAGCCCACTCACAGCACCACGCACGCGCCTCGCTCGGCGGGAGATGACTTCCGCAGGCTTCGGGCGCCGCGGCGGCACTGGGACTGATCATCATCGAAGGGTGAGTCGTTGTTCGGTGCCGACGACGAATGTCGCGGACCTGTTGCCGAGCTTTGGCTCGAGAGCGGAAGCTGCGCCTTCATGACGGTCGCGTCAGACGACGGCGGCGCACCACCTGCCAGCGCCACAGCACGGCCATCGCCACGAGACCAAGCAGCCACGGCACCGCGGCCGATCGCTCGGCACGTTCGATCGACAGGAAGTCGACGACGCCGGTTTGCCAGAGTGTCCACTCGCCGGCAAGCGCGGTGGCCAACGTGGGGTTCCCCGTGACCAGCACGATCACCGCATCCCCGTTGTCGGGGTTGATCCGCACGGAGCTGTTGATGGCCGGTGCGTTGGCGCCATCGTGGCCGTACACGTACGCGCCGCTCGCCGTGGGCGCGTAGAGCGCGACGCCGAGCCCCCAGATATCGAGGCCGAACTGGCGGCCGTGCGGCTGGCGCATGCGTTCTAGGGTGGCACCTCGCAGCGGCGCGCTGTCGCGTTGATCGGCCTGCACATTGGCCCGAACAAACGCGATCAGATCACGCGCCGACGCCGACAGTCCGGTGGCGCCGGCCGCCGCGTAGCGATAGGTCGGCACGAGTGTCCCCCGCGCGTCGAACGACCGGGACACGTTGTCCAGCGAGCCGAGGTACGCGTAGGTCGCGCGATCCATGCCGATCGGGCGGAAGATCGAGTCCTGCATCCACGTCGCGAAGGGCATGCCGGTGACGTCCTCCAGCAATGCTTGAAGTATCAAATACCCACCGCCCGAGTACTGAAATCCGTCGCCCGGACGGCGTTCCACCGTGATGACGACGGCGGAGTCGCGTGACGCCCGTGGATGGCGCAACGTTTCTGCCAGCGAGGGCAAGGATTCAGTGGGCTGGTAGTCGCCGAACCCCAGCCCATCCGTGAGGCCGGCGGTGTGCGACAACAGTCGACGAATCGTGACCTGCTGCGCGTCGAAGGAGCCAACCGGTACCTGCCACTGCGTGAGATAGGTCGACACCGGTGCGTCCAGGTCCAGTCGGCCCGCTTGCACCGGCTGCATCACGGCGTAGGCGGTAAACCACTTGCTCATCGACGCGAGCGGAAAGCGAGTATCCCGATCCACGCGATCGACAGACGGCGTGTACAGCTCCGCAGACACCTCGCCGTGCCGGAGCAAGACCAGCGCGATATTGCCCTTGCTCTCCGCCGCAGCCCGCATCGTCACCGCCTGCATGAACGCGGGCGCATTGCCGCGGGGCGCGATCGGCCGGAGCCACCAACCGGCGATGGCGCCGTAACCGGCGATACCGGTCCACGCGAGCATCGCCATGGCCGCCACCAAGAGTCGCTTCATCATGTGCCCGGAAGGTCCATCGTGTGCCAAGACGTCTCGATGTCAGGACCTACGTCGGCACCGTGCTCGGCGTTTCTGTGCCGTGGCGACGGCGTGCGCGCCCGCCGCGCGGGATGGCCGTTGTCGTACCAGCGTTCGCACGCGGCACGCGATGGAGCCTCGCGTGCGGTGGTATGCCGATGACGACTCGCTACACGGCGCCTGGACTGGCGAGTTGATAACCCACCGTCTTCGGTCTGTTCTGAACCATGAACTCGGCGAAGACGAATACCGCGAGCGCGACCACGTCTTGCTTGAGCGCGTCGCTCGAAGAGTGTACGGCACCTCGACCTCGTAGAGCCAGTGATTCCATCTTCGTGATCGCGTCGTCGAGCAGGGCTCCCAGATCTCCGAACTTATTCTTGATGACGGCGTTCGCGAGCAGGTTGCGAAGCGGAGCCTTCTGCGACACGAGCTCACCGCTGACGTAGTCGAATCGGAGCTTGCCCATCACTTGCACGAGGAGTTCGGCGAGCCTATCGCGATCCTTCCTTTTCGGAGCCGGGAGATCCTGGAGATTATTGAGCCGCCAATGCAGCGCGCGGTCGACTGGATGCCGTTGTACGAGGCCTGCATTCTTCAGCTGCTGCGATCTCACGAGATACGCGGCCATGCAGTCGGCGATCCACCGGATGTCGACCTCTTCGAAGACAATGATGTGACCATCTCGAATCTTCACGATAGCTCCTGACCCCGGGGAAGCGGTGTCATCTCGAGTGACTGCAGGTGGACTCCGCGTGCATGTCGAAACCAGCCGTACGTCGTGCGAGAGATCGGGCCGCCGACTCAGCGCCCCTTCGTCGACATCGCCTCGCTTCGTGGAAGGGGGCGTGCGTCGAGCAACTGCCAACTGCGCTGGTAGGCGTCCGCGCTCACGAAGACCCAGAGCATCGTCATCCCGACCGCCAGGAACGGCAGGAGCGGCTTCGTGCGCGCCATCGTGGCTTCGCTGCTCTCCCACCACGCGAGCGCTTTCCCTTGGGCGCGGCGCTTCTCCCGCGCGCGGGTGGAGTACCGTTCGAAGAATCGCAGATACGCGAACGCGAGGACGGCGGGAAGGACCGTCACGACCATCACCATCGGGTCCCCAAACGGCGCCAGCAAGAAGTCGCTGGCTTCCGCATAATCCAGAATGTTGATCCCGAAGTGGCGGTAGCCGAGGACGCTACGGAACATGCCGATCGCCACGAGGGCGAGGTAGCTCAGAGTGAGCCCGGTACCGAGGTGGTCGACGAGCAGCTGGTACCGTATGGTGGGTGCTTCGTCGGCGTCGTTCATCGTTGCATTCCCAAGGCCTGTGAATTTGGAAAGTACGTCGGCGGTGGCTGCCGCGTTACCTCATGGCGGCGCCGACTGGCACTCACTTCAGACGCTTGGCCTCCTGATCTCGCCCTCCTTGGTGCAGGATCAGCGCCGTCACACGGCCAGTTCGGTCCGCGACGAAACTGATCTGTGCATCGACCGCTTCAAAAAAGAAGTCGCGGTCGGACGTCGCGTAGGCGGGCAGGCGCGCTTGGTCGCCCAGTCGGACAAGGAGGCGACCTCTTGCCGTGTCAGCGGCGATGTCGAACTCGAAGCCCGGCGCGAGCTCGTACCGCCCGCTGTAGCGTGCGAGGACCGTCGGGGAGATCGGCACGCGAGCGCGCATGACCCCTTTCGCCGCGATCTGTGCACCCAGTAGTTGCGCGTTCGCGTCGGAGACACGGCGCTGCGCCGTATCGGGCCATCCATACGCTCGTGCCACCGCCAGGGTAATCAACGCCGAGAGAGGATGACCAGCATCGGAGTTCGTCATGACAACCACGCCCTTCCCGACGCGCGCAAGCATTTCCATGTGCGCACGGTAGCCCTGATTTCCACCGGAGTGTGAGAAGAAGCCGAGCGTGTCAGCGGGCCGCACGACGAATCCGAGTCCCATGCGTTCGAGTTGCGGGGTGAGCATCCGTCGCGCGGACTCAGGGGTGAGCACGTTCGCGGATCGTCCAGACCACGCGTTCGAGACGTCGATCGCAACCTGCGCGAGATCGCTCGGTGTCGTCCACAGCCCGGCGGCCGCGAGCTCTGGATACACGAGCCAACCGTCAGGAATCACCGCGCCAGACCCGAGATGCCCCTTGGCCACATGTCCGGCGAATCGCTCCGCTGGCTCCAGCACGAACGTGCTGTTGCGCATCTGTAGTGGGCGGAAGACGGCCTCCGTGACGATCGTCTCGAACGGCGCGCGAAGCTGGTCGACCAAGGCGAGCTCGATCATGGTGTATCCGAGTCCACTATACGCCACCGCCTCACCGGGCGTGCGTTGGATCGTTGCGGCCGTGTTCAGCGCGGGCTCGTCGCCGTTGAGAATTTGCACGGTCGTCGGGAGCGCCGTGGAACGCTCGTATCCCGCGAATCCACCGTCGCTGATTCCGGCGGCGTGGGAGAGCAACTGCCGAAGCGTCACTTTGGAATCGGCGTACGCACCACGCATGGGTAGCGACCACGATCGAAGGAGCGTCCGGATGTCGGCATCGAGGTCAAACGCGCCGCGCTCTGCGTGGTGCAATACCGCGAGCGCCGTGACCGGCTTTGCGATCGATGCGGCTTGAAATATCGTACTCGGCGTCACCATCGCGCTGGCGTCTCCGACATCCATCGTGCCGTATCCTTTGGCCCAGACCATCCTGTAGTCGTCGATGACGGCGATGCTCACCCCGGGCACCCCGAGCGTGTCCATCCACTTCGCGAGCGAGAGGTGAAGCGTCGTGCCGTCCACCATGACGGACGGCAGTGCGCTCTCTACTTCTGCGATCCGCGTATCGGGAGCACAGGCGATGACCAGCGCCAATGGCGCGACGGCGGTGAACAGGCGCATGGCAAACCAGTCCCGGTCGGAAGTCGGAGGGTGATGTCGGACCCTGACCGTACGTATCGGCGGGAGCAAAGTTGCCACCGGCGTACGCTTGCCGCCGAACGCGACGTTCGGCATCGGCGCGCGAGCACGCGTCTCCAAAGGGGAAGCACCGGGCCCGCTACCTCGCGGCCACCTCACGATAGCGCACCACATCGACGCGGCCGTCCAGGTTCATCCACACCCGCCACTCGAGCGATCCATTCTCAAACGCGACCAGATAGATGTTCGGACCCGCTGGGCCTACCCCCTTGAAGGTCAGTGACCGAACCGCTCCGAGCTTGGTGATTGAGGCGACATGCTGGGTAAGCTGCTGCCGCGTTTCTCTGGCAAGGTCACCGCTCATGAGTGCGTAGTTCGGCTTCCCGCTCCGGAATTCTTGAATGATTCGGCGAACCGCCGCTTCGCTTCCCGGCGATGCTACCTGCCCCTTGAATCGTGCCTCGATGTCCGCCTGAATCTCGGCGACCTTCTGCTTGGCGAGCACAGAAAGGATATCGACAGCCAATCGATCATAGTTTTGCTTGCCGCCGCCGACGTTGCGAAACAAGACCACGCCGAGACTCCTCGGGCGATCGTAGTACATGGCGGCGCGATATCCGGCCACGCTTCCGTTGTGGCCGAGGTAGGAATAGCCATCGCGACGCAACGCCTTGAATCCGATTCCATACCCTTCTTCAAGCAGGCGGTCCGTCGCCACGAGCCCGCCGAAAGCATCATCGAGCATGGCCTTGGGGACGACGCTGTCAGGTCCGTAGCCTAGCTCAAGGGAGACAAATCGTGCCAGGTCGTCGACCGTCGTGAAGATCGCGCCGTTGGGGACCCGGAAGCCACGCCCGTTGCGCGCCTGCGCTGCCGCTGTCTGGTCGTCGAATGTTCCGTCGCCTCGCGCCTCATAGCCAACGGCCAGGTCCGCCTCGATGGTCGGATCCAGTTCGAATCGCGTTCGCGTCATACCCAGCGGCGCGAAAATGCGGGAGCGCTGCCACGCGACGTATGGCTGCCCGGCGACGCGGGCAAGAGCAGCGCCCAGCGTTGCATAGCCAACGTTCGAATAGAAATACTCAGTACCGGGCACTGACCGGTACCGCGTCTGACGGAGCGCCGCAAACAAGTTGGTTTCCCAATCGGAGACCGGACCCTTCTCGAAGGCTCCTTCCTCGTCGGGGTCTCTCGCGAGACCGGCGGTCATGGTCGCCAACTGCAAGAATGTGAATGGCGCTGCGTCCGGCGGCTTGGCAGCAATCTGCTTGACCTGCGGCAGGTATCGCTCCACACGATCGGACAACTGCACGCGTCCGGACGCGACCAGCTGCATGAGCATGACGGCGGTGAAGGGCTTCGTGATCGAGCCAATTCGATACACGGTGTGCCGATTCGCCAGTCGGCGTGCGTTCATGTCGGCGAAACCGACGCTTCGCGTCCAGACCAGCTTCTCGCCAGCAATCACGCCGACCGTGATGCTCCCGACACTATCCTTCGCGAACTCCGCGTCGATCAGCGAGTCCACCACACGGAACTGCCGATTCGGAACATCAGGTGTCACTTGGGCGCACACACGATGCTGTGCGACGGCCAAACCGAGCAGGGCAGCCCAGGGCAGATACGAGGTGAAGCGACGGTCCGCGCGTCCAGTCATGCAGCTGCTCCTTCATCGAGTGGGACCGACCTTCACAATTCGACAGGCGAAGGCAGTGAGCGAGCCGCCCTCCGGCCCCGTCAGCGGCAGCGAGCCTTATGCGTTCGCACCGACTACGGGGCGCACGATCGTAGTCAGTACTGCCCTCACGAGCTCCAAGCGGCCAATACGCGCGATCGCTCGGGTTCGACAAATACCGCGTCGATATTTCAAGAGCTCGACCGCGAGCTCAATCGAGTCACCGGGCTTCGCCTCTCCGCGAAGTCGTACCTGATCGCATCCCATGAAGTAGCCGACCATCGGCGCTCCACTGGGCTCAACGCCAGCAATGACAGCAGCGGACAGCTGAGCAAGCGCCTCAATGATTAATGCATGCGGCATCGAGACGCTCGCCGCGCCGTCGCGCGCGCCGATGATCTGCCACTCCGAACCCGTTACCTGCTTGCACCCGCGCGCCGTCCGTCCCGGCTCTACGATGTGGATTTGATCGACGAGGAGGAAGGGATAGCGGTGGGGGAGCAGATCGAGTGGATTGAGTTGCATTCCCGTGCTCTCATGGTTGCATAACGCTCGCTTCTGCACCAAGCGCCAAGACACGTTGCGCGCGCAGCGCGCCTCCGAAGACGACCATCTGCAGCACGCACGTGAGGCCGGCGGCGCATCGCGTTTACAGCCAGCTTGATCACGAGCATCACAGGTTTCACGCACTCACCGCATGCTCAGCCATAGCGTTCCCTGTCGAGGAAGGACGGATACCATGGCCGCCCCTGCATGGATCACCACCTCGAGGCGCGCGTCCAGACCATCAGCATCCCACAGCGCGGCGGTGGACCCGATGCAAATTGTGCGGGTGCCTCACCGGCCGAGGGGTAGTATTCGATACCGAGGATATCGCGCGGGGAGAGCGAAGCAAGGAGCAGATTCGGCGTCGGGGCTGCGCCGGCATCGGCATCGGACGTTGGAATGGTGGTTGCTCGCCCCCACACCGCACTCGGGATGCCATCGACCACGATCTCGGGTGAGCCGCATCCATAGCCGCGAGTGCTCCGAAGACTGAGCCCGGCCATGCCGTCGCTGACCTGGAGTCCCGGGAACCGTCTGAGCACGGCGGCGACATCAGGTCGAATCGCGATGTCCTTGCCTGCGGCAAAGTAGCCGAAGCCGCGTCGACGGCGCGCGAGAAATCCCGCCTGATCGCGATCAGGAATTTCGACGCCGCGCACATTCACGGTGGCGAGTACGGTAGCGTCAGGCATCACAAACTTCTCGTCTGGCATCGTTTCCGCCAGGACATCGATCGTGCGAACAAGTACGCCGCTTCCGAGCTGTCGTACGCTGATTTCTTGCGTCCCGAGCGGAACATTTCGAAGGGACCATCGGCCGAGAGAGTCCGTTCGCGTGGAGTTTCCGTAGCCGTCGAGCAGAATCAGCGCGCCCACCATCGCCTGCCCGCGTTCGTTCACAACCACACCACGCAATGCGCCGCTTCCGCGCTGCAGTCCTGTACTGTCGCGCATCATCTCGTCGCTCACATAGAAGTCGCGACGCAGAATGCGGGCGCGGCCAATCGTCAGACTCGTTGTGCCACTGGAAAGCCCACCTGTCGACACGGCGGTGGTGAGCGTCAGGTCGGCGGGGAGTCCGCACATGCCATAGTTGCCATCCTCGCCACTTCGCGCGTCACGGGCCGGCTCGGTCAGTCGCGTTCCGCCCACCGTATCGACGGCGAACCAGCGCAGGCCCACCGTCGCGTTGCCAACACGTCCCTGTGTCCTGGCATCGTAGACTGTACCGAAGACAATGGCGCTATCGACTGTGACCGTCTTGGACGGTGCGCAGAGTCTGGCATGGAAGGTCGCAAATGACGGCGTGGCGAGCGCTATTGGCGGCTGGTTGGCCCTCACGTCCATATCCGCGGCGAATCCGAAGAGCCCAATGGAATCGAGTGTCGGCGCGGAAAACACGAGGCGTTGAGGGCCTATCTGTACGCTGTCGATACGAAAAGCGCCTCGAGCGTCGGTGACGGCGCTCTGACCTGAACTCCCTACTTCAACGCGCGCACGCTGCAGCGGCCGCATGGTCAGACTGTCCATCGCCATACCGCGAATGGTTGTGACGGTTGGCGACGCAATCTGCGCGCGAAGGGGTGCGGAGGCTACGGCCAATGTTGCAGTCACGGAGCAGAGCAGGCCACGAAGCTTGGACATTGCGCACGGGGCTGAATGCGGATGTTGAACAGAACGGACAGCCGACACTACCGCCTGCCAGGATGGTTCTTTCCAATTGTTGGGCGACACGAGAAATTGACCCCCTGGCGACATGAGGAATTGACCCCTCCCCCCTGAATCCTCAGCCGGAGGTGCCCTCATGACCGACTTGCCCCCACCCTTTCCCGGTCCCTTAGCCGTGGAGAGGTCCGCCCTGCGCACACCCGATGACGTCGCCCGCATGTTGCAATTGCACGCGCTTGGCTGGGGTGTCAAACGCATCGCCCGTGAGCTGGGCTGCGCGAAGAACACGGTCAAGAAGTACATGGTGCAGGGCGATTGGCGCCCGCCAGTGCCGGCGGCCCGCGTGGGCGTCTTGGACGCGCTGACGCCGTGGCTGACGGCCTGCTTCCATCAGCATCATGGCAACGCCGATGTCGTGCGCCAGGCGCTGCTCCGCGAGCACCAGCTCACCGTGTCGCTCCGGACGGTGGAGCGGGCGGTGGCGCCGCTGCGCCAAGCGCTGCGTGCCGCGGCGCGCGCCACGGTGCGCTTTGAAACGCGTCCGGGTCAGCAGCTCCAGATCGATTTCGGCGAGCGCACCGTGGTGATCGCGGGCGTAAAGGAGCGCGTGTACTGCTTCGTGGCGACACTCGGCTACTCGCGGCGCCTGCATGTGCGCGTGTTTCTGCACGCCCGACAAACGGCGTGGCTCGAGGGGCTCGAGAGTACCTTCACGGCCTTCGGCGGCGTGCCCGAGACCGTGCTGCTCGATAACGCGAAGGCGCTCGTGCTGCGGCACGTCGTCGCCACGCGCGAAGTCACCTTTCATCCCCGCTTGCTGGCGTTTGCCCAGCACTGGGGCTTTCGCCCCATCGCGTGTGCGCCCTATCGCGCGCAGACGAAAGGCAAGGACGAGCGCGGCGTCGGGTATGTGAAGCATAATGCGCTCGCCGGCCACACGTTTGACTCCTTCGCGGCGCTGGAAGCGCATCTCGCGCAGTGGACCCGCGACGTCGCCGATGTGCGCGTGCACGGCACGACTGGCGAGGCGCCCATCGCGCGTTTCACGCGCGACGAGGCCACCACGCTCACGCCGCTCGCGTCGCGGGCGAGCTTTCAGCCGACGCGCGAGTGGATGCGGCGCGTCCAGGTCGATTGCACCATCGAGCTGCATCGGAATTGGTACTCCGTGCCGTGGCGGTATCTCGGGGAAACGGTCCGTGTCCAGCAGCACGGCGAGCGCGTGACGATCACGTATGGCGCGGCGATCATCGCGGACCACCACGTTGCGGTGGGCACACGGGTCCGCCGCGTCGATCCCACGCATCTCGTCGGCATCACGACTCGCGCGCACGGCGAGGTCAGCGCGGAGCGCATACTCCCCGCGGCGACGCTGCTGCGCCCGCTGGCGGAATACGGGATCGCCGCCGGCGAGACGCCGTGTGGGGTGGCGGCATGACGCCACGCGCTGCGGCGGCCCTCGTCTCGCCGCCCGATCCCGCGACGCTCGACGCCATGCTCACGCGCCTCAAGCTCACGGCGATCCGCGATCAACTCGACACGCTCCTCGCGGAGGCGGCCCGACGGGAGCTCACCCTCATCGAGACCGTCGCGTACTTGTGCGAGCGCGAGATCGCGCGCAAAGACGCGCGTCGCATCGACATGGCGCTCGGGCTCGCGCGCTTCCCGATGGTGCGCGAACTCTCTGGGTATGATTTCGCGGCGCAGCCGGCCGTCGATAAACAGCAGATCAAAGAACTGGCCACCGGCCGCTTTATCGCGAACGGCGAATCACTGCTCCTTCTCGGTCCGCCGGGTGTCGGAAAGACGCACTTGAGCGTCGGGCTCGGTCGCGCGGCGATCACCGCCGGCTACACGGTGCTGTTTACGAGCGCCACGACGCTCATCGCGCAGCTCGTGAAAGCGCACACGCAGGGGTGTCTCGACGAGAAGCTGCTCCACTTTTCCAAACCCAAGCTGCTGATCATCGATGAACTGGGCTATCTGCCCATCGAACCCGATGCGGCGCATGTCCTCTTCCAACTCGTGAGCCGTCGCTACGAACGCGGCAGCATCTTGCTGACGTCCAATCGCGCGGTCAGCGAGTGGGGTGAGGTCTTCGGCGATCCCGTCGTCGCCACCGCGATCCTCGACCGTCTGCTGCATCACAGTCACGTCATCACGATCCGCGGCGAGAGCTATCGGCTCAAGGAGAAGCGACGGGCGGGACTCCTGACGGCGTCCAAGCAACGCGATCCGAGCACGACCCCATCACCGCAAGGGGTCAATTCCTGATGTCGCAAAGGGGTCAATTCCTGATGTCGCTTGACACCAATTGTCTCGATGCCAAGCGGGTCGCCTGCAGCATCCTCTTTCAGAATCCAGCAAATGTCGTCCCTCCGCAAGTCAGCGCGGGGCTTCGTGTTCGAGCACGACCACATTGCACACGCCCCGCGATCGCACGACCGACTTGACGCGCCGCACCACGCGGGCCAGCCCTTCGCCAAGTGTGCACGTTGAATCAGCAGACGTGTGCAATTTCAGCAGGCGCTGACACGGAGTCAGTGGGGCGTGATCGGACGGACTGCGTCAGCGCCGTGAGACCGAGGCAGTTCCGGAAGTCGCCGCGCAGCGAGGCGCTCGAGTGCCATGGCATTCAACTCCGTCGCCTTCGCGAGCGCTCCGATTCGTGCGTCAACCGCGTGCAGCGCGCGCTCGACACCGTCGAGGTCGCTCCGTCGCGCATGCTCGTTCCGAATCCGGTCGGCGAGCGCGCGACCGATCGGGATGAATACCGCGCCGACGGCGAGCGGCACACCGATGATACAGAGGAGAATCGCGAGATCCGCGACGTCGCTCCCGACGCTCACGTCCGGAATCCCTTTCGTACCACGGAATCGCACGACACGCGGGTCTGGCCACTCAGTTGCTGTGAGTAGCCGTAGACGAGGCCAAAAAGGCTAACGCTGCCGCCGCGATTGATCAGGTTGCCCTCGATGATGCCCCAGAGCTCGGCGCGAGCGCCAGCTTCGATGACAACGTCGCCCTCACAGACTCCGCGGAGTACGAAGGCGCCCTGTTCGGCGACGCGAAGCGGGCCAGCAACCGTTCCGCGAATCTCAAGCTCGCTGTCGACGACGAGCGGTGACTCGACCCTTCCGTGAATGAGCTGCATGGACTCCTCAAGGCAATGGTTCGACTGCTTTACGGCGCTACAGGCGACGCAGTTTCGGAGCGCTTCAGCGGACTGGTCCTCACCAAATCCGCGCCCATCCGTCGCGATCCACTGGACCGATCGAAGGCGTGCACTGCTCGGCGTGCCTGTGACGTATCGACTTCACATGCGCCTCGCGCGACCCTAGTGCATCGCCATACGTCCAGAGCGACACCGCGCACGCCAGCCGCCGGCCCGCGTGGTGTCCCGCTGGGCGACACAACGATACGTCCCCGACGTCGTGGCGTGGGACATGGCGACATCGATCAGCACCGTGGCCTCATCCACCGACTGAGGCACGAGCGGTGTGAACACCCACGGATCCTCGCCCGGCGGATCGGGCTCGGGCGGCCGACCGTCGGCGGACATCACGCGCACCGGAGATCCAAAGGTTCGCGGACACCGTTTCGCGGCGACCACCGTGTAGGTCGGTCGTGACAACGCACGCAGCAGGGTCAGCGGTGGTTGCACCGGCGGTCCGGTCATGCCGAGCGCGAGACAGGCGATCCGCGTCGGATACGCGGGGTCCAACGGCAGCGAGGCGAGGATCGTGTCCATCGCCGCCGCGGCGATGGCGACATGCAGCGATTCCGCCACGGGACCGGTGCTCGGCATGCGGAGAGGTCCCCCCACCGCGAGACGCCAACGTCCAGGCCCCAGCGTCTCACGCGACAACGCGATCGGTGCAACGTACAGCAGCGCTTCCGTGGACGGCGGGACAAACTCGATGAGCTGCTCCACCGAATCCGCCACATATCTGTTCGCGCGGCGGGCGGGCGTGAACCGCCACCGTTGAATCGCGTTCGTCACGGCGGCGCTGAGCAGATCATGCGCCGACGCGCGCACCACGTAGCTCGTCATCGCGGGACGACCGGTCGAATCGACGGCGAAGGTGACACGCACCACTCCGCCGACCCCCGCCTCGCGCAGCATCTCAGGATAAGCGGGGACTGCATTGGCGGTGTCCGGGATGGCGGACCTCGTAGCGGGAAGGCGCTGCGCCGCCACTGGCGTCGTCAACAGCGTCGCCACCAGCGCCCCGAGCATGAGCATTCCGATCCAAAGCGCACGCACCATGTGCATTCACCGTCCGTCGATCACGTGGTTGGTCGTACCAGCGTGCATACGCTTCGCTCTACGGAACGTCACGCGAAACAATTCGCCACACAACAACCTGCTCAGCACCACTCTCATCGGCGACAACGCCAAGCAGTCGATCCCCGTCACGATCCAGCAGCCTCGCGTGCGGTGGTAGGTCAACGACGAAACGCAGCGTCCCATCGTGCCGGAAGGCGGCCCATCGATCGGGCTCCCGCCACTTGACCGTCAGCGGCCCCTGATCTTTCGGCAACTCTTCATCGGGAATGCGTTCGCCAACGCTGGACAACTGCACCCAGAGGTTACCGCTGCCATCGGTCAGGATTCGATTCGCCGGTTGCTTCCGCGCGGGGAGAGCTCGCTTCGCCTCACCGAACAACTCGCGCATCCGATCTTCCACGAGTTGCATGTCGGCCCGTTCGGCGTCGCCGTACTCGGGCGGTAGTCCCGGCCACTCCATCACCAAGACAGTGTGGTCACGCGCATACCGCGTCACGCGATTCGGACCCGGGACGGTGGTCAGCACCGAACCATCTCTCCCAACGGTACGTATGCGACCCGGCGCGATCCCGTCCGGTGTCGGTTCCGAGAGCATGTAGGTCGGCGGATGGATCGTGTCGATGACGTGGCCCGCGTGATCGAAATGCAGCCAACCGAATCGGCCAATACGACTGGGCTTGTTGTCCTCGAACGAGACGGTGATGAACCAACCGCCGGTGGTGTCCGGCGTAACGACCCATCCACCCGCGACCGTCGGGGGCAATGCAATGGTCGAAAGCACCGTCCCCGTGCCGCTGAAGAGAACCGCACGTGTGGTGGACATCTCTTTGATCAACATCGTGCTGTCCGCCAGGCGGAATATCCGCAGTGGCCCTCGATACTCGCCGGGTCCTTCACCCTCGCGTCCTGCGGGTGTTGATGTGCGGCCGAGTGAATCGACGACGTGAATCGACGCACCGTGTGGGCCAGCGGCGTCGAAGATCCAGATGGTGCCGTTCGGACCAAGCGCTCCGGCGTCGACCCTACTGAAATCGAGCGACGGCTCGGTGATGCGTAGCGACTCCGCCAAACGGATGGGGCCCTCGACTCCTTCTGCCGGTGACAACACGAACGTGGTATCGCCGACGACACGTCGGGTTACACCCTGCGGAGTGGTGGCCTCGCGACACCCAACAGCAAGTACCGCGAGCGTGGCGAATATGAGCACCCGGGCGAGTGTCGCCGACTCCAGCCGTCGCGATCCGAGGGGCGAGAGAGAGAAAGCAGGGTGCGGAATCATGGAGCTCCAGCGCTCAATGTTGGATGCAAACATACACCGCCAGCAGATCATCATTCACAAACTCGAGATTTCACCGCTTCGTCACATTGCTCCGCTTGCCTCGCTGATGACAACGGCATCTCGCCGCTACGCTGCCCGATCTGGCAAGACAGAAAGCGATCGCAAACACGCTAGGAACAGGTCCCGCTGCTCGACGTGCGGGCTGCTGACGTGCACGATGAACGTATGCTCTTCGCTCAGGAACCCGTCGACGCGGGCGACCGAGCGATCGGCCGCACGATTCTGCCCGAGCGTGCACAACATCGCGATATCGAGCCCACGCAGTTGAAACACCGAACTGCGAGTGCTTGTGATCGCACCCATCGTGCGAGGCGAGTCACCCGACATGCACTGCACCATGGTGCCGTCTTCCCAGGCGATCGCCGTCAGGCCATTGTCAAAGACGCTCACGGCATGCGTACCGAGTGCCTTCGGTATCGGCACGAGGAGCACGTACGAGGACAGCGCAACGGTCGCGACGTCAAAAGCTGTCAACTCGGGCCCGCCGGAGAACTCCTCGAGCGAGTCAACGAACGCACGAAAGTGCTCCCGTGTTATGCCGAGGATCTCGCTGTCGCCATCCTCGGAGTTCACAGTGGCTATATCGCAGAAGGACATGTCAGTTGGGCGCGCTCGAGTGCGACAGCATTTCGCTCGCCGTGCCGAGGACGCTCAGTCGTCGAGCTAGGGAAAGATCAGCCACTGAATCGCGCGTGCGACCGCATCATCGGGATTGCTGATCACCTCGTCGGGCGTGATGACCTCCCCGTAGACGCGTCGCGTGCGATCAGCCAGAACGGCCGCCGTGATCACCAGGCGCGAGGTATCGCTCAGGAACCAGGTGCCGTTCCCCGTCGAGAGGCCGCAGGTGGGCGTGCCGAAGGACCTGGTCTTCGGACGAGCGCGGAACGCGACGGCGATCGCCTCGCCCGCACTCACGACCCAGCCGTCGGTGAGCACCGCAACGCGAGGATTCGGTTGCTTGAGCTGGTACACCGACGACACCTGATGCAGCGACGTGTCGCCCGACGCACTGATCCCCGCGCGATACGAGAACGGCGTGCCGACACTGTCCGCATCCATGAAGAAGCCGTGGACCCCTTCACCCAGAATCGGCCCGATGCCCGCCAGCATGGGATACATGTTGCCGCCCGAGTTGCCGCGGAGATCCACAACCCACCCAACCAGCCCATCCCGATCGGCGATGCGGATACTGTCCTGGAGCTGCTGCGCGAAGAGCGTGGCCGCCGCGGGCGTGCCGGCGAATTGACGAACACGCACGTAGCCAATGCTTGCCGGCAGCCCGGGGCGTCGGATGCTCGGCGCATCACATGTGCGCGTCGGGACATTGATCGCCGTGCCGCGCAGGGGGACGTAGACGCTGTGCCCGTCGCCCAGTAACTCGAGGGCGCGGCGGATCCCGGGGGCCGTTTGCGCAATCGACTGCGCGGCGCCCGCGGCGGCCACGATGTCCGATCGGAAGGCGGTCCAATCGATGGTGCGACGCTTGATGGAGTGGCGCTGCAGCAGCGTGGCGACTTCCTCGAGGTACGCGGCCGCGACCGGACTGATCGTGGTGGGGACCGGTGGGGTTACGGCCGTCACGGCCGGCTCAGCGCTCGTGCAGGCCACGAACGCGACCGCAGCGAGCAGTGCCCCCAGGCGCACCGACATGGCGAACGACGGATGTCGAGTCATTGGCAATCGCTCGAGTGAAGGGGTTTTCATACGCTACCGCGATCACAGGGAACTGGCAATCGGACTCAGCGCCCCGTCGTCGAGTCCGCCCCGCTTTGCGGAAGTGGACGGGCATCGAGCCGCTGCCAACTGCGCTCACGGCGCGACACACTGATCGCTGGCAGCGGTCCTTCGGGAAGGATCCGCAGGACGTTGTCGGTGGGCATCACCTCTGTCCGCCAGTCCGCCGTGCGAAAGAAAATGAAGTAGCGACTCGTCGCCCCGACCATGACCAGCGGACGACGCGGGGTGCCGCCATCACGCGTGCCGTTCGTGAGTTCGATGACAACGTTGTGTCCTTCACCCCGCATCGCCTGCCCGGCGAGAATGCGCTGGTAGGCGTCCGCGCTCACGAACACCCAGAGCATCGCCATACCGGCCGCGAGGAACGGCAGGAGCGGCTTCGTACGCGCCATCGTGGCGTCGCTGCTCTCCCACCACGCGAGCGCTTTCCCTTCAGCGCGACGCCGCTCCCGCATGCGCGTAGAGTACCGCTCAAAAAATCGCAGATACGCCAACGCGAGGACGGCGGGAAGGACCGTCACGAGCATCACCATCGGATCCCGAAACGGCGCGAGCAGGAAGTCGCTGGCTTCTGCGTAGTCCAGAATGTTGATGCCGAAGTGGCGATAGCCAAGGACACTGTGGAACATGCCGATCGCCACGAGGGCGAGGTAGCTCAGTGTGAGCGCCGTACCAAGGTGCTCGGCGAGCAGCTGGTATCGTGGCGATTGCACGGGCTCACTCATGCGCGCGCGAGGCGGGATGTTGGACCGCGCCAACCCTCGTCGTTTCGAACGCCAAGCATGCGTGACAACACTGTGTTCCCGAGAATGGAGTGTGCGAATGCATCGAAGACACAGAATACGTCACGGGACGAAAACGCGCGAAGCCGGGGCCCGACTACGGCACGGGCAGCGCCACGCGTGCCACCGCTGGTGACGGCACCTGCCCCACCCGCGCGACCGTCGCGAGTACGAGAACGCTATCCCGAATGCGCGCCGGCACGCCAACGCCTGCCGAGCGCGGGTCAGCGGCAATCACGTAGATGGAGGCGGTATCCGGACCGCTGGTCGGGGGCGGCCCCCCGAACATGCGCGTGAGACGCACGCGGTAGCTGCCGTTCACGTCTGTCGTAGCGAAGGCAACGGCATAGCCCATTTGCGCCGACGGGGATCGCGCCGCCACCGAGATACCCGGGAGTGATTGCCCGGCCGTGCCGACGACCTGTCCGTGAATCTCGAGGCAGCCGCTGTTGTTGAACTCATACGTCTGCACACAGGCGCCATCGTCGCGCGTGGGCTCCGTTGTGCCCTCGCACCCGGCGAGGACTGCCAGCAACAGGGCGGCGCGGGCGATGCCGGCGAATGCGTGGTTAGGTCGGATCATTGAGTGAGACACTGGAGTTAGTTCGCCGCCGAATACGACCGTGTGCGCATGCGAAGGCGGAGCTCGAGCGCCCCCACGATCATGCCGAGCGTTGCGCCCCCGACGAGCAACGCGGGATTCCAATTCGACCACGCGAATCCCACCACGCCGCCGAGAAGCGCACCACCAACAGTATGTGCACACGTTCGCCGGAGTGGCAGTTCTGCCAGAGCGGTCCACGCGAGCAGCGGACCAAGCAGCCCGCCCGCGACCGACCCTACCACATTCGCCAGCGCATGCGCCTTCCATCCGACTGGAACACCAATGAATCGATCGATGACGAATCCGAAGGTGCCGAGCAGCGTCAGGCCGAAGGCACCACCGAGGCCGGAACCGCCCACGATGAGCCCTGTGGCGACCGCGCCATCACGCAGAACTTTCACTGTTCGCATTTACGTGACTGCTTCGACGCGGTGGAGATGGGACTGCAGTAACGCGTTCACCTCCGCCGCCCGATGGATCGGCATGCCATGCGCCGCCCCCGCGAGCTCGTGATAGCTGGCACCAGGCAGCCCGGCCGCTAATGCCCGTCCCAAGGTCGGCGGCGCAATGCGATCCTCAGCGGCACTGACGACGAGCGCGGGCAGACCGGCGAGGGTCGCGAGGCGGGACGTGGCGTCGTAGGCGGTCATTGCGCGCAGCTGGGCCAGCACGATCGGCGGCTGATCGGCCACGTCATGACCGAACAGCGGCGCGAGGGAGGTCGCGTGCGCCGCTAGGTGCGCCGGGTCCTGCGCGCTCGCTGGGAGCACGAGCTCGAGAAACGCCCGTTGGCGCTGCGCCCGTGTACCGATCCGGGTGCGGAGACCGGTCCAGAGCATCGCCGGCGTAAGGCGCGTCGCATCCCGGCCGCGCGCAAACGTGCACAAGAGCGTGAGACTGCGGACCCGGGCCCTGGCCGCGAGGGCCACTTCGAGCGCGACGAGACCACCGAGCGAATGCCCGACGACGTGCGCGCTCGCCCAGCCTTGCGCGTCCATGAGCGCGAGTGTGTCCAGCGCGAGCTGTTCAATCGTGACGCGCGCGCCCGTCGGTTGACTGGCCCCCATGCCGCGGTGGTCGAACGACAAGCAGCGGAACTCGGCTTGGAGCACGGTGGTCTGCGGCGCCCAGCCCGCGCCGTGCACGCCCGTGCCTTGAATGAACACGACGGGCGGACCAGCGCCTGCCACCTCGTAGTGCATACGACAACCGAGCGACTCCAGTACAGGCATGCAATGACACGGAAAAGGGGAAAGGCCGATTACCGGTCAGCGGCGCCCGCGCGAATGTCGGCCGATGAACTCAAGGATATCCGACGGAATCGTCTGCCCATGAGCGGCGGCGATAGCCGGCAACTCCGCCGCGACTGCACCCTTAGATACGTCAAGCGTGAAGCTCGGCGTGCTCCGCAATCGGACGGTGTCCACCAGCATTTGGAGCGCGCGCAGTGCGCGATCAGAAGATCGACTGTCAACCGCAACTAGCGTTAGATCTCACCGCGAAAAACTAGACAGCGGGGCGAGCCACGTCACGTAGGCCAATGTGGAGCGATTCTTGGTGGGTACACCTTCCGGACCGCCAATATCGCGCAGTCCCCAGTCTGCTCGGAGCCCGGCCAGCAGCAGGTTGGAACGCACACGCACTGCGACGCCAGCTCCTCCAATTGCGGAGGCATCGAATCGACGAATTCTCCAGTCTTGTCCAAAAGCCACGCCGTTCCGACACGGGTCAGCAGACTGGCTATACCGAATTCGACATTGAATCCGAACCGCCAACGCCGGTCCAACCTCGACGAACGGCGCAATCGGAACGCCTTGCGCTGAAAGCCTGCCGAACCGCGCCAAGAGTGGAACTTCGAGATAGTCAACGTTCAACGTTGGCTGGGTTCTGGCAAAACCCTTGGGCGTGTAGCGCAACTCACTCGTGACGCCGATCCAGCGTTGTGCGCGCCATGCTGCCGAGACCGCGATCGCCATACTCTCGCGCCGCGCATTGGGTGACGCGTCGTACACGCAATCGAAGCACGGCGATTGAGGCTTTGGATATTGCCAGTCGACCGTCGACGAACTCCAACCGAACGATGCTCCGACGTGCTGAGCGTATAGCCAACTCGGCAAACTCAATAGTGCGAGTACGACGAACAGAATTGACTTCATTGCTGCCTCTTCCAAAGATGGACCTTTCCGCTCCGTCCTCGCCAACACAGAAGCGCACGGCATGACACCTCACGCCGGACCACCGCGGCTAGTGTTGTCGAGCCTCACCGCCGATGGAGTGGGGCACGACGATGATGTACGACAGTCCTTGCGCGCCGCCAGCACCGCCTGAAAATACCGTCGGGAGCGTCGGATCCTTCGCCAGCGCGGCCCTGGTGACACCAAGCTGAGCGGTGGTGGCGCCAACGGCGTAGAACATGTAGTGCCCCGGAAAGGCCTGACGACGTACCTCCCCGGACTTGAGGTCGAGCTCGAGGTCTCCCGCCAGCATATAGGCCACACCACCAGTCGTGGGCGCGCGGAAGTCACCTCGCGCGAACCCATCGGCGATAGTTGAACGGATGGACTCCGGCGACGCGCCCTTCGATAGCTGCTCGCCGACCTTGAGCATTACAGGGACGTAGGTCGCGGCCCCAACGTCGTCCCAGCAGGTCGGCTTGAATTGGCTGGCACCGTAGAAGAAGGCGTCGCGGTTCAGCAGGCACGTGAGGCCGTTTGAGCCCGCGCGAACTTTTTCATAGCCCTTTGGGCCGTACGCGAAGACGGTCGCGCTGTCCCTCAAATGAGGAGGAGCGCCGGAAAGGGCCAGCGTGATCTCCGTGCTTTGGGGGAAGACCGTACGAAGCGCGTCTACGGGCGACGGCTGGCCGACGAGCAGTGAACCCGAGGCACTGAGCGCAAAACAAACTTCGACTAGTCGCACTATCGCATCCTCTCCACAAGACGTCCGATGTGACACGCATGAGCCCAGGTGCGACAGCAACTTAGTGTGAGGTGGCGCATCCGCACCGACGCTCACGGTCGCGACAGATACAGCCGCTCGTGCGCGTAGTCCAGTTCGACGCGGAAGCCTTTGAGGACGTTCCCCGCCAACGCACCCACGACCGGCGCCCGCATGATGCCGCTCATGTAGCGTTCGAACGTACCCTCGCGCTGTGAGGTCACGCCAACCTCGCCCAGAGGAAATGACCCCCACTGGCCCTTCGGCAGCAACATCGTTTCGAGAGTCTGTCCGCCCAAAGTCGCCGCCTCCCCGAACGCCCCGGGATACCGGGGCCAGTCGGGATGGCGCTGGCCCCATGCCTTGAGCACCACTTCCGACACCATCGTAAACGACGCGCCGCTATCAAGCAGCATCGAGTATGTCGTGCCATCAACCTGCCATTCGGTGCGCGGAAAGCCGGACGTGTTCCCGACCCGCATCGGTAGCGGCGTGCCGCGCGGCGTGAGGATCCCAGGCGCGGCCAGCGTGAATGTGCGGGCGGGATAGTCGAAGACGACCTGATACTTGGCGAGCACGTGCCCGGGGAGCATACCCTCCGCGTGCCCGGCCGCCGCGGTCGGCAGCACGTTGTCCCGGCCTACTATGACCGCGATCCGTTGCGGGTTGAGCGCGAGCGACACCGGACCAACGCGCGCGATGACCGGCGAGGTGACCGACGCGAAGGCTTGCCCCTCCTCGCGCGTCGTCGGGCCCCGTGTGACGCCGAGGTCGCGCGCCAAGGGCTCCGTAAGCAGGAACCCACCGCCCCCGGTATCCAGCAGCATGCGCGCCGCGCGCGTCGAGCCATCGGCCCGTTGAAAGGTGACGACTACATACGGTCGATTCCCCTCCACGATGAGCGGGACCGTGACGCTGTCCGAGGCGCGTTGGGCGCGGAGCGCGGGGACGCCCGCCAGTCCCCCGACGACGAGGAGCAGGTACGCGATACGTCGAATCATAAGACGGGCGACTCCGGAGCTTGAGAAGGCGTCCCCAAACCAGCCACTGTCAATCGTTCTACGCCACCGAATGCTGGCATTCTGTTGCAGGGCCCTTGCATAGATTGTAGGCAACGACCGGAGGGAGCAAGCCTGCAATCCTCGAAGGCCCTGGCAACAGCGATGCCATGCGATAATGCTGCCGCCCCGGCTCGTCTTGCCCTCCTTGTGATTGCTTGATGCCTGATTCCCGCACGACCAGCCCGCACGCGCGGGCAACCGGCACCATCTACACGGTCCTCGCTGCCACGGGGTTCGCCGCCGTCAGTATTCTGACCGCGAAAGCGTTGGCGACAGGGCTGACGCTCGCGACGGTTCTCGCGTGGCGATACCTCCTGTCCGCGCTCCTCCTGTCGGCCTGGGTCGTCACCCACACCTACGCGCCGATCCCACGCCGAACGATGCTCGGCTTTGTCGCGGTCGGGGGATTCGGGCAAGCCGTGATCGTGTACCTCGCGCTCTCGGCGCTTCGCTTCATCCCCGCCGCGACGCTCGCCTTCTTGTTCTACACGTATCCCCTGTGGGTGACGATAGGCCAAGTGCTGCGCGGGGCGGAGCGCGTCGACCGTCGACAACTTGCGGCCCTCACCCTCTCGCTCGCGGGCATCGTCACAATGGTCGGGACCATTGGGGTGGACGGCACCGATTGGCGGGGCGTTGCGCTCGCCCTCGGGGCGGCCCTCCTCTACGGAGCGTACATCCCGATCTTGCGCACGCTCCAAGGCGATCATCCCGTCGCGCCGTCGTCCGCGCTGGCGAAGCTGGGCGCGGCGACCGCCTTTCTGGTGAGCAGCATCGTGAGCCACTCGTTTTCGTGGCGACTGTCTGGCGATGCATGGCTGACGATTACGGCGCTCGCAGTCGGAAGCACCGTCCTCCCCAGCGTGTTCTTCGTCTTGGGCCTCGTGCGACTCGGTGCGACGCGGACCGCGATCGTGTCCACTATTGAGCCGTTTCTCACCGCACTCCTCGCCGCGATCGTGCTCGCGCAGCCGCTCACGGGCCGCACCCTGCTCGGCGGCGCGCTCATCGCGACGGCGATGCTGCTCCTCCAACTTCGTGGCACCGCGGAGGCGTAAGCGTTAGACGCTAGCGCGTCGTCCCGAGGCGCGGTCGATCTCGCGATGTCAGCTGCTCTGGATAAAAGAAGTACTCCTGCACCGACGATTCGTCAGCATAGAATCTCCTTGAGGAGTCCTTTTGTCTCGCATAGACCGTTGAAGTAATTCTGCGAACCTTCTGATCAGAGCGCCAGCTCAGTGCGTCTAACCCCTGTTCAATCGGCGAACATATCCGCGAACAACTGTCACCGTGCGCACCGACCCGTCACTTCGCTGCTGGATCAGGTGCGTCGGTGTTCCACATGTTCGATTTGATCTTCCAGTTGCCGTTCACCTGCCTCCAACGGATTCGGTGCCGGCGGCAGTGGCGGTTGATCCGGTCGCCACCACCCATCCGGCGCCACCGGCTGCGCTTGCTGCTCACCGACGTTCGCGGCATCAACCGCCGCGTGAATGAAATTCTCCGACGGAACAGGCGCGCCGGCCAGTCGCCGCAGCATGGCCAACTGCCCCGCGTGCGTCATCGCATCGGCCAGCGGGCCATGCAGGAACTGCGCATCGCTGATCGTCGCCGTGAGCGTCTCATCAGCAAAGTCATCGCGCAGCGCGCCAAGCGTGGCGTGAAATCGCGCCACCTCCTCCGCAAAGGTCGGCAAGCGCGGCGGAGCGAAGTCGCCACCGTGCAACATGGTGCGCGCGTAGCCGATGACGCCGGTCATATGCCAGAGCACCTCATGCGGTGTGCGCACGTGCGTGCCGGCGCGGAACTCCGCGAAATCGTGCGGTGCGTCGCGTAGCGCCTTCTGCGTGCGATAGGCGATGGCCGCGAGGAAGTGCTGAAGCAGTGAACGCGTGTCGTTCATCGAGGGGAAGCGTGGTTGTTACGTGTCGTGCTGCGCGCGCCGGTAGTGCATCACCACGGCACCGCAGCGCAGTGGTGTGGCCGACACGAGGTCGAGCCGTCGTGTGCGGGGGAGTCCGCCCTGGTACAGCGTGGGACCGTGGCCGGCGATCATGGGTTGCACGAGGAACAGGTACTCGTCGATGAGATCGAGTCGGTCCAACTCGGTCGCGAGTGTGCCGCTGCCGAGGAGGACGCCGGCCGGGGTCGCGTCCTTGAGTTGCTGGACACGCGCGCGCAGGTCGCCGGTGATGTGGTGACTGTTCGTCCACGGAAAGTCCGCTCGCGTGCTCGACACGACGTACTTGGGCTTGGCCTCCAGTTGGACCGCCCACTCGCGGATCGCGGACGGTGCCTCGACGTCGCCGCGCGCGACTGAGGGCCAGTAGCTCTCCATCATCTCGTACGTGACGCGGCCCCACAGCATCGCGCCGCTCGCGTTCAGAAGATTGGTGAAGAACGCGTGCGTCTCGTCGTTGGCGATTCCCTCTTGGTGGTCCACACAACCATCGAGGGTGACGTTGAGGCAGAAGGTCAGAAGTCCCATGGTTGCGCGATGGTGTGGTGGTTCATGCCAAGCTGGCGAGCAGTTCGTCGAGCTGATCGAGCGCTTCCGGCATCGCACCGGTGGAGCCGGTAGCGTCGTCGAGCGCTTGCTTCGTGGGATAGCGATCATGAATCGCCACCACCGTGCGGCCGTCGACTTCACTGAGCGTCACCGTAGTCACGGTCACGCCGCCGTCGCTTTCCTCGTTCGTCCACACGAGTCGCGAGTGCGGTGTCACTTCGACGTACGTGCCGAAGAACGCCATGGTCGACTCTTCGTGTTGGAAGACCAAACGGTACTGTCCGTCCACGCGCACGTCCATCTCGCACGACAGCAGATTCAGGCCATACGAGCGCGGCACCCACCACTGCCGGAACAGATCGGCCTCGGTGAACGCCTTGAACACGAGACGAGCCGGACCGTTCACGGTGCGGGTGACGACGACGTCGCGGTCGGACGTCCGTTCCACCGTCGTGTCGCCCTTCACCGGCGCGACGTCACTTCCTGTGCTGTTGTCCATCGGCTCTCTCCTGTCGTTTCAAGGTTTCGACGACGTCATCCAACGCGTCGAATCGCGCACTCCACAGCTGGCGGTAGCGTTCGATCCACGCCGCCTCTTCCTGCAGACCGCGACGGCCAAGCCGGCAGACGCGTACCCGTCCCACCTTTTCGGTGGTGACGAGTCCGGCCTGCTCCAGCACGTCGACATGCTTCTTCATGCCCGTGAGGGTCATGTCGAACCGCTCGGCCAGCGTCGTGATCGACGCGTCAGCCCGCCCGAGTTGCTCCAGCACGCCGCGTCGGGTGGCATCGGAGAGCGCGCCGAACGTGACGTCGTAGGTGGCTTGTGAATACTGAACCATATGGTTCAGTGTATAAGCGAAGGCGGTGCCGTGCAAGGGTCACGTGGCTACCGACAACCGCTACGCTATCGGGCGAGGCAGACCTGACCGGCCCACAGATTCTGGATTGTGGCGTCCGCTCGGGTCGAGGCGAGTATGCCCGCGATGCCGCCGGCGGTGAACTCGACGCCCAGTGACGATCGCGCAACGCGGGCGGCATAGACGCTGTCGAGTGCTGCGCGCGTCGAGCCGAGCCCGATCCCACTCGGCGTGGTGAGCGTGGGCGCGGTGGAATCGGTGGGCGCGCGGCCGCCGAGGGACCACCCGATAAAGCGCGCCGCGGAGTCAGATGAAAACCAGAGTTGCAGTCCGCTTGCGGGCCACGTTGCGACGGTCGCACGGCACTCGAGGTTCTCGGCGACGTCGGGCTGCACTCCGCCGCGCAGGCGGCTCACCGCGGCCACGACCGTCGAGCGTGCTTCGCCGAATGCCACGAGGCGAGACGAACCCGATGGCAACAGGAACACGCGGAGGCCTTCACCGTCGAGCGCGAGCGCGGCGCCGGAGTCTGCAACCGGCGCAGTGGGTGTCGAATCGGGCGTCACCCGCGCCACCGTATCCACCGGTGACGGCGTCCGCTCGGTGCACGCCAGCAGAGCGATCGACAGGATCAGACCGAAGGAACGGCGGATTCCCCTACTCCTCTTCCGGCACCACGCCGTTGGCCAGATCTTCGGCGCGCTGACGCGCCGCGTCCTCGCGCTGCTGGAGCTTCGCCGTCTTCTTCGCCTGGCGTTCCTGCTCCTTCTTTCGCTTCTCAAACTCGTAATTCGGCTTCTTGGCCACGTAGTCGTAACGTCAGGGGTTGTGGAGCAGATCGGATCGTGAGGCGGCTCTTTACGAAAGATTGCCCATGTTCGCTCCCCTTACAACGCCGCGCCCAGACAAATGTCCGCCCCGACGCCAGGCGGCGCTCGACCCGGGCGCTGCAGCTGAAACAGCCTACGACCCCGCCCCGTAGCTCCTTTGGGCGGGCTCCTCATGTCCGCTTCCCTCCTTTCGACGGTACAACGCGGGTTCATGATCACAGTCATTTTCTCCGCCGTGTCGGTTGGCGTCGGCGCGCTGCGTGAGAATCCATTGCGCACGGTGCTCTCGACTTTGGGTGTGATTATCGGTGTGGCCTCGCTGACGGCCGTGCTCACGCTTGGTGACACGCTGCAGTCGTTTGCCAAACTGGAGGTCGGTCGAAAGACCGATGCGCAATCGATCACCATCGAGTCGCGCACGTGGCATGTGGTCGATAACGAATGGGAGCCCATCAAGAATGTCGCGAGGCTGAGCGAGCAGGACTTCAATCAGCTGGTCGACGCGCTGCCGGACGCGAAAGCGTCGTGGATGACACGCAATGGCTCCGCGCAGATCGCGTATCGCAAAACCGGTCGGGAGCGCAATGCGGGCATCAGCGCGGTCAGCGCGGGAATACTCGCCATGGACCGTCCCCGGATCGTGGCCGGGCGCTCCTTTTCACCGCGTGAAGCCGACGTGAACGCGGCGGTGGTGGTGCTCTCGCATCGGCTGGCCGAGGAGCTTGCGGATGGACAGGCGGCGGAGTCGATGGTCGGCAAGCAGGTGCGGGTGGGACGCATTCCGCGCGAAGTGATCGGCGTGTTCGAGCGATCGCCGGGAGAGCGCAGCTACAACGCACGGATTCCGTTGTCCGGCGCGTCGGCGACGTTCCCTCCCAGCAGCATGCTGCAGCCCCCGGCCGTGACGTTGCGCGCACGAGACCTCGATGAGGTGGCGCCGTTGCGCGCTGGAGTGGAAGACTGGCTCGCCCAACGGTACATCGGGTGGGAATCAAAGTTCGAGCTGGTGCTGGCCGAAGAGATGCTCGCGGAGATCAACCAGGTGTTTCTGGTACTCAAGGCGTTTCTCGGTACGCTCGCCGGTATCTCCATGCTCGTGGGCGGTGTGGGGATCATGAACATCATGCTGGCCAGCGTCACCGAGCGCACCCGTGAGATCGGTATCCGCAAGGCGATCGGCGCCAGCCGCCAGGACATTCAGCTGCAGTTCCTGACGGAAGCCGTCACCATCTCCTTCCTTGGCAGCGGTATCGGAACACTCATCGGGCTGTCGATCTCGTCCATTGCCGTGGCGGTCATGCGCTACGCGTTCAAGGAAGACTCGCTGAGCGTATTCCTCTCGCCCGGTACGCTCGTGCTCTCCGCAGGCATCGCCGTGTCGGTCGGGCTCATCTTCGGGACGTACCCGGCGCGCCGAGCGTCGCGTCTCAGTCCGATCGAGGCGATTCGACACGAGTAGGCATGGGTGTGGCACGCAGCACGCACCCACTCGCTGTGCAGATCACGAGCTACGAGGGACGACGAAGTCGACGAGCAGGGATCGGACATGGATCCGGAGTTCATCGGCGTCGCCGCTGAAGCCCACGAAGTAGTCGAGCCCCGGCACGTAGAACAGCTCCGGCGTGATGTGGAAGACGTCGAAGTCGAGGCCCGAACCGATGCGGAGGCGAAGTCCGTCGCGGGAGTCCACCACGCGGAGCGTGTCACCGCCGGGTGCGACGTAGCGTCCGACGACCGCGTTGCGCCGAGCGTCATTCACGGCAATGAATGCCGGTCGCGGCGTTGGGTCGGGCGAGCGCCCGGCGAGCACCGCCACGAGGTCACGCTGCAGCGTGATCAACGTCCACGGGGGGAGGTCACTGTTGCTGAGCATCGCCACCGCCTCGCCTCGCGCGCGATCCCAATAGGCGAGGCTATGGAAAGCGTTGATCGCGCCGGTGTAGTGGCAGCGTTCAGCGGTATCATCGCAATACCAGCTGAGCCCGTTGATCGAGGAGGGGTGCCCGTCGATAATTGGGCGCGGCTCTCCGAGCGCACGGATGGCGGACGGCAGTGCGGTGCCGGTCGCGTGTGCGCCTGCCCAGCGTGCGAGGTCCAGGGCGGAAAAGTAGACGTTCGATCCGCCGACGAATGCTTCGTTGTCGAACACGTCAACGACGACCCAGGCGGTGTCAGCCCATCGATGCCCCAACGTGCGCGGTCGGGGAAAATCGGCCAACGGTCCCGGCCGCGCGAAGCTCGCGTTCATTCCGAGCGGTGCGAAGAATTGCTGCTGGAAGTATTGCGCGATCGGCTGTCCGGTGACGCGCTCGACGACGAGCGCCGCTGCGTCGAAGCCGAGATTGGAGTACTCGAAGCGCGTCCCCGGCGGGAATCGCGGCCTCGGCATCAAGCGGCGCACGTTCGCGAGCAGGGCGACCGTCGTACGCAGCTCGTGCGGACCGAAGTACGGGTCGAACGCGTCGTACGCGGGCGGCAGCCCGTTCGAGTGCGAAATCAACTGGCGGACCGTCGTCCCCGCGTACGGATACTCGCGCACGTAGGCGGTGACCGGCGTGTCGATCGCGACGCGCCCCTCGGACACAAGGGTCCACACGGCGGCGGCGGTGAGCGTCTTGGCGAGCGAGCCGCCGTCGGCGGGGGTGGAGGGCGTGAAGTCGATACCTGCGGCGACGTCAGCCTTTCCTGCACCCCGCGCGTAGACGACCTGGCCGTCACGTACGAACGCCACGGCGCCCATGAACGCATGTGCGTCAATGAGCGGCGCCAGAATCGCATCCACGCGCGCCGAGTCGCGCGCGGTCCAGCCGGTCCGCGCGTTGGGCCTTTCGCCCGCGCACGCGGCGGTGGACAGCACGAGCACGAAGAGCAGGGAGCGCGAGCGCATACGCGTCACGTCAGGTTGGCCTCCTCGTACTCGAAGCTTGTCCCGATCAGCTTCGCGTCCAGATCAACACCACGCACTCGAACCCGCGGCCGGCCGCCTTATACTGCAAGGGAATTTCCGCTGGGCTCACGTACGCCTCGACCGCCGCGACATCGGCGGGCGCAATGGCATCGATCAACGGAGGCGGCTTGGCGACCGCGCCGAATCGGAGAGCCTTCAGCTCCGTCGAATCGGGCAGCGGCCGCGCCGCCATGAGCACCCCGTCGACGAACGTCGCCACCTCATCGCAGCGCTGGCGAAACGGTCCCATCCGTCCGAGCAGTTCCGTCATCGTCAGCGGGGGGCGGTGCTCGAATTCCGCGTGCGTCATGAACCGCGAAGCGGGGATCGTGCCGTCGAGTCGCCGCCGCACGAACCCGACGCGGTCGAGCTTCCCCGCGACGGACTCGCCGACCACGCGCACCGTCGCGAGCGTCGCCGACGCGGGGGCAAGCTCGACCGCGAGCCGCACGGTGTCAGCGGCGTGCACGTCGACGACGTGCGTCACCGGGCCGTACCCGAGACGCCGAAACTGCAGCACATAGGTCGCGGCGCGCAGCGGCCCGAGACGAAATGCACCGCGCGCATCGGAGAGCCACGTCGTGTCACGCCCGACGACGAGCACCTGCACGTCGGGAATGGCGCGGCCAACGCTGTCCTCGACGACTCCCACGATGAGCGCCGGCTGCGCGACCGTCCGCGAGGGCGCAAGCACGCACGCCAACACCAACGCGCCGACCAGCGTGCGCTGCTGCCGCATCCGCGCTCCATTCCAATAGGGGCACATCATGCTCGAAAGTGCGGGCGATGCGAACGGCGCGCAAGCCGCAAGTCGGGGTACGCGTCGCGCGCGGCCTGACTTCGGTACGTGTCGATGCGTAGTCAGCGCGATACCCGGCGCGCAGGAAATGCCTCCAGGAACGCCGTCGCAAACGGCGAGCGCTCGATCGTCGCCTCGTCGAGACGCGTTGGCCAGCGCAGGCCCTCGCTGTTGGCGAGCAGAATGAGGGTGAGCTGCTCGTCGCGCGAGTCGTTCAGCACCTTGAGATACAACGCCGAGTAGCGTCCGTCCCAGAGACCGGTGTGCCAGGCCAGTGAGCGACCCTTGTACGAGGCCAGAAACCAGCCCAGTCCGTAGGGGAGCAGTGCGCCCGAGGGCGTGCGGGTGGGCACCCACAGGCTCGCGCGTGACGCCGGCGTGAGCAGCCGCCCGTTGGTGAGGGCGATGTCGAAACGCGCGACATCGTTCGCACTCGCGATCACACCGCCTGCAGCGCCATCACCTTGCGGTGGCGGCGGATCGGACGGCACGAGCTGGCCCGCCGAGTCCACGTGATACGGGGTGGCCAGTGCCGCTGCGACGTCGGGCGGAAGCGGAAGACGGCGATGACGACGCGCCGCGTGCTGCATGCCCGCGGGTCGAAACACGAGTGAATCGACCAGATCAGAGAACGGCTGTCCGGCCACCTCGGCCATCGGACGTGAGGCCCACGAGAACGACGGCGGGTTGTACCAGAACCGCGTTCCCGGTGTGCCGTTGGCCGTCATCGCGAGCACGTGCCGGAGGGTGAGCTGATCGTTCTCGCACGCGTAGTCGCCGAAGAAGATCCCACCGTCACCACGTGCCGCGGCGCAGAACTCGATGAAGTCGCGATAGCGCCGCATGGGGCGATCGAGATCGAGCTGGCCCGTTTCTACCAACCGCAACGCGACGACCGCCGAGATCGGCTTGGCGACAGACGCGAGGTCGAAGGGCGTATCGGGCGTGACGGGAATCTGACGCGCCACGTTGGCGTACCCGAAGCCCTGCGCGAGCAGCACTGTCGTATCGCGCAGCAGCACGACGGCGAGACCGGGAATGCGCGCGGCGACGCGGAGCGAATCAAATCGCGCGAAGAGCGCGCGGGCCGCGTCGCGGTCGTTCGACAGCATGTTGGGTGGAGCGTGGGGAGGACGAGCGTGGGTGCAGGCGGTTACGACACCGATGGCGAGCGCGGCTGCGATGACTCGACGCGTGAGGGGCATGTGCGCCCTACGGGCGCGGGGGGACGCGAGTTGCGGACTCGGCGCACGCGCCTTTGAGCCAGGCAACAGCCGCCTGCAGCGTGGTGCCTCCGCTCGCGCTCGAGCCGTCGATCCGTTCATCGGGCTCCACGTGCTTTCCGTAGACCTTTCCACGACGGTCCGCATCGAGCGAGTGCATGACCAGCATGGTCGCACCGTCTGCCAGGCGAAGATTCTCGTTGCCGTTGGCCAAGCCCCCAGTGCTCGTTCCGAACGAGCGTGTGTTCGGTCGGCCAACGAACGCCACGGCGACTGCCTCGCCTGAACTCGCGGTATACGGTCCATACAGCACGGCGACCGGCGCGGAGCCCAACCCTCGCAGCTCCGGAGTGAGCGTGAGGCCGTTCGGCACTCGCGCCTTCCACGGCGCCGAGCGCGTGCCGTCGCGCGCGACGAAGAAACCGAGGTCTCCGTCGCCGAGAAACGGATGCAAGCCACCGAGCATCGGCCACATGTTTCCGCCCTGATTGTTTCTCAGATCGAGCACCCATCCACACGTGGTCGCGCTCCGCACAGCGGCAAGACTCGCGTGCAGCTGCGTGACGTACTGCCGCGCGGTTGCCGAATCGGTCTGCGTGTACCCCGGCATCGTCACACGCGCGATGCCATCACCGAGCGTGCGAACGTCGACTGCCGTGAACGCCCCCGGCACTGGACCGCCTGTTGGCTGGATCGGGCTCGCCGCGACGGGCGGCAAGAAGAAGCTGTGGTGATCGCCCAGACGCGATAAGAGGTAGCGAATTGCGTCATGCGTCTCCGCCGTAGTCGTAGCGCCTCGCGCGAGCGCCTGTACTTGGCTGTCGACCACACTCCACGTCACGGTATCCGACCAGTACGCACGAGCCTTGGCCAGCGTGATGGCGGAGTCGAGATAGGCTCGCGCCATCGGCGCGGCGGCGGCGACCACGCGAGGCGCCGCGACGAGCCGCACGTTGCGCGCCTCCATGGTGCCGCTACCGTCGAAGCGAATGCCAAATCCAATGTTCTTGGCCCGCGGATCGATGCGCACCGTGAGCGCTACCGGCGTCCAGTCGGTCGTTCCCTTCACTGCTTTGTCGCGTGTGGTTGGCGACGCATACGCATCGCCGTCGCCGGCCACGATGGTCCAGAGGCTCGCCCCCAACGGAGCCGACGTCACCTTGATCTCGGCGCTGAGCGTGACGTACCGATACACCAACGTATCAGCACTCATCGCCAGATTGAACGCGGCCCAGCTCCTCGGCGGCACGTCGCGCACCGAGCGAATGCGCACGGTGGCTTGTGCGCTGAGGAGTGCGCTATCTCCGTCGAACTGATATAGCGAGTTGTCGGGCGACGAACTGCTCGCGCGATAGACGGGACTTTGACTGGCCGCCGTCTGCGCATAGGCCGTCATCAACAGGGCGAGCGTCCACGCTATTTTCATTGGTCGGTGAATGGTGTCGAATGCGCCACGAGGGATCACGTCAGTCGACGCGCGCCGTGAGTGGCCCGATCACGAACAGGGTGTTTCCGAAGGGGTCGAGCAGGTCGAAGGTGCGGGCACCCCACGCCTCGTCTATGGGCGCCCGGAGCACGGGGATCCGCGCGTTCCAAGGGTCACCTCGTACAGAGTGGAGATCTGAGTGTGTGTTACTGCGAACGAGCAGGAGCCCAAGAACCATGCGCGAAGCTTGCCCTGCAGCGCGCACTAGCGCACTCAGTCCCAACGACAACTACAACCATCCGATCGCGCTGCGCGGTATCACGGACCCCAGCGTACTTTCGTAGAGTCGAATCGCGGGCGTACCAAGATCTCGATGACGTACCGCGTACAACGCTTGGCCGACCGTCACACGTCGCTCGAGTCCCCAGCCGGCGGCGCGCAGCTCGTGAAGCAGCGAACGATACGCGCCTCGCGCCGCCCGACTCGGAACAAGACCGTTTGTCGTGCGCAGCATCAACGGCCTGCGACGGCCGCTAGCGCTTCTTGACGGCCACGGTCACCGGCTCAAGGTAGCCATCAGGCGGTGTTATCGAGAACCAGACAGAGTCTGGACGGCGTCGGAACAGCCGGGAGACCGCAGCGCGTCCCGTCACCGAGACGACCACTGCTCCATTCATCATCTGCGCGGTGATTGCGGGCGCGCGGAACACGCTATCCCTGGACAGCGTCAGCGCGGTTGGTTCGCATGACGAACATAAGGTGCCGACGTCCACGTCCGCACTTCGCACCATCTCGCTCAACGGCCCTTCGGGTGGATGACGCTTCGGCCAGCGCGCAACAACGGAGATCTGCTGCGGGTCAGCTCCCTGCTTCTCTACGCGCCATTCGACAAGCCAGAGATAACCGTCAACCTCGCCCGGATAGCGCTCGCTCGGTGCCGGCTTCACCCAGGGCGTGTGCGTTTGGTTCGGAAAGACGAAGCGCGCATAGTCACGACCGATGACCGCTGAAGGAATGCGCACATCCGGCTGCGCGGTGCCTCTGCTTGCTGCGGGTAAAGCACAGGAAGCGCTAGCGGCCAACACGACTGCGAGAACTGTGTGGCGTACGTGCATTGAATTGTTCAAGTCTCAAGGAAACACCGAACGCTGGCGACACTCGACCAGCCGAACACGAAATAGCCCGCGGACGGTGCGGCCGATCTGACAATCCCTCCGATCACGCCCCTCCGCAAGCCCCATCTCCTCAGAGCGATTCCACGCCACGCCGAACAACACGCCCACGATCAGCACCGGCACGCCAGTGCCGATGAGCACCGATACCGCGTCGCCGGCCGTCCCCTCCACGCCGCTCGACAGCAGGAAGCGTGTCGGCTGCGAGCCATCGATCCGCTCCCGAATCAGGGCGGCGCTTTGCCGTCAGGACGAATCCACTCCGCCTTCGCGGCGATCGCATCAATGCTATCCGCGATCGCCGACAGCGAGCGCAAATACGGGAGCGGCGAGCCGTCGGTTGTGCCGTCACCGCCACACCCAAGATTGTAGCTTCTGGAGATACGCAGGCGCTCCCGATAGAGCGTCACGGATATGCTTGGATGATCGGTCCTTATCACGCGGCAATATGGACCGATCCCGACGTGCATCTCGGGCAGCGAGGCAAAATGCTCGTCCGCCAGCACGCGCTCGATGCGTTGCAGCATCGCGTTCGTGGTGGGCTGAGTAAGGGAACGGCTCGCATCGCTGGCGTGCTGCGACACGAAGAGGATCCGTCCGTTGGCGGGCACGGACAAGCGATAGGCGGGACAGTCGCCGAGGCATCCAGTACGCACCAGGATGACGCTGTCAATCTGCGTGAGGGCCTTGGCTGGCACTTGGCTGGACAGGTCGCCTGCGAGGGCCAGAAGCAGTGGGAGCAAGACGCTGAATCGCATCGTCATGGGTTGATCTCGCTGGTCATTGACACGTCGGTCCGGTCTTTACTCGCGCACAGGCGTCGGCTTCGGCAGATGCAACACGTGCTTCCTGAAGTTGAGCACCGTGCCCGTGAACGCATTCGTTACCACAAAGGCAATCGGGAGTTCCGGCTCGGCGTCGATCACCACGTCCGCACTGAACCCACGCTGCTGCAGGAACGCGGCGGCGGCCGTCGCGCTCGCCACCGGATCGGCCGCCACAAGTCCAAGGCTCGCCGCCGGATGCTTGAGCTTCTGCAACACCGCATCGTCCGACGTATTGATGATCGTGCCGTCCCAAAGGATCGAGCGCAGCACGCCGGCCGTGTTGAACTGAAATCGCTCGCGCAATCCATGCTCACGAAGCACCGCGATCACGGCGGCCTTCGCCTCGGGCGACGGCGTGGTGAAGATGCGCGACCCACCATCTGGAAACGGGAGTGGGTTTCGGCCGCGCAAGAAGGCGGACAACCACGTACCGAGGATGAGGACAATGAGTGCGACGAGCACAATGGCCGAAATGGGAATGAACATTGCGGGTTCCGGTGTAGGTGCAACGCTGCGCTGCTGCGGCAAACGCACGTACCATCGCGCGTGGGGCGTTCGATCCGCGAGTCAAGGCTACCGCTCAGGTCCCGCGATCGCCACACCCGCCGCTCACGGTGTCTTCGCGTCTCCAGGTGGGGAGCGACGCCAGCGGCGTTCCTGAAAGGTCTCGAAGCCTTGCCGAGCGAAGAACGTGCGTGCGCGCTCGTTGAACGACCACACCGTGAGCTCGACGCACGTAAGGCCGTCCGCGGCGGCGATCGCATCCACGGCGGACATTAGCGCGCGCCCGACCCCATGGCCCTGCACTGACGGTTCCACCGCGAGATGGTGCAGGTACGCTGCATGATGCGCAAAGCGGAACGGTGTCTCCGGACGGCGGACCAATTCGACGTACGCGTAGCCGACGGGCTGCCCATCACGCTCGGCGAGCAGTATCCGCGAGCCAGCGGCCTCGAGAAGCTGTGTCACTTCGCCCGCCGTGAACGCACCCGACGTAGCCGATTTGAAGACCGCCGGGAGCGCTGACGCGTGTAGGGTCTGCACGGCCATGTTGAGCCGCGCGATGACCTTCGCGTCGTGAATCGTCGCGCGACGAACCGTGCATGTCATAGCAACCTCAGCGCTCGATGTGATCTCGCAACACGCAACCACCACACGCATCCCGTCTGTTCATGACGTGCACTACTGCGTGCGCGCGACGCAGGCCCACCCGGCGCCAAGCACGACGACGGCGGCAAGGGCGAATCGGCCCGTTCGGTGACGAACCGCAAAGAACGGCACGGCGGTCAGGAGCGTCGCCGCCACCCACTGCGCGGGTGTGAGCCCGAGGTAGCGTACATCCGCGATGCGCAGCATGTCGAGTGAGAAGCGCACGGGCAGATAAATCGCCGCGAACGCTACCAGGAAGAACCCTACCGGCCGACGTTGCCGATCCCAGTAGTGGAAAAGTGGAACGACGACGAGCGTGAGGTACAACAGTTCGTAGAATCCCAGATCGTGAAAGCCCAGCGACGCGGCGTTGGACGGAAAGGCCATGCCCGCCGAGTCGTAGAGTGCGCGGATCTGGTCTTGGGCGGCGGAGGTGTCGAGGCTGAACGCGAGCGGAAACGTCGTGACTCGGCCCGGGTGGTCATGCGCGAGTGTGCATCCGAGCCGACCGATCGCGAGGGCAGCGGGAAACACCATCGCGATGGTGTCGAGATAGGCAAGCCTCGTTGTCCCGCTGAGCTGCGGCGCGCGGAAGGCGAAGAAGCACAGCGCGCCGGCGAGTCCACCCAGCATCCCGCCGAAGGAACTGATGTGATCCCAGACGCGCAGCAGCAGCCAAGGATCGTCCCGCACCAGCTCTGGGAAGTACGCGAGTACCGCGAAGAGATGGGCACCGGCCGCGCCGCCGATAAGCATCCAGCCGCCCAATGAACGCGCCACGGATTGATCCAGTCCCTCGCGTTCGATGCGTCGGTCAACGAGCAGCAATCCGATCCACATGGCGGCAGCGACGGCGACGCCGAAGGCGTGGATCGACAGGGGACCGATATGCCACGTGGGCGGCGGAACGTAGGGAAGCACGCGTGGAGCTCCTGGTGGGAATGACAAGGGCTTGGCACAGCGGCAGCAGGTGGCGGTCGAAAGCGCGAAGGCTCCCGTGTGGCACGAACGAGGTCGTTCAAACCTTACCCAATGGGCCGATGTCTGATCTGTGCGGTCTGCGGCGTTGTGAGCCAGCCGCCTTCACTTCTCTCCGGCATTTCCATGTTTCCCGTCCGCCTTCTCCAGCTGGCCCTAGCGACCGTGCTCACGACAACGAGTGTACTCGCCCAGGCGACGGCCACGCCGGCCGATATCGACCGTCTGGCGGGCCCGGGATGGAAAGGCACGTTGACGTATCGAGACTATACCACCGAAGCCCGTACAACGATCAAGGCGGCGCCACTCCTTCTTCGGCTCAGCGACGGCCCGGACGGCGGGGCCCGCTGGGACTTTCGGATGGCATACGCGGACGAGCCCCACGCCAACAGCGGCGATACGCTCGTGCTCACCGCCGACCGGCGAGCGCTTCGAGGCGCTTCCATCGTGTCGCGCGAACAACTGCCCGACGGACGTGTGCAGCTCGTGACCGAGCAAGATGGACGTGACAACGAGCGGCCGGCGCGAATCCGCAGCGTGTACGTGATCGGCGAACGCGCGGCATCACTGCAGAAACTGGTGCGCTATGACGGCGGCGAGTTCTTTCAGCGGCACATCTACGAATGGGTCCGCTAGCCGCGCGAAACCGCGCGTGACACCCAACGGCGCCGTTCGCGGACGGCGCCGTGGTGCCAACCGGTTACGGCCGGCGATCCAGAGGATTCGTGCATCCACGCCACTCCACCACGCGCGGGGCCGCGCTGGTGGAATCGACCTGCGCGACCGGCATGCGCGGGACACGCTCCGGCGCCATTCGCGCGACTGGCATCGGGCATTCAGAGACCGACGGCGCGATCGAATCCAATCGCACCACAATCGGAACCGGCTGATCTGTTCGCGACGAGTCCTGCAACCGCCAGCGCAACGATCCGACGAAGAACGGGCGGGGGGCCAAGCCGAACGTATAGCGCCGCACGGTCGACGGGATCACCAACGACAGCTCATTGCCGACGACGGGTCGCGGCGGCTCGGACAGTGTGGCCTGGGCGCGCAGCAATGACGGCAGGGAAGCGGCCAAGACGAAGGACGCGCACAAGAACGCTCGGGACTGATTTATTACTCCTCCACGTGAATTCTGGGCGGGCGAACCAGATACCTGCGCGACCTTACGCCGCACTCGCGTCGATCTCCTCAATGCGCACCTGCGGGAGGCTCGCCAGCGTCGCCGCATGCTCGATCGTCATGCTCACCAAGTTGCCCGCTTTGTCGAGATCAACGTACACGTTCTCGTTGATCTCTCGCGTCTCTTCCACCTCGGCGTTCGAAAATTCAAGCAGCGCCGTATCGGTGTCCTTGAAGTACTTGACGTTCATGACTCGAACCTGCGGTCAAAGAAAGCGTTGTGGACCGTGAGCGCGTCGGGGAGCCGCACCACGCGAAGGTAGCTCCCTAGCTCTGGAATGTAGGCCCATCGACGGATCCGGCCATCCCCCTGCACGGCCTCGGCGACCGGTCGCTCGATCGCCCGAAGAATCCAGTCGTCTATGATCGCGGCGCGATCAGGCCTCGTCCGGGTCTGCGCGAAGTAGTCGGTGCTCTTCAAGGACACGGATTCTCCGGTAGATGCCTCCCGCAAGTGCAAGGCATCTAGCATCCGACCGTCACCGACGCGTCATCGGTCCCGTCATAACAGCCTGCGAACGAGATTGTGGTACGCAGCATGGCCCGCCCACGGCTCGCCGGAGACCGATGACCATGACCCGTCTGCACCAGCCGCGTTAGCTATGTCCCAGATACTCCCCAACAGCGCCAGAGCTTGCCGAAGCCAGGGAATGAGTTCGCCCTCGTCGAGCACCACACGCACAGACCGCCTGGCAAGCTCGCGGCCCAGTGTGGACTGATCTGCAGCTCACAAACGAGTGTCCCAAAACCTCGGCGCGACTCTTTTCGACGAACGTACTCGTACCCTCACCGGCGCGCCGTCACTCAAGTAGGACTGTTAACGATGTCCCCGGACAAAGTGTCACCTATCTTCCCGACTGTTCAACCTGCTCCCAAATCGCTTCGCTGCTCTCCAGCACCGCGTCGACGAGTCGGCAGACGATTCGATGGCCGCTTTTGATAAGCGAGGCATCACGAACACTCTGTGGACTCTTTCTGCCGTGAAAGAGGTTGCAGCGTACTTGATAGATCAGGTTGAGTGTGTCACTTGCTTCGTACGGCGGTGACATGGTCAAGAGTCTAGGCTTGCCCGTACCGAATTTCAGGACCCCATACTCAGCAAGCGTGAGTAGGGCTCGTGCATACGTGTCCTTGGCACGATTGCTCAAGTGTGCCTGTTCAACCGGGGGCCAACGCGAGAACGCCTGCAATTGCTTTCGATCGCCGCCGGCGGCGGGGAAACGCAATGCGTATAGGGCGTTGAGCGCAATCCAACTCTTCAGAAAGCGCGACACGTCGTTGTTTGGCACCGAGAGGTCGTTACTCGCCGCGTTGCGCCACTCTCGCGCGAGCGCAAGCACCTCTGCTGTTTCGGTGGATAGTGCCATAGGTTATTTCCTGTCAAGCGCTTGGTTAGACATCGCGCGAGCGAATCTAGAGCTTAAGAGGGGCCTATCCCTTACCAGCGGCCAACTTGCTCGCGCTCATCGAAATACTCGTTAGCTGAACATTCATTTGAGTAAGGGCGGCTCCGATCCACTGCAGTGGTTCCTCAACCGTCGCTTTCGCTCCAAGGTCTGCAATCGCGTTCAAGTTGAAGGAGTTTCGATATTGCCGCCCCATCAAGTCGGCGTAAGTCAACGTCACAGAATAGTCTTTGTCACCCTGAAACCAAGTGTGTGTATTCTGATCGTACATTGTCCATCTGACCTCCTCAATCCCTCCCGAAGTAACATATCGCCGGCTTACGGTTGCTGACTTGTAGAATTGTTGAAACAGAGGAGGAACAGGTTCGACGCTGACGGTTATGTCGAGCGCGGGCGCTGCACTGAGGTTTGCGATCGCAAGATTCACGAACCGGCTATTTCTGGAATCCTGCTGAAGGCCGACACTGAGCACGGGGCTGGTTACGGTACGCCGAGCTCTTAGTGATTCGACAAGAAAGTGGCCGGCTTTGATGGTGTGCGCACCCGCGCGAACGTAGTAGTGTTTGTCAGGCGCCATATGCGGCACGTCGGCGCTCTCCTGAAAACCTACTATCAGTGCGCACTTGCCAATGTCAATGCGTCCCCTACCGTGTGTAGAACCAATCACTGCAACTGTGTACTGACCACGAGGCTCTACTCGCATCAGGTGTTGATCTACCCAATCTCGACGTGGCTGCGTTCCGACTGTTGAAGCGATACCCCCGTCCGGATCTCCAGAACCGTCGAGCCCTGCGAGAAAGAAGCCACCGCCTGAATTCCAGAATCCCGATGCCGCGGCAGTCAATTTCTCGGCGAGCTTTGAATCGTTGGTCAGAGATGACTTGTACTCGAAAAAGTCATCCTCTGCAATCGGAACCGTGGCTAGCGCGACGGGATCAAGAGACGCGAGTTGAGCAACATCTCGCACATCGAACATGTGGACCTCACAAGTGCTGGACTGATGTCTAACGCAGAGCGCTGCCGCGGGGCATCATAACAATGCGACAGGCGAGCGAAGCGAGCCAGTCGCCATCCTTGGCAAAGCCCCGTCGCCAGCAGCGCCCGGTTAGGGCGTCGTAGTCGGGTTCCTTCGTTGCTGTGGCGGATGCGGGAAGAGATGCATCGCCACAAGTGGCGCCTTTTTGCCTGCGGGTCCAAGCGTGCTTCTCAGGTACTCGAGCTCAACGAGAATGTGAGCGACGTCTCTTTTGAACTTCTCCTTTGGCGAAACCTGTAGCTGAGGAGCGATACGACTATCCTGCATGCTCGCGACCCACGCGGCTATTTTTGCCTGTTCGAATGAGCAGCCCTCCCAGTTGTGCGCGAACTCGTTGCGCACTTTTCGCATCAGCTCAAGGTCTCGATACTGTTCGTCAGTGAGCAGCCCGAAGGCGTGACAAGCCTTGATGCGTGCCGAAAGAGAGCCTAGAGGTGCATTAAAGCCCTCTACAAGGTCGGTGGCTGACTTTCCGGCCCGGAGATAGGCGAGAAGTAAGCGCCCAAGACACTCCTCCGCGAATGCAGCAATCGAAAGGACGAGCCCGCGCTCATCGTCTTCACGGATGACTGCGAGCAGGCGATTGATTTTTCCAAAGACGGGGTCTTCTTGGGGTTCACTCAACTGCTCGCACCTGAGAGGAATGATTCTGACATTGCTACCGCCCTAACGATGGCGTTGTGCAGCAGCCGCTCAAATAGGAAGCCGTGAACGGAGGCGCGCCAGCGCCGCAGTTACACGGCGCACGGCTGCGCGGCTGTCTGCACCAACGCAAGGTTAGGTGGCAGAGCGACGCTACTCGAACTCAACTCCGCGTCGACGATAGACCTCACGCATCTGGGCAGTTAGCTCACTGAAGACCTGCCCACTTAGTACTAGCGTCAGCTGCACGTACTTCGGCTGAGCACCAGACGGAAGGCGTTCACTCTCCAAGAGCGCTGCTTCGATCTCCGAACCAAGGCTGACGGCCCAGTCCCCAAGCTTGACGACAATCTCGCTGCTGGATGCTGCAAGCGTTTCAATTAGCCGTCCGAAGTCCTCCGATTCCGCATGAACTCGCCTAACTCTCGCGGCCCACTCCATCGCGTCTCTGTATAGGCTCCCCAGATTGCGCGCTACGGAAACAATCTGAGGCGCATTGCCTGGAGCGCCGGGCGGACCCAAGGCTTCCAGCAGCGTTTCATTCACGAGTCGACTTGTGATGTCAATGATACGGGAGAGTTCGCTCATTCGCAGTCGCGACCACGACGGATAGTCGACATCATCCACCGACTCATTCGCGCCGAACACTATTCTTAGATCGTACTGGCGACGCAGCTCCTGGGACGCGTCGATCTCGTCGCGCAGCGCCTGCGCGAAGAGTCGGAACTCCCATGCCCGCGGCCTATCGAGCGCAAGCCTCAGCGTCCTTCCGCTAAGCCCACGGAGAAAGTCTCTCTCAGAGCTAGTGCGTAGCCCTTGAAGAAGATCCAATCCGGCTCGCATCTGGTACGCCAACTGAGCGCGCAGGCTTGAGACAATGTCCGCCGCGTTGTCAAACGGAATCATCCACACGCTGTCGGCCGAGCGAACCTGATCGACAAACCCCAACAGCCTTGAGTCATCGACCGTACCTTCGAGCGCATCGCGCTGCTCGCCGACGGCTTTGGACCAGGCCTCGTACAGGAAAAGAGCTCGGTTCTCAATGAAGGCAAAGATGGGAATACCCTTTGCTCGCGCGCCAAGGTACTCAAGATTTGTGACTGAGCGCCCCGACTTCTTCTCAACGTGCCCGTACCTACTCCCAATTACCAAGATGAGGATATCTGCATTCTCTTCGACGCGTCTTCGACAGTTCTCGATGGCCTCTGCATCTGGATCGATCGGGAAGTTTGGCGACTCAGAGATTAGGACGCGATAGGCCAGATCGCGCTCAACGAACGCGCTAAGCTGCTGGCGCAACTCTCGCAGGTCGTAGTATGTCGAGCTGACCATCAGAGTCGGAACTTCACCGCGCATGCAATTGCTCCTAGAGTTGGTTGCCAGCTAACGCCAGAGTTCAGCTACGAAGCCGCGGGTCTGGAGCTGTCGACGCGGCTTGGGAGTTGCGCGGCTCGCCAGCTACAACGATTCGTTTGGTGACGGCATGTGGACACCGCCGACTTTACCAGTGAGCTCTTGTTTCCACGAGATTATAGCCGCGATCCATCAAGTCGATGATCTCGCGCTCATACGGGCTAAGAAACGACCTCGCAAAGGCGAACCCCAAGTTTCCGAAGAGCGAGGATCCCCCGTAGATTTCAAGGCCCGCGATGTAGAAGCCGACGTACATTTCTCTAAGAACGTCGTTTGTCTCGACATCTCGGATGCCCATGATACGGAAGTCTGGCCCATCCAAGACGCCAAACTGCACATTGCCGCCGACGGTTGGCTCAGATGGATCTCGCGCTACCGCGCGCACCACTTGGTAGGGAAAGACGTCGGTGCTGCTGTCTAGATGTCGCTTAGCTGCTAGAGCGCCTGAGCCGAAGAACCGCTCGCCGTCCTCGGTCAGAATCTCCTCCACGGCGACATCGACGCCGATGTCACTAGCTGTGACTGTGAGGAGGAACACGCGAGGCATGTCCGTCACAAGACAGTGCCCAAGCAGCACAATCTGCCCTTGCCCCTTCTCGAAGATCGCCGCGCAGATCTCCCTCGAAGTGCTACCCATCACACGGGCGCACACATCTGCGATGCCCGCCATCGAGATGTCGGTCAGGCCTTCCGCGAACTGGAGGTTGGCCAGCACCGCCTCAAGTAGCTCCTTCGCTACGTAGGTCGTAGTGAGGCTACCAACGGTCGCCACTCCCAAGACTCGCGAGTGCGCAATCTGCGGCCAATCTTCTCCCGCGTTCGTTGCATGGTAGAGGTGGAGTGCAAGTGGCATCAGTTTGACACCTACATCAGCGCGCGCTACGCCCCAACTTAGGCGCGAGTCGGTCGCGATCTGGATCTGGCGGTTGCGTCGCCACACAGCGCAAAGTGTCATCGGGTTACATGATCGTGTGGGCCACCTAACGCGCGCGTTCTGTTGCAGGGCCCTTCAACAGGATGTGGCCAGTGAGCGCAGCGAATAGGCCACAATCCTTGAAGGCCCTGTCGACAGCAACGCAAGGTTAGGTGGCGCCCGACGCCAGCAGCCACAGCAGCTGCCTGACTGACTGACTTAAATCTACCAGTCTCGAAATGGGATCTCGCTCGGACGAAAGTCTTGGCAGTCGATCTCATACTCCTGACATGCAACCATGGCGCCCTCAAGCGCCAGGGATGGATTTGACGAGGGGCCGGCTACGATTTCGCGAACCGATAGTCGTTGGTTTGCTGGAGGTGCGAGATCAACCTTTCGATACGGAATGATCCACCGCACTCCATTTCGCACGTATCTGCCGATACGGCTCTTACTCGATTCGTCCGGCCTAACCAGGACGCGCCACTCTTCTTCTTCATGAAACTTGGGGTGCTTGAACGAGGCAGCGAGAAGCAGAGAGTGTCCATACATGTGGACCTCGTACTCGAACAGCAGCTTTGCTTTGCTGGCTCCCCGATCAAGCGCTGATGAAAACTCGGTCGAGAGGAATTGTAGCATTTCTGAAACAAGGCGCTTTTGAGTTACCCTGTTGTAGATGCACTGTAGCAGCATTGTTGGCGCACTCTGCCGACCACAGATTGTCGAAAGCTGTTTCGATTCAATACCTACTGCGTATCCCGTACGAGCATACGCCCTCCATTGCGATAGGGAATCCCCTTGTCGTGAGAAGCAGGTCACGTAGACCCTCGTGTTGCTTAGTACAGAGGTCGCGCGCCGCCACGCCATCGCCAGTTCTTTGTCGAGCGGATTTGGCCAGTCTACTGACTCCGCCAACTGGTCTTTGACGAGCTCAAGCGCGTACTCAATCTCTTTCGAGTCGTTGAGATATCGAACGTCGGTTGCCCAGAAGCACTTCGACTCTAAAATACCCAGCAGGCCGCCCGGGGTAGTGTAGTGATACAGCTGATCAGGCGGAGAGTAGTTGTTAGCGAGTCGCCGCATCAGAACATTTTGCGGCAGCCGGTCGAGGGGTTCGTCATCATTCATGATTTTGGGATGCAGTAAAAACAGTCCGAGCAGAGCGTTGCGTCGGACTTTGATTGTCCCGACGCGGGCCGCGACCGAGAGAGTTGCCGTAGCTAGAATGTGTAGCCGCTCGCAGTGGCACCTTAGGTAAGGTTCAGAGTCCTTTGACTTCACGCGGGCGTGCAGATTGTCGCCATCCCAAGCTTGCGTATGTCGCAAGAGTCATACTTAATTCCGTGAATCGGCTACTGGATTGCCGTCGATAGTTTAAGCGCGAGGCGCGCGTCGAGATCGAGTAGAAACAAATCTAGAATGTCTCCCACCTCTCGCACGGTCGATAAGTAGTCAAACACCGGCGCAAATGCGTTGAGCACGTCGGCCGGCGAATCTACTTTTACGCCGAGATAGCAGTCTTGAAGGCCTCGATAGAACCCCCACCATCTCCGATACTTTGGGGATGCTCCCCCACTGAGCTCAAGTGCGATGCACTTCGGGCCAGCCAGTGTGTTCGGATCTACGAGTCGAAGCGCGTGGAGCGCCGCGCGAGATTCTCTTGCGTCGGTCAGGTCGGAGAGCCCGTAGTAGAGCCATGGATAGAGCGTAGCGACGGCTCGTTGGCTTTCCGCGATTGGCCAGAAGTTCGGATTTCCTGAGTATAGGACTTTGTACTGAATGCCGAACAGCTTGACGCGGCTGTCCCCTGCGAAGACGAAGTCCGCAGGTATGAGCTTTTCTGAGAACTGCGTCATCGGAAGTGCAGTGCAACGAAAGCCTGCCTCCCAGAGAAAATCTTCGATTTGTCGACTAGTCCAGTATTCTGCTTGGCGCTCTGGAATGATTGGGCCTGTCATCACTCGTCGGATTGAAAAGTATCTTTGGCCGCTAAGCCACCTAACACTCGCGTTCTATTGCAGCGCCCTTCAAATAGGATGCCGCCAGTGAGCGCAGCGAACAGGTTGCACTCCTTGAAGGCGCTGTCAATAGCAACGCAAGGTTAGACCACAACCTTCGCGAGGATTTGCTCGGCGAGCTGCACGCCCTTAGGTGACAGGTACACCAGTTCCGCCTCGGCGTCGAACTCCAAGAGCCGTGCCTTGTGAGCCGGGCGTAGGACATCGCGACGATAGACTGAAGCATTCGAATGCTCAAGCCAGTTCACGAGCTCTTTGGCGAGCAGTGGTCGGGCGTTCGAATGCAGGAGCAGGAGCGTCTTCTCCTTCATCGAAAGAGATGTATCGAGAATTCGCTGCTTCCCGCCGACGAGCCAAACCACCTCGAATTCTCGTGTCGTAAGCGCATCGACCGCAGCGGCGGCTTCGGGAAGCGAGACTTGATGAAACGCGCGAATCAAGTCTGCGAGGATCCAGCGGCAGGCCGCTAGGACAAAGGTGGCGTCCATGTGATTCGGATCTACATCTCCGCCAACGTGCCCGACACCGCGATTGTTCCGAACTTCGTAAAGGGCGATCAGAGCCCTAGGAATCTGAATGCGTACGGAACGAGAGAATAGCGCTTGATCAGCTTTCTCGAGTGACTGGCACGCCACTAGCATATTCGGCGGCTTCGATGCCTTTGCAGGATAGTGCCCATCGACAAATCCACGAAGAACCGTGTACACCACTTCGCACAGCTTTCCACCGTTCAATTCTGACGGCTCCCACCGGCGTAGTCGATAATTCGTGACGACCTCGTTGTAGCAGGCCAAGAGCTCGTCTCGAAGAGACTGCGGAATCCCGCCGAGAATCGTGCCAGAGATCCCATGTTTTGCCGTCATTTTGATTTGGGTCGAGGCAAGTCGTGCTCGACCAGATTCTGTCCAGGGACGGTCGTTCGGATCTTGTCGCGATTTGCCGTGTCGATCCAACCCTTACTGCTCGCACTATTTGAGAGGACAGTGCGCAGGCGCGGAGAGATCTTTCGACCTAAGTCTTTCAGAGAGGTAAACACGTGATCGACATTGATCGCTGAGAGCGAAAGAGTATGCTCTAAGTAATGAATGATCACAGCGTACAGCTCTTCATTCGTGCCGGGAGATTTCGCTTGTACAAAATCTCTCAGGGATGCTTTGCCGGCAGGTCGAAGATTCAGATCAGCCACGATCTTCGGGTCAGGATCCTTCTTTCCACTCGATGACTTAGCGCGAGTGGCGCTTCGAATGACACCTGAATCAGTTGCAGATGGTGGCGGCGCAACTTGCGCGGATGCTGGTGCGGGTATGTCCAATGCTGCAAGGACAGCATCAAGAACCTTTAGCTGCGCTGCCTCGGAACTAAAGGCGTTCACTGCCTTGGCAACTTCCGGAAGTGAAGTGAGTATACGCTCGAAACGGCTATGGTCAGTCATTGCTCGTGGATTGAGATTGCAAATTACCTACGCTGCTTACAGTCGTGACGCCAGAGGCTTCGACAGTTGCGCTACGGCGACGTTTGATCACTCCGTGGGCTGTGAGCGTTTTGGTAAGCACCCGATCCTTTGCCGCACCGACGAGCCAGTTCGGCCCGATCTTCGAGGACGATATATTCAGCAGGGATCGAAACTCCTGACGTTCAGCCACCGTCGGCGCACGTCCGAAGTACAAATCAGCGAGATCCTCCTCGTTGCTTGAGTGGCCCCCGAGTGCGTAGACAGCAGTGATAGCTACGGATTCAAGATCGAGTACAACTTCGTGTTGCGAATTCTCGTATCGGGCCATCCCCCGATCGTACGACCTAATTTTGTCTCGCGCCCATTCACGGGCTTCATTGAACGCAGCGTCTCGATAGAGTGCATCAAGGTTGACAACGACACTGCCGCTCGGCGGTGCAATGTCAAGGATGAGTCCGGGTACACCGTCGGGGGGCACTCCGTCCTTGATTGACTTCGCAACATCTAGGGAAAGCGTCCACGCCGAGATGGTCTCCTTCAAATGAAGTTGATCATGTAGCTGCCAAACGGCAGCCGGCGACAATGCCAGTCGACGGAAGCAACAGAGCGACGTCCGACGAAATCTCTCGTCGAGGTGTGCGCTGAGCAGCTTCAACTTCGTCCCGCGCCGCTTCTTGACCGGTGGCGTGCCGCCAATCTGCCAGTCGTTAATCGCCTGAAGTAGCTGGATCGAGAATTCAGTCATTCACACCTTCGGCGGTGTTGTGGTCTAACCTCTATTCACTCGACCGACCTATCGCGCCGCGGTCGACGAGCTTTGCTGCCGAATGGACAATCCCGAAACTTTCGTCCCTCCGCAAGTCTCCACAGCTCATCAGGATAGCGCGCCGCTAGGCGTCACAGAACGCGCGTTAGGCCAATGAACCCAACACGCCAGACGCGCCCCCGAACTACACTCGCGCCTCTCCCGCCCCCCTACAACGCCGCACTCAAGTAAAAATCCGTCCGCCACTGCTTCAGCGGATACAACCCGCGCGAAAAGTCCACGCGAATCAACCCATCCAACACACCAAACCCGACACCGGCCCCGCGCTGCGGCTGCGTCTTGCCAAACGCGTCACGACTGCCCGCCCAGCCGATGTCAAAGAAACCCACCGGCCGGAAGAAGCCCTGCTTGGTACCCACCTCGGCGCGCGCGAGCCAGAACGCATCACCATCCTGCGTGCCAGCGATCTGACCGCGCACAGTTCGCACGCCGCCCAGGAACCATCCGCGTTGACGCGGCACATCGCCGAGTGAACTGCCGATCGCGCCCGTCAGCGCCGTCGAGAATCGCGAAATCGGTCGTGTGACAGTGCCTTCCGCCGACGCCCTCGCATACTGGAACGTGCCCGTCCCCGCTTCACCGTTCAGCACGGTCGTGAAGCGCAGTCCCTTCGGTCGCTCCAGCAACACGCGCGAGTACGTACCGGCCACACCGGTCACGCTGAGATGCTCCGACTCGATGTTCCGGCGGAAGCGGCGATCGGCGATGAGCTTGGCCAGCGAGAACGTGTTCACCACGCCGGTGTCGCCCGCGGTCCACTGCCGCTCGATGAACAGCTTGTACTCCAACGCCCCACGCCGACGTTCACGACGCTCGCCCAACTCGGCGCCCATCGTGCGATAGTAGAACCCTTCGTCTCGGCCATACAAAAACGCCGGCAAGCTCGGGCCGAACGTCAGTCCCCCGCCCCACTCGGGATTCGTGGCAGCGAGGCGATGATACACGGTGGCGGTGACCGTACGCGCACCATTGCTGCGCGCCAGACTCAGCTCGCCGTTCGCATGCAGATCGGCGTGTCCAATGCGACCCACCGCGTTCAGCGTGTAGCCCGCACCCAACACCTGCGTCACGTTCACACCGGCCGAGAGTCCTTCCACGCGGTTGAAGCGCAACAGATCGGAGCCGAAGCGGATGGTCGGCATCTGCGGCTTCCAGCCCGGCTGCAATGACAGGTCGAGCGCCGACAACAGCTCGTCTTTGGCTTTGAGGTCGAAGAGCTCTTCGTCCGTTGCCACCGCCGGCGGCAGCGCGGGTGAATTCGCCAGCTTCGATGCGTCGCACGGCATGTCGTACGCCACCCGCAACGCGCCTTCGTAGCGCGACTCCACCCGCGTGTACGTGGAATCCTTCTGACACAACCGATATCTCAATCGCGCCGTCGCCGACATCTTCGTCGTGTCCGGCTTTGTGGCTTTGTCCGATCTGTCGCTGCCACCACCGACGGTGATGTTCACGTCGTTCCCGCCCGTGATCACCGTCGTATCCCGCGCACTCGAATCACCCGCCGCACCGCTCAGTCGCGCCGCAGGAATGGCCGCCAGCGAGAAGTCACCGTTCACGTCTTCATACGTGAACTTCTCATCGATGCTGAACGGTGTTCGCACAAAGCCCAGCTGCATGCTCGCCGTGGCACTGTTCGCGCGCGGCAGCCAGAACTTGCCCTGATACAACCCGTACTCCACGGTGATCGCGTCGAGCTTGGCCTTGGCCGGACGGAACGTCGCCTTCACCCACACCGGCACGTCTTCGTCGCTGTTCTCATCTTTTGCTCGCGCCTGCACCGCCGGGGCACGCATGATCGAGTCTTTCACGTACAGCTCACGCGGCATGCGCACGCGCGCAATGGAATCACGCAAGCGATCCGTTTCGCGACTCACCTTCTTGTCGGTCTCGCTCTCTTCCGAGGCCACGTCCCAGATTTCGAGATCCACCGCCAACCGGTACGCCGCGCGCACCAGCTGACCACCGTCGCGATCGAACCAGAACGAGCCCACGAACAACCGCCATTCGGGACGACGCGCCGTGATGCGCAACTCGCGCAGCTTGATCACACGTCCACCATCGAGCTTGATGTCCACCGAGTCGCCCGTGGCATACTTGTAGTACGTCTCGGCGCCGTTCGCGAGCGGATGAATCACCTCACGCTCGTCGATGTCGCTCTTCACCACGCCGAAGTTGCTGCTCGGAAACCAGAGCGACTCGCGTCCGGGGAAGTACGGAATGGAAATGGCACTGCTGAAATCCCCGCTCGAACTCGACGCCATCGGCACGGTGATACGCGACCCGATCGGCCGCACCCGCACACCCACATCGCGACGCCACGAGATCTCGGCCACGTTGTCGCCACGGAACAACAGCTTCTCGAGTCCCAATCGCTTCGCACCCATGCCCATCGAAATGCGCTGCGTGGCGGTGGCCTTGTAGGCCCGGAGCGCGCTGTCCTGCCGTACGCGCGCCTCACGGGCCCGCATCAGAATGAGCTTGGCTTCGGGGTCGCTGAAAGCCGACGCGCTGGCTGAATCCGCCCGCAGACGCCGCACCACGCTGTCGGGAGAGAGCTGCCGGCGCGCGATGGAGCGGGCGTCGCGGGTGGCCTCCCGCGCGGCGGTCCGTTCCTCGGCCGTGAGCGTATCGCGCTTGGCCGCCGGCTTGGGGCGCGCCTGGCCGAACAGCGAATCGGGACACGCGGCTGAGATCAGGCTCATCACCCCAACCAGGGCGACCACACGGAGCGAATTCGGAGAGCGCATGAACCGGGGAACGGGATAAGGCGAGGACACCACGTCAAAACGACCGTCTTGGTGACCGTACGGGGGTCCCGACCGAGCGGTTTCCCCGGTTGAAACGTAATTTCGAGTCTCGCCTGTGGTGCCCGGTTCGTTTCGGCCACTCGTGAGCCCCGTCCCAGATTCGCCGACCACCCTTGGGAGTCCGCCGTGCATCCGACCCGCTTTCGCGCGTGTTTTCGCTCCACCCGTTCCCTCGTTGCCGGCCTTGCGGCGGTGGCCGCCCTGCCGGCGTCCGCGACCGCGCTGCTGGCCCAGGGAGCGACTCCTCCGGCCGCCGCCGCTGCGGCTGCGCCCGTCGACCCTCGCTTGGAGAAGCTCAAGGCTGAAGCGCTCGTGATGGTCGAGTCGCGCGCCAAGCAGGTCCAGGAAATCGTGGACATGCTCTTCTCCTTCCAGGAGCTCGGCTTCCAGGAGTTCGAGTCACAGCGCTACATCACGACGCTGCTGGCCAAGGAAGGCTTCGTGATCGAGAAGGGCGTGGCGGGCATGCCGTCGGCCTGGACGGCCAAGTGGAGCTACGGCACCGGCAAGCCGGAGATCTCGCTGGGCTCCGACGTGGACGGCATTCCGCAGGCCAGCAACAAGCCGGGCGTGGGCTACAAGGACCCGATGGTAGCCGGCGGCCCCGGTCATGGTGAAGGACACAATTCCGGTCAGGCCGTGAACATCGTGGCCGCGATCGTGGTGAAGCAGCTCATGCAGCGCGACAAGATCAACGGCACGCTGCTGCTGTGGCCTGGCATCGCCGAAGAGCAGATGGCGGGCAAGGCGTTCCTCGTGCGCTCGGGGCTGTTCAAGAACACCGACGTCACGCTGTTCACGCACGTGGGCAACGACCTCGGCGTGTCGTGGGGCGCCAGCGGTTCGAGCGCGTTGTTGTCGGCCGAGTTCCGGTTCCGTGGCTCCAGCGCGCATGCGGCCGGCGCGCCGTGGCGTGGTCAGAGCGCCCTCGATGCCGTGATGTTGATGGCGCAGGGTTGGGAGTTCCGTCGCGAGCATCTGCGGTTGCAGCAGCGCTCGCACTACGTGATCAAGGACGGCGGTGACCAGCCGAACGTGGTGCCGAGCACGGCGAGCATCTGGTTCTACTTCCGCGAGCAGGACTATCCGCGCACGATGGCACTGTTCGAGATCGGCAAGAAGGTGGCTGAGGGTGCGGCGATGATGACCGACACCAAGGTCGACACGATCGCGATTCTGGGCTCGGGCTGGTCGGCGCATTTCAGCAAGCCGATCGCGCAGGCGATGCACGCCAACGTGCAGACCGTCGGCATGCCGAAGTGGGATGACAAGGATCAGACGCTGGCGAAGGGCATCCAGAAGGAGCTTGGCTCACCCGACTTCGGCTTGTCCGATCAGGTGAACAAGGAGCTGCGTGGCGCCGAGACGCCGCAGAACTGGATGGGTGGCGGTTCGGACGACATCGGTGACATCGCGTGGAACGTGCCGACGATCACGCTGCGCTTCCCGTCGAACATTCCGGGCTTGCCGGGCCACAACTGGGCCAACGCGATCTCGATGGCCACGCCGATCGCGCACAAGGGCGCACTGGCCGGTGCGAAGGTGCAGGCGCTCACGATGCTCGACATCATGCTCACGCCGAAGGTCGTGGCCGACGCGTGGGATTACTTCAAGAACGTGCAGACGAAGGACGTGAAGTATCAGCCGTTCATCCGTCCGCAGGACACGCCGCCGACGTACCTGAACGCCGACATCATGGCGAAGTACAAGTCGCAGCTGCAGAAGTTCTACTACGATCCTACCAAGTTCAAAACGTATCTCGAGCAGCTGGGAATCGAGTATCCGACGGTGCGGCCGCAGGTGGTGGCACCGAAGGGAGAAGACGGACGGGAAAAGCAGTAAGGGGTATGGAGTAGGGGGTAGGGAGTAGTGCGATGGCGACAGTGGGCGTGTGGTTGCTGACTTTGGGTCAGAACCGCACGCCCATTGTGAATGGAGCGCCAGTCATGCTGCTGAAGCCATTGCTGGACGCGGCGAGCGCGAAGAAGTGCTGATCGATCGCGATACGCTTCCACCGCAGCCCGAGACTGCCGGTGAGCTGTGCTCCCCTCCCGTGCCATGTCCTTCCGATGGGCTCACCGCAGGCGGTGCATTCGAGCACTGACGTGGCGTACGGAACGACACCGGCACCCAGCGTGCCGACCACGCGAATGCGGCGAAAGCGCACTTGGCTGAGCGGTACATCGATCATATCGACCAGCGCCCCGACCGAGAGAATGCGCTTTCGCACGCGATCGGACGGCGCGCCAGGCTCTCCGGTAGTCGTGAACGCCAAGTACAGGCGCTCCGTCTGATAAAACCCCACGACGGCGCGTACAGGGAAACGGTCGCGGGCGCGCACCCGATACGACAGCATCGCCGATTTCTCGATCCAGCGCGAAGTCGTCGCTTTCTGAAACGGCGACAGCGGGCCGCTCGTCCCGCCGACATCGACAGCGAACTTCGGGCGCCGATCGCCGACATCGGCCAGCCCATCGGTGCTCGGCTGCGACCACAGCCGCGTGTGCAGCGGCGACACGATCGCCGACAACGCGATCGCCGCGACGATGATCCGCGCGCGCATGATCACTTGATCTCCTCGACCGCCGTCTGCTTGGTAGCTGTGAGCAGCTTGGCGAGAATCTCGGGGGAGATGCCCTGCGGGAAGCGACTGATGAGCGCAAGGTTACGGCGTGCTCCGTTGGTGACACGCTGTCCGCGCATCACGTCGTAGCTGCTGTCCAGCTTGTCGACGTCGATGGCGTACACGCGGCTCCAGAGTACGCGCGTGATCTTGGGACGGCGGAGCTCGACGCCTTCCACCACTTCGTAGCTCCGCAGCATCACGCTTTCGTCGTTGACGGCGAGCAGTTCGCCCACGCGATCCTGCGGCTCGCCGACGACACGCAGGGCAATGCGGGCACCGTCCGGTGAATTCACCCAGTCGATGTCTTTGGGGCTAGGGCCGAAGCGACAAGCGGACAGCGTCACGACGGCGAGCAGTGCGATGCAACGCACGATATGGCGGTTCATATGGTGGTTCATGGCGCGCTCCTTACCGGACGGGGATGCGTGACGCATAGAACTCGCGCTCGAAGGCGTCCTTGCGCTCGGTCCAGCGTTGCAACGCGGTCAGCACCGCAGCATCACCGGGCTTGAACGGTTCAGTGCGCGTGGGATTGGCCAACCAGTCGCCGCGAATCCATTCGCGGTACCAGCCTTGCCACGCGATCATGTACGTGGTGGTGGAATCGACTGTGCGCGCACGGCGACGGTCGCGCGCGAACTCGAGCACCATGCGCTGACTGGGGCGGGTTTCGAGATAGCGCGCGTCTGGCGAGGCGATGGCGGATACGGCCGCGGTATCGAGCACCGGCGTCTTCCCTACCGCCGGCGCAGGCACGACGACACGCTCCACTGCGAGCGTGGACACGGTCGGACGCGACACGGTGCCGGCGATGCGCACTTCATCGATTCGCCAGTTGTCGGCCACGAACTGCAACCGAATGTTCGCGGTGCGCGCATTCACCGCCGAGCGTGGCAGCACCAGCGCCACATCGCGAAACGCGATGGGTCCTACGTCAGTCAGGCGCGCGGTGGCGCCGTGAATCGCATCACGGCTCGCCACGCCTTCCACCGAGGCGCGCAGCCCCATCGTCTTGCGGTACCAGAGCGCCATTTCGGCCGTGGTGCCGAACTTTCCGAGTCCTTCGTGCAGCCAGTCGGCCGCATCGCGTCCACCGAGCATGCCGTTGTACAGCAGCACCGTGTTCAGCAATGAGTTGCGAAGGCGCAGTACCACCGCCACCGAATCACCGGCGGGGAGATCGGCCACGCGCACATCGATCCAGTCGTCGAGATCACCGGCCGACGCACTGCGCGTGATGCGCGGGTCGGTGGCGTACAACGCACCGTCGCGCGAGCCCAATACACCGCGCACGTCGCGGCCGGCGCGGTCGGTGGCACCGCCCACCGGCGTGAAACCGCTTACCAGTACGGGGCGACCGCCTTGATCGGGCACGATCGTCTCACCGGCGGCGTGCCGCATGGCGAGCAGTTCGATGTGATTGATATAGTGCGTTTCGAGCGCTTCGTTGCGCAGCTCGAGTCGCACCATGCCGCTGGAGTCAGCACGCACGCGCAGCGGGTCGACGTCACGCTGCTCCATGAGCGGTGCGATCGAGTACGAAAAGCCCTCGGCCTGCAGCTCGGCGGTTGCCCCGGTGTCGGCGTACACCGTGGGGCATGAGCCGAAGACTGCGACGGCCAGGAGCGCCCCGCCGACGGCGGCCGCCGCGGCACCGGCCAGCGATGCCACCATGGTGGGCGCTGCATTCACGCGGGCCTCGAACGTCTCCACGCCGACCACGCTGTCCATCGGCACGGCGAAAACGCTGTCCCTCGGTACGGCGAGCACGTTGCGCGACATCACACTGGTGAGTGCGTGGCGGGCGCCGTCACCGGTCACGCTGTCGCGGGAGACCGTGGCCCCTGTTCGGAACACCACAGTACTGCCGTCTTTCAGGTGCGCCTTGAGCGGCGACTTGATGAACGTCGGTGCACCGGCGGTGGGCCGTTCCACCGCGCGGACTTCGGTGCGGTAGAAGACACAGGCAGCCGAGAACGCCACGGCGCCGAGGGCAGCGACGAGGGCCAGCGAGCGCAGCGCGCGGCTTCGTACACGAGCAACGAACGACTTCATAGCGAGCACTCCGGTAAGGTGTGGCACGTACCCACCAAGGTGCAGAACGCCAAACGGGCCGGCTATCCGTCAAATGACGTACAGCCGGCCCGCTGAACCGTAGCGGTGACTTAGTGCTTGGTGGTCGCAGCCTTGAAGCGCGCCCGCATCTGCAGCAGTTCGTCGCTGTGGCCCACGTTCTTCTTGGTCGCGTCTTCGAGCAGCTTCATGATGGCGATGTTATCCTCGACCACCGTGGGCGTGCCGTGCAGGTGCACGCCGAAGCCGAAATGCTCGCCCGGAACGAGGACCATTTCGTTGTGCAGCACGACGTCGCTGGTGTCGTCGGAGATACGCACGGCCACGAACTTCTTGCCGGCCTTTTCCATGAACGAAATGCGCAGGCCGTTCACCCCGTCCGGCCACGGTGCGTACTCGTGCTGCTGGCCATCGCTGCCCTCGAAGGACGTCGTGGCGGAGGTCAGCTTCGGGAAGTTCTTTTCGAAGCCGCCGGCGTAGCGAAAGGCGTGTCGCATTCGTGAAGTCCTTGTGCGTGAATAGCAGGTGGAACGGAGGGGTCTCCCGAATATCGCACCGCAGCGGCCCGATGGCGAATCAGGATGACCGCGCCGCCCGGGCGGCCTTGAACTGACGGGCGCGCAGGACGCGTAAATACAGTCCGCCAGAGAAGAAGACCAGCGCGCTGAGCCCCAGAAGCTCTTCCCGCGACAGGTTGGTGAGCACCCAGACGCACACGGTGGCCCCCAGTATCGGGACGAGGGGTCCACCGGGGATGATGAAGGGGGCGTCAGCTGTTTGCACGCCACGCTGACGCAGGCGCAACACGGCGAGACAGACGAAGACGTCGACCAGCAGCACCGACGAGGTGCCCAGAATGGCCAGTGATCTGAACGCCCCCACCACCGCCAGCGTGCAGGCGATCGCCGCAAACACCAGAATGGCCACGTACGGCGTGTCGTAGCGCGGATGCACCTTGGCCAGCGGCGCCGGCAGCAGGCCGTCCTTGGCCGCCGCGTACAGACAGCGCGGTGACACCAGCAGGTCGCCATTCACATTGGCGAAGATCGACAGCGACACAGCGCCCAGCAGCAACGTGCGCCCCCACGGGCCCATGAGCTGCTCGGCCGTCGCCGCCAACGGCGTGACCGTCTGCCGCGGCAGGTCGGCACCCAGCACGCCCTCGGCCACCAGCTGCAAGCCGAAGTACAAGCCCACTACCGTGGCCACACCCATGAGCAGACCAAGTGGCACGGTGCGGCTGGGATTGCGCAGCTCACCACTGGCCGACAGCGACGCCTCGCCGCCCACGAAGGCGAACATCAACAGCAACACTCCGCTGCCCAAGATGGACGCGCTGGGCATGCTGGACGGAATGATGCGCGACAGATCGATGTGCGGAATGCCCACCACCAGCAGCAACAACAATGGCAGCAGCTTGAGCACGGTAAGCACGACCACCAGCCGCGCGCCGGTCTTCACGCCCATGATGTTCACGCCGGCCATGAAGGCGAACAGCGCGATCAGCGCCGCAGCACGCGGCACGGGCTCCTTGAGGATCGGTGCGGCAGTGGCGAGCGCACTGACCAGCACATCGGCCAGCGCGGCGTCGGAGCAGGCGGCGAAGCCGAACCACATGAGATTCGCCGCGATGAATCCGGCAAATGGACCGAACGCCGACTCCACGTAGGCGTACGCACCACCGCTGTCGTGCACGCGACTGCCCACTTCGGCGAAGCACAGGAAGATCAGCATCACCAGCAGGGCGCAGATGGCGTAGCCGAGTGCGGTAGCGCTGCCGAGCGTGGCGGCCACGAGACCGGGCACGGCGAAGATGCCGGCGCCGATCGTGCCGTTGGCGAAAATGAGGGCGAGGGTGCCCGGCCCGAGGACGCGGCGCAGTGCGCCGCTATCACTCATGAGAGGCCGTCATGAGCGACCGTCGAGGCTGGCGTCGGCGGCGATGACGGCGTTGAGCAACACGTCGGCGCCGTTGGTGATGTCGGCCGCGCGCGAGAATTCCTTGGGCGAGTGACTGATGCCGCCCACACTCGGAATGAAGATCATGGCCATCGGTGCGATGTGGGCGATCTCCTGCGCGTCATGGCCGGCACCGCTGGGCATGCGCTGCGATGAGAAGCCGAGTGCGGTGGCGCTGGACTCGATCCAGTTCATGACCTGCGGATCGGAGATCGCGGGCTTGCTGTCGGTGAGCCGCTTGAAGGCGAAGGTGGTTTTGGTGGCCGCACCGATTTCGCGGGCGAGCTTGTCGAAGATCTCGGTGAAGTGCTCGATCTTCTTCTGATCGAGGTCTCGCAGGTCGACCGTCATGACCACTTGGCCGGGAATGACGTTGGTGGTGTTGGGAGACACGACCATGCGGCCCACGGTGGCCACCTGGCGACCGGGTTCGCCGCGCACGGCGTCGTTCACGGCCACGGTGAACTTGGCGGCGGCGAGCATGGCGTCCTGACGCTGATCCATGGGCGTGGCGCCGGCGTGATTGGCGAAGCCGATGATGGTGACTTCGAACCAGCGCAGTCCAACGATGCCCTGCACCACGCCGATCTGTTTGCCGGCCTTTTCGAGCAGGCCGCCCTGTTCGATGTGCAGTTCGATGTAGCAGGCGATGTCGCCCTTCTTCTTCACCGATTCGGACAGGCGCGAGACGTCGCCACCGATGATGCCGATGCCTTCGCGGATGGTCTTGCCGGAGCGCGCGACCTTCGCGAGCTCGGTGTCGTTCATTTCGCCGATGGCGGTCTTGCTGCCGGTGGTGCCGCCTTCTTCGTTCTGCCAGATCACGACGTCGAGCGGATGCCGCAGGCGCGTGCCCTTCTCGCGCAATGTGCGCGCGACTTCGATGGCGCCGAACGAGCCCACGGGTCCGTCGAAGTTGCCACCGTCGGTCACGGAGTCCACGTGCGAGCCGATGAGAATGGGCGACAACGCGCGGTTGGTGCCCTCGAGGCGCGCGTAGATGTTGCCGGCGGTATCGATGCGCGGCACAAAGCCGGCGTCGCGCAGCAGCTGTTGTGTAAAGGCGCGCCCGGCGAGATCGGCTTCGGAGTACGCCACGCGATTGATGCCGGTGGCCGTGCGTCCGATGCTGTCGAACTTGGTGAGCCACTCGTTGAGCCGCGCGCCGTTCACGCGCAGGGGCGCAGCGGCAGGGAATGCCGTGAACGGGTCTGACAGATACGGCATGACGAGCGGCATCGACGCCAGCGCACCGGCGTGCCCGAGAAAAGTACGGCGCTTCATGAATCAGCCTCGGGCAGCGATGGTGCGAATGGCGGCCGCCAGCTTGTCGGCGTCGGCGGGGGTGTTGTACAGCGTGGGTGTGACGCGCACGCAATCACCCTTGGCGAGCCCGGTGCGCTGGAAGGTGAAGATGCCGAACTCGTCGTGCAGTGTCGCAGCGAGCGCGCGATTGGCGTCGCTCGAGCCGCGGTTGTGCAGGCGGAATCCGGTGATGGCGCCGGTGAGTGCGGCGTCTTCGGGGGTGAGAATGCTCACACCCTTCACGTCGGCCACCGCGTGCACCCAGCGATCGCGCAGGTAGCGCAAACGGGCAGCCTTTTGCGGGATCCCGATGCTGAGCTGGAAGTCGATGGCATCGGGAATGGCCATCGTGGTGGCGAAGTTCGTGGTGCCGGTGTGAATGCGGCTCTCGATGCGTTCGAGCGGCGCGCTTTCGTCGGCGTGCGCGCGATCGATGGCACTGAGGCGATCTTCGCGGATGTACAGGGCGCCGGCCCCGATGGGTGCGCCGATCCACTTGTGCAGGTTGAGCCCCACGAAATCGGCGCCCATGTCGGCCATGGTGAGCGGCACCTGCCCGAACGAATGGGCGGCATCGACCACGACATCCACGCCGCGCGCCTTGGCGAGCTTGGTGATGTCACCGACGGGGAGCAGCAATCCGGTTTTGTTGTTGCAGTGCGTGAGCAGCAGCAGCTTGGTGCGCGGATTGGCGTCGAGCGCCTTGGTGTACGTCGCCAGAATGTTGTCGTGCGACGCGGGCTCGGGGATATGGACCGTGACGACCTGGGCCTGGCAGCGCGCGCCAAGGGCGTTCATGGCCCACTGCATCGCGTTGTAATCGAGGTCGGCGTACATGATCGTGTCGCCGGGCTGCAGGCGGTTGTACTGCCCGATGAGCGCCTGCAGCGCCTCGGTGGCGCCGCGGGTGAAGGCGAGTTCGGAAGGCTTGGCGCCCACGAAGCTGGCCACGCGCTCGCGGGCGGTGCGGAACATGGCGGGATACTCGCGCCGTGCGAAGTACGAGCTCTCGCTGTTCACGCGATCGGTGTAGCGGTGATACGCCTCGAGCACGGGCTGCGCCATCATGCCGAAGTAGCCCGCTTCCATGTTCGTGGTGCGCGGCGTGATCCGATACTTGGCGGCGACCTGCGCCCAGTAGGCCTCGTCACGGGCCACATCGACCAGCGCGCCGGTGTGCGGCGTGAGGGGGGCGTCTGGCGTGGCTGCGCGCGGCGACGGGCTGGCTGCGGCGGCGCTCGGGACCGCGACAGCTGCGGCACCGAGAATGGCCGCGCTCTTCACGAATTCCCGACGGGAGCGGTCTGTAGGCATGCCTGACGGTACGGGCTTTGGCGTCTGGCCGCAATCAGCTGGGCGCGAGCCTCTTTTTCTCTTTTTCTCTTTGGCTCTGTGTGATCAGTTCCTGCGGTGGCCGTTCCGCCGCACGGGCCGACGGGAGAGATTCCCGACATGCCCTTCCCGCCGTGGTTGAATCGGAGCCGCTCGTCCACGCTCGCCGTGCTGTTCGCCGTTGCGGTCGGCGCCTGCGCGGAGAGCCCCACCGACACCACGCCGCGGGTGGTGCCGCCGCCGGTGGTGCCGATCACCTACGTAGCGGGCCAGTCGTATTTCGGACGCAATGGCTACGTGGAGTACATCGCCGGCAATACACCGGTGATTCTCACGGCGCCGCACGGCGGCACGCTCAGCCCGTCGTCGATCCCCGACCGCACCGCCAGTGCCTGCGGCGGTGCCGCCACGACGGTGACCGACGCCAACACGCAGGAGCTCGTGCGTACCATGCAAACGCGCTACGCCGCGCGCTTCGGCAAGTATCCGCACGTCATCATCTCCCATCTCGCGCGACGCAAGCTCGACCCCAATCGCCTGCAACCCGAGGCCGGCTGCGGCAACGCCGAAGCGGCCACGGCACTCGGCGAGTGGCACAGCTACATCGACGTCGCCAAGAGCGAAGTGCTGAAGGCGCATGGCAAAGGGTGGTACATGGACATCCACGGCCATGGCCACGCCGTGCAGCGACTCGAACTCGGTTACCTGCTCACCGGCACACAACTCGACGGCACCGACGCCGCCCTCGATGCATCGAGCGCCCTCGAGAACAGTGCCAGCATTCTCACGCTGTCGCAGGCGTCGCCGCTGTCGTTCTCCGCCCTCCTGCGTGGCCCCACCAGCCTCGGCTCGCTCTACGCCGGCCTCGGATTTCCGGCGGTGCCGAGCAGCAGCGATCCGCGTCCGAATGGGGCCGAGTATTTCAATGGCGGCGACAACACCCGCCGGCACTCGTGCGGCAGCGAGGCCGGGCCGCTGGGCGGCACCACGGGCGGGCTGATCTGCGGCGTGCAGATCGAAGCCAACTTCGTGGGTGTGCGCGACAACGTGGCCAATCGCGAGCGGTTCGCCGATGTGACGGCCCAGGTGCTGGAGCAATACCTACGGGTGCATTGGGGCTTGCTGCTGGCGCCGTGACGGCTGGGGCGTGCTTTCGGAGGGCGTCGTGTTGGCGACTGGCGCCGGAGGTTCACGCGAAGCGCGCGAAGAACGCGAAGGGCGCCAAACGGCCCGTCGCGATAGCTTCCCCGCATGGCTTCCGACTCTACCTTCCTCGGCGATCTCCCTCCCGACGACTTCCGCGCGGCGGCCCATGCCGCCGTGGACTGGATCGCCGATTACCTCGAGCATGCCACCCAGCTGCCGGTGAAGAGCCGTGTGCAGCCAGGCGCCATCCGGGCCGCGTTGCCCGCGTCGGCACCAGCGCAGGGCGAGCCGCTCGAGGCCATGCTGCGCGATTTCCGCGACACCATCATGCCCGGTATCACGCACTGGAATCATCCCGGGTTCTTCGCGTACTTCGCGAATAGCGCGTCGTATCCCGGCATCCTGGGCGAGTTGTTGGCGGCCGGCCTCAACGCCAACGGCATGTTGTGGGTGACCAGCCCCGCCGTGACCGAGTTGGAACAGGTGTCGCTCGACTGGCTGCGCCAGCTCATGGGACTCGGGGACGGATGGTTCGGACAGATCACCGACACCGCCAGCGTGAGCACCTTCTACGCCCTCGCGGCGGCGCGTGAACAGGCGGGGCTCGACGTGCGCATGCAGGGCATGGCGGGGCGCGCCGACATGCCGCGACTGCGCGTGTATTGCAGCGAACACGCGCATTCATCGATCGACAAAGCGGTGATCGCCCTCGGACTCGGTCACGAGAATCTGGTGAAGATTCCCGCCGACGAAAGCTTCCGCATGCGCCCCGATGCGCTCGAGTCGGCAATTCAGGCCGACATCGCAGCCGGCTTCCGGCCGATTGCGGTGGTGCCCTGTGTGGGCACGACCAGCATGACCAGCGTGGATCCCGTGCGGGCGGTGGTGCGCATCGCGCGCGCGCATGGCTGCTGGGTGCATGTCGATGCGGCGTACGGTGGCGTCACCGCGATCGTTCCCGAGATGCGGCATCTCATGGACGGTACCGACGACGCCGACTCGTTCGTGGTGAATCCGCATAAGTGGCTGTTCACCCCGATGGATTGCTCGGTGATGTACACGAAGCATCCCGAGGCGCTCAAGCGTGCCTTCGCGCTGTTGCCCGAGTACTTGATCACGAGCACGCAAGACGAGACCGTGAATCTCATGGATTACGGCATTCAGTTGGGTCGCCGGTTCCGCTCACTCAAGCTGTGGATGGTGATGCGTGCATACGGCGCCGAAGGGATCGCCGAGCGTATTCGCTTTCACTGCGATCTGGCGCGCGATTTCGCGGGCATGGTGCACTTCGAGAGCGGCGGCTGGGAAATCACGGCGCCGGTCACGATGTCGCTGGTGTGCTTCCGCTATGCGCCCGTCGGCATGAGCGAAGCCGACATCGCGCAGCTGAACGCGGCGATCATGGAGCGCGTGAACGCCGATGGCCGGGCGTATCTGTCGCACACGAAGTTGAACGGCAAGTACACGCTGCGACTGGCCATCGGAAATATCCGGACCGATCGAAGCCACGTGGAGTCTGCCTGGGCGGAACTCCGAGCGGCGGCAACCGCGATCACGAGCGCCAACGCGTAGCGGGAACGCTGACACGATCTCGGGGAAGCGCCTACCGCGCGCGTTCCGGGGGAGGGATAGAAATAGGCATGTGGCTTCACACATTCCCCCCCCTCCTCCACACCCATGACCCGTTTCTGCAAACTCCCCGCGGTCGCGCTGCTCCTGCTCGCGGCCTGCTCCCCGGCCGCCGAGAAGGCCGAAACGAGCGCCAGCACGCCTGACGCGGCCGCCGTCGGCGGGCAGGAGGCGGTCGACGATACCGTCTCGCAGCCGAATGTCGTGCGCGTCGCACTCGGCTCGAAGGACCACACGACGCTCGTGGCGGCACTCAAGGCCGCCGACCTCGTGAGCTCGCTCGCCAACGCGGGTCCGTTCACGGTGTTTGCGCCCACCAACGCCGCCTTCGACAAGCTCCCCGCCGGCACCGTGGAGACGCTGCTCAAGCCGGAGAACAAACTCACACTGAAGACGGTGCTGCATCACCACGTCACGACATCGGCGCTCGACGTGGCGGATCTGACGGATGGACAATCACTGGGCATGGTCGACGGCGTCACGGAAACCATCACGAAGAAGGATGGCGCCACCTACATCGGTGGCGCCAAAGTGATTGCTTCTGTTCGCGCGTCGAACGGCTGGGTTCACGTCATCGACGGCGTGCTTACGACTCCGAAGAAGTAGGCTCGCAGCCCATCATTCGCGCCTCGGCTACCTCCGAGGCGCGAATCGCCTGCGCCGGGAATCCGCCCACGTCGTCCTCGGTGCCATCCTCGTGCGCGACGGCGAGACTGCCCGAGCCGCAGGCCATCATGCCGACGACCTCCGGCACGGCGGTTTCCGAGCGCAAGCGCACTTCGGCCGCAGTGGGGCGACGGTTCACCGAACGTTTCTTCGGATGGAATTCGTCGCCGGTGAACACCTTCTGGATTTCGTCGAGCATCGGCAGCGCTTCCTTGTCGTGCACCTTGCTCTCGTCGAAGCCCCAGTCGATGTCCGACTTCTGGCCCCAGAAGTTGATGCGACCGAGATCATAGAACTTCCGGTCCATCGCGCTCTTGAGATAGGCCTTGAGACAACCGCGCAGATACTTCCGACGGAACGGATCCTTGTCCCACAGATAGCCACCGGTCGCCTTCTTGAAGTAGAAGCGACGATAGTTGTGCAGCACGCCGCGCAGCACGTCATCGCGCGACATGTTGTCGGGCTGAATGATCGGCGTCACGAAGTTGTACTTCGCGTAGTCGCGCACTTCGACCTTGTCGGCGAGCTCCTGGAAGAGATCGGAGAACGGCCACGGCGTGTAGCAGTTCCAGTTCACCAGATCCGGATTCCAGTCGAGCGCCATGTTGTACGTCTCTTCGAGCGTCTCCGGCGTTTCGTTCTCCAGACCGACGATGAACTGCGCCTCGGTCACGATGCCATGCGCCTGCAGCAGCTTGATCGCCTTCTTGCTCTGCTCGACTTTGATTTCCTTGTTGAAGCGATCGAGCTTCAGCTGCGCGGCCGCTTCCGTGCCGAGCGACACGTGCACCAAGCCGGCCTTGCGATACAGCGGCAGCAGGGCTTCATCGCGCAGAATGTCGGTGACGCGGGTGTTGATGCCCCACTTCACGCCGAGGTCGCGCCGCACCAGCTCTTCGCACAGTTCGACGAACTTCTTGCGGTGAATCGTGGGCTCTTCGTCGGCGAGAATGAAGAAGCCGACGTTGTGCTTCTTCACCAGCATCTCGATTTCGTCCACGAACTTCTTGGGATCGCGCGTGCGATACGTGCGCCAGAACTTCCACTGCGAGCAGAAGCTGCAGGTGAACGGGCAGCCGCGCGCGAAGTTGGGCACCGCCAGACGACAATTGAGCGGGATGTACTTGTAGTGCGACCAGTCGAGCATGTCCCAATCGGGCGTCAGCGAATCGAGATCTTCGATAGGCGGCTCGGCTTTGGTGGTCACCACGACCGCGTCATCCACGAACGCGATACCGCGCACGTTGTGGCGCTCCGTCTTCCAGTTGCCGGCCTCGATGCCGCGGGCCACGTTGACCACGATGCGCTCGCCTTCACCGCGTACGATCACGTCGATCCACGGCGCCTCCGAGAACACCTGACGGTACATGAACGTGCCGTGCACGCCACCCAGCACTGTGGGCACGTCGGGGAGGATGCGCTTGCACATCTCCAGCGTGGACATGGCCTTGTAGATGGCGGGCGTGATCGCCGTGGCCATGATGAGATCGGGCTTGGCGTCGCGAACCATCGCTTCGAGGCGATCGTCCGGAATGTCGAACGTCATCGCGTCGATGAACTGGACCTCCGCGAACCCCGCGCCCTTGAGGGCACCGGAGATATATGCGGCCCAGGCGGGCGGCCAATTGCCGGCGATTTCCGCGCCGCCAGAGTGGTAGTTCGGATGGATCAGCAGAATACGCATGCACATGCCTCCAGCAGGGACGTTCGCGTCATCGCGGCGCGAGCAGGACGTGGCTCGGCAGGAACGTCGGGAATTGCGGGGGCAGGCGGTGTAGGTGGACTCCTGAAAACGCCTCAGGATTCTCCTGACACGCGGGGCTGCCGGCGCTCCGGCAGCGTGCTACTGGCGACGGCGCGCGGCTTTGCGTTCGCGGCGGATGCGCTGCCAGCGCACGAAGCCCAACACGGCGCCGAACACCACGACGGCGCCGACGATTTCACCGGCACGGTCGAGATGGCCGAGGGTCTGCACGGCAGCCTCGCCAGCCGCATAGCCGACGAGCGTGAACGCCGCGGTCCAGAGCGCCGATCCGATCAGCGAGAGCGGCAGATAGATGTACAGCGGCACGTTGGCCGCGCCGCAGGCCATCGGCAGTACGATCCGCAGTCCGAACGCGAAGCGGACCAGCAGCGAGGCCGTGAGCTGGTTGCGTCGCACGACGCGCAGGGCGACGGTGCCGGTGGCGCGCACCCGGGGGAATCGACGACGGATGAATTCCCATTTCCAGCGGCCCAACACATACAGCAGGGTGGTGGCCACCCAGCCGCCCAGCGTGATCGACAGGATCACCCGGGCGATCTGCAGCTCGCCTTCGTGCGCGGCGATGCCGCCAAAGATGGGCGACAGCTCTTCGGTCACGATGGCCGATGCGCCCAGGATCACATAGGTCCAGAAGCTGTCGGTGACCGCTTCCAGCCACTTGGTGACGTCGAGCGCGGCAACCACGACACCGAAACCCGACACACTGGACAGCACAACGCTCGCCACCCGCAACAGCAGTGCGGGGGCGAGCGTGGTCGCGACCAGAATCGAGGACAGGAGCGGGATCATACCCCGCCAATGTAATCGACTAGGTCAGTCTCCGGCCTCGGCGACTGGCAATTCGAACGTGCGGAATTGACCCGTGTGCGGCGGCGTGAGTCCAACCCGCCGCGACAGTCCGGTCCGCATGTTGTCGAAGATCTCGTAGAAGGTCGGGATCACGAGCAGCGTGAGCACGGTGCTGGTGATCACACCACCGATCACCGCGACGCCGAGCGGAGCGCGGAACTGGGCGCCCTCGCCGCGGCCCATGGCCACCGGGATCATACCGGCGATCAGGGCGAACGTCGTCATCAGAATGGGGCGCAAGCGAATCGCGCCCGCTTCGATGAGGGCTTCGCGCAGCGGCATGCCGTTCTTCTCGCGGGCCCACTTCGCGAAGTCCACCAGCAGAATCGCGTTCTTGGCCACGATGCCGCACAACAGGATCACGCCGATGAGACTCATCAGGTTGATCGTGTTGCCGGTGATCGCCAGGGCGCCCATGACGCCGATCAGCGACAGCGGCAGCGAGATGAGGATGGCGATCGGATCCAGGAAGGAACCGAACTGCACCACCAGAATGAGGTACATCAGCGCCACTGCCACACCGAGCGCGATGAAGATGCTGCCGAAGACTTCATTCTGCTGTTCCACCTGCCCACCGCTGGAGAGCTTCACGCCGGCCGGCAACTGGATGCTGCCGGTCTTCTTCTCGAAGTCGCCCATGACTTCGGTGAGTGAGCGGCCGGCGATGTTGCCCTGCACCTTGATCACGTTGTCGCGATCGAGGTGATTCACGATGGCCGGACCGAGTTCGCTCTTGATGCGCGCTACCTGCTGCAGCGGCACCAGCTGCGAGCCCGAGCCCTGTCCGAGGGCGATCGGCAGCTGCGCGAGGTCGACACCACGGGCGCGCGCTTCCGGCGCCAGGCGCACCATCACCTTACGCGTCTGGTTGGTGGGATCGACCCAATCACCGGCATCGAGACCGGCGAAGGCCGGGCGGATGGCCTGCGCCACCTGCCCCACACTGAGCCCGAGCGACGCGGCCAGCGCACGATCCACCTGCACCGTGAGCTCCGGCTTCTGCCCCTTGGTGCTGAGCGCCACGTCGACCGCGCCGGGCGTGGTCTTGAGCGCCGTGAGATACTGATCAGCCACGACCTGCAGCGCCGCCTTGTCGGTGCCGCGCAGCTCGATGGAGATCTGCTTTTCCTGACCGGCGAAGTCGTTGGTGAACACCGAGATGTCGCTGCCACCGATGCGCTTCACATCGTCGCGCAGGGCGGCAGCGAGCGTTTCGGCATCCCGCTGACCGTCCTTCAGTCGGTCGGCCTTCGTTCTGAGCTTGAGATACACGCTCGCCTTGTCGACCGCGCCGCTGGCACCGCCGGCGGTCACGAACGAGTAGGTGACTTCGGGATACTTCGACGTGATCGCGAACGTCTCGTTCACCTTCTGCCGCAGGTAGTCGAGATTCGCGCCCGGCGGCGTTTCCACCGTCATCTGCACTTCAGCGTTGTCTTCAAGCGGGAAGAAGCCACCACCGACCAATCCGAGCGCCGGCATCGCGATTGCCAACGCGAAGCTGGCCACGGCCAGGAACACCATCGACTTCGGGTGGTCGAGGGCCCAGCCGATCAGCTTGCGGTAGTTGTTGGCAAGGCCGTCAAACCACTTGTTGAACGTGTCGAGCTTCTTCGTGATCCACCACTTCTCGTGCTCTTCCTCATGCGGATCGGGCCAGTAGGCCGACAGCATGGGATCGAGCGAGAAGGACACGAACAACGACACGAGCACGGAGCAGGCAATGGTGAGCGCGAACGGCTTGAACCACTGACCCGACTCACCCTGCAGGAACGCGATCGGAATGAATACCGCGATGATCGAGAACGTCGTCGCCGCGACGGCGAGGCCGATTTCATCGGTGCCTTCGCGTGCCGCCGTGTAATGGTCTTTCCCCATTTCCACGTGTCGTACGATGTTTTCTCGCACCACGATGGCATCGTCGATCAGAATACCGATCGCCAACGACAAGCCCAGCAACGACATCGTGTTCAGCGTGAAGCCGAAGGCCCACACCGCCACGAAGCTGGCCAGCACCGACACCGGCAGCGCGAGGCCGGTGATCACGGTGGAGCGCCACGAGTTCAGGAACAGGAACACCACGAGCACGGTGAGCACGGCGCCTTCGACCAGCGCGTCGCGCACATTGCGCACGGAGTTCTCCACGCGCGTACCCTTGTTCTTCACCACATCGAACTGCGCGCCCTTGGGCAGCGTGGGGCGCAGCTCTTCGACCTTCTTGAAGATCGCTTCGGCCACCGCCGTGGTGGAGTAGCCGTTGGTCTTCTTGATTTCGATGCCGACCGCGTCGCGACCGTTGTAGAGCGCCAGCGTGCGCTGCTCCTCTACGCCGTCGGCCGCCGTGGCCACATCGCCCAGGCGCACCACACGACCGTTGCGCTCGGAGACCACGAGCTGCATGAAATCCGCCGGCGTCTGCAAGCGACCCTGCAGGCGGATCGTGCGTTCGTCGAGCGCGCTCGTGACGCGTCCCACCGGCACTGCGAGGTTGCCCGTTTGCAACGCCGCCACGACCTGCGGCACGCTCACGCCCGCCGCCTGCAACCGCTGCGGATCGAGATTGACCGTGAGCTCGCGCTTCACGCCACCCGACACCTGCACGTCGGCCACACCGGCGATCGAGCGCAGTTCACGCGTGATGCCGGGATCGGCGATCTGCGTGAGCTGCGCCGGCGTGAGCGAGGTCGAGTACAGCGACAGCGTCACGATCGGCGCATCGGTGGGATTGAACTTCTTCAGGATCGGCTCCTCCATTTCCTGCGGGAGATCCTGACGCTTCGTGCTGATGGCGTCGCGGATATCCTGCGTGGCTTCGGAGAGATCCTTGGAATACACGAACTGCGTCACGATCTGCGCAAAGCCGTCGCGCGCTTCGCCGTTGATCGACTTGACGCCCGAGATGCTCTGGATCGCTTCCTCGATCGGCTCGAGCACTTCGCGCTCGACCTGCTCGGGGGACGCGCCGGGATAGATGATCGTGGTCAACACGATCGGCGGCTGCACTTCCGGAAACTCGTCCGTCTGCAGCTGCGTGAGGGCGACCAGGCCGAATCCCACCAGCGTGAGCATCGCCACGACGGTGATGAGCGGCCGCTTGATCGCGAAATCAGAAATGAACATGGATGCGTGGTTGGATGATTATCCGACGGCTCAATTCTTCTTCGCGGGTGACGCACTCGGGGCAGCACTCGGGGTCGCACTCGGCGCGGCGGCCGGCGTCGCATCACGCGGCGCGGAGACCACGACCGGCGAACCGATCGAGATGCCGCGGGCGGCGCCGAGCAACACCGTGTCGCCGCTCGCGATGCCGGTCGTCACTTCGAACACGGACGCCGCTTCGTCACGAACTCCGAGCTGAATCTCGACCTTCTCCACCTTGCCGCCCTTCAAGCGCATGAGCGTGGGCACGATGCCGGTTTGATCGACCGCGCTCTCGGGCACCAGCACACCAACCCGCTTCTGCGACGCCACGCGCCCTTCCACGAACAGTCCTGCCACCAGCACACCGGCCGAATTCGGCACCGATGCCAACAAACGCACCTGCTTCGTCTGCGGATCCACCATCGGGCTCACCCGCGTCACCTTGCCTTCGAGCACGCGGTCCGAGCCGTTCACCGTGAAGAGCACCGGCGCACCGACCCGCACATCGGCCAGCGACGTGGTCGGCACCGACGCTTCCACGCGCAAGCTGCGCGGGTCGATCACGGTGAACATGGCCGACCCCGGCGACACGATATCGCCCGGGCTCACCGCACGCTCCGACACCACACCCGCGAACGGCGAGCGGATCACGGTGTTGCGCAGCATCTTCTCGGCCGACGACAAGCGCGCCTTCGCATCGGCCAACTGCGCCTGCGCGCCAAGGCTCGCGCGATCGGCGCCTTCCACATCACGTTCGGCGATGGCACCGGCCGCCGCCAGCGTCTTCGAACGCTGCAGTTCACGCGCCGCCTGCTCCGCGGCGACGGTGGCCTGGGCGACGGCCGAGCGCGCCGAGATCGCCGCGTCACGAACCGACGCGTCGTCGATGCGGCCGAGCACGGTGCCGGCGCTCACGCGCTCACCCTGCTCGACATTGGTGGCGAGCACCGCGCCGCTCATCTCGGCACGGATGCGCGCCTCGCGATCGGCCGTGAGCGTACCGGAGATGGCCGGACCGCTGCGCAGCGTGTCCGTGCGCGCGACGGCGATGTTCTCCGGCCCGATGTTCTGGGACACCGGCGCCGCGTTGGCGGCGGAGGCTTCCTTGTCTTTACTGCACGCGGTTCCCACCAGCGCTGCCGCGAGGAGAGCGAGGGACGCGGATCGGCGAGTCATGGTTTTCATCGAGTGGGGCCGGTGGACGAGGTGGAACCCTGCGACAGGGGGAGATAAGGGAGCAATTCGAGACGCTTGCGCGCGACCTGCAGGTTGCGCGCGGCCTGCGCGCGGTTGGCGAGGGCCTGCTGCAATTGATTGCGCGTCTCGGAGAGTTCGAGCTGCGTGGAAATGCCTTCGCGGAAACGCACTTCGGCGATGTCGTACGCGCGCTGCGCCTGCTCGGCGGTGCCGACACTGGCCTGCCACGAGGCTTCCGCTTCGGTGAGCTGCGCGACGGCCTGACGGGCATCGAGCGACGCGCCTTCCTGCGCGAGCCGCAACCGCTGACGCGCTTCGATCACCGTAGCTTCAGCGGCCTGCACTTCACCGCGCACGCGTCCGCCGGTGAAGAACGGATACGAGAGCCCGATGCCGACGGTCCAGTTGGGGAAGAAATCGCCGAGGCTCTTCGGAAGAATGCCGACGGGATAGGCGAGGCGCTGATAATTCGTCGTCGCCGAGATCGACGGCAGGCGCTGTGCCTTGGTGGCGCGCAGCTGCTGCTGCGCCACTTCGACGCCCTTGAGCGCCTGCTTCACCGGGGCGCGCGTACCGATGCCGGTATCACTGCCGGCGAGCACACGCGACACCGCCGCCTGCACCTGCGGATCGAGCGTGAGCACTTCGGCCACGTTCACATTCACCGTCGTGATCGGCGCCGAATTGGCGACCGGTGCCGACACGGGAGACTCGGCGATGCTGTCGGTGAGCGCGAGCGGCTGATCGGGCGGCAGGTTGAGCAGCTGACGCAACCGCACATACGCGAGATCGCGATTGGTGCGCGACTGCAGCCAGCCGGGCCGCTGATTGTCACGCGTGACGCGCGCCCGAATGAGTTCGAACTCCGACGCCGAGCCGACGTTCCGCGTGAGGTTGACCTGACGCAGCGTGCGCTCCGACTGTACGAGCGACGATTCGGAGATCGCGACCAGGCGATCGGTGAGCAGCGCGTCGTAGTAGGCCTGCGTGACATCGAGCTGCACCTGCGCCTGCGCGCTGGTGATGCCGATCTCGGCCGACTCGCGGGCGGCCTTGGCGGCGCGGATGTTCGCGGTGGCGCGGCCACCGGTGAACAGCGGCTGTGACGCCGAAAGACCCACGTTGAAGTTGTATTGCGACGCGAAGATGCGCGTGATCGGATTGTCGGCCGCCGACGTGGTATCGCCACCACCGGAACCGCCGCTCGAGCCACTGCTCGACCGTTCAGAGATGGCGGCGAACTGGTTCTGCAGCTGCTTCTGCCAGTTCATCGTGGTCGAGAGCTGCGGCAGCAGGGCGGAGCGCGCCTGACCGAGCTGCCCTTGCGCGCGCAGCGAGCCGGCGCGGGCGATCGCGATCTGCTCGCTTTCACCGGTGGCGAGTTTGAGCGCTTCGGCCAGCGACAGCGGACGCGGGGTGCCACCGGCGGCGGGCTGAGCGGCGACACCGTGCGGCGTCAGCGCCATCGCGAGCGCAAAAGACGCGGCCATCGTGCTGGTCGCGGGAAGTCTGAGTATGCGGCGCAGCGCGCGCGCACCAACGGAATGCATCATTCGGGGACGGTGGTGGAGGTCGAGTCGCGATCGACCGTACGTGCTGCACGGTGCGCTGGTTCCTGCAAGGCACCGACCCCGCGCAGAAAAATGCGCACATAGGCGCGCAGTGTTTCCGGCACCGGCTGGGTGAACATCGTGGGCATGATGTCGCGATTCATGCCGTCGGCGAACACGGCGCCCATGAGCATGGTGGCGGCGGCGCGCACTTCGGCCGGCGTGACTTCGCCGGACTCGGTGATCCAGCCATGACGGCGCAGCTTCACCACGTAGTCGTGCACATGGGCCATCGCGGCACTGGGGCCGTGGGTGGCGCAATCGGCAACATCGGGACGGTTTTCCGCGTCGCTCATCATCTGGCGCACGATGGCGCGCATGCTGACCAGCGCGGTGTGATGCACCGAGACCCAGTCGAGCAGTTCCTGCTCAGGGTCAACCGGTTCCTGCGGAAAGCTGGCTTCCTGCTTGACGCGCGAGCACTCGTGCATCATCAGGTCGAGAAGGGCGTCTTTGGATCCGAACTGCCGGAAGAGCGTGACTTCATTCACGCCGGCTTCTTCGGCAATCCGGCGAGTGGTGGCTCCGCGCCAGCCGTGCTGGGAATACACCCGGGCGGCGGCTTGGAGGATGCGCTGTCGGTGGTCGTCAATCATACTGGCAACGGTAATGCAAGTACTCACTTTCTCGCAAGCGGGCACTTGCTTGCACTTCGTCCCTTCCAGTTGGGACAAAAACCGGGTGGTCACGGTTGAAGCTCTTTGTTGGGCCCGCTGAACCGATCACGCAGAGTCGCAGAGGGCGCAGAGTACGCAGAGGCGCCGTCTCCCTATGAACACTCTCATGCTGTTCTCAGCGAGCTCTGCGCTCTCTGCGCCTCCGCGTTATCTGGCACGGCCGCAGAGGGGATGGTGGCTCTTGTGGCGGTGCTGGTATGTGGTAACGTGAGATTTCATGACGCATCCATTTTCCGTGACCGCACCGTGACCGGATTCCGAGAGCTTGCCCGCGCCGCTGCGGCGGCCGTGGCCGCGCGGCCCGGCGTGCCGCTCGCGTTGGCGACGCTGGTGCAGGTGGACGGGAGTTCCTACCGTCAGCCCGGTGCCCGCCTGTTGGTGGACGCCGAGGGACGCGTGTTGGCCGGCGCGATCAGTGGCGGGTGTCTCGAAGGCGACGTGGCGGCGCGGGCGGCCGAGGTGTGTGCGACGGGCCGCGGCGTGCGGCTGATGTATGACCTGCGGGCCGATCTCGAGGCCATCTGGGGATTCGGCGCGGCGTGCGATGGCATTGCCCATCTGCTGCTGGAGCCGTTGTCCGATCCCTCATGGCTGGCCGATGTCGAGGCGATCCGCTCGCGGCGCGGCAGCGGCGCGGTGCTCACGGTGCTCGACGGACATGGTGGCGGCAGCAGCTGCGCCGTGCTCGATGGCGACGCCGCAACCGGCACATGGCGCCCGATCGGCGGAGAGCCGCACGGGATCGCGGAGTCGGAGTTGCTCGAGTGCACACGCGCCGCGCAGCGCACCGGGCATCCCCTCCTTCACGATGTGCGCGACGACGCTTCGATGCTGTTCATCGAGCCGCTGGTGGCCCCGGTTGCGTTGCATGTGATCGGCGCCGGTCGTGGAGCCGAGGCCTTTGTGCAGATTGCCCGGTCACTGGAGTGGGCGGTGACGGTGATCGATCACCGACCGGCCGTGCTGGCCGAACTGTCGCTGCCGCCGGATGTCGCCACCCACTTCGCGCGTTTCAACGACTCCGAGTCGTTGAACGGGGTGTTGGCGTCGCTGCCGCATGATGGGCGTACCGCGATTGCGCTGCTGTCGCACATTTTCGACGTGGACAGTGCCTGGCTCACGGCCCTGTTGCCCTTGCCGGTGGCGTACATCGGCGTGCTCGGGTCGCGGCAGCGCGCCGGCCAGCTGCTGGACGCGGTGGACGCGGCGCTGAGCGAGCGAGGCATGGCCGTGACCGAACGCATGCGGCACCGCGTACACGCCCCGATCGGTCTCGATCTGGGTGGAGAGAGCCCGGCCTCGATTGCGCTGTCGGCGATCGCCGAGATCGAAGCGGTGATCCATGGCCGCCCGGCCGGGTTCCTGCGCGAGCGTCAGAGCCCGATCCATTCGCGCACGCCGACGCCGCGCGTGATCGAGCACGACAGTCCGATCGTGCCGACCCAGTGCGACGTCACGCTCGACGACCACCGCACGCACAGCTGACCGGATGAGCGTCGCCGGCGTGGTGTTGGCGGCCGGCGGGTCGCGTCGCCTGGGGTCCCCGAAGCAGTTGCTCAAGACGAACGGCGTAACGCTGGTCGAACGCGCGGCCCGGCAGCTGTTGGACGCCGGCTGCGCACCCGTCTTCGTGGTCGTCGGCGCTGAATCGGCCGCTGTACGTGATGCTGTCTCTATGTTGCCGGTTCAGTGTCTCGAAAACGAGCGCTGGGAGCTCGGCATGGGGACGTCGATCGCGCGGGCCGCCACGGAGCTGAACGGCGTACGTTTTGCCCACGTGCAGGCGGTGCTGATCGCGACGTGCGACATGCCAGCGGTCACGGTGGACCATCTCACGGCGCTGATGTCGAGCGCGTCGGAGAGCACCCAACGGGTGGCGTCGGCGTACGCCGGACCGGACGGCGCGACCGTGCGGGGCATTCCGGCGGTGCTTCCGCGGGCCGACTGGCCGGCGTTGGCCGCCCTGGAAGGCGATCAAGGGGCCAGGGGAATTCTTCGGGCCAACGAGACCCTTACGGTTTCTCTTCGGCGCGGTAATTTCGATATCGACACCCCGGCCGACGTCGCAGCTTGGCGCGCGGCTTCCGGTGTCTCCCCGGAGCATCTCCCACCACCGTCAGCACCACCGTCCATGTCTCTCGTCCAATCCGCCCTGGCCGATCTCGATCACGAGATGGCGCAAACCCGCAAGATGCTGGAGCGCGTCCCCGAGGCGCATCTCGACTTCACGCCGCATCCGAAGTCGTGGCCGCTGCAGAAGCTCGCCAATCACCTCACCGATTTCGGCTTGTGGGGCGCGGTCACCATCACCACGTCCGAACTCGATTTCGCGCAGCCGATGCCGCGTGAAGCGGCGCCGACCACTGCCGCCGGCTTCGTCGCGCAGTTCGACGCTCGACTCGCCGACTTCAAGAAGGCGTTGGCCACGGTGACCGACGAGCAGCTGGGCGAAACGTGGACGCTGCGCATGGGCGCGCATGTCATCATGGCCGAGCCGAAGCTGTCAGTGCTCCGCACGACCGTGATCAGCCACATGATTCACCACCGCGCGCAGCTCACGATCTACTACCGTCTGCTCGGTGTGCCCGTGCCGGGGCTGTACGGCCCGTCGGCCGACGAGCAGTAGGAAAACCCACGACTTCGAACTTCAACGTAAAACGCGAGACTCACGTGAGTGGTGAGTTTTGCGTTGAAGTTCGGAGTCGCGAGTTGCTCTTCGCTCTACCTTGCTGCCGTGGCAAGCGCCGTGATGATCTTCACGAGTGCGTCGACATCACGCAGGTCCAACACTTCGCCCGGCGTGTGCGAGTACCGCCCGGGCCACGAGAGTCCCACGTTCGGCGCGCCGTAGGGTGCAATCGCCGAGCCGTCGGTAGCGCCATGCGTGGTGCCCGTCTGCACGGGAATGCCCTGCGCGCGCGCCACCCGGAGCACGCGCTCGCGTTCAGCGGGCGGTGAGATGGCCCCGTCGTCGAGACCGCGCAGCACGAAGCCCTGCCCCAGCGGTGCGTACGCAAACGCCTTGTCTTCGAGTGGCGTATCCGAACTCACGAAGGTGTCCACGCTGTAAATGCGCTGCAGCGATCGACCGTGATTGGCACCGAACGCACCGGCGCCATTCAGACCTCCTTCCTCGCGCACCGACCACACGAACAACACCTTGCGCGTAAGGGTGTTGGGATCGACCCGCTGCAGAGCGTGCAATAACGCCGTGCTGCCAGTGCGATCGTCGCTGCCTCGCCCGGTGAGCCGCGTGCCACCCAGTCGCGCGGCACGCTTGTAGCCGGTGACCGCGCTGCCCACGCGCACGCCCTGCGCGACGAGCGTGGCGGAGTCGACGCCGAACCACGCGGTACTCACGGCAGGCGCCTTCACCCGCGCGGAATCACGCGGCACGAACACGCCGCGCAACGACGGCGCGGCATCGCTGCTACCCACGCGATCAAAGTGCAACGCCGCCGGCTGTCCTTCCCACGCACTCGGCACCACGCCGCCCCGACGGGCCAACCGCACCGTCCCATCGCGGGCGATCGCTTCCACTTCAAAGCTCACTTCATCCATGTGCGCGATGAAGGCAATGGAGTCGCGATCGGGGCCGGCCGCGACAATGAGATTGCCCGCGCTGTCCACCACGGCGCGCGACTTCGCCCACGCCGGCAGCAGCGCGGTGATCGCCTCGCGCACGCGCCACTCGTGTCCCGGCACGCCGGGCAAATCGGCGATCGTCATGAACGTCTTCTCGATCGCACCGTACGTATCGCGTCGCGGTGCCCGTGCCGCCGCCGTGACGCGGGTGGTATCGAGGGCGGGCGCGAGCAGCGCCGGAGTGCCGGTGATACCGGCCGCTCGCGCGGCATCGAGCAACAACGTGCGCACATCGGCTGCTGCGACGGACTCCACCAGCGACCCGGCGAATCGCACCGCCGGCGTGATCACGCGAACTGTGTCGAGTCCTGTTGAGGCGATCACGCGGGTGAGGGCGCGCTTGCTCTGCCCGAGACGCGCGATCGGCAGCACCGCGCTGCTGCCGACGCCCTTCCCTTCGTCGAGCAACGTGAGCGCATCGAGTTTGCCAACGCGCGCGACAACAGCAGCCAGACCGACCCAGCCGAAGCTGCGCTGCGACGACAACACGTAGATCGTTTCACCGCGCGGCGCATCCGATGGCGACGCCGCGGTGGCGATGGCGGCTTCCGCCGCCGTGGCGCCGGCACTGGCCACGGCCGCGCAGCTGGCGCGCGCGCCGGCGGCGGGCCCCGACGCATAACCGGCGTACGTCCACACGGGTCGCGCGGCCACGACGGGATCGAGCAGGGCAATGCCTTGGGCTTCGGCCTGTGCTTTCGTGCTTGCGCCCACGTCGACCCAGAGCTGATCGACCCCGACGACGGTGGTGTCGCCGCGATGCTGGCGGGAAAAATGTCCGTTGGCGATCGCCACCACGCCCGTGACCTCACCGCGCGCGGTGAGAATGCGCAGCTGGTGGGCCTCGTGGAACTGATCCCACAGCGGATGCGCCGCCACGCCGGTGCGATGCAGTCGGATGTAGCCCTGCTCGGTGATGCCGCTGACCACGAAGGCCGGCACGTCCATCGCACAGGCGATCATGCGACGCGGCGAGCCGCGGCCCACGCGTTTCACGAGGTTGCCCATGTTGTCGCGCGTCCAGCCGGGAAGCACACCGCGCAGCGCGTCGAGCGCGTGGGCCTCCCCACTGGGCGGCGCCGCCAGCGCGATCCATCGCGCCACCGACTCGGCCGTGGCCGCATCGGCCGGCGACGCCGACTGCGCGACGAGCTGAGGGGCCGCGGCGCAGCAGGCGACCGTGACAAGAGCAACATGAAGCGAACGATGCACAGAACGATGCACAGCGAGACTCGGCGTAAGCGGTGAAGCGCCTAATGGGCGGTTACCGCCGCGCCGTGGCAAGGGCACGACATGAAAAAGCCAGGTCGCTGTCGCAGCGCCCCGGCTAGATCACCTACGGTGTGATGGATTCACGCGTTCCGGACTTCAGTTGACCGGCGGCACCGGTGCCGTGTCGGGCACGTCACCGCCGCGACGCATGCGCGGCATCGGCCCCTGTGGACCCTGCGGACCACCCTGCGGATTCCCGGGCATCATGCCAGGTGCCATGCCGGGGCCCATCGGACCGCGACCCTGCCGCATGCCGCCGCCCTGTCGAAAGCCGGGGCCCATCTGGCCACGACCTTGCCGCATGCCACCCTGCCCTACGCCGCCCTGACGCAGACCGCGCTGCCGCTTGGCGCCGACGCGATTCCGCAGCTGCTGACGCATGTTGTCCACCTTGGTCCGCTGCGCCGGCGTGAGCACGGCACGCACGTCCTGCTGCGTCTTGATGCGGGCCAGAACCTGATCGTTGCGCAGGCGGCTGAGCTTGTCGAGCGCGGCACGGGCACCATTCAGATTGCCATCGCCCTGTGTGGCATCGAGGAGGTCGGCCTGCGCACGCATCATGTCGGTCGCGTTCGACTTGGGCGCTGGCGCGGCCGCCAGCGCTTCGAGACGCTTGACCTGATCGTCGGTGAGCTCGAGCTGTGTGCGAGCGCGGAGCAACATGGCGGCGGGATGACCGCGACCAGGGCCGCCACGACCGTTGCGGGCACCGGGACCAGCGAAGCGACCAGCCGGTCCGGACTGTGCATTCGCGGGACCAGCCGCGCCGGGCGCTGGAGCAGCGGCCGCACGCGGTCGTGCTGGACGCTGCGCGGGAGGCGTCTGCGCCACGAGCAGCGACGGAACGAACGCGCTCAGCGTGAGGGCGAGCGCCAATGAACGGGAATGAGAGCTTCGCATGGGATCTATCTCCAGTGTGGGCCGCGTTCGCCGAGACTGGCGCCCGCTTCACCCCATTGGACGAGGTCGCGAACGGGATGTTAAGGCGCTGACGCGCCGCACCGCATTCCAAAAACAAAACCCAACGGGATGACCGACTATTGCGTCACGGGGTAGACGCTTCGTGCGCGAAGGTGCACTCTCGTGAGCTGCACGGTGTCCTATTTGTTGGCGTGACCGGCACGCCAACCCCGCCCCCGCCCCCGCCCAGACTATTCCGTGGGAAACTGGTTCGAATCCGTCACCACACTGCTGTTCAAGTATCCTCCGCGCGTTTTTGCGCGGGGCGATCTGGTGATGGCACCAGTCGTACCGGCGATGCTCGTCGGCGCCGCGGCGGCCATCGTATTGCTGATTGTGATCGTGGCGTATGCGCGTGTCCGCACGCTGCGTCCGGCAGATCGCGCGATCCTCGCCACGTTGCGCGCGGCGGCGGTGTTGTTGGTGATCGGCTGCCTGTTGCGCCCGGGGCTCGTGATTGCGTCGGCGGTGCCGCAGCGCAACGTGCTCGCCGTTGTCATGGACGATTCGCGCAGCATGCGCATTCGCGATGTCGGCGACAGCACGCGCACCGCCGCGCTGCAGCACACGTTCGCCGACACGGGTGCGTTGTCGAAGCAGTTGGCGGAGAAGTTCGCGATCCGTCGCTTTCGTTTTGCCGCGGATGCCTCGCCGATTGCCGGCGCGGCGGCACTCAAGTCGAATGGCACGCGCTCCGACTTGGCGCAGGCATTGAACGATGTGCGTGAAGATCTGAATGGCATGCCGTTGGCCGGTGTGGTGATCGTGTCCGACGGCGCCGACAACGGCAGCGGCGCGCTCGACGATGCGCTGCTGGCGTTGCGCGCACGCCGCGTGCCGGTGTTCACCGTGGGCGTGGGAACCGAGCGGTTCGAGCGTGATGTCGCGATCGAACGCGTGCAGGCGCCGCGTCGCACACTGGCCGGTGCGTCGAGCGTGGTCGAAGCCGATGTGCGTATTCGTGGCGCCGGACGTGATCCCGTGCAGATCACCGTCGAAGCCGATGGTCGCGTAGTCGCCACCGAGGCCGCGCGCGTGGGTGAGAAGGGTGATCTCACCACGGTGCGCTTCCGCATTCCGCCACTCGATCCGGGGGTGCATCGCATCGCGGTGCGCGCCAAAGCGCTGCCCACGGAGATCGTGACGGAGAACAACGAGTGGCAGACGAGCATCGAAGTGCGCGCCGGCCCCGATCGCATTCTGTATCTGGAAGGTGAGCCGCGCCCCGAGTTCGCGTTCCTTCGCCGCGCCGTCGCCAACGACAGCGCCGTGCAGGTGGTGGGACTCATGCGCAGTGCCGAACGCAAGTTCCTGCGCCTCGGTGTGCGCGACAGTCTCGACTTGCTGGGCGGATTTCCCACCAGTCGCGAAGAGCTCTTCAGCTATCGCGCCATCATTCTGGGCAGCATCGAAGCGTCGTTCTTCACCACCGAACAACTCCGCATGCTGGCTGACTTCGTGAGCCTGCGCGGTGGTGGTCTCATGGTATTGGGCGGACGCGCCTCGCTGTCCGAAGGCGGCTATGCCGGCACGCCGCTGGCGGACGTGCTGCCGATTACGATTTCCGCCGGCAGCGTGAACATGGACGGTCCGGCCACGCCGGTCATGGTGCGCCCTACGCGCGCCGGTGAAGTGCATGCGGCGCTGCAGTTGCGCTCGACGCTCGCGTCGTCGCGGTCGCGTTGGGATTCGCTGCCCGCGCTCACCACTGTGAATCGCCTCGGTGCCTTGCGCGCCGGTGCCACCATGTTGTTGGCCGGCACCGCCGAGGGTGGTCGCAGCGATGTGCCCATTCTGTCCTGGCAGCGCTACGGCCGTGGCATGAGCGCGGTGTTCGGCGTGCAGGACAGTTGGCTGTGGAAGATGGACACGAGCATTCCGGTGGAAGACGTCACCCATCAGACGCTATGGCGTCAGCTGGTGCGCTGGATGGTGGAAGACGCCCCGGCGCCATTCGAAATCATGGCGTCTCCGTCGCGCGTGGCACCGGGTGAACCGGTGTCGTTGCGCGCCCGCGTGAGCACGCCGTTCTTCACCGACGTGAACGATGCCACAGTGGAAGTGACCGTGACGTCACCCACCGGCAACACACAGAACGTACCGCTGGAGTGGACGCTGCGCGAAGATGGCACCTACACCGCCCGCTTCACCCCCACCGACACCGGCCGCTACGTGCTCGACGCCGTCGCCACCCGCGGTCGCGATTCGGTGCAGACGGCCACCAGTTCGCTGCTGGTCGACGAACGCGGGGCGGATGTGGCGCAAGCCGAATTGCGTGCATCGCTGTTGCGTCGCATCGCCGAAGAAACCGGTGGTCGCTACTACCCGCTGGCCGATGCCGGTAAGCTCGCCGAAGACGCCGTCTTCACCGAAGCGGGCGTGACGGTGCGCGAAGCGAAGGACCTGTGGGACATGCCTGCGGTATTCCTCCTGGTGGCGCTGCTGCTCGGCGCGGAATGGGGATACCGGAGATGGAGAGGACTGGCATGATGACAGGCGTGATGCATCGCGTTCGCACACTCATGGTTCACGGGGCACTCGCGCTGGCGGTGTCACTGGCGATGGCGCTGCCGCTGCGTGCTCAGCGCACGCACGTGCTGCTGGTGATCGGGCTCTCGGGCGAGCCGCAGTTCAAGCGCTCGTTCGAGGCGTCGGCGCAGGCCGCGCGCGACGCCGCGAAGAACCGCTGGGGCGTGAGCGATTCGAGCTTGATCGTGCTTACCGAAGACTCGGTGCGCACGGCGCTGTCGTCGGGGCGCTCCACGCGTGAGAACGTGGCGCAGGCGTTTCTGCGGTTGTCGGGGCGCGTGCAGCCCGGCGATGTGCTGTTCGTGATGCTGATGGGTCACGGCAGCGGCGAAGGCGCGCAGTCGAAGGTGAATCTGCCCGGCCCTGATGCCACCGCGACCGATTACGCGTCGTGGCTGTCGGGCTTCGGCAAGCAGCAGGTGGTGTTCGTGAATGCCGCCACCGGCAGCGGCGATTTCGTGCCGGTGCTCAAGGCACCCAATCGTGTGGTGGTGACGGCCACCAAGACGTCGAACGAGCGCAACGAGTCGGTGTTCCTGCAGTACTTCGCCGGTGCGTTGGGTCTCGACGCGGCCGATGCCGACAAGGACGGACGTTTGTCGGTGTTCGAGGTGTTCCGCTTTGCCCGCACCGAAGTGGGCAAGGTGTACACCAGCTCGAACCGCATGCAGACTGAGCATGCGCTGGTGAGCGATTCACTGCTGGCATCACGCGTGGCCTTCGGGAAGACCGCCGCGTCGGCCGATCCGCGCATCGCGGCGTTGATCGCCGAGCGGCAGGCGCTGGAGTCGGAAGTGGCGTCGCTGCGCACGAAGAAGGCCTCGATGAGCGCCGAGGCGTACGATGCGGAGCTGGAGCGGTTGCTGCTGACGCTGGCCGAGAAGACGAAGGCGATCCGTGCGGCGGGAGGTGGCAAGTGAAGCGGTCCGTGTGGATGCTGGTGGCACTGTCGGCCTTGTCGCCGCTTACGGCGTGTGGGCAGGATCGTGCGGCGGCGCAACCGGCGGCGCGCGCGGTGCCGCCGCGGGTGCCGGGTCCCGACCGTTGGGCCACGGAGATCGCGGCCGCCGAAGCCTCGGCGCGTCGCGGCGATCGGCGTGATGCGACACAGCGCGCGAGCCGGATAACCGCGGCGTACGAGCAAGGCGGTGCCCGCAACAGCGACGAGTATCTGTCGGCCGGTCGCGCCTATGTGCTGCTCGGTGTCGGCAACGCCCAGGCGGTACGTTCGGCCTTGGCCGCGTTCGATCGTGCCACGGCGGTCGACTCCAGCAACTTCGACGCGCAGTTGCGTGCCGGTGAGCTGTTCCTCGAGAAGTACAACGCGCCCGACGCGCGGTTGTCGTTCGAAGGAATCCTGCGGCGCTCGCCCACCGACGCCAAGGCACTGCTGGCGATGGCGCGCGTGGAGGAGTTCGAGGGCAAGGGCAACCCGATGGCCACGGCACGCCTCAGCATCGCGAGCAATCCGCGCTATGCCGACGCGTTGGCGTTCGTGGCGAAGATGCATCGTGATGCGGAGTCGTACGATTCGGCGCGGGTGTATGCGCAGCGGGCCATCGATGCCGACTCGACCTCGGGCGCGGGTTGGTCGGTGCTGGGCTCGATGGCGTTCCTGAACGGCGACAGCGCCACGTTCCGAAAGGCGCTGGCGGCGGTGACCGCACTGCAGCCGGCACCGGCGCAGTTCTACACGGAGCTGGCCGAAGCGTCGGTGCGTCAGCGTCGGTACACCGAAGCAGTGGCGTTGGCGAAGCGCGCGACGGGCTACGACTCGTTGTACGTGCCGGCCTATGGCGTGCTGGGTACGAACCAGTTGCGCATCGGGCAGATGGATGCCGGCCGCGCGGCGTTGGAGCGCGCGTTCGCGCTCGATCCGTTCAACCTCTGGCACAAGAACACGCTGGATCTGCTCGACAAGATGAAGACGTTCCGCACGATCGATCGTGGACGTTTTCGTGTGGTGGCGCCGGCAGAAGAGGCAGACTTGTTGGCGTTGTACATCGTGCCGTTGCTGGAGCAGGCGTACGACTCGCTGGCGGTGCGCTACGGCTACAAGCCGCCCACGCCGATTCGCCTGGAGTTCTATCGATATCACGCCGACTTCTCGGTGCGTACCGTGGGATTGGCCGGACTGGGCGCGCTGGGTGTGAGCTTCGGCAGCCTGCTGGCCATGGACACGCCCAACGGTCGCGAGAAGGGGCAGTTCAACTGGGGCAGCACGGCGTGGCACGAGCTCACGCATGCGTTTACGCTTGGCGCGTCGGACCATCGCGTGCCGCGCTGGCTGTCGGAAGGGCTGTCAGTATTGGAAGAGCGTCGTGTGGGGCGTGGCTGGGGCGCCGATGCCACGGTGTCGTACGTGATCGCGATGGCCAACGGCAAGCTGCGTCCCATCAGTCAGCTCAGCGATGGCTTCCTGCGTCCGCGCTTCCCCGAGGAGACGCAGTTCAGCTACTACGAAGCGTCGTTGTTCTGTGAAATGGTGGAAGCGTCGCGCGGTGCCGCGGCGTTGCCGGCCATGCTGAAGGCCTATCGCGACGGGATGGATACGCCCGCCGTGTTTCAGAAGGTGCTGGGCAAGACGCCGCTGCAGATCGATGCCGAGTTCGAGGCGTATACGCAGCGGAAGTTCGCGCTGGCCATCGCCGCCGTGCGTGGGGCCACGCCCAACGACAGCAGCGGGGGCAAGTTCGTAGCCACCATGCGCGAAGCCGTGTCGAAGATGGGGAGCGACCGCAACGCCGCTCGGGCGCTGTTCGAGCAGGCCCGCGCCATGTTCCCCGAGTACGGCGGCGATGACGGCCCGTCGTGGTATCTGGCCGAGATGGCCCGGGCGGCCAACGACACCACGCGTGCGCTCACGCTCGTCGAGTTCGTCACCAGCCGCAACGAAACGGCCTGGGAGGCGAACATGATGGAGGCCGATCTTCGCGAAGCGCGCGGCGACAAGGCGGGGGCGATTCGTGCGCTCGATCGCCTGAACTGGATCTGGCCGTACGACCCCACGGTGCACGTGCGCATGGCCACGCTGTCGGCGGCGCAGGGTGATCGTGCGCGCGCCGTGCTGGAGCGTCGGGCCATCATCGCCATGGGACCCACCGACCTGCTCGACGCCCGCTACGAGTTGGCCCGCGCGCTGCGTGACGCGGGGGATATTCCCGGCGCCCGTCGTGAGTTGCTGCAGGTGCTCGAAGAGGCCCCGTCGTTCGAGAAAGCACAGGCCCTGTTGCTGGAGCTGCGCGGCATATGATGTCACTCACCCGCTTTGCGCTATGCGCCGGTCTGTTGCTCTCGTCGCTCGCTCCGCTGGACGCGGCGCAGGCACAGCGACGCGGCCAGCAGCCGGCCTTCCTGCCCAACGTGCCGTACGACGGACGGCAGACGTTCGTGCGCGTGAAGTACCAGATGCCGGAGTTCGGCGGCGGCGGCTTTCGTGGTGGCGGTCGTGACATTCCGTGGAGTCACGACTATCCCCGTGGGGAACGGCACTTCACCAAGATCGTCGGTGAGCTTTCCAGCACCCGCATGCGCATCGACGCCAGCAACATCCTCACGCTCGACGACCCGCAGCTCGGCAAATACCCCGTGGCCTACATGGCCGAACCGGGCTTCTGGCGTCCCAACGACGCCGAAGCGCTTGGGCTGCGCAATTACCTGGCGAAGGGCGGCTTCATCATCTTCGACGATTTCGTCGGCGATCACTGGATCAACTTCGAGAGCGCCATGAAGAAGGTGCTGCCGAATGCCCGGCTCATCGAGATGGATCTCAAGCATCCGATTTTCGATTCGTTCTACCGCATCAAGACCCTGGACTACGACCATCCGATTTATCGCGGCTACAAGTCGGTGTTCTACGGCGTCTTCGAGGACAACGATCCGAAGAAGCGCCTGTTGGCGATCGCGAACTACAACAACGACCTGTCCGAGTACTGGGAGTTTTCCGACACCGGAATGTTCCCCCTCGATATGTCGAACGAAGCGTACAAGCTCGGCGTGAACTACATCATCTACGCGTTGACCCGTTAGCCCCAGAGGAACCAGGTGACCGCTCCGGCCCCATCCACGTCTGAACTCGACCGTCTCGACGACGGCGCCCTTGCCGACCGCCTACAGGGCGCCGGTCAACGCATCGCGAGCGAACTTCGCAAAGTCATCGTCGGTCAGGACGTCGTGGTGGAGCAAGCGCTGATCGCGCTCTTCGCCGGCGGCAACTGTCTGCTGGTGGGCGTGCCCGGTCTCGCCAAGACGCTGTTGATCTCGACGCTGGCGCGTGCGCTCGACCTCAAGTTCTCGCGCATCCAGTTCACGCCCGACCTGATGCCCAGCGACGTCACGGGCACGGATGTGATTCAGGACGACCCGGCCACCGGCCAGCGTCGTCTCGCCTTCATGCCCGGGCCGGTGTTCGCCAACGTGCTGCTGGCCGACGAAATCAACCGCACGCCGCCGAAGACGCAGGCCGCGCTGCTGGAAGCCATGCAGGAGCGTCGCGTGACCGTGCAGGGGCGCACCTACGAGCTCGACAAACCGTTCTTCGTGTTCGCCACGCAGAACCCGATCGAACTGGAAGGCACGTATCCGCTGCCGGAAGCGCAGCTCGATCGTTTCATGCTCGAAGTCATGCTCGACTACCTGCCGGAAGAGGACGAAGTGGCGGTGGTGAAGTCGACCACGTCGCTGCCGCCGGAGGCGGTGCAGTCGGTGGTATCGAAGGCAGAGATCCTGGCCTATCAGCGCGTCGTGCGTCGTTTGCCGATCGCCGACGCCGTGACGCGCTACGCCGTGACGCTGGTGCGTACCACGCGCCCCGGCGACGGCGCGCCCGACTACGTGAAGCAGTTCGTGTCGTACGGCGCGTCGGTACGTGCGGCGCAGGCACTGGTGCTGGGCGCCAAGGCGAGGGCGCTACTGCAGGGGCGGGCCAGCGCCAGCTTCGAAGACGTGCGAGCGCTCGCGCGTCCGGTGCTGCGGCATCGCGTGCTCGTGAACTTCACGGCGCAGTCGGAGAAGGTGACCACCGATTCGCTCATCGGGCGTCTGCTCGAGAGTGTGCCGCTTCCTCGCTCGTCGCTCTGAGCAATTCGTGGCCACGGCTCCCGCGTCCTTTCTCGACCCCGCCATGCTGGCGCGCATCTCCGATCTCGCGCTGTTGGCGCGCACGGTCGTGGATGGCTTCATGCATGGTCAGCACCGGTCGTTGCGCAAAGGCTCGTCGCTGGATTTCGCCGAGCATCGCTCGTACCAGCCCGGCGACGACCTGCGTCGCATCGATTGGCGCGTATACGGGCGTACTGACCGGTTCTACATCAAGGAGTACGATGCCGACACCAACGCCGGCGTGATCTTCGCGCTCGATGCGTCGGGCAGCATGGACTTCGGCAGCGGGGCCGTCACCAAGTTCGACTACGCGCGCTTTCTCGTGGCATCGCTGGCCTGGTTGTCGAAGTCGCAGGGCGATCGCATCGGTTTGGCCACGTTCAAGGAAGAGCTGGTGGATGTCGTGCCGCCCTCGGTGCGTCATCTGCAGCTGCTGCTACACACGTTGGCGCGCGCCAAGGCGGCGGGTCCAAGCCGGCTGGTGCACTCCATCAGCCGCATCGGGCATCTCACCACGCGAACGGGCATCGTGGTGCTCGTCACCGACTGCTACGAGCAGCCGGAGGCGCTGGGCCGCGCCGTGGCCGCGCTGCGTATGGGCGGGCACGATGTGATCGTGTTTCATCTGGTCGATCCGGCGGAGAAGCAGTTGCCGGGGGACATGCCGGCCACTTTCGAAGACGCTGAGAGCGGGGCGCTGTTGCCGCTGCGTCCCGGCGAGTTGCGCGAGAAGTACAACACCTTGATTACCGCGCACCATGCGGCGCTGCAGGAGCGCTTCACCAGCGCCGGCGCCGACTACGTGCGTCTCGACACGAGCGAACCCCTCGACCGTGCCCTCCACGCCTACCTCGACGCGCGGCTGGCCCGCAGTCGGGTACGCTGACGATCGACTAACCGGCAAACTCGCGCATGGGCATCGGATTCCTCGTTCCTGCATTTCTGGCCGGACTCGCCGCACTGGCGATTCCGCTGCTGATGCATTTGCGGCATCGCGACAAGGACCGGCCGTACCGGTTCCCGTCGCTGATGTTCCTGGAGCAGCTGCCCATCCGCACGTCGCAGCGTCAGCGCATCACCGACTGGCCGTTGCTGCTGTTGCGTGCGCTCGCGGTGGCGGCGCTGGTGTTCGCCTTTGCGCGCCCCGTCCTCACCGATCGCGCCGCCACCGGCGGTGACACGCGTCGCAAGGCCGTCGTGGTGGTGATCGATCGTTCACTCAGCATGGGCTACCAAGGCGTGTGGCCGCGGGCGCTCGATTCCGCACGGGCCGTGGTGAACGCCCTCGGCGCCGGTGATCGCGTGGGTGTGGTGGCGTATGACGATGCGTCGGAAGTGTTGCAGCGCTTGAGCGACGACAAGACGCAGGCGATCGCCGCGATCGCCACGCTCAAGCCGATGTCGCGCGGCACGCGACTGGCCCCTGCGCTGCGCACGGCGCGTCAGATGCTGCTCGATGCGCCGTTCGCCGCGGCCGAGATCATTGTGATTTCCGACCTGCAGCGGGCAGGCGCGGCCGGCATTGCGGGTATCGATCTGCCAGCCGGGGTGAAGTTGCGCAGCATTCCGGTGGGTGCGCCGACGCGCGCCAACAGTGCGGTGCGCGTGATCGAGGCGAGGCGCGTCATGGATGGCGCGCGGTCACTGCTGGCGGTGAAGGCGCGCGTGCAGTCGCACGAGCTGCCGGCCGCGCGCATGGTGAAGGCGCGTCTCACGGTAAATGGTCGTGACGCGGCCAGCAGCGATGTGTCGCTGCAGCCCGACGGCGAAACCGTCGTCACCTTTGCGCCGGTGCCCGCCCCCGATGATGCCGTGGCGCTGCTGGTGTCACTGGAAGCCGACGCGCTGGTGGCCGACGACACGCTGCACGCGGTGGTGCCGCGCGATGACGCCGTGCGCGTGGCGCTGGTGTCGCCGTCGGAAGGGGCGGCCGGGGAAGCGCTGTTCATGGAGCGCGCGCTCGCCATCGGCGCGGCGCCCGCCATTCAGATCGACCGGCTCGCGTCGGCTCCGGTCAGTCGCGAGGCGCTGGCCCGCACCAGTCTCATCGTGTTCTGGGACATGCTGCCGTCGGCGTCGTCGGTGGCGGCGCTGCAGGACTACATCACCAAGGGTGGCGGTGTGGTGATCGCCGCCGGCTCGCGACTCGCGGCGCAACGCGGTGACAACCTGCCGCTGCTGCCGGTGCGCATGAGTGGACTCTCCGACCGGCTGGCTGATCGTGGCGGCACGCTGCGCGATGTGCGCATCGAGCATCCGCTGTTTACGCCGTTCCGCGAAGTACCGGATGCGCTCAGTTCGGTGCGCTTTCTGCGCTACCCGCGCGTGGATCTCGTGGGACCGGTGGATGTGCTCGCGCGCTTCGACGATGGACTCCCCGCTGTGCTCGAACAGCGCCTCGGCGAAGGCCGTCTGGTGGTACTCACCGTACCGCTCGATGCGCAGCGCAGTGACTTTCCGCTGCAACCGGCGTTCCTGCCGTTCGTACGGCAGCTCGTGCTGCATACGTCGGGGCGTGATGCCGTGCCGTTGTGGCGCGCCACGAGTGAGAGCTGGTCGCTGGCGCCGTCGGTGAACGATCCGGTGGTACGCGCGCCTGATGGCACGCTGCTGCGTCCGCGCGCCGATTCACTGGGCACCGCGGTGCCGCTGGCCGATGCCGGCGTGTACGAGGCCTTTGCGGTGAGTGCCACCGGAACCGCCGTGGGTCGCGTAGCGGCCAATGCGCCGGCCAGCGAATCCGAACTCACCCCCATGGACACCACCGAGCTGTTGCTGGGCGTGCGAGACGCCGAGCCCGGTTCGATGGCGTCGAACGCCCCGCCGACTACGGCCGAGCTGGAGCGCCGGCAGAACCCGTGGCGGGTACTGTTGATCATTGTCGCGCTGGTGTTGATCGTCGAGACCATCATGGCCACGCGCGGATGGCGTGCCGTGGCCCGACGTGTCCGTCCTGTTCCTCCCGTGTCCTCTTCCGACCGGAGCCCCGCATGAGTCCCGACCGTCAGCTCCTCACCACACTCGGCGCGCTCCGCCGCCAGTGGCGCCAGCGTATTCTCCTCGAGTCGCTCGTGTGGATCGGGGCATCGGTGTTGTTGGCCGTGCTGGCCACGATGCTCGTGCTCACCGTGTTCAGCGGCGACGGACGGGCGCCGATCATCGCGCGCGTGGTCGGCTACGCACTGATCGCGGCGGCCTTCATTCGCGGGCTGGTGCTGCCGCTCATGCGTCGTGCCAGTGACGAACGATTTGCGCTGTACGTGGAAGAGCGTGCCCCGCAACTCAAGCAGGCGCTGATCACCGCGGTGCAGGAAGCGCACGTGCCGGAGAGTGAGCGTCAGTCGGGTGCGTTGTCGGCGCGGTTGATGTCACGCGCGAGCGCGGCCATTGCGCCGTTGCAGCAGCGGGCGGCGTTGGAGCGTCCGCGCATGGTGCGCGCCGGACAGATGCTGGGCGGTGTGGCAGCGGTGGCGGTGCTGATGTTCGTGGCAGGCCCCGCGCGTTTGCGCGAAGGTGCGAAGTTGTTGTTCGTGCCCTTCGGTACGGCCGAAGCGGCGGTGCCGGTGCGCGCGTTGAGCATCGAGCCGGGCAACGTGGCGGTGCCGCGTGGTGGTGCGATTGAAGTGCATGCGGCCTTGGTGGGTTTCGCCGCCGACGGCGCGGAGCTGGTGTTCCGCAGCGATTCGGCCAGCGAGTGGCAGCGACTGCCGATGAGCCCCGAAGCCGACTCGTCGCGCTTCCGCTCGCGGTTGTTTGATATCACCAAGCCCACCGAGTACTACGTGGAATCGGCCGATGTGCGGTCGCCGACTTACAAGCTCACGGTGAACGATCTGCCGGCGGTGTCGAACGTCTCGCTCGACCTCAACTTCCCGTCGTACAGCGGCCTGCCGGCAGAGCATGTGGAAGACGGCGGCGATGTAGCGGCGATCGTGGGCACCACGGTGGTGGTGCACGCCAAGGTGACGCGCAAGGTGGCGAGTGGTGTGCTGCGCTTCGACAACGGCACCACGGCGCCGATGACGATCGAAGGCGACAGCGCGGTGAGCGGCCGGTTCAAGGTGGCGAAGAGCGGCTTCTATCACGTGGACCTGGTCACCACCGACGGCACCACGGTGGCGGGCTCGGTGGAATACGTGATCGATGCGATTCCCGATCGCGGGCCGCGCGTGACCATCGAGGAGCCGGGGCGCGACACGAAGGCCTCGAACACCGATGAAGTGACGGTGGCCGTGCAGGCCAGCGATGACCTGGGTGTGGTGGCGCTCGAGCTGCGCTATCGCGTGAATGGTGGCGCCGAGAAGCGCATCGTGATGCAGGACAGCACCACGCGCCGGCCACGTGATGCGCGCGCCGCACACACGTTGTTCCTGGAGGAGATGTCGCTCGTGCCGGGCGACTTGGTGGCGTATCACGCCGTGGCCAAGGACGGCTCGGGTCACACCGGCAGCAGCGATGTGTACTTCCTGGAAGTGCGTCCGTTCTCGAAGGACTATCGTCAGGCCGAACAGCAGGGTGGTGGCGGCGGCGGTGGTGGTGGCGGTCCGCAGGGCGAATCACCCGAAGGCTTCGTGGCGCGGCAGAAGGAAGTGGTGGCCGGCACCTTCAACTGGTTGCGCGACAGCACCAGCACCGCCGACAAGAAGCGTCGCGAAGACATCACCACGCTCACGATTGCCGAAGGGCGACTGCGCGGCGACGTCACGAAATTGGCGACCAGCTTGAAGGATCGCGGCCTCGCGGCCGGCGACACGATGTTCGCCAAGATCCGGGTCGAGACGGAAGCGGCGGCCGCTTCGATGAAGCTGGCCGAAGAGCAGCTTGGACGCGGACGCGGTACCGATGCGTTGCCACTCGAACAGCAGGCGTTGCAGCATCTGCAGCGCGCCGAAGCGTTGTACCGCGACGTGCAGGTACAGATGGGCGGTGGTGGCGGTGGAGGCGGCGGTGGTGGTGGCGGCGGACAGAAGGCCGAAGACCTCGCGGACCTGTTCGAACTCGAGAACGACAAGCTGCGCAACCAGTACGAAGCGGTGCAGCAGCAGTCGCAGTCGCAGCAGAGCGCGCAGCAAGCGGTCGACGAAACGCTGGAGAAGCTGCGGCAGCTCGCGCAGCGTCAGCAGCAGGAGAACGAGCGCATGCAGCGTCAGGCCGAGGCCATGCGTCAGCGCTTGGGCCAGCAGCAGAGTGGCGGCGCGTCGGGCAGCAGCGGTGGCGCATCATCCAGCAGTGGCCGCGGACAGCAAGGCGGGCAGCAGGGTGGTCAGCAAGGCGCGCAGGGACAGCAGGCCAACAGCGGCGCGCAGCGTGAGCTGGCGCGTCAGGCGGAAGAAGAAGCACGCCGATTGGAGCGGCTGTCGCGTGAGCAGAACAACCCGGAGTTGGGTAACGCCGCGCAGCGCCTGCAGCAGGCGGCCGATGCCATGCGTCGGGCGTCGAGCGGATCAGCGGCGCAGGGCAACGCGGCATTGGAAGAGTTGAACCGGGCGGCGCGCAATCTCGAAGGCACGCGCGCCAACGAACTCAATCGCGGCGTGCAGCAGTTGGCCGAGCGCGCGCGGGATCTCGAGGCGCGTCAGCAGGAGATCGCCGAGAGCGTGAAGCAAATGCAGGGCGCGGCGCCGAACACGCGCAACGAACAGCAGCGTCGGTTGGGCGAACAGAAGGACGCGTTGGGCAACGATGTGCGCAAACTCGAAGCGGACGCCGATCGGTTGGCGCGCGAGGCGCGTCGCGATCAGCCCAAGGCGGCCGGCAAGTTGGGTGAGGCGGCGGAGACCATTCGCGACACGCGGGTGGCCGACAAGATCGACTTCAGCAAGCAGGTGATTCGCGGCGGCTCGGCCGAGTACGCGTCGCAGTTCGAAGGCCAGATCGGCGAGAACCTGAAGGACGTCGCGGAGCGGCTGCGGGCGGCCACGGGCGCGATGTCGGGCGAGTCGGCGGCGCGGACGCAGGAACGCACGCTGGAGCGCACGCGGGCGCTGGTGGAGGGGCTGGAGTCGCTGCGCGAGCGCGTGGCCGACAAACAAGGCCAGCAGGGGGCCCAGCAGGGCTCACAGGGGCAGCAAAGCGGCCAGCAAGGGCAGCAGGGCCAACAGGGGAAGCAAGGGCAGCAGAGCGGCCAGCAGGGCCAGCAGGGGCAAGGCCAGGGTCAGCAGCAGGGACAGGGTCAGCAGGGACAACAGGGCCAGGGACAGCAGCAAGGCCAAGGACAGGGTCAGGGTCAGGGTCAGGGTCAGGGTCAGCAGCAGGGCCAAGGCCAAGGCCAAGGCCAGGGCCAAGGCCAGCAAGGCGGTCAGCAAGCCAACGGCGGCGGCGGTCGCGGCGGCAACCAGAACGGTGCGCCGCGGGCCGGTGGTGTGCCCAATGGCAGCATGCCCTCCGGGCAGGCGTCGCCCACGGGCAACGAGGTCGGTCCTACGATGTCGGGTACGCCCGAGCAGTTCGCGCGGGAGTTCCGGTTGCGTCGCGAAAACGCCGAGGGCCTCCGTCGCGAGGCCGCAGCGCAGGGCGTGGACACGCGTGAACTCGATCGCGCCATCGAGGGGCTGCGTCAGCTCGAGAACAGCCGCTCGTTCGGTGACCCGAAGGGACTCGAGCAGCTGCAGACGGCGATGCTCGAGCGCCTCAAGAACTTCGAGTTCGCGTTGTATCGCTCGGTGGGACTTGGTGCCGATGGTCGGCCTGCCGCCGGTGCTCGTGCCGCCGCACCGGCGGAGTATCGCGCGTTGGTCGAGGAGTACTACCGCGTGTTGGCGGGGTCGAAGCGACGGCCCTGAGCAGGGCAGCGCATGTCGAGCGCCGCGATCACCGGCAGGTGGTCGGATGGGAAGCGCTGGTCCCACCGGTCGGTGAGAATGCCGTGCTTGAGCACGGTGATCCCCGGCGAGACCATCACGTAGTCGATACGATTCCCGCCGATCTCCTTGAAGCCGTTGGAGGAGGTCGTCGGGCCGTAGTTCCCTTCGCGACTCGACACGTAGCCGTCCACGAGCGGAGCGAGGCCACCGTCCACCGTACCGCTGGTGAAGGTTGCGTAGGCCGCCGAGGTAGGCGAGGCGTTGAGATCGCCCGTGACGATTACCGGCAGCGTGCCGGCGATGGCGCCGAGCCGACGGCGAATGAGCTTCGCGCTTTCCTGCCGTGCTTGCTCGCCGACATGATCGAAGTGCGTGTTGAGATGCAGGTAGGTGCAACCGGTGGCGCGATCACGGAAGCGCCCCCAGGTGGCCACGCGCTCGAGGGCCGCGTCCCACGCCTTCACACCGACCGCCTCGGGATTCGTGGAGAGCCAGAACGTCTGGTTCTCAAGCATCTCGACGCGGCTCCGCTTGTACAGGATAGCGCTGAACTCTCCGGCGTTCTTGCCGTCGGTGCGCCCTACGCCGACACGCGCGTATTCCGGCAACAGCGTGTCGAGATCGACGAGCATGCCGTGCAGCGCCTCCTGCACGCCGACGACATCGGCGTCGTGAAAGCGGATCAGCTTCGCCACCCACGCCTTGCGATTCGGCCACGCATTGATGCCGTCACCGGGGTTGTTGTAGCGAATGTTGAACGTCATCACGCGTAACGGCGGCCCAGCGGGCGTGCCCGATGGATCTACCGATGGATTGGCTGAGGGCGCGCCTCCCGTGGGAGTCGAGGCACACGCCGCGATGGCGACGACGAGGAACGGGAGAAGACTCTTACGCATGATCGTTACCATCCCGGGTTCTGCCCGAGCTTTGAGTTCACGACCAGGTCCGATGCCGCAATCGGGCGAAGGTACAGGCGGTCGTTCCACACACGATTGATGTTGATCTGCCACTGCAACAGTCCGGTGGTTCCGTTCTGGAGAGAACGCTGGCTGCTGTTCCCTGCCGTGATGTTGTGATAGACCACACCCGGAATGGCCGGCGACGGGACCGTGCCCGTGTGGAAGTACACGTCCTGAACACCATCTTCGTTCAGGTCGTAGTACTTGTTCGCCGTGACGTACATGCCGCGCCACGGACGCGAGAGCAACTCACCGCGCTTCCAGCGCATGAGATCATCCCAACGCAGCCCTTCCAGCGCCAGTTCGATACCGCGCTCACGGCGCACCTCGAGGATCGCCGGGTCTCCGATGCCGGGGAAGTACACGCTCTGCAGGTACGGGTCTGCACGGTTCGGGCGTGCCGACAGGCCACCGGTGATCCCCGCGCGTGCACGCAGCGCCCCGACGGTCTTCTGCCAGTCGCCGTCCGTCAGCGTACCCAGCTCCGCCTTGGCCTCGGCGAGGTTGAGCAGCACCTCGGCGTAGCGAATGATCGGAATGTCGTTCGTGTTGTTGGCGCCGGCATCGAGGCCGATATCGTCGATCGTCCACTTGATGGGCTGGTAGCCGGTCAACGAGACAGTGAAGGCCGGCGGTGAGGCCACCAGTGCGCCCGCGTTGAGCCGCTTGAAGTCACCGAGACGAATGGTCTGCGCCAGACGCGGGTCGCGATTCTTCACTTCCGTCATGAACGACAGCGTGTCGAAGCCCGGACGGTCGGTGAAGGGCGTCCCATCGGCCATCAGATACGTGTTGATGAAGTCGCGCGTGAAGCTCGCCCCCACACCGGTCGTGCCTGAGGTGTAGTTCCAGTTGGCTTGGTGCCGCACGGCGAGGTTCACGTCCATCACGTACATCAGCATCGCCTCGTTCGTCGGCGCCGCTTCGCTGCTGAACAACGCCCGATACGCGCCCAGCGTACCAGCGGACGTATTCAGGCTGTGACGTCCTCCATCCATCACCTGCTGTGCGGCGGTCGCGGCCTCTGTGAGCCACGTGTTCGCCGAGCCGCCAAGTCCGCTGGCAAGCCCTGACGCGTGATACTTCCGGAACGTCCCTTCGAACAGGGCGATGCGCGACTTGAAGGCACGCACGACGTCTGGCGTGACTTCGGTGCGCGATGCGCTGGTGACCGTGCGGATGTTGGCGATGGCGAAGTTCAGGTCTTCGAGCACCTTCCCCATCACGACCTCGCGCGAGTCCCGCCCGCCGAAGAGCGTGGCGGTATCGTTGATCGCCACCGGGCGATCGATCCACGGCACCGCGCCGTACGTCTTCACCTTGTCGTAGTAGAACAGCGCACGGGCAAAGCGTGCGAGCCCCGTGTAGTGATTCCTCGTGGCCTCAGGAATGGCCGGGTCCACGTTGCTTGCGATGAAGTAGTTGATGTTCCGCAGCGCTGTCCACGACCATCCCCCCTGATTGTTCGGGGTGAAGGTGGGTAGCAGGTAGTTGCTGGCCCCGCGTACGGCGAGGTAGTCGGACACGTCATCGCCGAGGTAGACGGCATTGACCGACGGCCACGTGTTGGTGAACGAACTGGCGTACAGCTGCAGCCCTGCTTCGCTACCGAATACGGATGATTGGTTGGTGGCCGAAACCGGCGACTGCTCCAGATCGCATGCCGCCGCCAACAGGCACAGGCCGCCGATGGCCGCGAGACGGATCGTAGTGTGTATGGTCATGGCGATTCAAAAGGTCAGGGAGATGCCGCCCACGAACGTCCGCATCATCGGATAGTTCAGGCCATCGCCATTGCCGCCGCCCGTGAGAATGCGGTCAGAGCCCTGGCTGATGTTCTCCACATCCACGTTCTTGACGATTTTGTAGAGCGGAGAGTGGGTCCACAGATTCTCGGCCGAGACGTAGACCTTGGCGTTGCGTGCTCCTGTTCGCGAGAGCAACGATTTCGGCAGGTCATAGCCAACCTGCAGATTCTTCAGACGGATGTACGCGACGTTCATCATGTACTTCGTCTGCGGACGCGACATCTGGCGCTCTCCACCCTGCGCGGCATAGCCATTCAGGCGCGGGAAGAAGGCGTTGGGGTTCGGATTGGCCGGGTCGTAGATGACGCCCGGGTCCAGGTGCCACGAGGGGATGTTGTTGTACGGGCGGTTATACGCGCCCCAGAAGTAGTCGGCCTCGGAATTCGGATGCCAATTCTGCTTGCCGACACCTTGGAAGAATGCCCCGATGCTGATGCTGCGCCACGCGCCGTTCAGGTTGATCCCGTAGCTGTAGCGCGGCGTGCTGTTGCCGATCACCGAGAGGTCGCCCGGATTGGCCTGCGTCTGGTTGCCGACATCGATCTTGCCGTCGCCGTTGATGTCCTTGAACTTGAGGTCACCCGGCAGCCACACGCGTGAATTGCGCGACTGGACGAAACTCTGATTCGCATGACTGAGAATGTCCGCCGAGTCGGCGAAGAAGCCTTCGGTCGTGTAGCCCCAGATCTCGCCGACCTTCTGCCCGACGCGATAGTCGCTGAGCAGCCCGTTGGGATTGTTGTACTTCAGGATCTCCGACGTATTGTCGGAGAGCACGAAGCGGACACCATACGTGGCGCGACTGCCGGCGAGCCGGAAGCCGTCCTGCCAGGCGGCAGAGAGTTCCCAGCCGGTGGTTTTCAGGTCGGCGTAGTTGCCGCGCGGCGCCGCGGCGCCGAACACGGCCGGCGGCGTGATCGCCGACGTGAACATGTCCGTCGTCTTGCGGGTGTATACGTCGGCGCTGAGGTTGAGGCGATTGTCGAGCATGTCGGCGTCGACTCCGAAGTTCGTCGTCGTCGCCGTCTCCCACGTCAACCCGTCCGGCAACACGGCCGGCGCACTCGTCTGCTGCGGTCGCGTACCATTAACGATCACACCGGACTGTGCGATGTTGAACGTCTGCTGGAACTGATACGCGCCACCGTTGCCATTGCCCATCGAGCCGTGCGACACGCTGAGCCGCAGGTCGTTCACCAGCCCCCGCGGCACCTTCCAGAACGGCTCCTGCGAAATGCGCCACGATGCCGACGCAGACGGGAAGAAGGCATAGCGCTGGTCCACGGGGAACTTCGACGATCCGTCGTAGCGTCCCGTGAACTCGAGCAGATAGCGGTCGGCGAATGAGTAGTTCATGCGCGTGAATCCGCCGAGGATGTTCCACTTCTCGTAGCCGCCACCAATCACCGTCGCCGTGCCGAGCGCGAGGTTCAGGTCTTTCGCATCCGGAAAGATCAGGCCATTGCGCTGGGCCGAAAGCTGGTTCCAGGTGCGCTCCTCGTAGTTCACGCCACCCATGACGCGGAGTGAGTGTCGGCCGCCTAGCGTCGTGTTGAATTCGCCGTATGAATTCGTGGCGACATAGTCCGTCGTGGCGTTCGTCTCGCCCAACGTGTTGGTGGCCGCACCGACGTACTCGATGACGCCGGGGCGGCGGCTGTACGGGACCGGCACACGGCGACGCATCTGATCGTCCGTCGTGCGCTGGTACGTGAAATCACTCGTGAACTTGAGACGGTCGGCGAAGAACTTCGTGGCCGCTTCGACGTTGGTGCGGTAGACGTCCACGTTGAAGTCGATGCCATTCTTGCCGTAGGCGAAGTCGCCCACCGTATAGGCGGCCGACTGGGTCAGCGTGCCGTCCGGATTGTACAACGCCGAGAGCACGTGCCCTTCGTCCTGCAGGTTGCGCCAGATGCCGCCACCTTCACCGACGTTCTCGGGATTGTGATAGGTGCGATTGGAGTACATGAATCCGCTGCGCACGTTCAGCCAATTCGCGGCCCGGATCGCGCCGTCGGCGCGCAGATTCTTCTGGGCGAAATTGTCGGAGTTGTACCGGAACGCACCGTCCTGTCCGAGCGCGCGGCCGGAGATCATGAACTGCGCGTTCTCGGTGCCGCGGGAGATGGAGAGATTGTGCTCCATCGTGGAGGCACTCTGCCGGTACAGTTGATCGTACCAGTTGGTGCTGTTGTAGTACTGGTAGGCACCGTCGGGTCCGACGACGGTTTCCGGCGCACGATTGGCCTGCGAGCGCACACGCAGCGAATCCAGGTAGGCGGCGGAGAAGACGAGCGTCTTGTTCACGTTCTGCGGCGCGAAGCCCTGCCAGCTCTGGAAGGCCTGATCGAACATGCGCGCGAACGTGTAGCCGTCCGTGACCACCGAGGTTCTCTGGATCGGCGAACGATTTCCGTAGGTGGCGCCGTAGGTGATCTGGAACTGGTCTTTCTGCGGGCGCTTGGTGGTGATGAGCATGACACCGAACGCGCCGCGTGCACCGTACACCGCGGCAGCGGAAGCGTCCTTCAGCACCGTGACGGAAGCGACGTCATCGGGATTGAGCATCGAGGGATCACCCTCGACACCGTCGATGAGCACCAGTGCACTGCCGCCGGTGCCGATCGAGGTCGTGCCGCGGATGTTGATCGCCGGTGCCTGAATCGGCTTGCCGTCCTGCGGGCGGATGTTGACACCAGGGAGCATGCCTTGGAGCGCAATCGTCAGATTCGGCACGGGCCGTTCCGCCAGCTGCTGCGCATTCACTTGTTCCACCGCCCCCATCACATTGCGTCGGTCGGCGGTGCCGTATCCGATGGCCACGACTTCATCGAGTTGCACGGCCGCGCGGCCGAGCGAGAAGTTGGCCGTGACCGTACCGTTCGCCGCCACCGCCACCTGTGTCTGCCCCACGACGTACCCAAGGCGACGCGCCACGATGGTGTGGGTGCCCACAGGCACTTTCGCAATGGTGTAGCGCCCCTGTGCATCGGTGAGCGCGCCGAGGTTGAGCCCTTGCACCACAACGGACGCTTGGGCAATGGGGTTCGGCGGCAGCTGTTCTGTCACGGTACCGCTGATCGTACCGGACTGCGCGTGTGCGGTGCTCGCCACAAGGGCAAGCAGCGCAGCGACGCCGAGCATCGGAAGGCGATGAAATCGCATGGGTTGGTAGGCAAGGAATGAAGAGGCCGGTGTAGCTGGCAGCAATCATTCCCGCGCTGCACCACAATCGCGTTATGCATCTGTCACAATCACCGCACGGCATGCTCACGTGCGATGTCGTTACGAACAGACGCCGTTCGTCCCCGCTCGCGACTTATTGCTTGCGCGCCGGCCGTGCGAACAGCTGACGCTCCGGTGCGTCATCGAGCTGTCGCGGTTCCGGCGGCGCGGTGGCGCCGTGCGCGGCCATGGGCGTCAGCCACGAGGAGAGCCACCAGCGGTAGCGCTCGTCCTGATGCAGCGCCAGGAAGCGCGGCCCGGCTCCGCTCATGGCCGACGCGGTGAACGGCAGCATGGCGCTTTGGATATAGCGTCCGCGCTCGTCGTAGTAGTCGAGCACGCGCCCTTGCGTGTCCGACTCGAGTCCCACCAACACCACGAAGCCGCCGTCCACGATGGCGGCATCGACGATGAAGGGCTGCCGCAGGCGTGCGCTGTCGGTCGCCGTTGCGCGACCCTCGATGGTGGGCGGCGGCCCGGTATCGCCCGGCGCCCGGAGCGTGGTGAGTTGGGGCGACACACCGGTGCTCGGGTCGGAGGCTGCACTCACGATCAGCACCTCGCGGTCGGTGAGCAGCAGACAGCGCCGCGCGTCGCCGTTGCCCCACCGCACGCGCGACGACGGCGCAACGATGAGACGGTGCCGGCCCACGAGGGCGTCGTCCTTCGGGCTCGCCGTGATCGTGAACGCCTCGAGCGCGTTGCGCTGTCCCAACGTGCGCACATGCAACAGCGTGGCCGGTGACAGCGTGCAGAGGCGACCGCTGCCGCCGCGCAGCAATGGCAGTTCGCGACGGAACATGAAGCCACCGATCGACTCGCGGACCAGCGTGCTGGTGGCGCTGTCGATGACGTCGACCTGCCCATCGTCGGTAATACGCGACAGTTCGGTGGCGGCGATGATGTCACGCGGCACCGCCGCGTTGAGCACCGAGTCGATCCGCACCGGGCGCGTGGCCAGCAACATGCCGCGCCGATTCAGCTCGAACAGCGAAATGCGCATCGGCGACGCCTGCAACAGCGCCACCGTGGTGCCACCGGCCCGGAACACGAGCGGCACCATCGTGCTGTCGGTGTGCTCCGTGATGTCGGTGCGCCACTCTTCACGCTTAGCCGGATAGATCGTGCGCGTGGCCATGGCCGCGCGGAGGGCGGGTGGAGCCTCGTCGCTCACCGGCTCCGTGCGATCGCAGGCCAGCACACCCACCGAGAGCGAGCACACGAACAGGACGGGCGCGATTATCCCCCGCACACGTTCCAGCGAACCACGGTCTCGTCGTTGCACCGATACGTGCAGAAGCCGCACTTGTTGCCGGCGATGTTGGTGCACGCGCCGTAGCCCGGCACGCGGGCGAACTGCGGACAGCGGCGCGTCTTGTCCTGCGATTGCACGTGCGACGACGCCGACACCAGCAGCGTGACCACGGACAGCGCGGCATATCGGACTCGGCGGCTCCAGCGCATCGCCCTGAGCGTTGATAGGTTTGGCATCTCCGTGAACTACGGGCTGGGCGACGACTCGGCAAGTGCCGATGATCGCGGCGCGCATTGACCCGCGCGCTCCGCGATCAGGCCCTAGCGGAGTCGCGGCCGGTTCGGTGCCAGATCACGCTGAGGCGCAGAGGCCGCAGAGGTCGCAGAGACAACCCAATGGCTTTACCTCTGCGAGCTCTGCGCGCTCTGCATCTCAGCGTCATCAGTTCCCCCGCCTGCCAGCCGCGAGCACGCCACGCTACGCTTCGTTTCTCACGGGCACCTTGGGCGCCGGTTCGCCGTTAAGCCGATTGTTCATCGCGGTTCACCATGGTTCAACACCGTTCATCAGCAGGAGTGATCGATGCGTCGTAGCGGAAAGGCCGTCTGGCACGGCACGGGATTGGAAGGTTCGGGTAGCCTCACCACGCCCAGCGGCGTGCTGGCGGAGCAGCCGTATTCTACCAAAATGCGTTTTGCCGATGCCGAGGGGCGGAGCGGCACCAACCCCGAGGAGTTGATCGCGGCGGCGCATGCCGGCTGTTTTGCAATGGCGCTGTCGTTTCAGCTCACCGGCGCGGGCTTCGCGCCGACCGCGCTGCACGTGGAGTCGGTGATCACCATGGCCCAGCAGGGCAACGACTGGTCGATGGCCGGGATCGTGCTCACCCTCGACGCGGTCGTGCCGGGCATCGACGACGCGACGTTCCGTGAGAAGGCCAATGCGGCCAAGGTGGGCTGTCCGGTGTCGAAGGCGCTCTCGGCGGTGCCGATCACGCTCGAAGCCACGCTGCGCGCAGAGTAACTTCGGCGTAAACTCGGCGTACGCTCCCCCACTCCTCACACGTGCGATCGATGCTCACTCCCCGCCTCTCCTCCCGGCTTCGCGCGGCGCTTGGATCCCTGGCCCTCGTCGCACTGGCCGGCACGCCGGCGCTCGCGCAGACACGCGCGCCATCACGTGCGCCGTCTCGTCCCCTCAAGGTCTTCATCTCGGTCGACATGGAAGGGCTGGCCGGCGTCGTGTCGGGAAGCGACGTGGGCGGCACGTCGGGCGACTACCAGTACTTTCGCAAGATCATGGCGCAGGAGGCCAGCGCGGCGGTCGCCGGGGCGTGGAGCGCGGGTGCCACCGAAGTCGTCGTGCGGGACTCGCATGGTGCCAAGCAGAACATCCTGCCCGGCGATCTCGATCCGCGGGCTACGCTGCTGCGCGGCGCGAGTACGGGACCGAAGAACATGATGGAGGGCATCGACAGCACGTTCTCGGCGGTCGTGTTCATCGGCTATCACGCGCGAGCGGGCACGCCCAACGCAATCCTGGCGCACACGTCGAATGGCAACGTGGTCGACTTCTCCATCAACGGCCGCTCACTCCCCGAAGGCGGCTACAACGCGCTCGTAGCGGGGATGTACGGCGTGCCCGTGGTGTTCGTCGCCGGCGACGGCGCAGTCGTGCGACAGCTGCGCGAGCTGTTGGGCACCGTTGACGGCGTCGCGGTGAAGGAAGCGATCAGCGGTGCGATCAGCGGCCTGTCGCCCGCCACCGCACAAGAGGCTATTCGCGTCGGTGTCGAGCGCGCGGTGCGGGCTCGCGCGACATATCGCCCGTTCGCGATGACCGCACCGTACGCGATGGTGCTCAAGGTGGCAAAGGACGGCAAGACGTTCGACGGGGCAAGCAGCTCGGCCAAAGGCGAGTACACCTTCACCAGCCCGGATCTGCTCGCGGTCCTCTCGGCGTTCAACGCCCTCAAGTAGACCCGCTCGCCTATCGCCCGGGCGCGCTGACCACGGCAGCGCGCAGTTCTCCGCACCGGTGTCGCAGGCCGCGCGATGCGGAATCGGGGAACGAAAGGAACGTCACCGAAAGCGAGTCGGAGTGGCTGCGCGCCCTCGCGTAGGCCTGCTCGCACTCCGCCGCATTCCCGACGGCGTGAATCGGCGCCAGCGCGAGTCGTGTCGCCAGCACGCCGAGCAACACGACGACGGCCGCACCGGCCGCGAAACGCATGGCGCCGTTCATGGCGCGATTCATTTCGCCACCGCGAGAATCTCGCGCGCGGCGCGCTCACCCGACTCCACCGCGCCCTCGAGGTAGCCCTGCGCGTCGATCGACGTGTGCTCGCCGCAGAAGTGGCAACTACCAACCGCTTCACCCTCGGCTCCGGCGAAGCGCGTGTACTGACCCACCCGGTAGTACGAGTATGATCCCAACGACCACGGGTTACGCGGCCAGTCGTCGAACGTACCGACCCCGGTGTACGCCGCGCTGAGACCCGGCATCACCGGCTCGATACGCGTGAGAAATTCGGTCGCGAGCGCGGATGAGAGTCGCCCACTCTGCGCACTGGTCACGTTGCCTCCGGTGTAGTTCACCAAGATGCCTTTGGCACCGGGCTGCGCACGTGTCACTTCCCACGTGGCCTGGTAGCCGCGATCGCTGAAGCTGTCGCCATTGCCGCCGAGGGCGCGCGTGACCAGACGACCGCTTGGCGTCGGCGAGCCGGAGTTCACCGCCGCGGCAAGCGCGTCCGACAGGAATTGCAGCAGCGGCGTGCGCATGGCGGGGATCGGCGAGTAATCGAGAGAGGCGGGCCATCCATCTCCCGGTACGATGCGGCGAGATCCCCTTTTGCGCGAGCTCAGCCGCGAGTGAAGGACACCGGCACGTCTGGCTGACCTCCTACCCAGCCCTGCGCAGATCCGCGACTACCGGCACCGTTTTGACGTGACAATTATCGGCACGGACTCTGATTCCCGCGCGCTCCCAGCGAAGGTAGCCCGACACCTCCAGGACCACCGTGTACGTCCCGGGCGACTCGTAGGCGAGCGACGCCGGCAGCGACCGGGTGGTATCCGATTGACGTTCCGCAGAGAGAATGACGCGCACGTCGTTCCCTTCAATGCTCGCGCCTGTCGCGGCGTCGCGCGCCGTGATCGAGAGTCCGGGCGCGGCATAGGCATCGCAGCCGGTGGGGAAATAGCACGCGTTCGCCGAGAGCAGCGTGATCGCGGCCAGAGCCTGCCATGTTCGTCTCATTACGTGATCACCGCGTTCAAGGAATTCCGGTCGCTTCACGATCGTCGCATCTATCGCGGGGCCGCCTTCGACGGCGTCACACGATCGTTGCCGCTTAAACGGTCGCCACCGTTGCCCGCGCGCGGCGCGCGTCCGCCACGTCACGCTCGGCAGATACCGGCGCCCCCGACGCGATGGCCCGCTGTGTCGCCACCAACGCCGCCGTGAGCGCCAGCACGCCCGTGAACTGATGCAGCACCCCCAGCGGAACGGGCACGGCGAGCAACAGTGTGGTAATCCCGAGCACCAGTTGCAGGGACATGACCGCTCCGAAGGCAAACACCGCCTGACGCACGTTGCGCGGCAGTTGAGCGCCACGCGCACGAAACGCCAGCGACAGCACGAACAGTGTGACCGTGATGGCCAGCAGCCGGTGGTGGAACTGCGCCGCCGCCGGGTTCTCGAACGCATTGCTCCACCACGGCGTGAGCGTGCCGTAGCCCGGCGGAACGACCTGTCCGCCCATGAGCGGGAACTCGTTGAAGATCCGACCGCCGCGAAGCCCGGCCACGAAGCCGCCGGAGAGCACCGTAATCCCCAACAGCGCGGTCGCACTCATCAGCGCACGCCGCCAGTTGCGCGACGTGGCTACGGGTTCACTGCGTTCCTCCGGCGAGCGCTCGCGCAGCTCGCTGTAGGTCCACACGCTCACCGCGAGAATGCCGAGGGCGAGCCCCAGATGGGCGGTGAGCCGGTAGGCGCTCACGCTGATGCGCTCCACGAGGCCGCTCTTCACCATGTACCAGCCGAGCGCACCCTGCCCAAGCGTGAGCAGCGGCAGAGCCGTGAGACGCAGGCGCAGTTGGCGCGGAATGCGTCCCCGCACCATGAACAGGAGCCATGGGATCGCGAACACCAGCCCCACCGTGCGGGCCACGTTCCGGTGGAACCACTCCCACCAGTAGATCCACTTGAACTGGCTGAGGGAAATGCCGGCGTGGGTGCTGCTCGCCTGCGGGATCTGCTGGAATTTCGTGAACTCGGCGGCCCACGCCACATCGCTCGACGGCGGCAAGGCGCCGGACACCGGTTTCCACTCGGTAATAGACAGCCCGCTCTCGGTTAGCCGGGTGATACCTCCCACGGCTACGGCGAAGAAGACCGCCACGATGGAGAGCAGCATCCAGCGCCGGAGCGCAAGGCGGTCGCGCTCCGGGAGCGCACCGGGGAGACCAAGGTCGTTCGGGACAGACATGGTAGAAGGCTGACCGGGGGGCGGTGGGCGGTCAAGGGACGAAGACGCTCGATGCGCCAATACTCAGGGTTCGTTCCCCGGAGCACACTGGGCATACCCGAACCCCATATTCATGCCCCGCATGAGCCAGGGGCTTGGTACCACGCGCCACGCACCGGCCTTCCGGCGCAGCAGCACCAGGTCAGGCGGAGGGGCCTCTTCCCCTCCCTCCGCATTGCCGAAGACGTCCATCGTCGTGAGGGCATACGCGGTCGAGTCGTTCACCTCGACCGCCGCGATCACGGACCACGCAAACGGCGAGGACATGCGCAGCGAGTCGGCGCTCACCTGAAGCGCCCATCGCCTGCACAAGACGACGGGCGCTCTTCACAACGTTACGCGCGGCCTCGTGGACCCGGCCTGAGCGCTCTGATGATGAGCAACAACACTACGGCTCCAACAAACGCGACGGTGATGGTCGCGATGATGCCACTGAACGGTAGCGAGACGCCGAGTGTGGCAAAGAGCCAGCCACCGATGACGGCACCGACGATACCAACGATAATGTCACCGATCAATCCGTACCCGATGCCGCCTACCACCGCGCTGGCCAACAAGCCGGCAACGAGACCAACGACGATCCACGTAACAATGTCCATGCAGCACTCCGTGAGCCTGAGTCAAAAGCCGATACCGCAGTCCAGCGATCCGACTCTCTGCCGCGGCGGTCAACAGTCCGAAGCGTGTTCAGTGCACAAATCGCGCCGTCACCAAGCGCAACGAAGACAGGCCGCGCACATACGGGTCGGCGCTTCCTCCGTGCCCAGAGGCCGCCAAGGGCCGTAGGTCATTCGACCCGGGCCGCCCCGCGCGCCGCAATGCACATTCTGCACAGTCTGCCGAATCCCACTCTCCGGCTCGTCCCAGTCCCGGTCCTTCCCCGGCTCTCATGTCGTCCGCTGCCCTGCCCCAGTCGTCCGACCCGCTCCTGCCCGATCCGGACACGCTCGCCCCGGAACAGCTGCGTGAGGCGCTCCGCGACGCGCATCGTCTGCTCGCCGAGCGGCAACGTCACCTCGACCTCATCGAACAGCTCGCCGGTATCGGCAGCTGGGAAATCGACCTTGAGCGTGACGCCATCCGATGGTCGCGCGAGCTCAAGCGCATGCACGGCTTCGACGATGACAACGCGCCCACGCGGCACTCGGCCTTCATGACCACGGTGCTGCACCCCGACGACGTGGACATCGTGAACGAGGGCATGGCCGCCCTGACCTCCGACAACCCCGTCACGGTGGAGTTTCGCGGCCTGCGCACCGATGGCGAAGCGCGGCTGTTTCAGGCCCGCGGGCTGCTCGTGCCCAATACCAACGGCCAACTCACTCGCGTACTCGGCACGTCGCTCGACATCAGCGAGCGCCGCCGCACGGTCGAAGCGCTGCGTGGCAGTGAGGAGAGCTACCGCACGATCTTCCAGCACGCCTCCGACGCCATGTGGGTGCACGACCTCGAGACGGGCGACTTCCTGGCCGTGAATCAGGCCGCGGTCGACATGTACGGCTTCTCGGCCGAAGAACAGATGCAGCGCGGCGTCGCCGGCATGAGCGCGGGCATGGCGCCGTATCGGGTGGAAGACGCCGTGAAGTACATCCAAGGCGCCGCCGCCGGTATTCCGCAGCGATTCGAATGGCTCGGCAAGCACAAGGAGGGCCGCTTGATCTGGGGCGAAGTGCGCCTGCGTCGCGTCACGTTGAGCGGTGTCGATCGCATTCTTGCCACGGCCCGCGACATCAACGACCGCGTGGCGGCCGAAATCGCACTGCGTCAGGCGAACGAAGCACTCGAGCAGCGCGTGGCGGAGCGTACCGCGCAATTGGAGCAGGCGGTGGCCGAACAGGCGGCGGCGCGCGAGGAGCTCGCCGAGAGCGAGGAGCACTTCCGCCGGCTGATCGAGAACTCGCAGGACTACATCATGCTCGTCGACACGAGCGCGGCGATCACGTCGGTGAGTTCATCGGTGGAACGCATGCTCGGCTTCACACCCGCCGAGATGCATGGTGGGCGCCCGGCAGACCTGCTGCATCCGGATGACATCCCACACGTGATGGACGTCTTCAAGGCGCTGATGGAAGCCCCCGGCACCACCGCCAAGCTGCGCTATCGCATCCGCCACAAGAACGGCGGCTGGCGCCTGCTGGAGAGTGTGGGCCGCACGATCTCGCCCGACAGTGCGGCGGATGGTGTGGTGGCGAACTGCCGCGACATCACCGACTTCGTGGAAGCCGAGCAGGCACTGCGCGAGCGCGACGAGCGATTCCGGCAGATCATCGAGGGAGCCGCCGATCTCGTGTTCATCTGCGATCCGACGGGGGCCATCACCTATGCGACGCCATCGTCGATGCAGGTGCTCGGCTTCACACCCGACGAAATGCTGGGTGCGCGTCCGGTCGACTTGCTGCATCCGGACGATGTCGAACACACCATGGCCGATCTCCAGTGGCTGGCCGAGCATCCGGGCACACCGATCACCACGACCTTTCGCATCCGGCGCAAGGATGGTTCGTACGGGGTGATGGAGAACGTGGGACGCACGTTGTCGCCACACACGATCGCCGAAGGGGTGATTGCGTTCGGTCGCGACATCACCGGACGGCGCGCGGCCGAAGAGGCACTGGCGCGCGCCAAGGAAGAAGCCGAGCGGGCCAACCGCGCCAAGAGCGAATTCCTGAGCCGCATGAGTCACGAACTGCGCACGCCGATGAACAGCATTCTCGGCTTCGCGCAGCTGCTGGCGCGCGGCGAAGTCACGGCGCAGCAAGGCAAGTCGGTGCAGCACATTCTGAAGGCCGGCCGGCACTTGCTGCATCTCATCAACGAGGTCCTCGAAATCGCGCGCATCGAAGCGGGTCGCGAGCAGTTCTCGCTGGAACCGGTCGCGCTGTCGTCGGCGCTCGAGGAAACACTCGGGCTGGTACGACCGCTCGCTCAGCAGCACGGCGTCACGCTGCACGGCGGCCCGTGGCCCAGTGACGGCTTCGTGTACGCCGATCGGCAGCGGCTGGTGCAGGTGCTGCTCAACCTGTTGAGCAACGCCATCAAGTACAACCAGCCCGGTGGCACCGTGCACCTGCACGCGTCGATCACGACTGATGGGCAGTATGCCATTCGAGTCGTCGACTCCGGACGCGGCGTACCACAGAATCGTCTCGAAGAGTTGTTCACACCATTCGCGAGGCTCGGTGCCGAGCAGAGTGATGTGGAAGGCACCGGCCTCGGCCTCGCGCTGTCACGGCGCTTGTGTGAAGCGATGGGCGGTGCGCTCACCCTGGAGAGCACGTCGGATCAGGGCAGTATCTTCCGCGTGACACTCGACGCGGTGGACAGCCCGCTGCGCATCTTTGAGAGTGGAGCAAGCATTCCGGCCGTGGCCGCGGCGTATCGCGAGGCCACACTGCTGTACATCGAGGACAACCTGGCGAATCTGAGCCTCGTGGAAACGATCCTCATGGCGCGTCCGGGCTGGCGCGTGCTGCCGGCGCTGCAGGGGCAACTCGGCGTTGAACTGGCGCGTGAACATCGACCCGATGTGATTCTGCTCGACCTGCACTTGCCGGACATATCCGGAGACGAAGCGCTGCGCCGACTCCGCGCCGATGCACGCACCGCCGACGTGCCGATCGTGATCGTGAGTGCCGATGCCACACCGTCGTCGGTGGAACGTTTGCGCGTGCTCGGTGCCAATGCCTACGTCACCAAGCCGCTCGACGTGGACGAGTTCCTCCGCGTGGTGGATCGGTTCGTACCCGTGCGCCGTGGGGGCGCATGAGCACCACCCTTCCCCCTTCCATGAGCGATGTCCGGCGCGCCCGACTGCGTGAATGCACGCTGCTGTTGGTCGACGACGAGCCGAGCAATCTCGACTTGCTCGAAGGTGTGCTCGAGGCCGACGGCTACACAAAGCTCGTGCGCACCACCGATCCACGTGACGTGCTGACGCTGGCCGCCAAGCACGAGCCGGACCTGATCCTGCTCGACTTGCACATGCCGCATCGGAACGGTTTGGAGGTGCTGGGCGATCTGGCCGAGCGCGCCGTGGCGGGCGAGTATCGACCCGTACTGGTGCTCACCGCTGATGCCACCGTCAGCGCACGTGACCGCGCGTTGTCATTGGGCGCCCGCGACTTCGTCACGAAGCCGTTCGATGTTACCGAGGTCATGCTGCGCGTCGAGAATCTGCTCGATACGCGTGTGCTGCACCTCGAGGAGCGGTCCGCGCGGCGGCGTGCCGAGGCGGCGGAGACGCAGGCGCTCCAGGCATTGGCCGAGGCGCAGTTGGCGACGAGTGAGCGCGAACGTTTGCTCGCCGTCGTGTCGCACGATCTGCGCAACCCGCTCGGGGCGATCGCGATGTACGCCGAAGTGCTGTCCAACCTGCAGCCCGATGTCGACGCGAGCGGTAGCGAATCCGAACAACGCGTGCGCGCTTACGCCCGGACGGCGCTCGGCACCATTCACACCAGTGCGGCAGCCATGCAGCGACTGGTGCAGGCTCTGCTCGAGGCCTCTACGCTCAAGGGTGGCGGGTTCCGCATGGTGCGCGCGCCCGTTCCCGCGCGCGAGCCGGCCGACAACGCCCTTCGCATGCTCGTGCCGCGGGCCGTGGCCGCCGGTGTGCGCCTCGAACTCGAAGCCAGCGATGACATCGTGACCATCGATGGTCCACGTTTGACGCAGCTCCTTGGCAACTTGGTCGGCAATGCGATCGCCGTGACGCCGCGAGACGGCGTGGTGCGGGTGAAACTCGCGCTCTCGGAAAGCGGTACGGCACTCGAGGGTTCGGTATCCGATACCGGCCCCGGCATTCCGTTCGCGCTCATGCCGCACCTGTTCACGGCGTTCTGGCGTGGCGATCGCCGAGATCGAGACGGTGTGGGCCTCGGGCTGTGGATCGCCCGCGCCATCGCGGAAGGACACGGCGGTGATCTCACGGCGGTTTCGACTCCCGGCGCGGGTGCGATATTCTCGTTTACGCTGCCGCTCGCGGACCGCGATCGGCGTCCCGAAGACTGACGCACAGAGCCTTTCACATGACCGCACCGGCGCGCATCCTGGTCGTGGAGGACACTTCGGCGTATGCCGAAGCGCTCCAGCAAACGCTCGAGCTCGAAGGGCATACCGTGCTGTTGGCGGGTCGTGCCATCGAAGCGCTCGCACGTGCGCGCGCCGAGCCGCCGGATCTCGTGCTGCTCGATCTCGGCCTGCCCGATAAGGACGGCTACCACGTGCTGAAGGAATTGCGCGCGCGTGGTCTCGACTGCCCCGTGCTCATTCTTTCGGCGCGTACGCTCGAGTCAGACAAGGTGGAAGGCTTCCGGCTGGGCGCCGACGATTACGTGACCAAGCCGTTCGGTGCGATGGAATTGCTGGCGCGCATCTCGGCACTGCTGCGTCGCGCACGACGGGCCGCGCCAATCCCGACCGCGGCAACTCCCGCTGGCGTGGTGCGTGTGCTCGATGATCGCGAATTGAAGGAGCGCCATGGCCTGACCGACCGGCAGATCGCCGTGGCCAGACTCATGGCCGAGGGCTGCACGAACGCCGAGCTGGCCTCGCGATTGAGCCTCAGTTTCTTCACGGCGCGCAACCACGCCGAGCAGGTGATGCTGAAGCTCGGCGTGGCCAATCGCGCAGCGGTGGCGCAGATGCTACTCGATACGCACGTCAGTGATGACCGTCATCAGCGCTGACCGTACTCGCGCGGCGAAACCGTCTTGAGGTACGCATAGATCGCCGCGATCTCCGTATCGTCGAGCGAGCGCGTGAATTTCCACGGCATGCCATCGTTCACGCGACTACCGTCCGGACGCACTCCGGTACGTAAGAGTCGCGTCAGGTCCGCCAGCGTGTAGTGACCGATGCCGGTCGGCGTGATGTTTGCTGCCGGCGGAAACTCGGGCGGCGTGCCGGGCACTTTGCCGCCGGACAGTCCAGCGCCGTGACAGCCGGTGCACGTGCTTGCCAGATACTTGCCATAGGCCGGCGTGGGCTCGGCGGTGAGCTGCGCCGCATGCGGCTTGTCGTGATCGATGAGCGCGGCGGGATAGGCGTCGACCAGCCCTGCCACATCGAGCGCCTTGATGAGCGGTCCGAGCGTGGTGGTCGGCACCGGCGCGGTAGACGCCGGCAGGTGGCGTGCATACGCCACGATCGCGGCGAGATCGGCGTCGGTGATCTGGGTGAACTCATGCGACGGCATGATGCGCAACGGTCGTCCGTCGGCGCGCACGCCATGTCGTACGGCGCGTTCCCACTCCGCATCGGTGATTGCGCGCGGTGACCGGCCATTGGTCAGGTTGGGTGGCGCGAGACGCCCGATGGCCGACCCTTCTACCATCACGCGTCCGGTCAGTCCTTCACCGTGGCAGTCAGCGCAGAAGCGAACCTGCGCGAGTCGCGCACCACGATCGATCGTGGCCTGGTCGGTCGGAATGTTGAGCGTGTGCGCCGGCACGTCGTAATGCGTACGGGCACGGACTTCGGCGACACCGAAGACGGTGAGCAGCGCGCCGCCGACCACGGCGCCGGCACCGGAGAGAAGAGCAAATCGAACGGACACGAGTACCTCGTTGTCATGATCATCGGATGTGCAGCAGTGGTCGCATACGATGTCTGCGCGGTGGTGCACGCACGCGGGTAGAACGACCCGAGACGAATGACCCATGTCGAATGACCCGGTGCGGCTGACCCATGTGCGATGTGCACGGTGCGACGAGACTGTCGTCGTGTCACCTCACCTTCGTCTTCATCACCTGCACTGGAGTTTCTCATGCGTTCATTCTCTTTCGCTGCAGCGCCCGCGATCCTGGCGCTTCTCACTGTCGCCGCCGCCGGCGCGTGCTCCGATGACAAGTCGGCGTCGCCGGCCGGTCCCACCGACGTGGTCACCTTGCCCACCGGCGAGTCGCGTCAATACGGCGTGTCGGTGACGCTCGGCAACGGCACGGCGCGCACGTACATCCTGTTCGACAAGCGACAGCAGGGGCGCGCGATCGAGCTCGGCGTGGCGCTCTCGCCCGACGCACTGCAGGGACTGCCCGCGCCGATGAACATGCCGCCGGGTGGCGGTGACGGGCACGAGCATGTGGACTCGCACGAGTACATCCTGCCCATGCCGCAGCAGAACGGCACGCCGTTCAAGTTCCTCGAACTCGACTGGAATCCGCAGGGACACGAGATCCCGGGCATCTACACGATTCCGCACTTCGACTTCCACTTCTACACGATCACGAAGGCCGAGCGCGATCTGATCGTGCCGAGCGACGCTCAGTTCCAGCAGAAGGCGGATAACCTGCCGCCGGCCGCGATGGTGCCGCAGTTCTACTCCACGCTGACGCCGCCGAACACGCCCACGCCGGCCGTGCCGAAGATGGGTGTGCACTGGATCGACGTGCGCTCGCCCGAGATCCAGGCGCTGCTCGGACACCCCGAACTCGCGAAGCCGTTCACGACGACGTTCATCTACGGCTCCTGGAACGGACGCTTCACCTTCGTGGAGCCGATGATCACGCGCGATTTCATCCTCGGCCGCCGCACGGCCGCGACTGCGGCGCAGCGTGACAGCGTGATCCCGCTGCCGATGGGCGCGCAGGCATCACCGGCCGGCATGTACCCCGCCGCGTATCGCATTGCGTGGGACGCCGCGGCCAACGAGTACCGCATCGCCCTGACGCAGCTCACCCAGAAGAACTGACCACTCCAATTCACTGAGGCATACTCCCATGCAATTCACCCCTCGGCGCGTCGCCTTCGCGGTCAGCATGATCGTGTTCGCGGCCTGCAGCGATAGCGCCACCTCGCCCGACCCTCGTCCCACGCCTCCGCCGCCTCCACCGCCTCCACCGCCGGTCGCATCGATTGCGTCGATTGCGCTGACGCCGGATTCGGCCAACGTGTACACCGGTCGCACTCGTGAACTCGTGGCCGTGGCGCGCGACTCCGTCGGCAACGTCCTGAGCGGACGCGTCATGACGTGGACCACGTCGGCACCGGAGATCGCCGGCGTGAATACCGTTGGTGTGGCGACCGGCGTGGCACCTGGACGCGCGGTGATCACGGCGTCCGCCGAGGGGAAGAGTGCGCAGGCCGCGGTGATCGTGCAGCCGGTGCCGGCCGCCAGTGTGGTGATCACACCCGACAGCACGAATGTGTTACTTGGTGCCACGGTGACGCTCACGGCGCAGGTGAAGGATGATCTCGGTGCCACGCTGCCCGATCGTGTGGTGCGATGGAGCACGAGCGCGCCGGCGATCGTGAGCGTCGATTCGGTGACGGGGGTGGCGAAGGGACTGCAGGGTGGATCGGCGCTCGTGACAGCGACGAGCGAAGGCAAGAGCCGCAGCGCCCGCGTGGTGGTGAATGTGCCGGTGGCATCGGTCACGGTCACGACGGCACTCGATACGCTCGAGGCGTACGACGCGTTGCCGCTGTCGGCCGTGTTGCGCGATGCGAATCAGCAGGTGCTGATCGGACGCGTGGTGCGGTGGACCGTGTCCAACCCGGCGGTGGCGCGGGTGGATAGTGTGACCGGTGTGCTTACTGGCCTCGATCGCGGCACGGTAACGGTGACGGCGACCAGCGAAGGCAAGAGCGGCACCGCATCACGCGTGGTCGTCATCAAGTATCGCTCACTGGTGGCGGGCACGCAGCACTCGTGCGATATCGCGAGCGGCGGCATCGTGTGGTGCTGGGGACAGAACGGCAACGAAGGGCGCATCGGCATGGCGCAGCTGGGTGCGGATGTGATCTCCTCGACGCCGGTGCGCGTGCCGAACACCGGCCCCGACGCGATTCGCGTGCGCAAGCTGGCCAGCTTTGGCCGGCACACCTGTGCGCTCGACGTGAACAACAAGGCGTGGTGCTGGGGTGGCAACGGCTGGGGCGCGCTCGGTGTGAGTACGATCTCGCAGACGGCGACGCCGGTGGCGGTCAGTGGTGGCCACACGTTCACCGACATCGCCGTGGGCTCGGAGCACAGCTGCGCGTTGACGGGTGCCGGTGCGATGTACTGCTGGGGGCACAATGACTGGCGGCAGTTCGCCATGAACGCGCCGGCCATGAGTGAAGCGCCAGTGGCCGTCGCGCCGGGCATGCAGTTCGCGTCGCTCACCGTGGGTGCCACGTTCACCTGTGGCATCACAACGGCGGCCCAGGCCTACTGCTGGGGATACAATGGCTGGGGCAACCTCGGTGACGCGAAGTCGATCTCGTATGGCAACACGTTCAGTGTCGCGCCATCGATCGTGGCCGGAGGTCGCAGCTGGGCGCAGGTGGGTGCAGGTCAGATCCATAGCTGCGGACTGACCACGGCGGGCCAGGCGTTCTGCTGGGGCAACAACGGCGGCAAGCTTGGCAATGGCGGCACGGCGGAGTCGTCGAATCCGAGCCCGCTGTCTGGTGCGCCGGCGCTCAAGGCGCTCGCCATCGGTGCGAATCACAGCTGCGCGCTGTCGACCGTGTCGGAAGTGTGGTGCTGGGGCATGAACGGCAACGGACAGGTCGGACAGGCGGCATCGGTCGCAGTGATTCGTCCGGCGCGCGTTCCTGGCCTCACGGCGGCTGAAGTGGCGGCATCGGGCATCGCGACGGGCTTCGGCTCGCACACCTGTGCGGTGACGGCCGATCGGCTCATGGTGAAGTGCTGGGGCCGCAATGACACGGGGCAGCTGGGCAATGGCGCGACGACGGCCGGCACGGATGCAACCGTGACACCCGCAACCGTGATTGGGCAAAAGCCCTTGTGATTGGGTGAACGAATGTGCCTCAACGGCCCGGCGCAGCAGGCGTGCGCCGGGCCGTTGGATTTGCGACCAAGACCGACTACTTCTTGTCGGCCGCCTTCAGAAACTCGCGTGCGTCTTTCACGCTCTGCTCGGCGGCGTCCCACTGCGTGATGTGCGCGGCGTCTTTGTACATGATGTACTTGGCGCCAGGTATGCGCTTCGCGTGTTGCTCGATCAACTTCGGACCGAGTTCGTCGAACTCGCCGGTGGTCATGAGGACCGGCACCTTGATCGTGGGGAGAATACTCATGGCGCTGTACCCTTTGAGCGTTCCCACGACCATCGTTTCATTCTCGCCTTGAAAATATCGATACTGGTCCATGCCGATCATCGCGAACATCGAATCGAGATCCGCCTTGACCGGCCTCCGGAACACGTTCTTGGCGTAGAACTCCTCAGTCGCCGCTTTGTACGCTGGTGCCTCGAGATTCTTATCCACGTTGTACTGGGCGAACGCCTTCTGCGCCGAGTCCGAAAGGGTCGCCACCCACTTGTTGATCTCTTTTTCGGCGGCGGCAATGTCGAAGGCTTCGCCGCTGAAGATGATACCGGCCACGCGATCGGGATGGGCCTTGTAGTACTCGACGGCGACAATGGTGCCCCACGAATTCCCGTTCAGGAACACTTTGTCGTACTTGAGCGTGCGGCGAAGCGAATCGAGTTCGTCGACATAGCGCGAGATGACCATCAGCGTCGTGTCCGTCATGCGATCCGACTTCCCCGCCCCGAGTTGGTCGTATCGCACGACCGGCCGGTCCACGCCCAAGCCTTCCATTGACTTGAGATAGAAGCTGCCCATCCCGGGGCCGCCGTGAATCAGAATGACCGGTGTTCCCGCACCGGTACCGCTCACCTTGTACCAGATCCTGCCCCCGGTCACGGGCAGCATGGCCTCGCCCGCGCCCAGCGGTGGCGCGACGGGGGTTTCATTGACGGCAGGGGATGTGGCCGCCGCGAGTGTGTCACTCGGAGCGCGCTTCGCATCGCTGCAGGCGCACAGGGTCGCGAGCGCAACGACACCGCAAACTGCGTAGAGGTTGGTCATGCCTCAACAGTGCAGCGCGGCCGAGTCCTCCGCTAGCGCACGGCGACTGCACGGCCTATTGGGCGTCGCTCGCCAGAATGCCACTCAACGTCTGCCGATCGATATTCCCGCCGGACACTACGCACACCACCTTGCCGGCGCCAGCCTTTCCCGCGAGTGCCGCCGCCACCGACGACGCGCCCGCGCCTTCCGACACCACGCGATTGCGTTCCACCAGCAATCGCACGGCCGCGCTGACGTCGTGCAGCGACACCACGCACGATCCGTCCAACAGCGCCTTCACCCGCGGCCACATGTCGTCGAGCACGCGACTGCTGCCGATGCCATCGACAAAGCTCGGCGTGTAGGTGATCGTCGTCGGTTCATTCGCCTGCAACGCCGCCGCGAACGCCGCCGAGGTCTCCACTTCGCTGGCGAGGGTCCTCGCCTCCGGGCGCAACGCGCGCAGGGCCGTAGCGATGCCGCACGCCAACCCGCCGCCACCGTACGGCACGACCACCGCGTCCACGTCGGGCAGATCCTCGAGGATCTCCAATCCGATCGTACCGTTCCCCGCCATCACGCGAGGATCGCTCACCGGATGGATGAATAGCCCGTCCAGGCCTTCATAGCGGTGCGACGTCATCACCTGCCACCACTCGGCGAACGGCACACGGACTACGCTGCCGCCAAGTCGGCGAATGGCATCGATCTTGGTCTGCGGCGCATGGTCCGGCACCACCGCCGTGCACGACACGCCGCGCTCGCGCGCCATCCACGCCACGCCCTGCGCCATGTTACCGGCACTGCAGGTGTACACGCCGCGCGCGAGCTCAGCTTCCGTGGCCATCGCGATCGCGTTCGAAGCGCCGCGAATCTTGAAGGCACCGATCGGCTGCAGATTCTCTAGCTTGAGCCAGATCTCTCGTGGCGCGCCGTCGTAGTCGAGAGGCACATGCAGCCGCACCAACGGCGTGCGCACGGCCGCCCCACGCACGCGAGCGCGTGCCGCTTCGATGTGCGCCAGCGTGAGATCGGCGAACATCGGCTCGCTCACCGCGTGCCTCCCAGATGCACCGTCACGCCACGGCCGGTCGCTCGAGCCTGCGCGTAGACATGCTGCGCCGCCGCGATGTCCTCGATGGCCAGTCCCAACGATTTGAACAACGTGATATCGGCGGGACTGCGTCGTCCGTGCAGCGCACCACGCAGCACGTCGCCGAGTTCGCCGACGATGTGCGCCTCGGTGATCGCGCCTTCGCGAAGCGGAAAGAGGTAGTCACCCGCCTCGTTGATCGTCGACTCCTTGCGATCTACGAACAGTCGCGACGCGACGACCGCGGCGGTATCGAGTTCACGGGCAAACGCGACGCTCGATCCCACGGCATTGATGTGGGCGCCCGGCGCAATCCATGCACCCTCGAGAATCGGCTCCCGTGATGCCGTCGTCGTGCAGATGATGTCTGCCTCGTGGACCGCATCGCGCACCGACGACATGGCTTCGATTTTCACGCCGAACCGTTGCTCCGCCCACGTCGCGAACTCGGTCACATGCGCTGGCGTGCGGCTCCACACGCGTACCCGTTGAATGGGGCGTGCTACCAGCATCGCTTCGAGATGCGTGCGCGCCTGCGTCCCGGCGCCGAGGATGGCGAGATCGGCCGCCTCCTCCTGGGCGAGCGCCTGCGTGGCCACGCCACTGACCGCGGCCGTGCGAATGGCCGTGATCTCCGAGGCATCGGCGATGGCGACGAGCTGTCCGTGCTGTGTTTCGTGCAGCAGCACGGCGCCGATATGCGACTCGAGTCCGACGGCATGATTGCCCGAGAACACGCTCACCGCCTTCAGGCCCATCACGCCGACGCCGGGGAGCCATCCGGGCATCACGCCGAGGACTCCCGTCTGTTCCGGTCCGCGCATGACGGAGCGGAGCGGCTGCACCGCGTCACCGACGGCGAGTGCCTCGAGCGTGTCACGCATGACGCGCATGCACGCGTCCATCGGCAGGCAATCGCGAACGTCCTGCTGGCTCAGGATGAGGGTCATGCCCCAAGCTACGCCGGCACGGATATCGGAAACAGGGGACGCGCGTCGGCAACGGGCACCCGTCGATTCTCGCCGAGACGTTCCACCCACACCGCACTCAGTCCAACGACCAGCCCGATCTTGGTCACCACGTCGCGACCATTTGGCGAGATGCGCACCTGCGTGTACAGACGCCGTTCGGCAGATGGTATCGGTGTGGCCCTCGCGATGCAGCCCCTGCAAACGCGACGCGGTGATGTCGCCACCGCTCTGTAGATCACCGTGCCGCCGGCGCCGCCCCGTCGGCTCGGTCCGTTACGGACCGAGCGAGATGCTGAGCGTTCGCAGGGTCGCCTCCACATCCGACGCATCCCCAAGGGGCGTCGACGGTGCCCACATCAGAGGGATCGGGTCCTGTTCCCAGAGGCCGAGGCAGATGTTCAGCGACCCAAAGCGCGAGCCGTACAGAATACCGTCGGCGGCACCGCGAGCTGGTCTGGGTCTTCGGTGCACTGGGACGTTGTCAGACCGCTTGCGCCCGTGTTGAGGACGAGATCGATGCAACACAGCTCTCGTAGCAACGTCGCTTGCGAGACGTGATGGCGGAGATTCAAGCCGGACCAAACCAGGTGGGTGGTCGTGTCGCGGGATGAATACGCAGCAGCACGGTCCCCGCGGGCACGCGCACGAGCCCGCGCGGTTGCGGCACCAGGCCGTACGGCAGCGCGACCGTCACCCGATACTCGAGCGGTCGTCCTTGCCCTGCAGGTCGTCCGGTACCGACGGAGCGTCCTTCGACAGTTGGTCATCCACCTCACGCTCGACGGTCACCTGCCCCCCAAAGTGTACGCGCACACGACCGCGCCCGGCGACATGGGACCGCTTCTTCTTGACATCCGCTTCGAGGTCGACGTGCGCGATGATGCGGCTCGCGCGCCCCGGCGGCCCCACTCGATGTGGGGGCAGGGTCTCCTTGAACAGAATGGCGCCGTCCGTGGCGGGTTCAACGTCCACGGGCAGGTCGGCGACCGCGTCTCCAACGTCCGGGTCCGTCCCGCCGCGCATAAAATCCAGGAATCGGACGACCGTTGATGCCATGCCGTCGTGCATCAGGTCCCACCCCGTCGCCCCGTGAAACGCGGCCTGCGGCGTGGCGAGCAGCATGAACAGCTCGGTCGGCGTGAACATCGCCCCGGCGGCGAGGATCGCGCGAAGGTCTGGATGCACGAGTAAACGCCCTGCCGTCGCCCCTTCATCCGACACGAACTGCACCCAGGGATATACAAATCGCCCCCCGGACCGCAACGCGAGGATACGCCGCTCCCGCCGCTGGTTGTAGATCGCCTGACGCGACACGCCGAGCGCTTGACAGGCCGCGAGTGGACTGAGCACGCCGCCGTTGTCTTCCACCGCCAAGGCCAGTGGATGGGCCTCCGGCGGAAGCGGGTAGGTTTTCAACTCCCGGAACCTGAGGGTCGCCGGGTCGTCGTCGGCGGCGGGGTCCGGCTGGAGCGACAGACGCTCGAGCAGCGGCTCGAGGATCTCGAGCACGGAAGGACTGAGCCCATCGATGAGCTGACGGACCCGCGTCACGCCGGTCGCGGACGCTGATGCGGTCGGAGGCACCGCCGGCTCTGCGGCGGGGGCCGGGAGCGAGGGCTCCGCGGTTCTGGGCATGGCGTCGGTTGAAGGTGTCGTCGGTAACGTTCGCGAGGTCCTTGACGGACTTGACGTTCCTGACGGCGGTTACTTTACGGACGAATTGTACATGCTGTCAATAACACCAACGTAACCAATGCGGTCCATCTTTCAGCCCATGCGGTGGCGTGATCTGTCCGAATCACCATAATTTGTGATCTGTATCACGACAGGATGCAGTCAGTACGAAGCCAGCCACAAACGATGACACCACCGATTGGAGCGGGCGCTCACATAAAGTGCGATTGCCGCACGAAGCAGGAATCGGGAAAACAGAATGTGCAGCGCGGTACAATTTCCGGCCGAAGAACGCGTTGCTGAAAATGCTGCCGACGTGCGAGCACGCATGCGTCGGTTTCGCGCCAGTCACGGTGCCCCAGGCGATCGACCGTGTGTGCAACGTGCGTGACTACCCTGCGCCGCAGCGGCCCCGGGCTTGGGCGTTGCCACCCCGATCGCGGGACGCAATTGACACCGGCATTTTACCCGTATAAAATTACCTGAGCATATTTTACCCGTATACAATTGGCGGGTGATCCTGGCGGAGCGCGACGCACGCGCTGTGCACGGCCCACGTCGTTCCCTCAGTCCGAGCACTGCATGTCCACGAACCGACTGCCCACGACGGCCTTTGCCTCACCGAGTGTTCCAGCCGACCTCCATCAGTGCCTGCCCGCTGCACTGCAGCGCCGCACACCGACGATTACGCGCATCGCCGCCGGCATGTCCGGGGCCGGGGTATATCTGGTCGACGCCGGGGACGAACAGTTCGTTTTGAAGATCACGCCAGGCGACGAGCCGATGGCGGCGTGGCGGACACGCCTCGAGGTCCAGCAATCGGCCGCCGCCGCGGGCATCGCCCCGTCGATCATACACATCGACGACGCCCAGCGGGCGGTGCTGAGCGCGCGCATTGTGGACCGGTCGTTTGTGGCGCACCTCCGCCATCCCGACACCAGCGACGCGGCGATCGTGGCCCTGGGTCGGATGCTCCGGAAGCGGCACGATCTCCCGATCCCGGCGGGCATGGAGCTGGCCGATCCCGTGCGCTCACTCCAGGCAATCTGGCGGACCCTGCCGCCCGGGTTCACGTGCCCCACGTTTGTGCGCGACGCGGTCGACGCTCTCGCGGCCGCGCCGAGGCCTGCGCGCACGGACGCGGTGGTGATGAGCCACAACGATGTAAATCCGACGAATCTCGTGTTTGATGGCGCACGCGTGCTGCTGGTCGACTGGGAGACCGCCGCGCCCAACGACGCACTGTACGATCTCGCCACGATCGCGCTGTTCGTGCGCCTGGACGAGGCAACGTGTCGTCAACTGGTCGCGGCGCACCACGACGCCCCGGTCGACGTGCTCCCGGAGGCGTTCCGGTTCTTCCGACGTTGCGCCGCGGTGCTCTCCGGTGTGGCCGCCCTCAACGCGGCGCGATTGCGCGGCCATACCGGCGGCGAGATCGGATACGACGCGACGCCCTCGCTAGGCGAAGTCTACCAGCAGCTCCGGAGCGGCACGCTCGCTCTCGGCTCCGTCAGCGGACAGTGGACCTTTGGTCTGGCCCTCGTCAAAGAAGGCGTCACCGCGTGGCAATAGCGCGACGTCTCCCACGCTCGACGCGGGGTTATCGGGCGGCCCACCCGAAGCTTCGCTCCGACGGACCGGCGACATGTTCCGGCGAGTTGCCGCCCTGCGCTCCGAAGCCGGGGACGAGCAAGAGCGATGACGGTAGCAGCTGGCGAAGCATAGCCACGTCAGCCGGATATGTAGCTCCCGCCACGACGCCGAGGTTCGACCAGCCGGACGCGCCGACGAGACGGGCCGCAGGGATCTGCAGCGCACGAGCGACATGCGCAAAGACAGCCTCCCCATCGGCCCGTAGGTCTTGGAAGTCGCCGGCACCTCGGTTACTCGTTTTGGCGAGGACGAAAAGCTCGACGCCATACCGAGCGGAAGCCGTCAAGAACGGCTCGAGACTGTCTATCCCGAGGTAGGGGTTTAGGGTGAGTGCATCAACGCGGCACGGAGTGTCCGTATGCAGGTATGCGCGAGCATACGCGGCGCCGGTTGATCCGATATCTCCGCGCTTGAAGTCGAGGAGCACGAGCAACCCGCGTTCGCGTGCACGGGCCGTGACCTACTCAAGGATGCGAACGCCCCGCCATCCGAGCTGCTCGAAGAACGCGATCTGTTGTTTGAGGATCGCGACACGCCCCGCGCATTCCTCAACCACCTGCCGCATGAAGTCTAGTACGCCCGCTGCGGTCGACTCAGAGCCCGGCCGCATCACATCGATGCCGAATTCGCGAGGAATCAGCTCGAGGTGCGGGTCGAGGCCGACGCAGAGTGGAGTTCCGACAGCGTTCGCGGCCGCAACGTACCGATCGGCGACGTGATCTGTCATCTGCAGGTGAACCTATCGGGCGACGATGGTTGATGTCGCCCGAACGCCTCAGCGTTCTGCTGCAGCGCATCATATATAGTGTGGCCGGACGGGCGACGTGCGCCAGCGCGGCGCCCGCCTGCCGCACTCCGCCTCGCGCGGTCAGCAGCAACGGTTCGTTATGCACCACTGGTGTCGTCGACTGCTCCATCACGCCGCCGCCGAAACCGCTCAACATCCGCTACCCACTTGGCGCGCTCGGCAGCAACCTCGGCATGCGCTGCGGTCACCATCGCGGTCGTAGGAAGAGGCGGCGGCGGGCCTTGAAATACGAAGCCGTTCTTCAGGCGCCGCTTCTCCTGCCGAGTGACGGCCGCTTCCGTCGCCTGCCGAAGCATTTCCTCAGCGCTGGGCATCGCTCCCGAACGCTCTAGTGTCTCTCGCTGCATGCGCGACACAACGCCACGGTAAAGACTTCGCCAACTGTCCTCCTTCAGGAACAGTGCGCGCGCTTCGGCGTCACGCGACAGCGACGCAAGCGCAGGCAGTAAGTCCTTTGGGTAGCAGAGGGCATGTAGTTGCATCCAATGCGCGTCGGACATGCCTGATGCGCGCCACGACGCACGCCGTTCCTCTCGCGCCTCGATCACTTGAGGCCCGCAGTCTGAAAGCTGCCGTGCCATTTCCGATGCCGCGTTACTCGGCAGGAAGAGGCCGCCGGCCTCACACACCTCTTCCTCGGTAAATGGTAGTTCCTCCGGATCAATGAACTCAGTCATCCCAATACCTGGTGATGTGTGCATAACGCTGCGCTCTGCAGCGGGCAATCAGATAGATGCGAGCGGAGCGAGCTTCCAGATCGCCCGTCTGCAGCAAGCGCTGTTGTGGCGACTCCGCGACGGTTGCCTTACACGTCACCGTCGAGAAGGACGATAGGGCAAACCATGCGGCCCTCGCTCTTTGACTTGGCGTCTGAATCTAGGAATCTGTAGAACATGGGATGGATCGCACAGTGATCGTCGGCGTCGAGATCCAAAGGCTGGTCAGCATGGTACTCAAAAGCGACTCTCCAGTACTTTTCTGTACGACCTTTGACCTTGCCGATGACACCGCACTCAAGAAGCACTCTCACCAACTCGCTTTCATCGGGGCAGTCGCCTCGACCGAACGGCCAGTACTTTTTCACGCGCCTCAAGCCCTTCTCGACATCCGCTACGGCAAGGACGTTTGGCTCCTCCCGAAACGCCTTTTGGATGGCGCCAGCGATCCCAGGGTACACTTTGTCGTATGAGTCAAGAAGGTCTCCTGCGAGGCGCAACTCTAACTCTCTCACGCCATTTACGACGTCGCGAGACTCGATAGTTTCTGGGAAGTAATTTCGAGCGGCAGCCTGCTGTGCGACGGTGTTGCAGAGCCAGATTAGCTGGCCAGGCTGCAGCAACGTATGCCGGGCCAGGTACAAGAACGACTCCTCCGAAGCGTTTTGGCGGTTGCGAATCTCCTCGGGGAAGTACGTTTGCCAAACCTTCACGACCTCTTGGTAGTCAGACCAGTCCACGTGCGCGAATCGCGGAGGGCGGTAGAGATTGGTGTCTAACCACGTCGCGAGGCGTCGACAGAGCATCGTGTGCAGTTCCTTGACGGTCCAACGTAACTGGAGTGGATTCTCCTCCACCTTTCTCGTGTTGACCGCTTCGCTGGCAAGAATGTACGGATAGACTTCCGCAGGGAAGAAGCACTTCAGAATGAGCCCGGGGTAGATCCCACCGTCACCAAAGCGGCTCACCGCCTGCAACAGCCCCGCGAGAGCCTGATCGACCTTGGGATCACGCACTCGGTAGTCCTCTATGGTGTCGATCGCCACCAGCACGCGAACTTCGCGAAGAAATCCACGGAGCGCGTCCGCGGCGCTTTCATAAGTTCCGGAACGCATTGCCTCTGCGATGCCGAGGACTGCTTCGCTGAGGGCCTCTGCGGGCTTGTTAGCCCTTCCAGCTCCTTGAAACAGAGCGCGGATCATCTGAAATATCTTGGTGTCGTGACTTACGCCGAGAGTAACCAAAGCGTCGTTCACAACGCCGCTTCCGGCGTAGTCGCGAAACTGCTTCTCATCGAGAAGCTTCTGCATCGTCTTGGTAACTATGGCGAATTCCCACAGGCCGGCGATTTGGTCCGTTGCGATGCTAGGGGCGTTCTTCAGAGCTTTGTCAGCGTCAGTCAGTACCCTTCCCAACGCCTGGCTCTTATCGAGGTCGATAGAAATTGCATACTGTTTGGGCACCGACTCACGCAGGTGCAACGATAGAGCAGTCTTGCCAGATCCTCGGCGACCGATCAGGAGCGCTACAGAGTCATCGAGGGCGGCCGGGACGTAGCCGACTGGCGAGAAACTTGATGAGAGCATCGCGGCATCCTTTTCCGCCGCGCTGTGGCCGAAGGGGAAGATCATGATCTCGTAGCCAGGGGAATCGGGGTCCGTCCATAGCTGCACACTGTTGCGTTCCTACCGTCACTCTGCGTCACAAGGAGTTTGCCGAAGAACGGTCGGCGGCCGAAGACAATGAGTGTGTCGCGTCCGGAATATGACAAAGCAGCGAACGCTCTTTTGGTAGATTCACCGGTCATCAGGACTCGACCACTGCCATAACCGAATCCTCGGATGTCCCTGCCGGCCCGAGAAATAAAGAGGTGTTGGGTTGTTCCGTTGCATTCGGCAACCCACGCGCCCGCGAGCGGGTCTATCGCCCAGTTGATTGAGATGAACACAACACCAATGATCGCGATTGAAGTTGCTACCCCTGCCAGCTTGCGCCGGTTCGTGACTGAGGTCATCTGATGATAGGCCGAGGTTGGGTAGGTCCAATGACTAGGTGGCCGTGCACCGGTGCTCGTCTTCAGTCGCCATAACGCCTGGCGTTCTGCTGCAGCGCATCCA